>NZ_CP033433.1:0-650000 GCF_003713065.1 Cohnella candidum | reverse complement strand
AGCACGGATATCGCGGATCGTCCGTTCCTGCCACACGGTACCGCCATCCGTTTGAACCACCGCTTGGATCGGATTCAATTCCCGCTCGTCGTATGTTTCTTTTAGCAGATCCGATCCTTGCCTCGATTCGTAGGTGGGCGGCAGCACTTCCGCACTTGGAACGCCCAGCTTCATGCCGCCGACCGGCAGCATCAGCAGAACGAGCAGCCCGCTCATGAGCAGCACGACCGCGACGGGCTTTTTCATGACGGTAAAGGCGATTCGTTCCCAAGCCGCCGTATTTCCACGTTTCTTCCTGAGAGACGGCAGCACCGCAAAACGATTGATCTGATGACCCAGGATGCCGAGCAAAGCCAGAAGAAGCGTGTGTGACAATAACACGGACGAAAACACGACCAATACGCCGCCTAAACACAGAGCACGCATTACCGGTAAGTCGATGAACAGCATGCCGAGCATGCCGATCAGTACCGCGAACCCCGAGAACAAAATGGACTTCCCCGCCATCTGGCACGTTCTCGCCACCGCCGTGCTGACCGCTCGCTGCCGCGCCAGCTCTTCCCGGAATCGGCTGACCACGAACAAAGCGTAGTCGATGCCGATCGCAAGCCCCACCATGGTGACCATGTTCGGCATGAAATTGGACAGAGAATATTTCAGTGCAATGAAATAGGCGATGCCGAGCGTGCACGCGACGCTCATCACGCCGACGATCACGGGAAGAATGGCCGCCCACAACGAACCGAAAATGAGAACGAGCACGACGAGCGCGATCGGGAGACCGAGAATTTCCGATTTGGACAAATCCTTTTTCGTCGCTTTTTGGATATCGTACAAAGTGGCCGTTGGTCCGTTGACATACACCTTCATGCCTGAAGGTGCGTGAATGAGGTTCCGGATATGCGGATATCGGGCCAGCGCGTCCGATTTATTCAGATTCAGCTCGATTTCCGCCGACTGGACGTCCGTGCGATTGTTCAAGCGCTTCGTTTTGTTCATGGAGACTTGTTTGACGTAGGGAAGTTTTTTGACCGCTTCTAAGGAAGACATAATGTTATTTCTAGATGCAAGGGACGTCAAATTCAGGCTGTTGCTTTCGTATACGACCGTTACGGAGGAGGGCGGCACCCCCAATTCATTCTCAAGAAGGTTTAAGCCGCGCGACGATTCGCTCCCGCGAGGTTCGAATCCGTTGTCCTTGAGCAGCCCCGGCAATTGTCTCGCGTACGTTCCCATGAGAAGAAAAATAACAACGGAGATCGCGACCACCATCCAACGAAGGCGATGCACGATCAGTCCCCAACGCCACAACATCCCCTCGTCCCCGTTACGCGCCATTCCGCACAACCCCATTTTCTGACCGAAATGTCGTCTTATCCTTTGCTGAAAAAAAGCGGATATGCACGAGAAATCGTCCTGAAGAAAATGGCATTGACATTGCCTGTTTGCCATGATAATATCATTTTTGTCGCTTAAGACATGGGGCCATAGCTCAGCTGGGAGAGCGCATCGCTGGCAGCGATGAGGTCAGGGGTTCGATCCCCCTTGGCTCCACCATACATAAAAAGCAACGCAGCCAAATCGGCTGCGTTTTTTTGTATGGTGGACTGCCAAGGGGGATCGAATCCCGATTCAGGGGGGCGTTCCGCGCGCAGGATACCCAAGACGGTTGATGGGGTCCCCGCAAAGTAATCGGAATTAGCTTCGAAGAGACGCGTCACTTTGTGGGGTAAGAAATCGGCATCGAAATCTACCGCTGCGATCTGCTTCGTCGACTAAACGTCGTCAGCAAGTTCAATCAAGATTTCAATCCCCCTTGGCTCCACCATACATAAAAAGCAACGCAGCCTAATCGGCTGCGTTTTTTTGTATGGTGGATTGCCAAGCGGGAGCGAATCCCGAATCAACCCTTTCCCATGGTAGGAGCAGGCGATTCGTCTATCTTCGTACGGAGTAAACTATAAGGCTTCTGCCTCAGGTCATTTCCATAATGATATCTCGGCTGCCGATGTAATTGGTTCACGATGAAATATAAGTATTGATCCGGACCAATCGAAAAAGTATCCGGCCATAAAATTCTCGGATCATGTGCGATGGTCTCCATACTGCCATTCGGCAGGATTTTTCGAATACTGTTGTGCTCATAATCTCCTGCATAGAGTGTTCCTTTCGCACCGGTTATCATTCCGTCTGAAGCACCTTTTTCTCCCCAATACTTCACGAAATTCTGTAAATTACTATCCGGTATCGTTCGGTCTCTTAGGGCCTCGGTTGAAATCGAGTACAGATGACGACTGGAGAGAGGACAAAAATACAACTGCTTGCCGTCCGGGGAAATCGCAATACCATCGGATGCCAATCTAAAGGGTGAAGTAGATCCGTCTTTGTTTCGATTCATCAGGATTCTACCCTCAACCTTCGGTAAAAAATAGGGATCCGGCGAAGTTGAATTTGCCCCGTTTAACCGTCTGAAAGCATGGCCCGTTTCCAAATCGACGACAATAATGGCTCCCGGTCCCCGGGAAGACGAATCCGTTATATAAGCATAGCCTGCTTTACCGACACGAAAATCAAATCGGACATCGTTCAGATACGTGGTTGGCAGAACAACATCTTCTGTAAATGTATATACTTTTCTGATTGTATTCGTGTTCAAATCTACCGCGACTAGTTTCGCCCCTCCTTTGATGGGTTCCGAGAAATTTGGAGCTCCCGTATCCAGTACCCAAAGCGTTCCCCTTCCATCGGCAACGACACTTTGGACACTAATGAAGGACATTGAAATATTTGAAGGGTTTGCCGAATTAGCCTCTATGCTCGGATAAGGCCGCAAAGAACCTTGAACGATCTCAGCCACCGTAAATTCAACGTCGTCTCCCCATTTCGGAAAGCAAACGAAAATACGCCCGGTTTCTGAAACAGTAACGCCTGTAGGCATGGGCCCGTAGAATAAAAAAACGGCTTCAAACCTACCGAAATATTCTTCACTCGGTAAAATTACTTGCATGATATCCTCCTCAACAGGTTCGAACGGATATCACTTATATATGACCGAACGCGGTTCAAGTGCCTAATTAATAAAAATATTTAAATGGGGACACCGCAATCTCCGCAATCTCGCGTCGACGACGGACAACGAGTGCATAGGAGCCTCCTTCCTTGCCCAAGCTATGGTCATGGACATGGAACGGAATTTAATTCATATTGTGTTTTCTTGCGTGTCAGGCTGTTGTATGGGCGGTAGAAATGCTGCTCGTTCAACTTGATTTAACGGCCTACCCGCTGCGTGAATTTCCCAAAGCGTCGGAATTGAATATCCCGTTCAAAGTGGTGTGGACGCCTGTTGCAAGCGGCCTTTATTACATCTACAGACCACGTGGGAAAAAGTTGACGAAGTGTTTTTACTTTGCCGCCTGGATTTCACTGCTCACCTTAATTGACGGATTGCTGGCCGCGAATACCGAATTGGTTAAACAGTGGATGACGTGTATTTTCGGTCATGCCATGGTCGAGCTCAACCTTCTCGCCTATCCGGTAAGGGAGTTTGCCGACGTCAATCGTTTTCCCGACTCATGCAAGGCGCTGGACTCAATTCGGCTATTATGTATTATTCGCTTCCGTACTGACGGTGGTTGAGTTGCTTATCCATTAATATACCGATTTGATTCGGTATGTTCGTTGGAATTGGTTTTGGTAGTGGACCGCGATTTTTCTCACATTCCTGATGACTCGGGTGTTCTGCGTGGTCTACTTCGGAACCATGACCCGACCGGAAGCGGCAAAATAAAAGAACGCAGCCAATACGCCACGTTCATAGAGGATTTCCTCATCTATCATACTGGAATTTCGTCAGCGACGTTTGCAGCGCGAAGCATGCTTCTTTTAATTCCGCGGAAAGCCGGGCAAGGCCTTCGCTGCTCTTCGATTGTTCCGCGCTTTGGGAGGCGACTTCCTCGGTAATCGCCGAAGATTCCTCGGAGACCGCCGTGACGTTGTCGATCGCTCTTTTCAACGTTTCCTGGGCTTGCTCCAGATCCCTTAGACGTGCCGTGCTGGCTTCCGCTTTCGTCAGCACTTCTTCCATATGGCCATGCACATTGCCGAAAATCCGGTTCACCCGATGGACGTAACCCGTTTGCGCGAGCAAAATCGGCTGCGATTCGAGAATCGCCGCGGACGTTGCCTGGATCTCCTCATGGAGCGTGTCCACGATGCCCGCGACCACTTCCATCGACTGCCGGGATTGTTCCGCAAGCCTTTGCATTTCCTGCGCGAGCACGAGGAAGCCTTTGCCTGCGCTTCCGACGCGGCTGGCCTCGATACCGGCGTTCAAGGAGAGGATCTTCGTCTGCTGATTCACACGCGCCATCAAATCGAAGATTTTTTCCATGGACTTCGTACTTTCCCTCAGGCGCTCCACCTTCTGCGCCATATCGCCGGTTTTACGTTCAACCTCGCTCGTGTTGGCCGTCAAATCGCCCAAGCAGCGAATGCCCTCTTGGCTGAACACGCGGACTTCCTTCGCGGTATCCGCGACCTCCGTGTTGCTCTCCATCACCGATTTCAATTGCTCGTTGGCCGCGAGCGTGACTTCGTTGCCGCTTGAAGCCTCTTCCGTGAGCGAAACGGCACCCGCGGCGATTTCTTCTGTCGCCGCGGCGATCTCTTTAGCCGTTTGTGACGTCGTGTCCGAGACCTGCACGATTTGGCCGGCGGTCCCCAGGACCGCGGCCGCAAGCTTGTCCGTATCATGGATCAACTGCGTCATTTGGCTCATCATTTGGTTAAAGCTGCTGCTCAGTTCCCCGATCTCGTCCTTGCGGGTGAAACCGGAACGAACCTTCAAGTTTCCTTTGGCGCCTTCTTTCATCAAGTCCTGGATACGCTTCAGTGGACCGCCGATTCTTCTCGCTAGAAGGTACCCGATGACGAGCGCAAGGGCAGCCGCCGAGCAGGCCGCGATCAGGGTGAACCGGTAAATGCTGTCTGCATGGGCGTATACCGAGGCTTTCGGCACAAGACCGATTAAAGCCCAGCCGGTGAGTTCGGATTTTGCGTATACCGCGAGCAAATCGGCGCTTCCGTCCCGAAGTGACAATTCACCGGACATACCGCTCATCGCAAACGGCGGCGTGTCCGTCCAGGAATCATTTCCGCTTGCCACGTTCGTTCCGTCGGCGTCCCGCATCAACACGTTCCCGGAATCCAGCCGGATTTTTTTGAGCGTATTGCCGAGTAAAACCGGGTCGAACTCCATAAGGAGAACACCGATGGGATCGTCAAAGGAGTTTTTCAAAATTTGCGCGACCGCAAACGACGATTCCCCCGCGCTCCCGACTCCGAGATAGCCCTTCTCGCGCGGAGGCAGCCATACGAATTTGCCGTTCTGGTCCACCGCTTTCTTATACCAGTCTTTGGTCGCAATGTCCTTGGGAATCTTGACATCCGTCGTCCCGAACGATCCTTTGTCGTTGAGCACGTAAATACCCGTCACATAAGGCTGCGACAATTTCAGGTTTTGCAGGTAGCCGCGGACTTTCCGGTCCATCGTGACGCGTTGCACCTGTTCCACGTCGAAATTCAGCAGCGTGAAAATCTGGTCCGTGAATTCCGTGTTGTTCCGGATCTGATGCGACAGGTTCTCGTAGTTTCCGAACATGTAATCCAGCTTTTCGTTCGCCTGGACGATCGTTTGCAGAGAGGAATTGGACACCTCGGAGGCGATGGTGCGCCTCGACAAATCGTACGAGATGAGGCCGACAGCCAACACGAATGCCAGAATGCTGATGAAAAAGATGAAGAACAGTTTGAACCCGATCGAGTGCAAGCTAAATCCTTTCGCAAACCGTCTATTCGCCGCCATCGGCATCTCATCCTTCTCCCTGCTTACTTGTTTACGGCTTTCCGGCCGAACGCGACGGCCAAAATGATGATGAGTCCTTTGATGATCATTTGCTGGCTGACGTCAAGTCCCATGATGATTAAGCCGTTGTTGATCGTGCCGATCATCAGCGATCCGATGACCGTACCGACGACGGTTCCTACGCCGCCGAACAGGCTCGTGCCGCCGAGAATGACGGCCGCGATCACGGAAAGTTCATCCCCTTCGCCGAACGTAAAGCGTCCTGAGTGCATCCGTCCGGCATACAGCATGCCGGCCAGGCCGGCGACCAGCCCGGAAGCTGCCAGCACCATGAGCTTCGTCCGGGCCACGTTGACGCCGGAGAAACGCGCGGCGTTCTGGTTGCCGCCCGTCGCCAGCGTTCTGCGGCCGAACGTCGTTTTTCGCAGCACGACATGACCGATGACGGCGATAACAAGCGTCCAAATCAGGAGAACCGGAATCTTCCCGATGTCTCCGGAACCGAAGATATAAGAAAAGTGATCGTTGAGAATCGGAACGGGGGCCGTATCGGTAATCCACATGGCGAACCCTTTCGCGATTCCCATCATGCCGAGCGTGACCAGGAATGATGGTATGCTTACCTTCGTCACGAGCCATCCGTTAACGGTACCGATCACCAGCCCCGTACCCAAACCCGCCACGATGGCGCCCATAATCCCGTAGCCGTGTTCGAGCGCCAACGCGCTGGTAAGCGAAGCTAGAGCCGCGATGGAGCCGACCGAAAGATCGATCTCCGCTGCGCTGATCACGAAGGTCATCGCCACAGCCATAATCGAAATGATCGCCGTTTGACGAACGATGTTCATGATATTGTTCGAAGTAAGAAACCCGTCGGAGTTCAGCGTGATGGCAAAATAGGCGAACACCACGATAAATGCGATATACACGATATATTGCCGCCAGTTGAATTTTCGGGTCCAGGCGAGGGTTGCCTTCGCCTCAGAAGTATTGGATTGCATGCTGCAATTCCTCCTCGGACTGGATATCTTTCCGGTTGTATTGATTCACGACCTGACCGTCGTGGAACACGAGAATGCGGTCGCATACCGCCAGCAGCTCGGTGAGTTCCGAAGAAACGACCAGGATGCTTTTGCCTTCGCTCGCCAGAACGCGGATCATGTCTATGATTTCGGTCTTCGCCCGGATATCGATTCCGATCGTCGGCTCGTCGAGCATGATGATTTCCGGGGCGTTGGCCAGCCACTTGGCAAAAACGATTTTTTGCTGGTTCCCGCCCGACAGCAGACGGGTGGTTTTGTGGATCGAATCGGTTTTGATGCTGAGCTTGCGCACCCATGCTTCGGAATTCCGGTTTCCTTTGCGGTCGTTCACGAAGCCGAGGGGCCCCGCGACCTTGGAGATCGAGGGAAGCATGATGTTGTCCTTCACTTCATGTTCCAGAACCAGCCCTTGTTCCCTGCGGTCTTCCGGAACGAGCGCGAGCCCGCAGCGGATCGCGTCTTTCGGCGATCTCATCCGGACCGGCTTCCCGTGGATGCGCACCTCGCCGTCCGTCCAAGCGTCAATGCCGAACAGCGCTCGAAGCGTTTCGGTCCGCCCGCTGCCCATAAGGCCCGCGAATCCGAGGATTTCCCCTTGCTTGAGGTCGAAAGTAACGCCGTTAAGCCGGTTATCCGTTTTCAATCCCGACACCTGCAGGATCACTTCTCCATCGCCGGAAACCGGTCTTTCCTTCCATTCGAACTTATCCAGGTTCTTCCCCGCGATGTGGCCGATGACGCTGTCCATATCGAGGCGGGAGGCGTCGTCCGTCACCAGATGGCGGCCGTCTCCGAGGATGGTAATCCGGTCGCATACGCGATAGATTTCTTCCATCCGGTGAGAAATGTAAATGATCGAGATGCCCCTGTTCTTCAGACGTTCGATGAGCGAAAACAGGATTTCGGATTCCCGTTTGGTCAATGACGAGGTGGGTTCATCCATGATCAATATTTTCGTTTCCTTGGACAATGCTTTGGCGATTTCGGTCATCTGCCAGAAGCCGACGCCCAGATCGGCCACGAGGTCGCTCGGCTTCATGTCGACCTCCAAGTCTTCCAACAGCCGCCTGGTCAACTCGGTGCACTTCTTATCGTCGATGAATCCCGCTTTCGTTTTCGGTTCCCGCCCGAGAAAAATGTTCTGTGCGACCGTCAAGGTAGGCACGAGGCTGAATTCCTGAAAAATCATCGATATGCCGTGTTTTTCCGCGTCCACCGGCGTTTGGATCTTCACTTCGTTTCCGTCGATGCAGATCTGACCCGCGTCCATTCCATATACGCCGGTCAATATTTTCATGAGTGTCGATTTCCCGGCTCCGTTGCCGCCCATCAAAGCGTGTACTTCACCCCGAAGCAGTTCAAAACCGACGTCTTGCAAAACCTTGATGCCGTTGAACGATTTGCCGATGCCGCTCATTTGCAAAGCCGGCACTGCCATACTCCGACCCCCAGACGATATGTCGGGCGGGGACGGATGTCGCCCCCGCGCCGGCATGTTTTGGTAAAACGTGTTGTTACGAAAAACTTACAGGCATTTGACCCACTTGTCCGTCTCGGCGGATTCGATGATCGCGTCGGAGATGACGGAGATTCGATAGCCGTCGTAGAAGTTCGGCGATACTTCCGTATCGTTCACGATGGCGGAGAAGAAATCGTGCGCTTCGATGATTTTCGTCTCCGTGTATCCGATGCCAAGCGCCGGAATCGGCCATAGCGCATCCCCGTACGGATGGGCGGGGCCGGTGTAAATCGTGCGGAAACCGCGGCGGTCGTCCGGATCGTTCGAGAAGCACACCTGCAGTTCGTCGCGACGCTCGTAGTTGAAGCAAATCGAACCCTTTTCGCCATGGATTTCGAACGTGAGATAGTTATTGCGGCCCCACGCGTTGCGCGTCGCCTCGATGCTGCCGACCGCGCCGTTCTCGAAGCGCAGCAACGTCGTCATTTCGTCATCCGTATCCACAGGTTCTTTGCGGACGTCCGCTCCCGCTTTCACCGTACCCAATTTATCGACGGAGCCGGATTGCACCGGCCGTTCCGTGATGAAGTGGCTGAGCACGCCCATGACCTGGGAAATTTCGCCGACCAGATAACGCGCGAAATCGATCACGTGCGTTCCCGTGTCTCCCAGAGCGCCCGAACCGGCGACGTCCTTGCGGAAGCGCCACGAAAGCGGCGAGCTGGGATCCGCGGACCAGTCCTGCAAATAGGTGCCGCGGAAATTCAGGATCTTGCCGATGGCGCCTTCTTCAATGTACTTTTTCGCCAGGGCCACCGCCGGCGTACGGCGATAGTTGAAGGCGACCATATGCTTGACGCCGGCTTGCTGAACGGCATCCCACATTTGCTTGGCTTCCGCGCCGGTCCGGGCCAGCGGCTTTTCGCAAATGATGTGTTTGCCTGCCTTCGCGGCCGCGATCGCGATCTCGGCATGGGAGTTGTTCGGCGTGACGATGTCGATGACATCCACACCCGGATCTTCCACGACTTTCCGCCAGTCCGACGAGTAAGACTCGAAGCCGTAACGGTCCGCCGCGGCTTTCGCCAGCTCGTCGTTAATGTCCACGACCGTTTTACGGTAAGGAATCGCCGGAGCCGGGGAGAAAAACATCGGCATTCCGGCATAAGCCAGCGAATGCGCCTTGCCCATGAAACCTCCGCCGATCATCGCTACGTTCAATTTACGCATGTTACATGCACTCCTTTATTTTTTGGCTGCGTCTTGAATGGAGGAAGGAGCGTCGGAGCCGTATACCGTTTTCCAAGCATCCAGGATATTCTCTTTCGTAACCGGAAGAGCCGGAACAGCATAATACGAAGAAGTCTGCTTGCCGAGCAGGGCATAGCCCGCCAGGATGGCTTCCGCCGTTCCCTGGTCATACGGCAGTTGAGCGCCGAGACCTTTGATCATGCCGCCGGACGCGATGTCGAGCGCAACGTTCGTACCGAGGTCGATCGTGGTGATGACCAGATCGTTGCGGCCTGCGGAGCGTGCGGCTGCGAGAGCGCCTTCCGCCGGAACGTCCCATACGACGAACAGACCTTTGAGGTTCGGATGCTTGGTCAGCAGCGCGGAAGCGACTTTCTCGCCATCGTTCGGGCCCGTAATGCCGCCTTTGTCGATCAGTTTGATGTTCGGGTATTTTTCTTTGATCGTTTTTTCGAATGCGTCCGTTCTTTGCTTCGTGACGAAGAAGTCCGCGTCATGGTAGATCATGCCGATTTCGCCGGATTCGCCGATGGCCTTGGCCATGATGTTGGCGGACTCAACGCCGTTGCCGTAGTTGTCCGCGGAGACGACGCTGACATAATCCTTGCCTGCTTGGAGGCCGTTCGGCTTGTTGTCCATGAACACGAGTTTCACGCCGGCCGCAGCGGCCTTCTTGTAGGCGTCCGCCGTCGATACCGGATCAACCGGGATACTGACGATGACGTCCGGCTTCTTCGACAGAATCGTCTCGATGTCGGACACTTGTTTTTCCGACTTGAAGTTCGCGTCGGTGGTCGCGATCACTTCGATGCCCATTTTGGCGAAAGCCGCTTGCAGACCTTTGATTTGCGCCGTCGACCAGTCGTTGCCGGCATAGTGCATGGCGATGGCGGCCTTGTAGTGGCCCGCCTTGATTTTCTCGATGTCGTCGGCGGACAGCGACAGCGTTTTCGCCGAAACCGCCGCCTCGCCGTCCGGGCCTTTGCTCAAAATCTCTTTGTCCGGCAGCGCCTGGTTGATCGTCAGGGCTTCGCCTGCCGCGGCGCTGGAAGCACTCGGAGACGCGGAAGCGGAAGCAGAAGCTGAAGCAGGCGCAGACGGGGAAGCGCTTTCGGAAACCGCCGCCGAGCTGGACGGACTCGATTCGTTGTTATTGCCCTTGCCGCAAGCCGCCAGAACGGCGACTAACGCCATAACCAGAACGATCGTAAGTGCGAGTTGCTTTTTCACGGAAAATGACCCCCCAAATGGTTAATGGAAATCGCATTGCTCGCGAAGATACTTTCTGCTGATGACCGCTCCGCGATAAGGGTCGTCGTGGCTGTCCAATTCAACGGTGATCCAACCGTCATAGTCGTGTGCCCGGAGGATCCGCGTCATCTCCGCGAAGTTCTGTCCGCCTTCACCCAAAGGAAGGAAGTTGCCGGAACCGTAATCCTTGTAGTGAACGTAGCGGATCCGGTCGATGTATTTGCGGATCACGGCGACGGGATCTCCTCCCCCGGCTTCGATATGAGCGGTATCCGGGCAGAGGGAAATGTTCGTCAGTTTCATGATGCGGTCGAGCTGATCCGGCGCCTGAACCATGGTTCCGAGATGCGGGTGGTAACTGGGTACGAGGCCGTACTTATCGGCCACTTGCGCCGCGCCTTGCAGCGACTCCGCCAGCGCTTCGAAATCGGAATCGAGGATGCCGGTTGCCCGGATCGCTCCTCCTCCCAAGACCAAATGCTCGGCTCCGCATTCGGCGGCAAGTTTGGCCACCTTTTCGATTTTATAAAGCTCCTCTTTCCAGATATCCGCGAAAATGAAATTCGCGCCGGTATAAACGCCTACGAGTTTTTGGCCATGCTGCTGCAGCAGGTTTCGGAATTCGGCGGGACGGTCTTCATACGTCATGAGGTTTCCGTCAAACAGTTCGATGCCCGCAAAGCCGGCGTCCGCGATCTCCTTGACCGCCTGCTCCAACGATCCCGGGGTCCAGTAGTACAAATCCTTTACCGAGGTGACGCCGGCGGGGTGACCCACGACGCCGCCCCATGTATTCGTCTGGTAACCAAGCTTCATCTTTGTTCACCTCCTTTCAAAGGCCGGCGTACGCACGCTCTGCCGGAATCGTCGGTTTTTGGATTTTCAGCATTTGCGCCAGCTCGGCCGGCGCGCGTTCCCGCAATATTTCCTGCCACTTCGCCAGCAGATTTTCCGAAGTCACCTTGTCAGGGCTTACGCCGATGAAGGAAGGAATGCTTCTTCCAAGCAAGGCGTTAGCCGCCGACAACGCCATGGCTCTTCCCTGATCGTAAGGACGCTGGGCGCTGATGCCTTTGATCGGGCCGCCCGCAGCCATGTTATAGGCCACTTCCGTATCCAGATCGGCCGTAATCACGCCGATGTCTTCGCGGCCCAACTCCCGAAGCGCTTTCAATACCGCGAGCGCCGGACCTTCCCAGGAAACGTACAGCCCTTCGATTTCGGGATGCAATTTGATCATCTCGTAGCAGGTATCGAAGGCTTTGCTTTCCTTGATGAAAGGTTCCATCGCCACGATTTCCAGCTCCGGAAACTCCTCGGAAAGGACTTGTTCCACGGCCATGTCCCGCTGTTTCGTGGCGAAGAACGAGGCCCCGTGCACGAGCATGCCGACCTTTTTCTTACCGTTGTCGGTCAAGTATTGCCCCAGGATTCTCCCCGCGACCTGTCCGTTCTCCCTCTCATTGACGGACACGCAGGTGACATAGTCTTCTCTTCCGAAGCCGTGCGGCACGTTGTTGATGAGCACCAGCTTGGTGCCGGCGTTCACGATTTCCCGGTAACCGTGCGACGTCATCGCCTCGTCCGCGGGGATGCTGATCAGGATGTCCGGCCGCATCGCGAGGATGCTTTCATGCTGCGTGATCTGCATATCCGGGTTAAAATGCGCGTCCGTCACCGCCAGCACCTTGATTCCCAACTCCCAAAAAACGTCTTTGATCCCTTTCTCGTGCATCCTCGCCCAAGCGGTTCCCGCATAGTGGAACGATATCGCCGCCGTATAAGAACCGGCTTTGATCCGTTCGATATCGGCGGCGCTCAACTCGAGACATTCCGGACTTTCGGCCTTGTCGCCAAGCGGACCGCGGCCGATGCACTTCGTCGAGTGCCGGATGGTCATTCTGCACGGCGCGACGACGTCCTCCCCGCCGTCCGGCTGAGACGCGATTTTGCGTTTCAATTTTTCCACGCTCATTCTTCCGAGTTCATGCGGATCATGGGCAACCGTCGTAATCGCGGGATTGACCAGCCGGTTCGCTTCCAGTTCCGTAAGGCTCACCACCGAAAGGTCTTCAGGGATTTTGAAGTTTCGCTTCGTGAAATAACGCAGGAACTCGAAAGTCGCGACTTCGTTCCCGATCACCCATGCCGTCAGCCCGTCTTCCTCCCAGTCCCCGACCGAGTCCATTTCGAACGCTTTGTCCGACTCCCAATCAAGAACCCGTGCCGGATCGAACGACAACTCATGCTCCCGCAAGGCCGCTTGGTATCCGGACAGGATCTGCGGGCGGGCGTATGGATTTTCGGGATCGTAAATCAAGCCGATTTTTTCATGGCCGCTTTTGATGAGATGAAGCGTTCCTTTGTAGGCGCTTTCGCGGTAGTCGATCAAGAGATGTCCGCTTTCCGGGATGCGGTCCGCGTGGCCGACAATCACCATGGGAACGGGGAAGTCCGAGGACCGGATACGCTCGCTGCGGCGTTTGTCCGTAATCAGGATGATGCCGCTCGGCTTTTCCAATCTCACGTAATCCTGCACGACGCCCGGATGATCCGACTGGAGTACGACGACCTGGAGGCCTTCTTGGACGGCTCGGCACTTCACCCCTTTCAGAATCTCCACGCAAAAATAGTCCGTAAGGTTTTCGATGACGCATAGGATCCGGTCGGTTGAAGCCGCTTTCATGTTGCGCAAAAGGAACCCCGGTTTTTCGTCCAGCTCCTGGATGACCTTCATCACCCGTTCGGTCAATTCATCGCTGACGTACCGGGTTTTATTCACCACGTGAGATACGGTCGCGATCGACACCCCGGCTTTCCGGGCGATTTCCTTCATTTTCACGATGCGTTCACCTTACATTCCCTGCAAAAATTTACGTAAATTCTAGTGATTATGCCCTCTGTTTTTCTTTTCAGATTTGAGTTATAGACAACTTATAACATGCAAACGCTATCTTGGTCAATGAATTTACGCAAAATATTTATGTTCTCGTACAAACAGTTGGAATTAAGAAAAATATCACGTTCGTTTTCTTGCAATGTCACTGAAATATTTCTTTATTTACGTAAAAAAGCCGACCCTAAGGTCGGCTTTTTTACGCGATTTACGGATTCCGGCTGCCCTTCAATGCACTAGCGAGCTGAGCCGGTGCGCGTTCTTTCAAAATTTCCTGCCATGCGATCAGCAAATTGTCTCTTGTGACTCTGTACGGACTCACCCCGATATAGGACGGGGTGCTTCTGCCAAGGAGCGCGTTCGCGGCGGCGAGCGCGATCGCTCTCCCCTGGTCATAAGGACGCTGCGCGCTGATTCCGATGACGGAACCGCCGGCGGCCAGGTTCAACGCCACCTCGCTGTCCAAGTCCGCGGTGACCATGCGGATCTCTTCCCGGTTTAATTCCCGCAGCGCGTTCAACGCCGAAAGGGCGGGTCCTTCCCAAGAGACGTATAATCCTTCGATCTCCGGGTGGTTTTTGATCATCTCGTAACAAGCATCGAATGCCCGCGATTCCTTCTGGAAGCTTTGCACCGCGACGATTTCCAAGTCGGGAAATTCTTCGGTCAGCACCTGTTCCACCGCCTGATCCCTTTGCCGGGTGGCGAAGAAAGGAGCGCCGTGAACGAGCAATCCGATTTTTTTCTTGTCGTATCTTTTTAAGTATTCGCCCAACAATCTTCCCGCGATTTGGCCGTTTTCGCGTTCGTTTACGGAAACGCACGTGACGTAGTCCCCGCGTTCGAAACCTTCCGGAACGTTGTTGATCAACACGAGCTTGATTCCGGCGTTTAACAGCGTTCGATAACTGGCAGCGGTCATGACCCCATCAACGGGAACGCTGATCAAAATGTCCGGTTTCATGGAAAGGATGCTTTCGTGCTGCTTGTTTTGCAGTTCCGGGTCAAAGTGGGCATCGGTGACGACGAGCACCTTGATTCCCATTTCGGCAAATACGTCCTTGATTCCTTTTTCGTGCAGCCTCGCCCACGCGGTGCCGGAATAATGGAAAGAGATCGCGGCCGTATACTCTCCGGTTTTGATGCTCTCCATCTCCGAAGCCTGCAAATGCAAGAGTTCCGGACTTTCCGCCTTTTCGCCGAGAGGGCCTTTGGCGATGGTCTGCGTCGAGCTCCTCACTTTGATTTTGCTCTCCACCACCGTATTCTCGGAGTCTTCTCCCAGTCGTTTGATTTTCGCGATCAGCTTTTCGAAGCTTTTCCGACCGATTTCAGCAGGATCGTACGATACCGTGGTTATCGGCGGGCTCAGCAAATCCCCCCATTGGAAATCATGGAGGCTAACCAGCGACAAATCCTCCGGACATTTGAGGTTGTGGCTGCCCATGAATTTCAAACACCCGGTCGTCGCCGCCTCGTCCGCACAAAGAATGGCGGTTGTCCTGTTGGTGTCAGCGAGGATGTCCTCCACCTCGTGCTTGCCGTAAGCGAACAAGTCTTCCATCGCGACGACAAGGGAGGGATCAAACGGAATACCTTGCTCGTTCAACGCCTCCCGATACCCGAGGAGTTTGCGATCGAACCAGGGACCGTCCTTGTCCTGATAAACGAATGCCACCCGGTCATGGCCGCTTTTCAGAAGATGATGGACTGCCTTAAACGCGCATTCGAACGCATCGAAGACAATATTCCCGTTCTCTGTTACGCTGTCCGCTTGTCCGACGAAAACGGCGGGGATGCCGATTTCCTTCATCTTGTCGAATTCGCTTTCCGAACGCGCACCGCCCATGAGAAAAACGACGCCGGCCGGCTTTTCGAGCCGGATGTATTCGTGAATCAAGCCGATGTTGTCCGAATGCAGCACGACCACACGCATCTCGTCGAGCCTTGCCCGGTCTCTCAAGCCTTTGATCACGTCGACGCAGAAATAATCCGTGATATTATCCGCCAGGCACAGGATGTTGACGGATTTCAGCGATTTTTTGTTGCGAAGAAGAAAACCCGGTTTGCCGTCCGTTTCCTCGATGACTTTCAGCACCCGCTCCGTCAATTCCGCGCTGACGTACCGGGTTTTATTCACCACATGGGAAACCGTTGCGATGGAGACGCCGGCCTTATCGGCGATTTCCTTGATATTCATTCGGCTTTCACCTCCTCCGACGCTCTGCGAGTCGCAGCTTGGACAAGCGCAAAATACACATCGTATTGAAAGTATAAAATATTTCGGTCGATGAGGAAATCCGAGGGATGAAAATCGGTCCAAAAATCGTAAACAGACCGCTCCTAAGACGAGTGGTCCGTTTTATCATTCGCATATGAAAGTAAGAGGCACCTCGCAACACGCGCAGGAAGCGTAAACGAACATCTCACTGAGGTTGACTAAACCCATCCAGTTTTTTATGAGTTAAGGCGGGTTTCTTGAATATGAAATTCCCATAATCAATGATAATAATCCGCCCATCGTTGTCCAACCGCAAATTTTGATAATTCGCTTTACCACGATTTGAAACAATATCATATGGATAAATGCCTTTTTCAGTAAATAAACGCTTCAATCGTTTAAGTTCTTCAAAAAATCGATTCGATTTTGGAAAACGCCGATCGTATTTTTTCATAATCAAATATTCATATCGGTCCCCGTAGCGAACAATTTTCCCAAGATGCCGCTTCAGCCTTTTACCGCATCGTTTATACACGTTTACTTCTCGTGCGTTACTTCTATATCCATACTTAGAAACAGGGATTTTCATAACATTTCCATTGTCTAATTCAAATACCGTTCTCCTAGCACCCCGTGCAATCACCTTTCCTTTAATTTCTTTCATCCTTAAATCCCCCATAGTCAATAACAACGATTTCTTTATTATTCTTTAATCGCAAATTGGGAGCGAAAGGCTTTTTATAATCACCGACTCCTTTAGATGGCACTACACCATGTTTGAAAAAAATATCGATGATTTCCTTCAATTTAGATCTATACAATTGTGAATGGACAGGGAATTTCCGTACATATTTCTTCATTTTAATCCATCGATATTTCCTGTCGTGGTCAATTATTTCAGCAAGATAGCCCCTAATCGGTTTATATTGGGATAAGCGGACTTCCATCATATTGCATTTTATACCTTTAGTTGATCTCGCCACTTTAAGTACATAGCCATCATCTAAATCATAGGCAATACGAGTTCCACCACGCCCGATCACTTTTTTGTTTTTAACTTTGTCCTTTAAGTATTGGTTCATCTTCATCCCAAGTTCCACCCCATTCAAAAAAGGTGTTCCGGACAACCAGTACTACAAATTATGTTATCTCTTATAAATCGAACACACAAAAAAACGAAATTAGTAAAATCACCCCGATTTCGGTTTGCGACTTGTTCATCGCTTCATCATGCTTCTCAACAAATAAGCTGCATAATAGATGGGAAGCTGAAGGCTCTTTTTTAACTCCCTGGGCGTACCGATTTGTTCTAACAGTTATTTACGCGGCTTGGTGTTGGCCTCAATGATCCAAACCTTGCATTAGTCGTCTACTCCGAAATGCTCACTCTTCGGAAATTGAATGATCGGGAGAAAAAGAAGACTTCTTTGAATTTGTTCAAAGCAGCCTGACATTTGTTATTTACTTGTTCGTATACGCCTGCATTTTCAGCAGTACCATAACCGCCTCGGCACGCGTTGTTTTGTTCCGTCTACTATAGGGTGACGCAGCAGAATGGCGGAGCGATCACTGTCGGAATTAATCGTCCATTTCCTTCAATATTCGATCCAGCATGACATACGTTTGCTGCATGCCTTCCTCCATGCCGCTGGAAACCATTCCATCCCGGTCCTCGACGCTCATGAAGGTTGAAGTGGCGATCAGTTTCGTTTTGCCCTCCTCGGTTTCGATTAGTACCGTTTTCTGAAGGGAAACGTGGCCGCGCTCGCCGAGGCCTTCGAATTCGAAGGTTTGAATCGTCATCTCGGGCGAAACCATGTGGAAACTGCCGTGAAAGCCGAATTCGCCGCCGCGTCCGTCCGATTGGACGAAACGCCAGGAACCGCCGTCGCGCACGTCAAGCTGCGTTACCCGGTTGGTGTAGCCGGGGCCGGTCCACCAGCGCTCGAGCTTATCCTTTTGCGTCATGGCGGCAAACACTTTGCGGCGGGGAGCATCAAACATCCGCTCCACGACAATGTTTTGCGTGCCGGGTTCGACCGTCACTTTGGCTCGGTTCATCGATTAATCATCCTCCTGCAAAATTTGATCCAACGCATCGAATCGGTAGTTCCATAGGGCTTCAAATTGCTCGAGATACTGACTGGCGTCCTTCAAGGCTTCGGGCGCGATGCTGACGATCTGCTCCTTTCCTTTTCGTCTTTTGATGATCAATTTGGCTTTCTCCAGCACGTTCAGGTGTTTGGCGACGGCAGCGAACGACATCTCGTATTGGGCGGCCAGTTGGCTGATGGTATGCTGTGCATGGACAAGCCGTTGCAGGATATCCCTGCGGACCGGATCCGCCAGCGACTTGAACAGACCATCGAGATACGGATTATATTCAACCATATGGTTTAAAGTAAAGCATGAGGAATAAAATGTCAAGAATGCCAGGCGGAAAACCGAGTCTGCGCTTCACACGGATACGGCGTCAATCTCATCCAACGTCACCCGCGTGCCGACGCGTAAAGTGTTCTGAATCTCGGTAAGGCGATCCGTCTCAAGGCCAAGCGAACGGATGTCTTCTTCGCTGGCATTCGCTTCAATCTTGGCGCGGTAACGCACATTCGTTGCCGGTTCGCCTTCGGCTCCGAACTCACCCGTTACCTCCACTTCCACGGATTGGATTCGAATGCCCCTTTTCGCCGCTTCTCTATAGATGTCATTACAATAGCAGGTGGATAAGGCCAAAAAGAGCAGCTCGCCTCCGTTTACGCTTGACCCTGACCCTGTCGGCTTGGGGGAAATCTCCAGGGTATGGACATTGTCGTTCGTGCGCAATCTGACCTGATGTTCGCCTTCCCGGTTCCGTACGAGCGCGCTGATTTTCATCTCCGATACCTCCTTGAAATTGTCATATGAATGTATAAGAGGTAAGCCAAGGAAGCAGAATAAGAAAAAAACAGAGGTGAACCTCATGTCCCGCAGAAGGAGTAATCGACTCGTTATTCCCGGTGCTGAACGAGCTTTGGAAATGCTCAAGTACGAAGTGGCTCAGGAGCTGGGAATCACGCTTTCTCAAGACGGATATTACGGCAATTTGCTCACTCGGGAAGCCGGCGCGATCGGCGGGAACATTGTCCGAAGGTTGGTCTTAATCGCCGAACAGCAAATGGCGAACAGAATTTAGCTCTACATACAAGTAACGCAGCCGAATCGGCTGCGTTTTTGTTTTGTGTTCCATCATTCCGAGCAGGATTTCTGACCGCATGTCGGGCAAATGGTACACCCCGCTTGAATCGGTACGGGAAACTGGGACATGCAATGAAAGCATTCGACGATTTTGACTTCGCTCTTCCGTTTACCTTGCTGATCCATCATTCGGAACCCTCCAAGATGCAAATCGTTCAGTTTGGTCCTCATATACCATTATTATATGCGAACACATGTTCTCTATTCAAGAGATTTAGCGGATCCTCGAATTTAAATAAATATGGCGGATTTTTATATTGGGAAACGGGGAGCAACGTGCTAGTATCGATATATTGAACAATTCGCAACAAGACTAAAAGGACAGGTGAACATGTTAGAACTGAAATGGCTGTGGAACAATCTCCAGGGAAACCGGGCGCGCTATATTTGGGCGCTGTGTCTCTCCGTGATCGGTTCCTCTCTCACGATCATCAATCCCTACCTAAGCCAGCGCTTGATCGACACTTTCATTTCCGGCGGGTCCGCGAAAGAGAATTTGGTTCAGCAGCGCGGCCTTCTGATCTGGCTCTGTGTCGGCATGGTAGGTTTTTCGCTGCTGCGTACCGGACTTGCCTATTTCACCACGATGCAGTACGAACGGGCTTCGCAAAACATGCTCTACCGCGTCCGGATTTATCTCTACAACAAGATTCAAGGCCAGGACATGGAATATTACGACCGCAACCGCACCGGCGACCTGATGACGAAAATGACCGGCGACTTGGACATGGTTCGGCACTCGCTTGCGTGGATCATCAAGACGATCATCGAATCTCTCACGATCTTCGCGGCCGCGGTGGTCTATTTCTTCGCCATCGACGCGGAGCTGACGCTGTGGCTGCTCCTTCTGGCGCCTCCGATTTTCGTCGTGGCCTTCCTCTTCGCCAAGCGGGTCCGTCCGATGTATGTGGATCTGCGCCAGCGGCTTTCGCAGCTCAACTCGACCACCCAGGAAAACATCGCGGGCAACCGAGTCGTCAAAGCGTTCGCCCGCGAGGAATACGAGGTCGAGAAATTCACGGCCAAGAACGCAGACTTCTCGAAGGCAAACCAAGCGGCGGCCATGGTGTGGCTGGACTACTTCCCCTTCTTGGAGACCTTCGCGCAAGCCTTCAACGTGATCCTCATGCTGGTTGGCGGCCTTTTCGTCATGAACGGAAGAATCACCTTCGGCGAATATGCTGCGTTCTCTTCCCTGATCTGGGCCGTCTCGAACCCGATGCGGAACATCGGCATGATCATCAACGATTTTCAGCGTTTCTTCGCCAGCTTGGCGAAAATCCAGGAAATCTACTACGCTAAACCGAAAATCGCCAACGAGCACCGGAGCGGGAACAAGCGCCGATATGAAGGTCACATCCGGTTCGACCGCGTCAGCTTCAAATATGAAGAAGCGACGGTCTTGCATGACGTGAGCTTTACGGTTCAACCGGGCGAAACCGTCGCCATCATGGGCTCCACCGGATCGGGGAAAACGACGATCGTCAATCTCATCCCGCGTTTCTATGACGTTTCGGAAGGGCGCGTGCTGGTCGACGGCGTGGACGTTCGGGAACTGGAGCTGGATGAGCTTCGGGCGAACATCGGCATCGCGACGCAGGACGTGCTCCTGTTCTCCGACACGATCGACGGGAACGTCGCTTACGGCGAGCCCGACCTTCCGGAGGAGGACACGCAGCACTATGCCAGGCTCGCCGCCGCGCATGATTTCATCGTGAAAATGCCGGAAGGCTACGACACGATCGTCGGCGAACGCGGAGTCGGCCTGTCCGGCGGGCAGAAACAGCGCATCGCTCTGGCGCGCGCTATGGCGGTCCGCCGTCCGATCCTGATCCTGGACGATACGACGTCCGCCGTCGATCTCGAAACGGAGACGCACATCCAGCAAAGCCTTCGCGATTTGGATTTTCAAAGCACGAAGATCATCATCGCCCAGCGCGTATCGACCACCGCGAAAGCCGACCGCATCCTCATTCTGGACGGCGGACGCCTCGTCGAGCAAGGCACCCACGCCGAGCTGCTGGCCCAGCGGGGATATTATTATGAAGTGTTCATGCTTCAGAACGAAGGCATCGGAAGGCAGGTGACCGCCCATGGCGCGTAATAAATTCGACATTGACGAAAACCTGGAGTCCCCTTTCGATATCAGGCATTTCAAGCGGGCGATGGTGTACATCAACCGGCAGCGCAAACCCATGATCCTCGCGTTCGTTCTCAGCGCGCTGTCGGCGGCGATCGGACTCTCTGCTCCTCTGATCATGCAGCATGCCGTCGACGTGACCATTCCCGCGAAAGCCGAGTGGCCGCTGGTCGGATGGTCGGCGCTGGTGCTCTTGACGATCGTGGTCAGCGTCGTTCTGGCGACGCTTCGCTCCCGAATCATGACGAAAGTCGGGCAAAAAATCATTTTCGAGATTCGTACGGATTTGTTTAAACACTTACAGCAGTTGCCTTTCAAATACTACGACGACCGTCCGCAAGGCAAAATCCTGATCCGGATCGTGAACTACGTCAACTCGGTATCGGACGTGCTTTCCAACGGCATCATCAACTTCATCCTGGAAATCGTGAACCTGATCTTCATCGCCGCATTCATGTTCGCCGTGGATGTTCGGCTCTCGTTCATCACCTTGGCGGGTCTTCCCGTTTTCCTCGGCATTATGCTGTTGATTAAAAACAAGCAGCGGCGGGCTTGGCAGGCGGTTTCCAATAAAAACTCCAACCTGAACGCCTATACGCAGGAAAGCATCACCGGCATCGGCGTCACGCAGATTTTCTCCCGCGAGCAGCACAACGAGGGCATTTTCACGCGGCTGGCCGCCAATTTCCGCACGGAATGGATGAAGGCGCTGCGCTATAACGCCTTGATCCCGTTTACTGTCGATAATTTGGCCACGGTCGTCATCACGCTGATCTATCTCATCGGTTTGCTCGCGCTCAGTCCCGAGGACGTGACCTTCGGCGTCATTCTCGCCATGAGCAGCTATGCCGCCCGCTTCTGGCAGCCGATTCTGAACCTGTCCAACCTATACAACGGCTTCATTAACGGTGTCGCTTATTTGGAGCGGATTTTCGAAACGCTGGATGAGCCGGTGACGATCAAGGACGCTCCGGGAGCGAAAGCCCTGCCTGCCATCAGCGGCAACGTGACCTTCGACGACGTCACCTTCGGTTACGACGCGGGGAACACGATTCTGGAAAACCTCTCTTTCGACATCATGCCGGGAGAGAGCATCGCCTTGGTCGGACCGACTGGCGCGGGCAAGACGACGGTCGTCAACTTAATCTCCCGCTTCTACGACCTCAGCGGCGGACGCATTCTAATCGACGGCCACGACATTTCGCAGGTTACGCTTAAGTCCTTGCGCAGCCAGATGGGCATCATGCTGCAGGACAGCTTCATTTTCTCCGGCACGATTCTCGACAACATCCGGTACGGCCGTCTCGACGCTACCGAGGAAGAAGTGATCGCGGCCGCCAAGACCGTGTGCGCCGACGAGTTCATCCGCGAGTTCGAGCAAGGTTATCTGACGGAAGTGAACGAGCGGGGTTCGAAGCTCTCGCAGGGTCAACGGCAGCTGATTTCCTTCGCGAGGACGCTTCTCGCCGATCCCCGCATCCTGATCTTGGACGAAGCCACCTCCTCGATCGACGCCAAGACCGAGCGGCTTCTGCAGCAAGGTCTGAACGAGCTGCTCAAGGGACGCACCTCGTTCATCATCGCGCACCGGCTGTCCACCGTGAAAAATTGCGACCGCATCATGTACGTCTCGAACAAAGGCGTTGCCGAAAGCGGTTCGCATGACGAGTTGATCGCGCGCCGCGGTCTATACTACCGCCTTTATACGGCGCAGAAGATGGAAGCTTAAGGAGAATACCCATGTCCATGACCTTCACAGGTCCCGACGGCAAGCCGCGCTGCCGATGGTGCGCGGCAACGCCGGAATATCTCGACTATCACGATCGCGAATGGGGTTTTCCGGTCGGGGACGACCGCCGCTTATTCGAGAAGCTCAGCCTGGAAGGTTTTCAATCCGGCCTCAGCTGGCGTACGATTCTCGAAAAACGCGAAAACTTCCGCGCTGCGTTCGATCATTTTGATTACGATAAGATCGCGCAATATACCGAGCGAGATGTCGAGCGTCTGCTTCACGATGCGGGGATCGTCCGCCATCGCGGCAAAATCGAGGCCGTCATCAACAACGCGCGGCGTGCGCAAGAGCTGGTTCAACGGGAAGGATCGCTGGCGGCTTTCTTCTGGCGCTATGAGCCTGCCGAAGACAAGCTCGCCAAACCGCAAACCGCGTCAACCTCGGAAGCTTCCATCGCGCTGTCGAAAGAGCTGAAAAAGCGAGGCTTTAAATTCGTCGGCCCCACGACGATGTATGCCCTCATGCAGGCGATGGGTCTCATCAACGATCACGCCGAGGAGTGCGCGATGCGGCCGATCGCAGAACAAGCGCGCATGGACTTCAAGCGGCCGGGACGTTAACTCTATCTACGACAAAGAAGACGCTAGTCCTCAAGAAGGACTAGCGTCTTTCGCGTTCTCCCCACCCCATCGATCCGGCAGCTGCGAAACGACAACAAGGCTGCTCCTGTGAAGGGAACAACCTTGATTGATCTCACCTGGAATTGATTACGTTTGTCACTATGACGGTCCGGCCGCATTCTTTATGATAGAAACATCAACGATACAAGGTGGTTCGGAAAATGAACGGAAGTTCGATTTACGTAGTTATCGCGCTGATTGCGGCATTGGTATTGTGGAGAAGAACGAAAAGCATGTATCGCCCGATCCGGGGGAACGGCACCCGGCTGCTGATCCCACTCATCTTCTTGCTTCCGGCATTGTCGATGATTTTGAACCCGAATGTGAACGTACCGGCATGGGAATTCGGCGCCGCCTTCGGACTCGGCATCCTGTTCTCGATCCCGCTCATCTGGACGACCAATTACGAGGTCAGGGAAGACAACCTGATTTACGCACGCAAAAACTGGGGATTCATTGCGGCTTTCCTCGGCATCCTGATCATCCGGTTCGTCCTTCGCCGGGAGTTGTCCGGCATGGATCCGCAAGCGCTCATGGCATTGTTCATGACGGTCGCGTTCGGTTACCTCCTTCCGTGGAGAATCGCTTCGTTCATCAAATTCCGCCGCTTGCTGCTTAGCCGGTCTTACGCCGCCGAATAACATAAAAACGCCCTTCCCGCAGGAAGGGCGCCTCGCGAAACGGCTGAATCAAGCCGTTTTGTTTTTATTATAGATATCGAATCCGACCGCGAGCAGCAGAACCAGACCTTTGATTCCTTGCTGCCAATCGATGCCGAGGCCGATCAGCGACATGCCGTTGTTCATGACGCCCATGACCAGGCCGCCGATGATGGCTCCCATGACGGTCCCGATGCCTCCGGATGCGGAGGCCCCTCCTATGAAGCACGCCGCGATCGCGTCCAGCTCGAAGTTCACTCCCGCCTTCGGAGTAGCTGCGTTCAAACGCGCCGCATAGATCAACCCCGACAACGCGGCGAGCGCTCCCATATTGACGAACACCCAGAACGTGACTTTTTTCGTTTTCACGCCGGACAGCTTCGCCGCTTTCTCGTTTCCGCCGAGCGCGTATGTGTGGCGGCCCATCACCGTTTTTCTCATGATAAAAGAGTAAATGACGACGAGAACGAACAGGATGATCAGGATATAAGGAATGCCCCGATACTTAGCCAGCACATACGTGAAAATATTGATGACGGCTGCATAGGCGGCCAATTTGGCGATGAACAACGGAAACGGAAGATCGTCAAAGCCGTACTTCATCTGCGTTCTGCGCGATCTCCACTCCTGCGCGATGACGATGACGGTCAGCACGATTCCGATGATGATCGTCAACGTATTCAGCGAACCCCCGCCGATATCCGGCAGAAATCCGTTGCTCATCCGCTGGAACGCCTTCGGAAACGGAGCGATCGATTTGCCTTCCAGCACGATCATCGTCAGCCCCCGGAACAGCAGCATGCCCGCAAGCGTCACGATGAACGAAGGAATGCGGACATAGGCGATCCAGAAGCCTTGCCAAGCCCCCACCAATGCCCCGAGAAGCAGGGAGAGGACGAGCGCGACGACGAACGGCATTCCGTGATTGACCATCATGATGGCGGACACCGAGCCGACGAAAGCGGCCACGGAACCGACCGACAGATCGATGTGCCCGGTGATGATCACGAGAACCATGCCGATGGCCAGCACGAGGATGTAGCTGTTCTGCTGGATCAAATTCGTGATGTTGAGAGGTTTAAGCAAAATGCCGTGCGACAAAATCTGGAACAAAATCGTGATGGCCACGAGCGCGATGATCATGCCATATTGGCGGACGTTATTTCGGAACAGGTTTTTCATGGCGTCCACGGTTCACTCCCCCTTGCTTTTCGTCATGTATTTCATCAGCGTCTCTTGCGACGCGTCTTGTCTCTCGACTTCGCCGGTCATGCGTCCTTCGCTCATGACATAGATCCGGTCGCACATGCCGAGGATTTCGGGCAGCTCCGAGGAAATCAGGAGAATCCCTTTGCCTTCGGCAGCCAACTGATGGATGATCGAATAGATTTCGAACTTGGCTCCGACGTCGATGCCCCGGGTCGGCTCATCCAGGATGAGAATGTCCGGCTGGGAAAAAATCCATTTGCTGAGCACGACCTTCTGTTGGTTGCCGCCGCTTAGATTGCCTGTCTTCTGGAGGACGCTCGGCGTTTTGATGTTCATTTTTCGGCGGAACTCCTCGGCCACGACGACTTCCTCTTGATCATTCACGACCGAGCTCCGGGAAATTTGCTTCAAGTTCGCGAGGGAAATGTTCCGTTTGATATCGTCGATCAGCACCAGCCCGAAATTTTTCCGGTCCTCGGTGACATACGCCACGCCGTGCCCGATCGCCTCCGGGATGTTCCGGAACTGCACCGGTTTGCCGTTTTTAAGAATGTCTCCGCTGATTTTGCTTCCGTACGAACGTCCGAACAAGCTCATGGCCAATTCCGTGCGGCCCGCCCCCATGAGTCCGGCGATGCCGACGATTTCCCCGCGCCGGATATGGAAGCGGACGTCGTCGATCATTTTCCGGTCCAAGTGCTGGGGATGGTAAACCGTCCAGTTCTTCACCTCGAAGACCGTCTCTCCGATATTCGGAACCCGCTCAGGATACCGGTGGGACAAGTCCCGCCCGACCATTCCTTTGATGATTCTGTCTTCGGTCACCTCGTCAAGGCGCATATCGAGCGTTTCGATCGTTTTGCCGTCCCGCAGGATCGTGATGGAATCCGCGACTTTCGCGATTTCGTTCAGCTTGTGGGAGATGATGATCGAGGAAATGCCCTGCTCCTTCAATCTCAAGATCAACCGGAGCAAATTGTCGCTGTCTTCTTCGTTGAGCGCCGCCGTAGGTTCGTCCAAGATGAGAAGCTGCACTTTTTTGGACAAGGCCTTGGCGATTTCGACGAGCTGCTGTTTGCCGACGCCGAGGTTCGTGATGAGCGTGTTCGGATTTTCTTCCAAGCCGACCGTCCGAAGAAGCTCTTTCGTCCGGACGACCGTTTCGTTCCAATCGATGATCCCCCTGCGGGCCTGCTCGTTGCCGAGGAAGATGTTTTCGGCGATGGACAAGTACGGAATGAGCGCGAGCTCCTGGTGAATGATGACGATGCCCAGGTTCTCGCTTTGCTTGATGTCTTTGAACTCGCAGGTCCGGCCCTTGAACAGGATATCCCCCTCGTAAGAGCCGTGCGGATAGACGCCGCTCAGCACCTTCATCAAAGTGGATTTCCCGGCGCCGTTTTCCCCGCAAAGGGCGTGAACCTCCCCCTCCTTGACGGAGAGGTTGACGTCCTCCAGCGCTTTGACGCCCGGGAACGTCTTGGTAATTCCCCGCATCTCCAATATCGCTTGCGCCACTATGCTTCACCCGGCTTTCTCCTAAAGTGCAAATGATTCCGCGACGGCATGCGGCGGCAGCCATCGCGAAATCATTCGGCTCATTGCGGCTTTCTCGCGGCTTATTTCAATTGATCTTCGGTGTAGTAGCCGGTGTCGACGAGCGCTTGCTTGTAATTGCTCTTATCGACGGATACGGGAACGAGCAGGTAAGAAGGAACGACTTTCACTCCGTTGTTGTACGTCTTCTCGTCGTTCACTTCCGGCTTTTTGCCGTTCAGCATGGCGTCCGCCATACCGACGGCCACTTTGGCCAGTTCGCGGGTGTCCTTGAACACCGTCTGCGTCTGCTCGCCGGCGATGATCGACTTCACCGAAGCGAGCTCGGCGTCTTGGCCCGTGATGATCGGCAGCGGTTTGTCGCCGGAGCCGTAGCCTACGCCTTTCAGCGAGGACAGGATGCCGATGCTGATGCCGTCGTACGGAGACAAGACCGCGTCCACTTTAGCGGAAGAGTAGTTGGCCGAAAGCAGGTTATCCATGCGGGATTGGGCGACGCCGCCGTCCCAACGCAGCGTGGCGGCCTGATCGAATTTCGTTTGGCCGGATTTGACGACCAGCTTGCCGCTGTCCATATAGGGCTTGAGCACGCTCATGGCACCGTCGAAGAAGAAGTAAGCGTTGTTGTCGTCCGGAGACCCGGCGAACAGTTCGATGTTGAACGGGCCTTTGCCGTCTTTCAAACCGAGCTTTTCTTCGATGTAAGAGGCTTGAAGGACGCCGACTTTGAAGTTATCGAACGTGGCGTAGTAGTCCACGTATTCGCTTTTCTTGATCAGGCGGTCGTATGCGATGACCGGGATATTCGCGTCATGCGCCTTCTGCAGCACGTCCGTCAGCGCTTCACCGTCGATCGAGGCGATGACGAGCAGCTTCACGCCTTTCGTTATCATGTTCTCGATCTGGGATACCTGGTTCTCCACGACGTCTTCCCCGTATTGGAGGTCCGTCTTGTAGCCGAGCGCTTCGAATTGCTTCACCATGTTGGCGCCGTCGTTCACCCAGCGCTCCGAAGATTTCGTCGGCATCGCGATGCCGATCGTACCTTTGTCCCCGCCGGACGCGGGCGCGCTGGCGGAAGGGCTTGCGGAAGCGGACGAACCGCTGTCCGATGATGCGGCCGAGCCGCCGTCGTTTTTGCCGCCGCATGCCGCCAAGACGACGACAAACGCGAGCAGAAGAGCGAGAATCGAAAACTTTTTCATGTATTGAACTCCCCTTTCAATGGTCTGGACTCAATGTACCATCCGCCCGGAAAAGCGTCTTTCGAAGAAAAGAACAACTTTTTTCGAAAATTTAACTTTCCTTCGGCGAGGTTTCGATGCATGAAAAAACACCCCGCGGCCATCCGCGAGGTGTTTGATTGCAGCTTTGCGCTGCCGTTCCTGACCTATTCCGCCTCCGACAATTCGCCCTTCCGATACCGAATGGGAGAGACGCCGACCGCTTTTTTGAACGCTGTGCTGAAGTAATGCTGCGACTCGTACCCGACCGCTTCCGCGATATCCGCCATGCTTAAGCTCGTCGTATTCAGCAGTTGAATGGCTTTGGAGATGCGCGTCTGCGTCAATAAAGACACGAAGGTCGTCCCCATCTCCTGTTTGAAAAGCCGGCTTAAATAAACGGAAGAAACGCCGATCGTCTGCGCCGTTTCCTCCAGCGACAGCCGCGAGTCCGGGTAGTGCTCCAGCACGTAATGCCGCGCCCTGCGCAGAAGCGGCGATACCGCGGCTTCTTTATAGACGCCGCTGCGGGCTTTGCGGTAAGCCGCGGAAATCCCGTCGAATCCGTGTTCGATCGGCTCCGCATGCGTCACGGCTTGCAGCTTCAAGTAGTGAATGACCGCTTTCTCCAGCCCAGCGAACAGAGCCGGATCGGTCGCATTCCACACGATCGCGCACAGGAAACCGAGCGGATCCCGAAAAAGCACGTGCGGAAACTCGCCAAGGATCTCGTCCGCTATATTCTCCGTGGCGAACAGCATCAATTGCCGGTCGCGTTCGGAGCGTACGGTCGGCCCGAGGTCCGCCTCCGGCCAGCGAAGAATGCCGAACAAGCCCGGCGGCTCTCCCGGCAGATCGAGAAATTTGAGCTGCTCCAGCACTTCCTCCCGGCCGACGGCTTCCTCGATCCATTCGTTGCAAAACCGTTCCCGCAGGAGCGGAATGTTTTTGCGGATCTGCCTCGAGGCCAGCTGAAGATGTTTCTCCTGCTCCCTCGACCGTTCCAGGTCGAGCGCGATTTTCTCCATGACGGCCATCAGCTGTTCCGGCTTCGCGGGCTTCAGGATGTACTCGTCCACGCCGAAACGGATGGCTTGCTGCGCGTACCCGAACTCGTCATGTCCGGTCACGATCACGATCCGGCAATCGGGCAGCCGATCCTTTAATTCCCGGATGAGATCCATCCCGTTCATGATCGGCATGTTCAAGTCGGCCAGCACCAGGTCGGCGGAGTGGCGAAGCGCATGCTCCAACGCCTCCTCCCCGTCCTCCGCTTCCGCGACGACTTCCATGCGGAGCCATCTCCAATCGACGGCCTCCCGGATTCCTTCGCGGATGATCGGTTCATCGTCGGCGATGACGACTTTCCAAGGCTTTTCGTTCATCGGTCAATTCACCTCCTGCATGGGATAAGCGATCGTGACGGTCGTCCCGAAACCGGGACGGCTGTCGATCTGGATGCCGTATTCCGGCTTGCCGTAAGTGAGCAGAAGGCGGGACTGCACGTTGGTCAAGCCGTAACCGGAGCCGGAGCTGCCGAAGCCGGAATCGCTCTCCATCGCGCTTGCCAATTTGTCTCGCATGGCCGCCAGCTTCCGGTCGTCCATGCCGACGCCGTCGTCCGTGACGGAAAGAACGATCCGCCCGTCCCATTCGCTTCCCTTCACGAGAATGCGGCCGATCCCCCTGCGCTCCTTGATGCCATGGTAGATGGCGTTCTCGACGATCGGCTGCAGAATCACTTTGAGCACGGGAACATGCGCGATTTGCGGATCCAATTCCAGCTCGAACAGCAGCTTGTCCTTGTACCGCATTTGTTGAATTTGCAAATAGCTGCGGACGTGATCGAATTCTTCGGCGAGCGGAATGAACTCGCTGCCTTTGCTGAGGCCGATGCGGAAAAGCTTCGACAACGCTTCCACCATTTCCGCGACGTCGGCGGCTCCCCTTTTCCGTGACATCCAGTGGATTGTGTCCAACGTGTTATAGAGGAAATGCGGTTTGATCTGCGCCTGCAGGATCCGCAGCTCGGCTTCCCGCTTCTGCTTTTCTTGCCGCTCGGTCAGGGACATCAGGTCATGGATTTTCGTCAGCATGCTGTTAAAGCTGCGTCCCAGCATGCCTACCTCGTCCATGCCTCCTCCCCAGTACCGCGTGGTCAAATCTCCGGATTCCGCCCGCTGCATGAAAGCCATCAACCGGTGAATCGGACGGGAAATGCCTTGCGACAGCGCGAATGAGGCCGTAATGCCCAGGATGCAGACGCCGAATACGAAAGCCGCCACATAGAGTCGGATCTGTTTGATTTCAGGCGCAGCTTCCGAAGTGGAGAACGCTCCGATCGTCGACCACTTCGTAAACGGGGATTTCAGAAAAATGAACTGCAGCTTGCGTCCGTTGACCGTTTGCACGAAATTGCCCGAAGACTGACCGTCCATCCAACCGAGCGGAATCGTTTCGAAGCCGAGTTGTTTCGGAACGTAAATGGGCTCGCCATGCTCATCCAGCACGAACAGCATGCCCGTCTTCCCGAGCCTCACGTCTTTGGCCGTTTCGACGATCACCCGCAGCTTCAAATCGATCAACACGACGCCCAGCACCCGTTGGGTGTCCGGGTCGAGCACGGCGCGGACGGCCGATACGACTTCGGCCTCCTTGTAATTGGCATGCGTCGTGACGCTGCGTCCGTAAGGATGGCCGATCATCTGGAAGATCCCTTTGCCGCTTACCGCTTCCTGGTACCAATTCTCCAAGGTCAGGTCCGTCGACGATCTTCCGTACATGTCGTTGCTGAGCGATTCTCCCTTGCTGTTGACCAGCATGATACCGGCGATCTCCGTCTGAAGCGTGGAGAAGCCCCTTAGGAAATCAAGGGCTTCGTTCCTCGCTTCCCTCGGAAGATGATCGCCGTGAAGGAACTTCTGGATTTGGGCGTTGCCCGAAATCAAATAGGTCGTGTTCTGCACGTTGTCGGCGTAAAATTCGAGCGTCCGGTTGACTTTCGAGATCAGCTGCAGCGTATTGGCGTTCATCTGCCTTTCGATGACCCGGTTGACGACCAAGTCGGTCAAAATGCCGAGCGCGAGGGAAGGCAGGATGGTAATGAGCAGAAAATGCATGAGCAGCTTGCTGCGGATCGGCAGGTTTCCCGGGAGCCATCGCGAAAAGTAGGAGCGCTTCGTCGGGATGGGCATCTTGTGCATCGGTTCGCTCCCCTTATTCCGTTATTTGGCGTAATACTGATCGACGTTCGCTTTGGTGACGACCGTGATGCCGGTGTCGATGTAGGGAGGAAGCGAATGGTTCCCTTGCAGGTCCTCGTTGCCCGGCTGCACCAAATTGTGATGATGGTGGAACAGCTCCATGAGCGACCAGTACCCCATGTTCCACGTGCCTTGGGCCAGCGTGGCGTTAATGGTTCCGTCTTTGACCATGTCGAGCGTCCCTTTGTCCGTATCGAAGCCGATCAAAGCGATGCGGCCGGCAATACCGCGGTCCTTCAGGGCTTGGCCGATCCCGACGCCTCCGTTCGCCTGCGTGGCGAAAAACCCGCCGACGTCCGGGTATTTCGCGAGTATCGCCTCGGCCGCGCGTTCCGAAGCTTGGATATCGCCTTTGCCGTCCGCCACCTGCACGATTTCCATGGAGGGAAACTCTTGGCGTAGCGTCTCCTTGAACCCGTTGGTCCGTTCTTCATGATTCAACTGGCTCGGCTGGGTGATGACCGCGACTTTGCCTCTGCCGCCGAGCAGCCGGCCCATTTCCCTGGCGGCTTGCATGCCGGCGTTATAATTGTCCGTTCCGAGAAAGGAATAGGCCGCGCTCTTCGGCGCGCCGGAATCGAAAAGGACGACCGGAATCCCCGCTTTGATCGCTTTGGCGATGGAAAGGTTCAGGGCCTCCGAGTTGATGGCGGTAATGGCAATGCCGGCGGGTTTACGGGCGATGACCTGCTCGAGCACCGTGATCTCCTCGTTCGGGTCGTATTGCGTCGCCCCGCGGAACTCCACGGATACGTTCAGGGATTGGGCCGCGTCTTCGAACCCTTTCATGATCGTGCGCCAATAGTCGAGACCCGATTGGAACGTGACCATCACGTATTTTTCTTCGATATCCCCCGCGAGGCCGGTCGGCGTCTGGTTCCAATCGCCTTGCCGATCGTCCCGGATGCCGTAATACCATACGAATATCAGAAATAGGACCGTGAACAGTCCGTAAACGATCCCATACATCGGTCTTCTCACCGGCTCGCCTCCCGTGATGCATCGCGCGCAACTTGTATCCCCTTTCATCATAACCACGATTCCCGATGAAGTCATTTGCAATTTTCGATCCGATTTTTCGATTTCATAAACAAAAACAACCCGGTCGTCACCGACCGGATTGTCCCTTCGTTGCTCGCAATCGATTTAAGCCTTCTCTTTGACCCAGACCGCCATTTCGCCGACGCCGCGGTTCGCCCAAGCGTAATAAGGAACGAACGTCAGCGCCGCCGGCTCGAAGCTTGTATCGGCATCCCGCCGGTAGAGCTCCTCTCCCCAGTCCTTCTCCGAAAGGCGCTGGGCATCCATGCGGATGACCTGCACGCCTCCGAGCGTATTCGGGTCGAATTCGCTTATCGCCTCGCTTCGGCTCGGGAGGAACAGTCCCTGCAGGTTTTTCCCGTTATCCGCCTCTTCCAAGCAATACACGAGGGGGCCGCGCTGAAGGGCCGTTTTGCCGACGGTATCCCGCAGCAGCGGATGGCCTTTGATCCGGAGGACGTCCATGGGCAGCACGAGCTCGACTTGATCGCCGCTCTTCCACCATCTGCGGATCAAGGCATACCCGTTCGCCGTCTCGGCGTCATATAGCTCGCCGTTCAGGCGGATGACCGCAGCCCCGCTCCATTCCGGAATCCGCAAGGCCAACGTAAAGTCGGACTCGGACTCGACCTCCAACTCGAACCTCACGCGCCCTTCCCAAGGAAGTTCGGACTGCTGTTTGAACCGAATCCTCTGTCCGCCGACCTCGATATCGGCTTCTCCGCCCACGTACAAGTGCGCATTAACCGACCGATCCTTCACGGTATACAAATACTGTCCGAGCGAAGCCAGCAGACGGGCGACGTTCGGCGGGCAGCACGCGCATCCGAACCAGCCTTGGCGAACCGGTTTGACATGGTCGTACGCATGGTTTTTCCCGCAGGCGTCCGGCCAAAGCTCCAGCGGATTCACGTAGAAGAAGTGCCTGCCGTCCTTGGACATGCCGCCGAGCACCGTATTGTACAAAGCGCGTTCCATGACGTCGGCGTAGCGGCTGTCCGGTTCAATATTCAGCATACGTTGGGCGAAGAAGATGAGCCCGATGGAAGCGCACGTTTCCGCATAAGCGGTATCGCTCGGCAGATCGTAGTCGAGCGTGAACGATTCCTCCTGAGCCATCGAGCCGATGCCGCCCGTTACGTACATTCGTCTCGTGACGATGCTTTTCCATAATCGGCGGCACGCTTCCAGCAATCCCTCGTCTCCGGTCTCTGCCGCAATGTCGGCCATGGCGGCGCACATGTAAACGAGTCGAACGGAATGCCCTTCCGCGCTCTCTTGTTCACGGATCGGAGCGTGCGCTTGGCTGTAGGAGCGTTTCGTGATCATGAAATCGGAACCCCAATGGTTCGTGCGGCCGCGGCGTTCGTATTCCCGATCGTAAAAATGCGGCTCCCGGCCCCGTTCGTCGAGGAAAAAGCGGCTCAGCCGCAAATAGCGCGCCTCCCCCGTGGCATGGTACAGCTTGACCAGCGCGAGTTCGATTTCCTGATGCCCGTCGTATCCCCGAATTTTATCCGGTTCGGGGCCGAAGACGGAGTCGATATGGTCCGCGAGCCGGCAAACCGCGTCCAGGATTTTGCGTTTGCCCGTCGCTTGATAATAGGCGACAGCGCCTTCGATCAGGTGCCCGGCCGTGTAAAGCTCATGGCACTCGGACAGGTTGGTCCACTCCCTGCCCGGCTCCTTGAGCAGGTAATACGTGTTCACGTACCCGTCTTCGCGCTGCGCTTTCGCGATCAGATCGATGACGGCGTCGGCCACTTGCTCCAGATCCGGATCCGGCTCGGTTTGCAGCAAATAACCGACCGCTTCCAGCCATTTGGCCACGTCGCTGTCCTGAAACACCATGCCGTAGAACTCTCCGGTCTCTTCCCCGGCCGCGATTTTGAAATTCCGAATGGCACGGCTCGGCTCCGCGCCGGGAACCCGGTCGTTCAAGGCGTCCCACTGATAAGGGACGACGACGTCCCGAACGAGACGGATGTATTCGGACCAGAACGGGTCCTGTATGCGGACGCCCTTGAGGGATAGGACCGAGCTTCGCTGTTGACTCATCGTCGTACTCACTCCAAACCGGATAGATTTTCCCTATTCGCCCTTCAGCCCGGATAACGTAACGCCCCGAACGAATAAGTCTTGCGCGAGCAAAAACACGATCAATATCGGCAATACCGTAATGACGGTCGCGGCCATCAAGCCCGGCCAATCCGTCGAGTACAACCCTTGCATGTTGGCCAGGCCGAGCGTCAGCGTCATTTTCTTCATGGAGCTCAAGAACACGAGGGGATTCACGAAGTCGTTCCACGTTCCCATCGTAATGAAGATGCCAAGCGTCGCAAGCGCGGGCTTGGACAGCGGAACGAAGATTCGCCAATAGATGCCGAAAGGCGTGCAGCCGTCGATTTTAGCCGCCTCTTCCAGCGCGCCGGGTATCGTCGAGAAAAACTGGCGAAGCAGGAAGGTGCCGAAAGCCGATACGAGCCCGGGCAAAATCAACGACCAATGGGTATCGAGCAGCCCGTAAAATTTCATGAGCAGGAACGTCGGAATCATCGTGACTTGGGCCGGCACCATGAGCGTCGCCAAGTACAGGCCGAACAGCCCGTCGCGGAAACGGAACCGCAGCCTCGCGAACACATAACCGGCCATCGAACTCGTCACGAGCTGGAAGACGACGACGATCACCGTGATTTTGAGAGTGTTGAAGAAGAACAGATCAAACGGGAAACGATCGGTCATATGCAAATAATTGGAGAATTTCAGGTGCTCCCCCAGGAACTTAGGCGGATACGTAAACACCTCGTTCAAATTTTTCAGGGAGGTACAAAGCGACCATATAAAAGGGAACAGCATGACGGCGGAGCCCAGAAGAAGGATGGCGTGGGCCGCCGGTTTCATCCAGTAGCGCGGTTTCATCTCGTCCTCCTCCTTAGTAGATACTCCATTTTTTCTGCCTCCAGAACTGGACGAAAGTGACGATCAGCACGATGAAGAACAGAACGTAGGCCATCGCGCTCGCATACCCCATGCGGAAATACTGGAAAGCGTTCTGGAAGATGTAGAAGACCAGCACGGAGGTGGTTCTCGCCGGACCGCCTTGCGTCATCAAGTAAACCGTATCGAACACCTGGAACGAGTTGATCACCGACATGACCGTGACGAAGAAAGTCGTCGGGGACAACAGCGGAACGGTGATGTTGCGGAACTTGGAGAACCAACTCGCTCCGTCAATGTCGGCGGCTTCGTAGTAGGATTCGGAGATGGATTGAAGGCCGGCGAGAAAGATCAGCATGTTGAAGCCGAGGCTTTTCCATATGCTCGTTATGATAATGGCCGGCATCGCCCAATGGGTGCTGGTGAGCCAGGCGGGGCCGTCGATGCCGAACCAAGACAAGGCATAGTTGAGCAATCCGAATTCGGGATTGTAGATCCATTGCCAGATGACGCCGACGGCGACCATCGAGCTAATGACCGGAATGAAGAAAGCCGCCCGGTAGAACCGCATGAGGTTCAGCTTTTGGTTCAGGAACACGGCCAGCAGCAAGGAAAGCACGATGCCGACCGGCACGCTGACCAGCGTAAAGTAAAACGTATTGCCGAGCACTTGCGGGAACACGGGATCCTGAAACAGTTCCTTGTAATTCCGAAACCCGTTGAATTGGAACGAATCCGTCAAATTCCACCCGGAGAAGCTGATCACGAACGTAGCCAGTACCGGCAGGAGCAAGAACATCAAGAACCCGACAATGTTGGGCAGCAGCATGAGGAAGGCCCAGAAGCCATCCTTGTAGAGCACGGAAGTTCGCGTTTTCATGGTCTCACCCCGGCAGCGGACCCGGGAAGGCCTTCAGCCTTCCCGGGCGCTCTTTTTTCTGATTATGAATTGGCGGCGATGTCTTTGTTGGCCAGCGTTTCGATATTTTTGACCGTATCGTCGACCGACTGGTTGCCGATGAAGAACTTATCGAGCTCCGCCGTCGTGTCTTCCTGGATTTTCTGGCTGCTGAGCAAGGCGTACGGGTACGGTTTGGAAGAAGTGAAATACGGGATCATGTCCTTAAACCCGTCCGGATGCACGCCCGCCGTCAGCCATTTCTGGATGCCTTCTTCGGTGTACAGCGATTTGTGGTTCGGCAGCCACAGGCCGGCCTTTACGTTTTGAAGCTGGTATTCTTCGGAAGACAGGAACTTGATCAGCTTCCAAGCTTCTTCCGGATGTTTCGTATTGGCGGAAGCAACGTGAAGGTGAGCTTGGCCGTGCGTGACCGCGTCTTTAAACTTAGGAAGGACCCCCATGCCGACTTTGAAGTTCATGTGGGACAGCTCCTGCAGCGACCACGAACCGTCCACGAGCATCGCGATTTTGCCCGTTTGCAGCATTTGCGCCGGGCTCATCCCGCTGTTCGTCAGCAGCTTCGCTTCCGGGCTGACGCCGTCTTTCTTGCGGAGATCGGCGATCGCTTGGAGAACCTCTTTCACTTCCGGCGTGTTGGCCGCGGATTTCTTCAAGTCTTCCGAGAACCAGTTGCCGCCGTTGCTCATGATTTCCGCGATCGTCATGTAGTAGTTTTCCAGGCCATACACGCCGTATTGGTCCACTTTGCTGCCGTTCTTCACGGTCAGTTTCTTCGCGGCGTCCGCGAACTCTTGCCAGGTCCAAGCTTTATTCGGATCGGTCGGAGGATATGCGACTCCGGCTTTGTCGAAGAGATCCTTGTTGTAGTAGACGACCGGCGCCACGATACAGGCCTCGATGCCGTAATACTTGTTGTCCACCGTGCTGAGCTTGACCGCGGAATCGATCAAGTCGTCCGCCACGCCTTCGTTGTTCACCCGGTCGGTGATGTCGAGCAAGCTTTTCCGCTTCACGAAATCGCGGTAGTAGTCGCTTTGCAGGAAGAACACGTCCGGCGCTTCATTGCCGAGCACGAGCGCCTGCATTTTGGCGACGTATTGCGTGCCGCCCGGAATCGTCGTGTATTCGACCTTGATATTCGGGTTTTCTTTCATGAAGAGATCCAAACCCTTTTTGACGCTTTCGGTTTCGAGCGGGCTGACTTCCCAACCCATGAACTTCAAGGTGACTTGCTCTTGCTTTCCGCCTTGCGAATCGCCGCCGCTTGCCGCGGAAGCCGAGCTTTGCGGGGATGGCGCCGCTTCATTCTTGCCTCCGCCGCATGCCGCGAGCAGCAAGGCCAGAATGAGCAGCGCAGCCGTTGCGATAGACCACTTTTTCATGCCAAAGACCCTCCATCGATTGGTGTAGTAGGCGTCGGCTTCGCGTCCGATTGAAACGCTTTCACCGATCGCATGTTCACTATACCGAATCGAAGGAGGGCCGGAATTGCAGTTATTTTTGATTCTTCGACTATTTTTGTACGTTTAAGCGGTTTACCTTTTCCGCAATGCTGCCTAGAGCCGTTTTGGCGCTGACTTCCCCTTGCCAGACCGGGATGAGCCCCGCCGTCACCTCGGGGAAAGTCTCCATTTGGTTCTGAAGATAGTAGCCGACGCTGGGCATTCCGTTCTCGAGCAATTGCTTCATCATGGCGTCCTTGAACCCCGGCGGATGGGCGCGCGGATTGGCGTTCACCCATCGGTCGACGAGTGCGGGATCGGTGTACCACTTTTTGAATACGGGCATCCAGAGACCGTCCGTATACAAATTGATCGCCTTGTTCGGATCGGCCAGCCACTTGTACAGCAGCCATGCCTCCTCCGGATGCTTGGAGGAACGGAACAGCACCGTCGCCCCGCTCAATCCGACCGTTACGCTGCGTTTCAGCTTCGGGAGGACGCCGATGTCGTAATCCACCTTGGCCTTGCCCAGATCGAGATTGATCCATTGGCCGTCGATGATCATGGCCGCAAGGCCCGCCTGCAAAGCGACGTTCATGGCCGGCAGCGACTTCGATTCATAAGGAGACGGCGCGACATGGTAGACGTTCGCCAAGTCCGCCAGCTTCTGAATCGCCTGCGCCGCTTCATCGGAATTCAGCGTGAACCGGGAGCGGTCGGCGCTCACCCAATCCCCTCCGTTGCCGAATACGAAGTTGTTCAGCGGATCCGACCAGGTTTCGAACATGATGCCGTACCGGGCGATACGGTCTTTATCGAACGCCGGATCCAGTGCGTTCCGGCCCTGGCTGTCCAGCGTCAGCCGCTTGGCGGCTTCCACGAACTGCTCCCAGCTCCAGGCATTCTCCGCCTGCGCGGGAGGAATCGGCACGCCGGCCTTCTCCAGCAAATCTTTCCGGTAATACAGGCCGAAGCATTCGGCCGCGGTGCTGATGCCCCAAGCGAAGTCGGGCGACGACTTATACCAGAGATAGTCCAGAAAATCTTCTTTTTTCAAATCCGGGTCCCGGCCCAGAAAATCGAACAGGTTCAAAAACTTGTCCTGCCTCGCGAAAATTTCCCCGAGCTCCGTCGTCATGTAAGCCAGATCGGGCTCCTCGTTGGAAGAAGACAATGCCAGCATCTTCGTGTTGTAATCGGAGTTCGGAAGCTGGATCGGTTCGACCGTAATCCAGGGGTATTCTTGATGAAAACGGGCCAGCGTGCTCTCGATCGCCTTCTTCTCCTCGACCGATCCCCAATAGGTGAATCTGAGCGTAACCGGGTCCCGCGGCACCTTGTCCGATGCCGCCGGATCCGATCCGCCCGAAGGCCAGCGCCAGATCAGCAATGAAACGACGATCAACGTAACCAGCGCTCCCGCCGCCATCCCTCTTGTTCGGTTCATGCCGTCCCTCCCAGCCTTCCGGACAACGGCAGCGTCACGGACACCGCGGTGCCCTCCCCGGGAGCGGATTCAATGGTCAAGCCGTACGGCTCCCCGTACAGAATCCGGATTCTCCGGTTCACGTTGGACAACCCGACATGGCGCTCTCCTTGGAGAAGGTCGACGCGCTTGGCGTTATCCATGCCGCTTCCGTTGTCTTCGATCCGAAATACGCGGCGGTCCCCATTTTCATAGCAGGAAATCCGCAGGACACCGTCTTTTTTCAGCCGCTTGAAGCCGTGAACGAACGCGTTCTCGACGATCGGCTGGAGGAAAAACTTCGGAACCTCGTCCTCCAGCATGCCGGGGTCGATCTCGTATTCCACCCGGATCGCCCCCTCGAACCGCTTGCTCATGATCGTCACGTAACCTTCCAAATAAGTGAGGTCATCCTTGAACCGGACGACGGCGGCCTCCGTTTTCACCATGTGCTTGAGCATGTTGCTGAGGCTGACGACAACTTCGCTGATCTCGCTCTCCCCTTTCTCCAGCGACATCAGGCTCACCATGTTCAGCGTGTTGTACATGAAATGGGGATCCAGCTGCAAATTCAGCGCTTTGATCTCGGCTTCTTGCTCGCGGATGTGAGTCTCGTAATTTTCCTGGATCAGCTTGCGGATGTTTTCGTTCATGTCGTTGTACTTCTTCATCAGCACTTTGAACTCGTAGCTGCCGGTTTCCTCGAAACGGGTGTCGAACCGCCCTTCCCCCGTATTCACGAAAGCCCGGATCATGTTCCTTAAAGGAAGCGTGATCGTACGGGACAGGAAAAAAGACAGGCTGATGAACAAAAGGGTGATCAGACCCACCGAAACGATCAGGTTGCGGACGTATTGACGAATGACGGGTTCCAGCAGCTCTCCCGGCGGGATGACGGCGAGGCTCAGCCACCCGGTAATTTCGGAGCGCGAGAAGGCGACGACTTGCTTCTTCCCCCCGATGTCCAGCATCCTGACGCCGTTTTTCGTATTCATTAACTCCTGCAGCGCGGGAAGATCGATAGGCTTGGCCAGAAGGCTGCGGTCGGGATGGGAGACGACCCGCCCCGTACCGTCCACGACGAAATACGTGCTGCCGCTGACCGGAATGCTCCCGGCGAACACGCCCGAGAAAAGCGAGTCCTTGAAGTTAAGGATCAGGATCGGCTTATCCTGCATGTCCGAATAGGCGCGGAAAGTACCTTTGAAGTAAGTGCCTTGAATCATCGAAACTGCGGAAAACAAGTATTTGTAGTCGTAATCCATGTCCTTCAAATAAGGAACCCGATACATCTCGGCGAAATCGTACGTCGGCACCCATTCCGTTTTTCCCGAGCCGCGGCGGGCGATCCGGCTGATTTCGGTGTCCGAGAAGCCCTGCATCGGGATGAAGTTTTTGGCGTGCTCGCTGTTCGCGGACGAAGCCGTCCCGAAGATGAAATAGGAGGTCGCGACCTGCACGGAATACAGGTCTTGGGACTGGGCGAAATATTTGTCCAGAATTCCCTTGATGCGAAGGTCGGCCGTCAGCACTTCCGTCCGGTTGGCCGGGTGCAAATGGGAAAAGGCATCATAGAAGTCTGCGTCCTCGGTGAATCCGTAAATCATTTCCCGGATCCGGGAAAATTTCGCGTCCAGGATTTCGTTGTTCTTCTTCACGATCGTGAAGACGTCCTTCTTCGCCATCTCTAGAACGGTACGGCGGCTGAGCTGGTAATCGCTGAAGCTAAGCACGAGGATCGTGACGGCGAGCAGGAAAATATACGTGCTGAGCAGCTTGGTGTGGAGGCGGCTTTCCTTCACCGCTTGGAGGATGCGCTTCATTTATTTTCTTCCGTTCATTTGGCGATAGGCGTTCGGGGAAATCCCGGTTTTGCGCTTGAACATCTTGTTGAAATAGGCCGCGTCGCGGAACCCGACCATCGCCGAGACGTCGGCGATTTTGTGTTCGCCGTTGTCCAGGATCGCCTTCGCTTCGCGAATCCGCAGGTCGATCAGATATTCGGAGAAGTTGACGCCGGCTTTGCTTTTGAACAGGTTGCTGAAATACGAAGGATTAAAGTGGAACATCGCCGCGACGGACTCCAGCGAAATCTCTTCCTTGTAATGCTGCTGCAGATAAGCTTGGCACTGAAGGACGAGAATGCCGTTCTTGTCCTGGTGCGCCTTGCCCGCGAGCTCAAGCCACCCATCGACCAGCTTCTTGAATCGGTATCGCAATTCCTGGTAATCCCCGCAAGCCGCAAGCAGGCTCTTGTTTTCGGCAAACGACAGCTCTTTCGTTTCAGGCGGGACCCTATGCCGAAGCCCTTCTGTCAGCTGCCACAAGATCAGGTTCAGCTCCTCTTTCAGCCTCTCCGGATCCGGATAGGGAGGGGTTTCCCCCGCTTGAAAGAACGAGCGGATCAGCTCCATCGCCCGCTTGCGGTCCCCGGCTTTCACCGCGAGCGTCAACGGCTCGGCCAACTCTTGGGAGGCCGGCTTAACGGTTCCCGTAAACGGCCGAACGTCGGTTGCCCACAGAATCGGTTCACCGTGCGCGTAGAAGCGATGACGCAAGGCCAGCACCGCTTCGTCGTAGGCGGCTTTGAGATTTCGGGACAAATCGGCCCGGATCGTACTGACGCCGAGCGCTGCATCCTCCATCCCGTCCGCCCGCAGCTTTTCGAACAGCCGGACGACCTTGCTCACCGTCTCGGATGGTCTGGCGGCAAGCGGGCGATCCAACCACGCGAACGAGACTAAGCTGCCGGATGCCGTATCGCGGAAAATCGCAGAGGGTCCCATAGCGGACAGCAGTTCGTTCATTTTACGTTGCGTAGACTCCTCCGGTGAGCCGACTCCGGGATCGAATACCATGGCGATTCCCGCCCCGGCGGTCGGAATCCGGGATTCGAGTTCCTGCCGCTGGCTGTCGTTCAACGATCCGGAAATCAGCGAGTTCCACAAATGTTCCGCGTAAACCGAGAAAGATTGTTTCAAGGAGGTTTCGGCCGTGAACAGTTCGTCCAGCTTCACCAGCATGCGGTCGATTTCCGGCAAGCCGATCGGCTTGACCAAATATTCCACGACCCGGTGCTCGATCGCCTGCTTCGCGTAGTCGAATTGGCCGTATCCGCTGATCAGCACCGTTTTGATATGCGGCTTGCGGCGGACGATCCTTTCGATCAACGTCAGTCCGTCTACCTCGGGCATCCGGATGTCCGTCAGCACCGCGTCCACGTGTTCCGCTTCGATGATGTCCCACGCGGATTCGGCGTCCGTCGCTTCCAGCACGCGGTACGCCGGCCGCTGCCTGCCGATGATGGCGGCAAGGGACCGGACTTGGCGAGGTTCGTCATCGACTAATAACAAAGTAGCCATCGTTCTCCCACCTTCGTCATGAAAACGCTGTCAAAACAATCATAATATAAATTCCGTCACCCCGAGGGAGTAATTTTTTTTGGAAAACAGTAGAATCTTTAGAACGCGTTAAGAGAGGCAACAGGGCCTTCCCGTTACGGAAGGCCCTGCGCCATTAATATTTCCGGTTATCCACTTCTTTGGCCGCCATCTCTTCCGTGAACACGCTCTCCGGCGGCGCGATCCGTTTGGGCAGCGTACGGCCCTGCATGATTTCCTTGGCCGCCTGCATGATCATCGGACCGAGCAGCGGATTGCACTCGACGACGCTGTTGATTTTGCCTTTCGCCATCATCTCGAACGCCTTGCGGGTGCCGTCGACGGAAATGATGACGATGTCTTTGCCCGGCTTCAGCCCTGCTTCCTCAATGGCTTCGATGGCGCCCAACGCCATGTCGTCGTTATGGGCGAACAGCACCTGCGGAGGCTCTTTCTCCTTGCGCAGGAAATCCGCCATGACCGTTTTCCCTTTTTCGAAGGTGAAGTCCGCCGGCGCGCTGCGCACGATCGTGAGCTCCGGCCGCGAGGCTATCGTATCGCGGAAGCCTTGCCCCCGATCGATCGAAGGGGAGGAACCGACCGTCCCGGCCAGCTCGACGATGCGGACGGGACCGGGCTTGTCGCGCATCTTGTCGAGCAGGTATTTGCCCGCCTTGACCCCTTCTTCGTAAAAGTCCGACCCGATGAACGTGACGTACAGCGAGGAGTCTTGAACGTCGACCGCGCGGTCCGTCAGGATGACGGGAATGCCGGCCTGCTTCGCTTCCTTCAGGATCGGTTCCCATCCGGATTGGATGACGGGCGCGAAAGCGATGACGTCGACCTTGCTCTTGATGAAGGAACGGATCGCTTCGATCTGTTTCTCTTGGGATTGCTCGGCGTTTTCCAGCGTGAGGGTCATGCCCGCTTCGGCCGCCGCTTCCTGGATCGATTTCGTGTTCGCCCGGCGCCAATCGCTTTCCGAGCCGAGCTGGGAAAATCCGAGGACGATCGGTCTTCCCAGCTTGCCGCTGTCGTCGGGCGGAGCGGTTTGGATTTCGCGGGGTACCGCCGTCCCCGCGGCCGACGCCGTGGGGTCCCGGGAACTTCCCGCCGACATGCAGCCGCTGCCGATCGCTATCGTGAGAAGATAGATCAAGCCGACGGCTATCATTCTGGATCTGAACATGCCGTGTCCTCGCCTCCGTGTTCCGTATGTCGCATGATCAAACGATAAAGCTCGTCATTTGATTCTCCAGCCTGCCTGAAACTTCCTTCATTCCGTTCGAAATTTCCAGCAGGCTTTCCCCGACCTTCATTTGTACGGAACAAAGCGAAGCCACTTGTTCGGACGAGGCGGACGACTCCTCCGATACGGCGGATACCTCCTGCATGGCCATCGAGAGCGCGTTTTGGGTGTATTCCAGCTCGCGCACGGCGCCAGTCACCGCATTCGTCAGCTCCAACATATGATCCATGCTCCCCCGGACGTTCGTGAAATGCCGGTGAACCTCGTGGACGCCCTCCGCCATATCCCCGAAGAACGGGAGCGCGTCGGCCATCGTGTCCGCCGTGCCGTCCACCTCGCTTCGGATCGCCTCGATCAGCTCTTCGGCGTGGGCGATCGAGGCATTCGAGCGGTCTGCAAGCCGACGGATTTCTTCCGCGATGACTTTGAAGCCCGCGCCGGCGGCCCCGGCTCTGGTCGCTTCGATCGAGGCATTCAGCGAGAGGATGGTCGTCTGCTTGGCCATCTGAGTCATGAACCCGAGCAGCTCCCGAATGGAAGCGGCGCTTTGCGCCAAGCCGTTCACGCGCCCGCCTGCCTGACGCAGCCGGATCTCCGCCAGGTCGGATTTGCGCAGCAATTCCTCGACGTCGCGGCTTCCGATGCGGCACGACTCGAAGGCTTCCCGAGCGGCAGCCGCCATCTTATCCTGCTGGACCAACACCTCGGCCAGGCATTGGCCCAGTTCGTCCACCCGGACGCTGGTCCTCTCGGCGTTCGCGGCCAACTCCACCGCGCCCGTCGCGATTTGTTCGCTCGCCAGGTGGATTTCGGCGGAAGAATCCGCGGTTTGGCTTGCGACGCCCGCCAGTTCTCCGCTGGACGCGGCGACCTCGTCGACGGTAGAGCGGGTCTCCCGGATGAGATGGGCGATCTGCTCCATCATCCGATTATAGGCTTCCGCCACCCTTCCGATCTCGTCCTTGCCGCGGTGCCGGAGCCTGCCGCGCAAATCTCCGCCGGCGGCTTGCCCCATCAGGCTCTCGAGCTTGCCCAGCGGCGATCCGATCATCGCGACGAGCCAGATTCCGGCAATCAGCGCGAGCAGCACGCTGACGCCGATGGCGGCATAGGTCGTCGTCCGGATCCGGTCGGTGGCTCCGGTCAACTCCTTCAGCGGGGCGATGCCGGCGAGCGTCCATCCGGTCACCGGCGATTTGCGGTACGCGAAGAACCGGTCGTCCCTGCGCTCCGTTTGGCCTTCTTCATCTTGACCGGCTGAAACTTGCAGTGAAGACAGGCCGGCAGCGCCGAGCGTGCTGATCAGCGGCTTGCCGTCTTCCCCGAACAGCGCGGTTTCCGCGGACGGACTTATCCGGACGCCGCCGATCATGCTTTCCAGCACGGAAGCTTCGATTTGGACCAGGAGCACGTAGTCGCTGGAGCCGGTGTTCATCTTGCCGATCATCCGGCCGTAGGCGAATACCGGCTTCGGGGAGTTCCCCCGGTAACCCCGGTCTTCGATCGGCAGCCAGATCGGTCGGCCGTTGCCGTCCTTGACCTTCCGGACCCAAGCAGCGTTCTCGTCCCAAGCGGTGTTTTCACGGTCGGTGCTGATCGGAGGGACGGCATCCTCCAAGGAATACAAGGTCATGTCCCGGATCCGCGGGTCCGACAGGATCAACTGGTCCAGCAGATCGCGTACCGCCGCGATACGGTTATCCAGCTCGCCCGCCGGCATCGTCGAAGCGTTGGCGAATTGGAAGAGATTATCCACGAATTCGCTGTTTTTGATCAACTGCCCCGTCAGATCGAGATAAAACTGCTGCTTCATGTCCAGCTTCTCTCCCGCCAGCACGATCGCTTGGCCGGAGTTCGACTCCGTCTGCGCCATCATGGCGGATCGCGCCGTGGTGAAGGAGAACACGCCCAGCGACGCGACGGAGAGGCACACGAAACAGAAAAACAGCAGAAATACCTTCGTCCCGATCGATCGAGAAGGCGAACGTGCGAAACTGCGGGCCAACGTTTTCCATTCCATCGTGCGGTGCCTCCCATCGCGATTTAAGCCACATTCGTCGTCAGGCTTTAACCGATTGCCGTCTAGCGCTCAACAGCCGCTGCAGCAGGATGAACAAGAAGAGCAGCATGCCGATGACGATTTTGGTCCACCAAGAGCTCAGCGTGCCTTCGAAGCTGATGATCGTCTGGATCAGGCCCTGGATCAGCACCCCGAAGACCGTGCCGGCGACGAACCCGACTCCTCCCGTCAGGAGCGTCCCCCCGATGACGACCGCCGCGATCGTGTCCAGCTCCATTCCGACCGCGTGCAAGCCGTAGCCGGACAGCATGTAGAAGGTGAATACGACGCCGGCGAGCGAGGAACAAAAACCGCTGAGCGTATAAATGAGGATCTGCGTGCGGGCGACGGGAAGTCCCATCAGCAGCGCGGATTGCTCGCTGCCGCCGATCGCATAGACGCTGCGTCCGAACCTCGTATAATGCGCGAGGTACAGAGCGACGGCGACGACGGCCAGCGCGATGATGACGCTGATCGAAATGCTCGTTCCGCTCCACAGGTGGATTTTCGTCTGGGCGACCTTGGTATAAAACGCGTTATCGATCGTGATCGTATCGATGCTGATGACGTAACAAAGCCCCCTGGCGAGGAACATCCCGGCCAGCGTCACGATGAACGGCTGGATCTTGAAATAGTGGATGATCGCCCCCATCAGCCAGCCGAAGCCCGATCCCAGGACGAGCACGAGCGGAATGACCGCGCCCGGCGGCCATCCGTGCTCCTGGACGAGGCTCGCGGAAATCATCGTCGTCAGCGCGATGACCGAGCCGACCGACAGATCGATGCCGCCCGAGAGGATGACGAAGGTCATGCCGACCGCGGTGATGAGCAGGAACGCGTTATCGATCAGCAGGTTCAGGAACACCTGGAAGGAGAAGAAGCCGGTGTACCGGAAAGAGCCTGCCGCGAAAAGGAACGCGAACAGCCCGAACGTCACGAGGATGGGCAGGTATTTGCGGTTAAACATGGCGGGCCACCTCCCTTTCGGCCGGATAACGTCTCGTCTTCCAGCGCTGCACGATTTTCTTGCGGAACGATTCGGACTGGATCAGGCAGACGGCGAGCACGACGAACGCTTTCACGACGAGCGTGATTTCGGGCGGAACGCCGATCATGTAGATCGTCGTCGTGAGCGTCTGGATGATCAGCGCTCCGACCACCGTTCCGGCGAGATAGAACCGTCCTCCGTTGAGGGACGTCCCCCCGATGACGACCGCGAGGATGGCGTCGAGCTCATACCACAGGCCGGCGTTGTTGCCGTCGGCGCTCGCGACGTTGGAGCTGAGGATAAGGCCGGCGACGCCCGCGCACAATCCGCTGAACACGTACACCGTGACGAGGACCAGGCGGGAGCGGATGCCGATGAGCCGGCTCGCCCGGGGATTGCAGCCGACCGACTCGATGAACAGGCCGAGCGCGGTCCGGCGGATCAGCAGAGAAACGAGAAGGAACACGGCCGCGACGACGAAGATCGAGAAAGGAAGCGCGGCGAGGGAACCGATCCCGATGTACCCGTATCGATCGCTTGAGATGGTGATGATTTGCCCGCTCGTGATCAACTGAGCGATGCCGCGTCCCGCGACCATGAGAATAAGCGTCGCGATGATCGGCTGGATACCGGTCGCGGAGACGAGGAATCCGTTCCACGCACCAAGCACGAGAGAAAGTCCGATCGCCAGCCCGATCGCCGAGAGCACGACGCCCCACGCGTTCTGGTCGGCGCCTTTGCTGATCGTGAGGCACGCCTGCGCGCCCGCGATGGCCACGATCGAGCCGACGGACAAGTCGATGCCCTTGGTCGCGATGACGAGCGTCATGCCGATCGCCACCAGCATGAGCGGCGCGCCGAAGTTCAGGATGTCGATCAGGCTTCCGTACAAATGCCCGTTCCTCACGACAAGATTGAAGAAGTCCGGGGAATACAGCAGGTTAAACAGCAGCAGCGCCGCCAGCACGGCCAGCGGCCAGAACAAATGATGCCTGTATAGTCGATTCAATGTCGTCACCCTCCCGCGATCGCCTGCATGACGTTATTCTGGTTGATGTCCGGTTCCGCGATTTCCTTTACGACGCGGCGATCGCGCAATACGGCGATGCGGTCGCTCACGCGCAGAACCTCCTCCAGCTCCGAGGAGATGAACAGCACGGCCATCCCTTGCTCGGACAAAGACATGACGAGCTTCTGGATTTCCGCTTTCGCCCCGACGTCGATGCCCCGGGTCGGTTCGTCCAGGATCAGCAGCTTGGGCTTCGTCAGCAGCCAGCGGGCCAAAATGACCTTCTGCTGGTTGCCTCCGCTCAAATTCTTGATCAGCGCCTCCGGGTTCGGCGGGTTAATGTTGAGCAGCCGAATATACTCATCCGCGATCTCTTCCTGGCGCCGGCGGGAAATCCGCTTGAACCAGCCCCGGGAAGCCTGGATGGCGAGGATGATGTTCTCGCGCACGGTCAAGTCTTCGATGATGCCTTCTGTTTTGCGGTTTTCGGAGCAGAACGCGATTCCGTTTTCCAGCGCCTGCCGGGGGGAACCCGCAGCGCCTCCGGATTCCGGCAGCGTCAGCTTCCCTTGGTCGGGACGGTCCGCGCCGAAGAACAGGCGGGCGACCTCGGTCCGGCCCGAGCCCAGAAGCCCGGCCAATCCGACGACCTCCCCGCGGCGAATCGCGAGATCGAACGGCTCGATCGAGCCCTTGCGCCCAAGTCCGCTGGCCTCCGCGATCGTAGCCGCCTCCTTGCCGGGTCCGCCCGCCTCTTTCGGAAGACGCTCCAGCAGCTCGAGCTCCTTGCCGATCATTTTGCTGACCAGCTCTATGCGGGGGAGTTCATCCGCGCGGTACTCCCCGACGAATTCCCCGTTGCGGAGAATGGTTATTCGATCGGAAATGTCGTAAACCTGGTCCAGGAAATGCGTGACGAACAGAATGGCCAGGCCGTCGCTTTTCAGCTTCCGCATGATGCGGAACAATTGCTCGACTTCGCTGCGGTCCAGGCTGGACGTCGGTTCGTCCAGGATCAGCACCTTCGCGTCGACGTTCAAAGCCCTCGCGATCGCGACGAGCTGCTGCACCGCGACCGAGTAATCCTGCAGCGGCAGCGTCACGTCGATGTCCAGATGGAGGCGTTCCCGAAGGAGCGCTTGCGCTTTGCGGTTCATTTCTTTCCAGCGGATGCGGCCGAACGAGCGGGGCTCGCGGCCGATGAAGATGTTTTCCGCGACCGTCAAATTCGGGCACAGGTTCACTTCCTGGTAAACGGTGCTGATTCCGATGCTCTGCGCTTCCAGCGGGCTGCGGACGGCGATCGGACGGCCATCCAGCGTAACGGTTCCTTCGTCGATGGAATATACGCCGGTCAGCACCTTGATCAACGTGGACTTCCCCGCTCCGTTCTCTCCCATGAGCGCGTGAACTTCCCCCGGAAACAAGCGAAAACGGACGTCCGACAACGCCGTGACGCCCGGGAACCTTTTGCAGATCCCCGACATTTGCAACATGGGCGACTCTTGACTCATCGCTCTCTCTCCCTTCTAGCGGAAAAGCCACTCCGACGGCGCCTTGCGGTTTGCTGTGCGGAGTGGCCCGATACTCTTTTAATATTGGCGGCTCGGAAGGGCTTCCTTCGCTTGGTCGGACGTGAACGTGCCTTCTTTGGTCACGATCCGCTGCGGGATTTCTTTACCGGCCAGGACGTTGTTCACGGCTTCCATCAATTGCGGCCCGAGAAGCGGGTTGCACTCGACGATGAAGTTGATTTTGCCTTCGCTTGCCGCTTGCATGCCGTCATGCACGCCGTCGACGGAAATGATCTTGATGTCCACGCCCGGCTTCAGGCCGGCCGCTTCGATCGCTTGGATCGCGCCGAGAGCCATGTCGTCGTTGTGCGCGTACAGCACGTCGATGTCCTTGTGCGCTTTCAGGAACGCTTGCATGACTTCCTTGCCTTTGGCCCGCGTAAAGTCGCCGGTTTGCGAAGCGATGATCTTCAGGTGCGGATTCGACGCGATCACTTCTTTGAAGCCGGCCATCCGGTCGTTCGCCGGAGCGGAACCCGTCGTGCCTTGCAGCTCGACGATGTTGATGTCTTTCGTCGCGTCCTTCTCCTGGTCGACCAGCCACTGGCCGGCTTTGCGGCCTTCTTCGACGAAGTCGGAGCCGATGAACGTCTTATAAAGCGAAGTGTCCTTGGAATCCACCGCGCGGTCGGTCAGGATGACCGGGATGCCCGCGTCTTTGGCTTCCTTAAGAACCGTATCCCAGCCCGACTCGACGACCGGCGAGAACGCGATGACGTCGACTTTCTGCTGGATATAAGAGCGGATCGCTTTGATTTGGTTCTCTTGCTTCTGCTGCGCGTCGGAGAATTTGAGGTCGAATCCGGCGGAAGCCGCGGACTCCTGGATCGACTTCGTGTTCGCCGTGCGCCAGCCGCTCTCGGCGCCTACCTGCGCGAAGCCCAGGACGACTTTCTTGTCGGCCGGCTTGGCCGATTCGCTAGGCTGCGCCGAATCGCTCGGCTTGGCGGATTCGCTGGCCGGAGCAGCCGCTTGGCTCGCGCTCGGCGAGGAGCTTGCCTCATTCTTCTTGCCGCATGCCGCGACGATGACCATCATCAGCGCCAGAACGGCCAAAACGCTTAATTTTCCGACTCTCTTCATGAAAACATTGCCTCCCCTTCGATTCACCATCGTGTGGCGTGCCCCCATTATAGGACGGCGCCGGGTTCCGGTTATACGGAGGAACATGCGCGTTTCTTGCGTTTTTTTGGGGTTCTTCCCGGACGAGCGGGGCGGATCGTGTAATTTTTTGTTCGGATGTTGGATTATTTGATTACGCTTTCAAATCTTGCCCTCCCGCGCGCGTTATTTTGCTATAGTAGTGACGAAGAACGATTCTCGAGAAGCCCTGAGAGGGAACAAACGCATGACGAATCCCGTACGCATGATCTCCTCCAGTTTAAGAGCCAAGCTGCTGACGCTGTTCGTCGTGCTCACCTTCATCCCCCTGATCACGGTCGGGATGATTTCCTACCAGAAATCGTTCGATACGATTTCCGGCCACAGCAAAGCCTCGACTTTGCTCGTCGCCGACCAGATGGCGCGCGATATCGACGTGCTGTTCCAGGACACGGGCAAGCTCCTCGAGCTGGAGAAAAACCCGCAGGTGCTCCATTTTCTCTTCTCCCAAAGCGGGACTTACGAGGACGCCAAGGAAATCCTGAGAACCTTCGGCCTGTACCGCGAAATCTACGGCTATCAAAGCGTCCTGAACATGACGATGATCAACCTGTACGGCAAAGGGATCAGCGAGCGCAAGGGCGTGTTCCAGCTGGACCACAACCCGCTTCGGAATCCCCATTTCCAAACCTTGATGGACAATCCGGATCGGGTGCTGAACGTCCCGCCTTCGGACGGCTCCGAGCTCGACCGGCTGGACGGCTTCACGTATCCGGGCACCAGCGTCATTTCGATCATGGCCACGATTAAACAGCGCATCACGCACGAGGTCATCGGCTTCATCGTCATCGACCTGGACGATTCCATCGTCGAAAAGTTCACCAACGAGGTGACGATCGGGAAGACGGGATACTTCTATGTCACGGATCAGGCGGGGAACGTCATCTTCACGCCGAGCAAGCTAAGCGGCAGCGGCAAGCCCTACTCCCCTTCCGCGCTCGCGCTGCTGACGGCGGGCCGGCTGGGCCAAGAGCGCGACAGCTTCGTTCAAGAAACGGAAGGCAAGCCCCGGTTCGTCGTCTACTCGACTTCGCGCTTCACCGGCTGGAAAATCGTCGGTAACGCGCCGCTGCAGGAGATCGTGGAGGACGCCAACAAAATCCGCCAGCTCATTTTCGCCAGCGTCGCGCTGAGCATCGCGTTCACGATCACGCTCTATTTCTTCATCACTTCGCGCCTGACCCGCCCGATTCAGCTGCTCAAAAACAAAATGCGGCAAGCCGCTTCCGGCTATCTGGACGCCAAGGTGAAGCCCGCCGGCAAGGACGAGATCGCGGATCTCGGCAGCAGCTTCAACATCATGCTGGAGAAAATCAAAGGACTGCTCGACCAAAGCATCAAGGAGCAGGAGTTGATCCAGAAAGCCGAGCTTCGGACGCTGCAGGCGCAGATCAATCCCCATTTTCTGTACAATACGCTCGATTCCATCGTCTGGATGGCCGAAGCCGGCAAAAACGAACAGGTCATCCAAATCGTGCAGGCGTTCTCCCGTTTCTTCCGGGTCAGCTTGAACAAGGGCCGGGACTGGATTTCCATCAAGTCGGAAATCGAACACGTCCGCAGCTATCTGATTATCCAGCAGATCCGGTACCGGGACATTCTCGACTACGAGATATCGGTCGAACCCGAGCTGCAAGCCTACGCCATTCTCGGCATGACGCTGCAGCCGCTCGTAGAAAACGCCTTGTACCACGGCATTAAGAACAAACGCGGCAAGGGGCTGATCCGGGTGACGGGCCATACGGAAAACGGGCAGGACATCGTCCTCTCGGTCGAGGACAACGGCATCGGCATGAACGAAGCGAAGCTGGCGGAGCTTCGGGCGAGCTTGGACAGATCCCGGGATCAAGCGGAGGAAGCCGGGGAAACGGGAGGCGGGTTCGGGCTCCATAACGTCCACCAGCGGATACGGCTATATTTCGGAGAGCGTTACGGCGTGGAGATCGAGAGCCGGGAAGGCGAAGGAACCCGCGTGTCCGTTCGGATACCGAAGAAATAAGGGGGCACAGAAAATGAAAAAAGTGATGCTCGTCGACGACGAAATCGTCATTCGGGAAAACATCCGTGCCTGCATCGATTGGGAAAAGGAAGGCTTCATCTATTGCGGCGACGCGTCGGACGGCGAGATGGCGCTGCCGATGATCGACGAATGGCGGCCGGACATTCTCATCACGGACATCAAAATGCCGTTCATGGACGGGATCGAACTGAGCTCGATCGTCCGCCAGCGCTTGCCGGACACCAAGATCATCATCCTCAGCGGACACGACGAATTCAGCTACGCCCGTACCGCCCTCCGAATCGGGGTGGAGGAATATTTCCTAAAGCCGATCAGTTCGGCCGACCTCGTGGCTTTACTGCATACCGTCGGCCGGAAAATCGACCGGGAACGGCGGGAGAAGCGCAAGCCTGCGTTTACCCGCGAGAAGCTGCTCGGCGACCTGTGCGGAGGACTGATCGCGGAGACGGAGGCCCGGGAAGCCGCGCAAGCGTTGTCGCTTCCGCTGTCCGCTTCCCATTATGCCGCGGTCGTCTGGGATTTGCGGTGCCCGGACAACGGCTCCTCCCCCGACGAGGCCGCCCTGCATGCCGCCCAATATGCGCTGGAAGAGCGAGCTGTCGGTTACGGAGACATGTGGCGGTATTCGAGAAGCCGCACGGAAGAAGTATGGATCTTGCGCGGAAATTCTCCTGAGGAAATTTCGGCCTTGTTGGAGAAGCTGCACCGGGAGACGCTGCCGGAACTGGAGCGTTCTCTTCCCTGCTCGGTTGCGATCGGAACGGGAAGCGTTCAGGATCGGCTTCAAGGCATTCACGCCTCCTTCCTCAAAGCCGAGGAGGACCGCAGCCTGCGGAGGCTTGCCCGGCAGAACAAACACGCGTTATGGGAAACGATCGGAGACGAGCGGGAGATCCCGTTTCTCGACCGCCCCCGGTACCTCGAATTCCTGAAAATCGGCACGCCGGCAGACGCGGACCGTTTCATCCGTGACTTCGCCGAAGCGCTGCGCGGTATGGACTGGAATGCTTCCCTGTACGGTTACTACGCGCTGAACGATTTGACGCTGGAAACGCTGCAGGAAGCCAAACGGACGCTCCGCCTCGCGGAGGATCCCCACCGCGCGCTGGACGACCTGCAGCGGCAGATCAAGGAGATCCGCAGCTGGGAGACGTGCGCGGCCTACCTCCGCGCGCTGGCCGACGCTTTCTGGGAGTGGCGTTCGGAATCGTCCGGCAAGTACGGGGACATGATCGCCAAAGTGAAGGAATTCATCCGCGAGCGTTACGGCGACGACGGTTTGTCCCTTCAGCACGCGGCGGAGCATGTTTGCGTGAGCCCCAGCCACCTGAGCAAGGTGTTCAGCCAGGAAACCGGTCAGACGTTCATCGAATGCCTGACCCAGACCCGGATCCGGAAAGCCATGGAGCTGCTGCAGACGACGAACGACCGGACCTATGAGATCGCCTACTCGGTCGGTTACGGGGATGCCCACTATTTTTCGAACCTGTTCAAAAAAACGACCGGCCTCAGCCCGCGGGAATACCGCCGGCAAGGCAAAGAAAGCGCCGGACCGGAAGGAGCTTCGGACGATGACGACGACCGTTCGGCCTAGAAGAGCCTCGGGCTTTCTGCTGGCTCTTCTGGCCCTCCTGGCTATCGCGGCCTTGAGCGCCTGCAGCGGATCCGAAACCGGAAACGATTCGTCGGCCGCCGCATCCCCGCCCGCGCCAACGAAGACCGGGAAGCCGCAGCTGACGTTCGGCATCATTTATCCGATTACCCATCCTTACTACGAGTTGATGACGGAGTACGCGGAGAAAGAGGCCGAACCGCTCGGCGTCAAACTCGTGGTCAAAGCGCCGGACGAAGCCAACCTGGAGCAGCAGATCCGCATGATGGAGACGATGATCAAGCAGCGGGTGAACGCCATCGCGATCGATCCGGTTGATTCCGACGCGCTCGTCCCCGTGATTAACAAAGCCGTCGAGAACGGCATTCCGGTCATCTGCTTCGAATCCGACTCCCCCGGCAGCAAGCGGCTCGGTTATGTCGGTACCGATCAGCGGCAGGCCGGCATCCGGCTGGGTCAGCTGCTCGACAAGCAGCTGCAAGGCCGCGGCATGGTTCTCGTGGAGACCGGCATGGGGCGGATGCAGAGTCTGAAGCTTCGGTTGGACGGCTTGCTGTCCTACTTGAACGCCAACACGGACATCCAGGTGCTGGAGGTCCGCTACAATGAAGGCAGCGACGCCAAAGCTCTGTCCGACCTCGAGCAAATGATCGACGAGCATCCGCATTTCGACGCGTTCGCGAGCCTCGATGTCGTCTCCGGACCCCAATCGGTGCTGGTGTGGAAAGCACAGGGGCTAAACCGATACTCCTTCACGTTCGGCCTGACGGACGAGATCCGGGAAGCGTTGTCCAACGGCCAAATTACCGCCGCGGTCTCGCTGAACGAAGCCGAGATGAGCCGGCACCTCGTGCAAAGGCTGATGGACGCCGCCCAAGGAAAACCGGTACCGCCTATTGAGGATACGGGCTTGTCGGAGGTCAATAAAGAAACCGTATCCCGGTAAAATGGAAACCTCCATTTTCCGGAATACGGTTTTTTTCTCGCTTGAGTCTGGATTACTTAATGACGACGTACTCCAAGTTCACCAGCTTCGCGTAGGTGACGATTTGATCTGTCGTCAGGTTCAGGGAAACGACGGTATGGTGGCCGCCGCCGTTCTCGATCCAGGCCTTCACTCCGTCTTGGAAGTTCGGCTTCACTTTCCACAGGACGCGGGCTACGGGAAGCTTGGGAGCCGAAACCGTCGGCTCGAAGGCGGAAACCTCGTTGATCAGCAGCTTGTAATGAGTGCCGAAGTCCGCCATGGATACGACGACGCCCTCGCCGGCTTTGCCGTCGAATACCAGGCGCGCCGGATCTTCGCGACCGCCGATTCCGAGCGGGGAAACGACGATTTTCGGTTTGTTGCTTGCCAAGGACGGATCCACTTCGAGCATGTGGGATTGCAGGATGGCTTCCTGGCCGGCCGCCATCTCGTAAGTGTAATCTTCCATGAAGCCCGTGTTTTGATTGCGGCTCATCACTTTCAGCAGGCGGTCGAGAGCGGCCGTCTTCCAGTCGCCCTCGCCGGCGAAGCCGTAGCCTTGGGCCATCAGACGTTGGACGGCCAGCCCGGGAAGCTGCTTCATCCCATGCAAATCTTCGAAGTTCGAAGTAAACGCGTTATACCCTCTCTCGTCCAAGAAGCGTTTAAGGGCGATCTCATAGCCGGCTTGGACTCTGACGCTGGCTTCCCAAGACTCTTTGCTACGCGTTCCATAATCAAATTCGTACAGCTCCGCATATTGACCCATCAACTCATCGATTTCCTGTTCCTTAACGGCATTGACGTATTGAACGAGATCTCCGATGCCGTAGTAGTCGACGGTCCAGCCGAATTGAATTTGCGCCTCGACCTTGTCGCCTTCCGTTACGCCGACGTTGCGCATGTTGTCGCCGAAACGGGCGACTTTGATGTTGAAGCTTTCATTGTAAGCAACCGCAACGTCCATCCACTCCGCAATTTGCTGCTGCACTTCCGGACGTTCCCAATAGCCGACGACGATTTTATTTTGTTTCTTCAGACGGGCATTGATGAAGCCGTATTCGCGGTCGCCGTGAGCGGCTTGGTTCAGGTTCATGAAGTCCATGTCGATCGTGGCCCAAGGAATGCTTTCATTGTACTGGGTAGCCAGGTGAAGCAGCGGCTTCTGCAGCAACTTCGTACCGCGAATCCACATTTTCGCCGGAGAGAACGTATGCATCCACGTGATGACGCCCGCCACCTCGTCGCGATAGTTGACTTCTTTCATGATGCTCGTGATTTTATCCGCGCTGACCGCCAAATCCTGCAGAACAAGCGGATAAGGCAGCACGCCGCTGTTATTCAAGGCATCCGTCATCGTCTGGGCGTGAGCTTTCACTTCCGCCAGCGCTTCTTCCCCATACAGATGCTGAGAACCTACGACGAACCAAAACTGTTTCGCTGCTGTTGCCGACATCCCGATCATCCTCTTTTCTCGTATTTAATGATGGATAAGTCCGTTACTTTTGCCCGTAGTAGGCGTCTTTCCCGTGTTTCCGGAGATAGTGTTTATCCAGAATGCCTTGCGGCAGTTCTTTGGCAAAATGGTTGAGTTGCCGCGCGTACAAATTCATTTTGCAAACCTCTTCCAGCACGACGCTGTGCTCAACCGCCTTGTTCACGTTTTTCCCCCAAGTGAATGGCGCATGCCCTTGAAGCAGGACGGCCGGAATTGCCATCACATCCAGTCCGCGTTGCTCGAACGTTTCGATGATGACACGGCCCGTTTCCGCTTCGTACCCGCGGTCGATCTCCTCTTGGTTCAAGAACCGGGCACAAGGGACGGCACCGTAGAAAGTGTCCGCATGCGTCGTACCCATGACGGGAACATCCAGCCCCGCTTGCGCCCAAATGGTAGCCCAAGTGGAATGAGTGTGCACGATGCCGCCGATTTTCGGAAAATGTTTGTACAATACGGCGTGAGTCGCGGTATCGGAAGAAGGCCTGAACGTTCCCTCCACCACTTGGCCGTCGAGATCGACAACCACCATGTCGCTCGGCTTCATCTTTTCGTAGCTGACTCCGCTCGGCTTGATCACGAACAAACCGCTTTCCCGATCGATGGCGCTCGCATTGCCCCAAGTGAATTTCACGAGTCCGTGCTTCGGCAAATCCAAATTGGCTTGATAAACCTCTTCTTTCAGTCGTTCTAACAACGTTAGCCCCTCCCGTTCTCCAGCAAATGGTCCACGGCAGCCTGTTCGATGGCGAGCCCCGCTCGGTAGCGATCGATGAAGGCTTCAAACCCTTGGACGTCCGCCGGATCCGGAGCCATCTGCTGTCCTTCGGCATCACGGAAGACCTTCCGTTCGAGGAAGTCTTCCAAGCTTTCTTCTTGATCCTTGTTGACCATGTAAGAGGCCAGGAGCGCCATGCCCCATGCTCCGCCTTCGCCGGCCGTGGACATCACCGAGATCGGGACGTTCAGCGCGGCGGCCAGCATTTTTTGCCCGACGACGGGAGTCTTAAAGAGGCCGCCATGCGCCATGATGCTGTCGATGGCCACCTGTTCGCTGCCGGTCAAAATGTCCATGCCGAGCTTCAACGCGCCGAAAGCGGCGAATAGGTGCGTTCGCATGAAATTGGCCAGATTGAAGTTGCTTTCGGGCGAGCGAACGAACAACGGCCGGCCTTGCTCCAATCCCGTAATGTTCTCGCCCGAGAGATAACCATAGCTGAGCAATCCGCCGCCGTCCGGGTCGGCTTCCAACGCCTTGTTCAACAACACGCCGAACAATTTCCCGGAATCCGCGGCGTATCCCATCGCCTCGGAAAATTCGCGGAACAATCCCATCCAGGCATTGAGATCGCTGGAACAGTTGTTGGCATGCGCCATGCCGACCGGACTGCCGTTCGGCGTCGTCACCAGATCGATCTCCGGATAGACCTTGGAAAGCTCTTTCTCTAAAACGATCATCGCGAAAACGGAAGTGCCTACGGAGACGTTGCCCGTACGCTTCCTCACGCTGTTCGTCGCCACCATGCCCGTCCCGGCATCTCCTTCCGGAGGACACAGCGGAATGCCGGGCTGCAGATCCCCGGCCGGGTCCAGAATGCCGGCTCCCGCTGCCGTCAATTCGCCGGCGCTCTCACCGGAGAGATAAACCTTGGGAAGGATATCCTCCAGTTGCCACGGGTAACCGTTGGCCGCGATCCGCTCATTGAATTGCTTGACCATCAAGGGGTGATAATTGCGGCTGGCTTCCTCAATCGGGAACATGCCGGAAGCGTCGCCGATGCCGATCGCTTTATGGCCGGTCAGCAGCCAGTGAATGTATCCGGACAGCGTGGTCACGAATTGAATGCGAGGCACGTGTTCCTCTTGGTTTAGAATCGCTTGATACAAGTGTGCAATACTCCAACGCTCTGGAATATTGAATTGGAATAAGTCCGTCAATTCCCTTGCCGCCGCGCCGGTCGTGGCATTGCGCCACGTTCGGAAAGGCACCAGCAGCTCACCCCAGCTGTCGAATGCCAAATAACCGTGCATCATGGCCGAAAACCCGATCGAGCCCACGGTCCGGAGGGTGATTCCGTAATTCCGTTCCACTTCCCGCTTCAATTCGAGATAGGCGGTTTGAAGACCGGTAATGATGTCCACCTGGTCGTACGTCCAATATCCGTCTTTCAGCTGGTTTTCCCACTCGTAGCTTCCCGATGCGAGGGTCTCGAAACGACGATCGATCAGCACCGCTTTGATCCGCGTAGAACCGAACTCAATGCCCAGCGAAGTGTCTCCGTTCAAGATCGCTTCTTTCAAATTTACGTCATCATTCATGCGCACCTATGGCTCCTCCCTGCTTGCTTCCCATTCAAAGAAGGCGCTTTCCCTTACTGACAGCCTAAGTATATTTATTTGTACGTACATTTGTCAATCGTACATAATAGTTATACCTACATAAAACAAACGTTACATTTGCGTTACGAACGTTTCATGTTAGAATATGTACGTACAACTCTTTAAACGACAACGAAAGTAGTGGATGGCGTGAAGCCGAAGTATCAGGTCATCATCGATGATATTAAGAGCCATATCCTGTCGGGAACGTACAAAACCGGCGATCAAATTCCGACGGAGTCCGCTTTGCAGGAAAACTACGACGTCAGCCGGCAGACGGTGCGGAAGGCGATTCTGGAGTTATCGAACGAGGGGTTTCTCCGAAGCGAGAAGGGATCCGGCACTTACGTCAGCGGCCAATATCGCTCCAGGTCGGGCGGGAAAGCCATGAAAAGGACGATCGGCGTCATCACGACTTATATTTCGGATTACATTTTCCCCTCCATCATCCGGGGAATCGAAAGCCGGTTAAACGAAGATAATTATTCCTTGCTGTTAGCGAGTACGAATAACGATATCGCGCAGGAAAAAAAGGCGCTCGAGATGATGCTCTCCTACGGCGTGGACGGACTGATCGTCGAGCCGACCCGAAGCAACGTATACAACCCCAACATCGCTTACTACCTGTCGTTTAAGGAGCAAGAGGTTCCGTTCACGATGATCAATGCCTACTATGAAGAGCTGGAGGTTCCGTTCTTCTGTCTGGACGACGTGCAGTCCAGCTACCTCGCAGCGCGGGAACTGATCGCGAAAGGACATCGCCGGATCGGGATTGTCGCCAAAATGGATGATTTGCAGGGGAAATATAGAATGAAAGGCTATATTAAAGCGCTTGGGGAAGCCAAATTACGGTTCCGCCCCGAACACGTGCTTTCTTTCGATACGGACACGAAGCCGGATCTGTCTGCCGATTTGGAAGAGTTTCTGGTCGGTTACCGGGACGAATTGACCGCGCTGGTGTGTTACAACGACGAGGTCGGCTTGGAAGTCGTAAACGTCTGCAGAAAACTGGGGATTTCCATTCCGGACGAGCTATCCGTCATCGGCCAGGACAACTCGTATATCGCCAAAAACGCGAACATCAAGCTCACGACGCTGACGCACCCCCAAGAACAAATGGGGCGCGACGCGGCGGATTGGGTCATCAAAAGCTTACAAGGCAAAAAAGACTTGCCCGCCACCACCTATTACGAACCCGTTTTAATAGAAGGAGAAACCGTAAAAACGATTGAGGAATAGGTACGGCAAGTTTGAAAAGGCGAGGCCTCCATCTTAGCGGGATGGAGGCCTCCGGCATTTTAATTATACTTTCGGTTCCGTTGCTTACCCTCCGATTTGCTGTTTGTACGCATCCAGCTGCTTCTGCAGCTCCGCCACCACTTTATCGTAGCCCGCGGACTTCAGCTGGTTCCGGAAATCGTTCACCGCTTTCTCGGGATCGCCGGCTTTGCCGAACACGATGGCAGGAAGCGATTGGCTGACCACCTGCGTGATGGCCGTCAGTTCGTTGTTGACCGGGTTTTTGTCGAAGACGAACCGGCCGTACGGATAAGGCTTTTTGATTTGGTCGTAGGAGGCGTACAAATCCTTGTAGCCGTCCCACAACGTGCCGTCCGGAATCTCGTTCTTGTCGATTCGGCCTCCCCAGAAGTCCGAATAGAAGTCATCCTTCTGGACATCGTATCCGTCCGGGCGGTAACGCTTGCCGTCTTTCACCACGTACTGCACGCCTTCGATGCCATAGTTGAACAATTTGTAAATTTCCGGATCCTGGCGAAGCAGATCATACACCATCAGAGCGCGTTCCGGATTTTTGCTGTGCGCTCCGAGCGCGGTCGCGCCGTGCGTGATGGACATCGAGACGAGATTGTTCCTTGTCGCCGACCACGGGAAAAATTGCAATTCGGAGCCCGGCTGCAGTTGGTCCATCTTGTACCTTTCACCCAGGAAGGTTTGCGTGTGATGCTCGACGCCTCCGGACTTGCCTGCTTCCAGCGCGGTTTTGGCGTCGCCTTTGTAGCTGAGCACGTCTTGGCGCCAGTAGCTTTTGTCTCCCCACTCCTTCATCAGCTTCGCGAAGTTCAGGAAGGTGTCTTCGAACACCGGGCTGCCGGCCGTGAACTTCTGGTCGTAGGACGGAGCATAGAAGATACCGATCGGCCCGGTGCTGACCGGCAGGGAGATCGCATCGCTGTAGGAATTCACGTAACCGTCGAACATCTCCAGGTTGGTCCCTTCCGAATCCCACGGAATGACGCCCGGTTTCTTATCCTTGATGCCCTGGAAGTATTGGCCCAGCGTCTCGAAGTCCTTGATCGGCGACGTAATGCCGAGTTCCTTCGCCCAGTCGCCGCGGTAAATGAATCCATGGTTGACCCATTGCGTGTAATGATCTTCCGGGATCATCATGATCTGGTTTTTGTATTTGGTTTCCGCCCAATCTTCCTGCGGCACCTCTTGCCAAGTGAGCGGCGCATACTTCGGCAGCAAGTCGTCCAGCGCCATGAAGGCGCCCTTCTGCGCGTTCGGCCATGCGTCGAGCCAGTCCGTGGCGGTCGTGATCAGATCGAGCGATTCGCCGGAAGCGAGCAGCAAGTTGTATTTCGTCTGCCAATCCGCCCATTCCACCCATTTGATTTCCAGGTTCGCATTCGCTTTCTGTTTGAGAAGCGCATTGACTTTCTCCATGACCTTCTCGAACTGGCCGTTCGTCGGCTTGTTGCCTAGCATGACGTACGAGACGGTGACGAACTTCGAGGTGTCGATCGCCCCGTTGTCCGTGGACGCGGATCCCGAAGCGGACGCTTTGCCTCCGTCGCTGCCTTTGTCCGTCGAATCGGCCGAATTTTTGCTGCCCGAGCAAGCCGCAAGGCTGAGTGCGAGCACGGCCGCCAAGACCCCGCCCAACATTTTGCGAAACGATAAATTCTTCACACCTTTGCCTCCCCTTTTTCGAAAATATTGTTGTATTGAACAGACAAGGCCTGCCCTGCCTGCGACAACCGTTCAGCCTTTGACCGCACCGACCGTAATCCCTTGAATGAAAAACCGTTGAACGAGCGGGTAGAACAAAATGACGGGACCCGTCGCGACGACCGCCGTCGCCATTTTCATCGATTCGAGCGGCATGTCGCGGGGCTGGATGTTCGAAGCGACCGAGGAGTTCCGGACGAAGTCGGCGCTCGTCACCACGTTGTACAAGAAAAGCTGCAAAGGTCTGTAGCTCATGTTGGGAGAAAGGAACAGCATGGCGTTGTACCATTCGTTCCAGTAGCCGATCGCGATGAACAATCCGATCGTGGCCAGCGCGGGCGTGGTCATGGGGAGGATCAGGCTCATGAAGATGCGGAAGTCGCCGGCGCCGTCCATTTTGGCGGATTCGGTAATGGCGTGCGGAATGGATTTGACGAAGCTTTTCATCATGATGATGAGAAAAGGCGTCATCAAGCCGGGCAACAGGACGGACAGGTAGTTATCCTTGAGTTGGAACCATTGGGTCATGATGATGTAGAACGGGACGACGCCTCCCTGGAACAGGGTGGTGAAGTAGATGAAAAACGAGATGGCGTTGCGTGACCGAAAGTCCGGACGTTGCAGCGCGTAGCCGGTCATCGCGACGATGAACAGTCCAATCGCCGTACCGACGATCGTGATGCAGACCGTGACGGCATAGGACCCGACGATAAGATCCGGATTTTCGAACACGATTTTGTACGCGAACGTGCTGAAATCACGGGGCCATAAATTGTAGCCGTGCAAGGTGATCGTCTTCTCCGCCGTGAACGAGGTTCCCAGGACCAGAAAAAACGGAAGCACGCAGAAAAGCGCGAACAGGCCGATCAGCGCGTAGCCGAATCCGCGTACCGCCGCGGACGTGAAATCGTTCCCTCGGCGGCGGGCCGTCGTGGATGCCATAAGCCCTCCCTCCTTCCGACTAGAACAGCGTATTTTCCGGAGACATTTTCTTGACGAGCCAGTTGGCGGTCACCACGATGAAGAAGCCGAATACCGACTGATACAGGCTGACGGCGCTTCCGAGCGGGAAGTTGAAGTTGTTCATCAGCGAGCGGAAAACGAACGTCTCGATAATGTCCGTCGAATTGAACAGCGCCGAGTTGTTCGCGCCGACGAGGTTGTAGAACAGCCCGAAATTGCCGCGCAAAATGCCGCCGAGCGAGAACAGCAGCAGGATGATGAACGTCGGTTTCAGCCAAGGCAGCACGATGTAGCGGATGCGCTGCAGGGCGTTCGCGCCGTCGATTTCCGCCGCTTCGAGGATTTCCGAGTCGAGGCCCATGATCGCCGCGAAATACACCACGGAGCCATAACCCGTCGACTGCCACAAGAAAGTGACGAGAATGATGAACGGCCAAATTTTCGGATTGGAGTAGGTCTGGATCGGGTCGGCGCCGAGCGACTTCAGGACGCTGTTGAGCAATCCGTATTCGTAGCTCAGGATGTTATAGGCGATCAGTCCGACGAGCACGAAGGAAATGAAATAAGGCAAAAACATGAGCGACTGCGTGAACTTCTTGAACCATCTCGTCCGCAGCTCGTTCAGCAGGATGGCGATCAGGATCTGCAGCCCGTTGCCGAAAACGATGAAGGCGAGGTTGTAGGCGATCGTGTTGAAGGTAAGCCGCCAGAGCGTACCGGAATGGATGAGGAATTCGAAATTGTCCATGCCGACGAAAGGGCTGCGGAACATGCCGTCGGAGTAGTTGAAATTCACGAACGCAAGGTAGAGGCCCGGCATCGGCAAGTAAGACATGACCAGGAAAAACACGATGGCGGGCAAGCACATGAGCATTAAAGTCCTGTCGTTCCATAGCTGCTTCGTTTTGGCGGCAAGCGTCGTTTTCGGCTTCGTCGCAGGCAATCGCTCGGTTACGATCTCCACGGGTAACACCTCCTCAGACAGGGATAAAGTCCAGAGAAACCAACCGGCCCGGCGATTCGGCGTCCACCGCTTCCAGCAGAATCGATAACTCTTGCCGGGCGTCGTCGAACCAAGGACCCGGGAGGTAGAACGAGTCGGGACTTCCGCCGGTCATGACCGGCCTCGCGGCGCCGCCCGGCAGCCACAGCCGCCCGACGACCCTGTCGGCGAAGAAGACGGTCAATTTCAGTCCGCTGCCCTCAACTTTCACGCGCCATCCGTTGTTGGCAGCCGAGTTGGCGACGGCGCCGGACAGCCAAGCGGTCGCTCCCGGCTCGAGTTGGATCGGCAACTGTTGGATGTGGCCGCTTTGCTTGGCCGCTTTCGCGTGAGCCTGCAGCTCCGGTTCCTCTCCGGCTCGGACGGTGTAATCGCCGGCCTCGAAGCCTTCGTATACTCGAACGCGTCCGGTCGGCAAGCCCAACACTTTCTGCAGGAAAACGGTAAACGCTAGGGTGTCGCCGGGTACGACGTAAGGCGTGAGATCGACGTAAGGATCGAACGGATGTATTTCGACCGGTACACGTCCATTCACGCTGAGTTTCGCCAGCGCTTGAAGGCCCTCGAAATGGACCGTCCACGAGTCGGCTTCCGCGGAGACTTCGAATTCACGGCGGTATATCTCGTAAGCGGGATGGTCGGACGACAGCCATCCGCCGAAGCCCACGACCGGCCATTCCCCATCATCCGCATTCTCCTCCGGAATGGCGAACGAGTCGTCCTTGGCCCGGCACACTCGCCAGTTGGAGGTGATCTCCTTGACGTCGGTGACGGCCGTGATGCCGGTTAACCCTTTTAAGGCGTTAAGCCTCAAACCAGGAAGCCGGAGGTCGTCGAAATTCGTGTGCCCCCAGATCTCCACCCGCGCCTGCAGCGGCAGGATTTCCTCGGTGCGAGTCTCGTGAGGCAAGAAGGTGCTCCCGCCTCCCGGCACGACGGTTCCGGCGTATCGTCCTCCGGCATATAGCGACACGACGTCGCCGGCTTGGCGGACGAGGAAGCCTTGAAGCCGTTTGTGTTCCGGCAGGCGAACGGTCGCTCCGTACCAGGAGAATCCTCGATACACCCCCAAGTTTTCCAGGTGCTCGGCACGAGCTTGCCCGCTGGAGACGGCTGTCGCCTCCGTGGGCGTTACGGCTGGGTCGCTGATCGATAATGTCCAATCCACCGTCAATCCGGTATCGGCATAGACGCCGCCCGTCTTCGGTTCGGCCAAGACCATAGAACCCGACGGGGACACCGCTTCAAGATAAAGGGCTGCCATTCGATCGGTAATCACGATCGTCAAAGCTCGTTCATCTTCCGTGGTCAACACGCATCTCCCTGGGTCTTTGCCGTTAAACGTGATAAGGAGCCTTTCTCCCAGCCTGTCGGCCGATACGCCGCCATCGGTCGCGATTTGAGCCGTTTGCGGGAAGTCGAGCACGATTTCGCCCGGCGCGTCATCCGTATGGAACGCAAGCAACGTACCGGCTGCCAACTGCTCGGCGTGGTAAAGTTCCGCGGTGGAATACGCCAGGCTGCCCGGCAAATTCCACGTCGAGAGCGCAAGATTCGCCGGCAGCGCAAGCGATCGGCCGGCGGCCAGCTTGATCGTACCCTGCCGGGGAATGGTGCTGCCGTTCGCTTCTTGCAGCACGGCTTCCTTCGCGGCGTCGGTACCGTTCGTCAGGAAAATCAGGCTGCCGCCCCCGCTGCCCAACCGCAAGGCAAACGGGCCGAACAGACCGTCTTCCTTGCCGCCGTTGTCTTTTAAAGACCACGCCTCCAGCGATTCCGGCACGGCTTCCGCGAGCGATGTACCGTATGCTCGGATCAGCCTGCCGAGCAGCCGGCCTTCATACGCTTCCTCGCGCAGATGGCCTTCCGGGGAAATCATGCCGCCGAAATCGTAATCGGAAGTCATAAAGGCGAGCGGTTTGCCCCAATTGTTCGTCGCGTTCGTGAATCCGAAGTCCGTGCCCGAAACTTGCAGATAAGGACCGAGCAGCTTCGCGCCGCCGGAAAGCAGCCTGCGGAGCAGAAAGTGGCTTCGGTTCGTCTCCGTCACGAGAAGCGGGAAATCCTTGTCGGCCAAAACATTCCGGTAATGGAGCACCTTGCGTTCGAACTCCGGATCGCGGTCGTTCGGGTAGAAGTTGCAGGTCGGCATAACGCCTTCCGCGAATCCCGAAGCTTCGAGTAACCCTCCTTGGCCGGCGCATGCGATCAAGGGAACCGAGATGCCGTTTGCCGCAGCCAGATCTCTCAGCCGTTCCATGTATCCTTGAGGATCGGCGCAACCGTAAAAATCAAGCTCGTTGTCCAGCTGCACGCATACGACGCAGCCGCCTCCATTCAACTCGTGGCGCCCGATGATGGACAGGATCCGGCCATACCATTCGGCCACGTACTGAAGAAACAGCGGATCGTTATCCCTGAGCCGGATGCCCGGCTTCGTGAGAAGGTAAGCGGGAAGGGCGCCGCCGTCCCACTCGGAGCAGATATAGGGACCGGGCCGGGCAACCACCCATAAACCCGCTTCCGCTGCGAGACGAAGGAACTCCTCCGCATCCCTGTCACCGGTAAAATCCCATTCCCCTTCCCGCTTCTCGTGGAAATTCCACGGGAAATAAACGTCGATGCCGTTGTAACCCATGCTTTTGACCTGATCCATTCTCTCCCGCCACGACTCGCGCGGGATCCGGAAATAAAAAAGCGAGGCGCAGAGCAGGACAACGGATTCCCCGTTAATGCGCACCGCGTTGCGGGTGAAACGGACGGCGGGTTCCGTATGCACGCTTCCGTTCATCGTATAAGCTCCTTCCGGTCTGCGGAATGAATAATGAAACCCGTTTCATGAAACCCGTTTCACAAATCGGCAAATAGAGACCCATTTCTCCATTCCTCTATCTTGAGAAGCCCAGGGAAGTCGGCAGCCATGAGGTCGGATGAATGAAACGGGTTTCATAAATGCGTTTTGTAAGTGCTTTCAAATACAGTTTAATGATATTGGTGCATCACTGTCAATATCAACCATTCAAAATCTGGTGGAATTATTTGTTCAAAAGTTGTGATTTCTTGCGCGGTCTGCGTATCAACGGGGCGCCGTCGTTTCGCGAACGACTAATTCGGGCTGGAGGATCGACGTCTTGCGCACTTTCTCCTTGCTGATCAACTGGTGCAGGATCTGCGCGGCCGTGCGGCCGAGTTCATTCGCCTTGAGCGAAACGGTCGTCAGCTCCGGCGTACTCGCCGAGGCGAACGGAATGTCGTCGTATCCCACGATCGAGAGATCGCCAGGAACGCTTAATCCCGCTTTGTACGCGCCCTTCATCACGCCGATCGCGACCAGGTCGTTCATGCAGAAGACGGCGGTCGGACGTTCCCGCTGCTCGAGCAGCTGCCGAATGAACCCTACCCCGCTCTCCACGGAAAATCCGTCGCCAAGCACCCACTCTTTGCGCACCTTGAGCCCGTACTGCTGCATCGTTTTGACCGCGCCCGCCGTGCGCTGGATCGTATTCCTCATATGGGGGTAGCCTCCAACGATCGCGATGTCCCGGTGTCCCAGCTCAATCAAGTGCCTGGTTGCGAGCTCGGCGCCGAGGCGTTCATCGATGCACACCCGGTGAAGCGACGTTCCGGGCAAGTCTCCGTTAATTAGCAGAACGGGCACCCGTTTGCCGATCTCCAGCACTTCCGACGTCAGCTCTTCCCTCGGTTTGGCCAGATCCACTCTCCCTCCGAGCATGACGATTCCGTCCACTTGTTTCTCGCTCAGCGCGCTCAAATACTGGGATTCCCGACCGTACTGGTCCGCCATGTCGCCGTTCGCGGAGACCGTATCGCACAGAAAATAGGTGTAACCGTTGTCTCGGGCTTCCCGGTCGAATCCGGATAACACTTCGGGAAAAAAAGGATTCGTGATGTCGGGGAGGATGATGCCGATCATGCCGGTTTCTTTCTTGCTCAAGCTTCTGGCGAGGGCGTTCGGCTGGAACTGGTACTTGTTGATCAGCTCCGTAATGCGGTCTCTCGTTTCCTTCTTGACGGGGGCCGTGTTGTTCAGCACCCTGGAGACGGTCGCCACGGACACGTTGGCTTCCTTTGCGATATCATAGACCGTAACCGTTTTCAAATGGCTCACCTTTTCCGCTGTTCATCCGTGGATCACCCCAAGCATAGCAAAATTGGCGACCCTTGGAAACTGCGGAAAACGAAAACCCCTGCCGGCCGACAGGGGTTTCCCGCTATTATGCAAACGCTCGATCTTGTCCTTTGTCGGACGCGCCGGCGTTTTTGTTCGCGGCGTCCCGGTCCTGCTTCATCTCGTCCATCGTCTTGACGTGCAAACGCGCGGCGCCTCGATAACCCTCCCGTGTCGCGACGCGCGGCCCTTCCGCCAATCTCTTCTTCGCGGCCGCGATGGCTTCTCCGTATTGAGGCAGCCATCGTTCCCCGGCGACCAGCATTTCATCGACCATTTGCCAAATTTCGTTCGGATTGCACACCGCCCCGACCAACGGATCCATCATGAAAGCCTGGCGCAGCAGACGGTCGTCGCCGTGAACCGCGGCTTCCACCGCCAACCGTTGAACGGAAATGCTGACATTGCACACTGCGGCAGGTCCCAATGGGAGTTCCCCTACAAGCGGCATGGAGATGCCGTTTCGATCCACATAGCCCGGGGCCTCGATGACCGCGTCGTCCGGCAAGTTGGAGATGACCCCCTTGTTGACGACGTTGAAATGGCCTCGGTAGGCCCTTCCGGTTTCCAGGCCTTCGATGATATACGAGCCGTGCTCGCGGCTGCGCTCTTCCGATGCGTATTTCAGCGCCGGGTCCTTCATCCAATTCGGAAAATCGGTCTCAAACCAGTTGCGGCCTTCCGTGCAGACGCGGAGGTAGCCCCCCGTTTCCCCGTTGATCCAGCTTCCCAAGTCGATCCAATCTTGAATCTCATCCGGGCGTTTGCGATACCAGGGGACGTACTCGCTCAAGTGTCCGTTCGACTCGGTGCTGTAGTACCCGAACCGGCGGAGCATGTCGATCCGCACCTTCTCCGTCCGGCTGAAATCCGGATGCTTCTCGAACGCTTCCAGCAAGCCGCCCGTGAGATCCTTGCCCTTGTGCCGGATCTGAATATACCAGGTCTGATGATTGATCCCCGCGCAGACGATGTCGACTTCCTCTTTCGGAAGGCCGTACGCTTCCGCGATTTGCTCATGACCGTGCTGCACGCCGTGGCAGAGACCTACGGTGCGGACGCCCCCGTATTTGTTGCAAGCCCATGTCAGCATCGCCATCGGATTCGCGTAATTGAGCAGCAGCGCATCCGGAGCCGCGACCTCCCGAATATCCTTGCAAATGTCCAGCATCGCCGCGATTCCGCGCTGGCCATACATGATCCCGCCGGCGCAAAGCGTATCGCCTACGCACTGGTCGACTCCGTATTTCAGCGGAATGTCGACATCGGTCGCGAAAGCTTCCAGTCCGCCCACCCGGATCGTGCAGATCACGTACTTAGCTCCGCGAAGCGCCTCCCTGCGATCCGTCGTGGCTGTGACCGGAACGGCCAGGCCGTTCTCGCGGATATCCCGCCGGCATAGTTCCGTGACCATTTGAAGATTATGCTCGCTGATGTCCGTAAAAGCCACTTCGATTCCGCTGATTTCCGGTACGCTAAGCAAGTCCCGCAGCAGTCCGCGGGTAAATCCGATGCTGCCTGCTCCGATGAACGCGATTTTGAAAGACACTCCGATCTCCTCCTCCATGGCGATGGACCGAACTCTTCGGTTACACCCCCATTCTAGCAAGAGAAGCGAAAGCAACGTTATCGAAAACGAAACCCGATGGGCCGCCTACTGTCAGAAATCCTCACTTTTTTATGCGTTTTCACCTCAATAGCCCCAAAGCTGCACGCCCTCCGATTGCCTGTATTCGAGCGGCGTCCGGTTCGTATGCTTCTTGAACACGGCGTGAAAATACTGGCGGCTCCGGATCCCTACGTAATCGTAAATTTCGGTCACGGGGATGTTCGTTTGTTTCAGCAGCATTTTGGCTTTCTCCATGCGGATGTCCGTCAACGCGTCGATCAGCGTCCGCCCCGTGGCGGATTTGAAGATGCGCTGCAAGTACCCTGGATGCAGGTTGACCGCCGATGCCACATCCGTCACGCGGATATCGCGGTCGTAGTTTTGCGACAAAAAATCTAGACTCTGGCGGACATACCGGTCCTCCGGCCGGCCTTGATCGGCGGCTTGTTCTTCCCGCAGTCTCGCGATCCGAATCAGCAGTTGCGCGAACAAAACGTGGGACAAACCGCTCCCCTGCGTACCGTGAGCGTCGAGCTCGAGGACGAGGCTTTTGAGCGAATGGTAGACGTCGTCCGGATCCCGAAGCACCAAATAAGGGGCCGGCTCCGCCAGCAAATCCTCAAGCTCGGGTTCACCCGCCCGCAGTTGTCGAAACGACAGCGTCCCCAGGTTTCCCGGCCGAAAGCCGAACTCCAGGTTCAGCATTCGGCAAGAGTTTTCCACTATCAGCCGGTGGGGCACATTGAACCCGATCACGATAAACTCGCCTTTCTTGAGCTCGACTGCACTGTCCAGCACTTCGACGCGGCACGTTCCGCTCATGACGAACATGATTTCCGTCGACTCGTGGCGATGCGGCTCCGGCATTCGGAAATCCCGCCATTGTTTGAAATAATAGGCGTAAACGTGGGGCTGGATCTCCGTTCCCGCTTCCTGCTCCGCGTCTACGGGAAACAATCCGCCGAGCTTTCTAGCGGTCATGGACATTCGTTCAACACCAACACTCCGTAAGGCTCGAGCACGACATTCCCTTCCAGGGAGTTTCCGCTCAGCAAATCGACAACGCTGCGTTTCAAGTGCAACGTTACCGGTTCTCTCGAATAATTAAGCGCGAAAATAAAGGCTTCACCGCTCTCCGGATGACGGCGGACGGCGATCTCAACTTCAGCAGGCGCGTCAATGACGTCTGCCGCCGTTGTCCGCAGGCCCAGCTCCGGCAGAAGCTTGCGCACGACGGCTTCGTTGAAGGCGGCGCCGTAATAGTAAACGCGCCCTTGGCCCACCGAGTTCACGGTCAAGGCGGGTTTGCCCGCGTAATAATCGGAAGCGTATTCGGCGATCACTTTTACGCCGTCCGACTCTACGCTCAAGATATCGTTGAAACCGTCGGCCTTAAGAGTGTCGGCAGAGGAAGACTCCTCGCCAATCCAATGAAGCGAGGGTGCCGGCACGGTTCCTTTAATGAGCGTGAAATCCTCGACCGTCACGCCGCACAAGGAAGCGGCAAGCCCGGGGAACGGCATCATGCGGGTATGTCCGAATTCGTTCTTGTAGCCGGTACGTGCGCCGAACAATACGGTGCCGCCGGCCTCCGCGTACGAACGGAGAAGCGTCGCGGCAGCCTCCGTCAGGATGGCCGGATGCGGATACACCAGCACGCGGTAACGCCGCAACTCGTCCAGCGCGGTTTCCCCCGTCAGCGTGAGCGAATCGGCCGCGATATGTTCCCGCTGCAGCGTTTTAATCCAGGCACTCACGCTTTTGGCGGTCAGCGGGCCATGCCACTCGTCGAACTCCCCGTCCCAAACGTTGTCATAGTCGCCGACGATCGCGACGTCCGCTTCGTAACGGCTTTGCGCGAGCTTCTCGCCCACCCGGGCGAGTTCTTCGCCAACGCGCGCGGCCTCACGGACGCGGCGGTTCGGCCGGTTGTGATAATCATTGATGCCGTGCCAATAGATTTCGGATCCGAACGTTGCCGTGCGCCAACGGAAATAAAGGACCATATCGGCGCCATGAGCGATCGATTGATACGTCCAGAGCCGCATTTGACCGGGTCGCGGCGAAGCCATCGAGATCCGGTTCACCCATCCTCCCGGTCCGGACTGCTGTTCCATCACGCAAAAATTCGGGGAAATGGAACGGACGCCGCTCAAATTCCAGCTCCATTTTCGATCCAGCAAAGGATCCGGTCCCTCGTCCGGATAAATCGATGAGAACTGCGGATAGGAGTCATAAGAAATGAAATCCAGCAGCTCGTCTGTGAGCCGATGACTATCGAGATGGCCGAACAAGCCGTTCGTCGTCACCCAGTGCCGTTCCCCGACGACTTCCCGCAAAATATCCGCTTGGATGCGGGCGAACTCGATCGCGCTGTCCGAAATGAACCGCTTCTCGTCCAGTGCCTGATGCGGGTTGGGGGAGTTGGCGGGTGTCGGCCTGGATAGATGGACTTGCTCCCACGCGGTATACGTTTGGCTCCAGAACACGGTACCCCAAGCTTTATTGAGAGCATCCAGGGTGTCGTATTTCCGCTCCAGCCACCCGCGGAACGCGGCATGGTCCGCATCCGAATAGAAGACGTTGACTTCGCAGTTCAGCTCGTTGTCGATTTGCCAGCCCACGACGGCCGGATGGTCCTTGAAGTGCTCGGCCATTTCCCTGGTGATCCGGGCGCAAAGCTGCCGATAGACCGGACTGTTGTAATTGTAATGCCTCCGCATGCCATGCCGGTAAGGAATACCTTCCAAAGTGGCGTTCAGCGTTTCCGCATAGCGGTGCGTCAGCCATGCCGGCGGCGTGGCGGTCGGCGTGCCCAGAATAACCTGGAGGCCGTGCCGGTGAGCGGCATCCAGCGCCCGGTCGAATAGATCGAACCGGAACATTCCTTCCTCCGGCTCCATATACGCCCAAGCGAATTCGGCCACGCGGATGATCGAGAAGCCGAGCTCCCGCATGCGGCGGAAATCATCCTCCCACAACGTCTCATCCCATTGCTCCGGGTAATAGCACGCGCCCAGACGGACGGTCTTTTCCTTCAACGTTTTTGCCACGCCCCGCATCCTCCCCGTCGATATTCATGATAAAATATTGCGTCTAAACATCTCGTCTCTTTCATTTTATAATGATTATATCGAGTGTAAATAATAGCTTCTTGCGAACAATATCACGTACGGTGGGTTCATTTCGTATGGAAGCAGATCGCTTATGAGTCGGGCTTTACCCAAAGCAGCTATTTCATCAACTTGTTCCATCGCATGAACGGGATGACGCCGCAGCAGTTCCGGGATTTGTGCGGGTAAAGTCCTTTTCGGGGCGCATAAAATCCGCCGCGCGGATTCATGTTAGTCGCATGGCAAAAACATCTTCAACGCACGAAAACACTGCGGATCATGACAAAACCATGAAATGGTGGCAGTTGTCCCTGCTCGGGGTCGCCTGTACGATCGGCACCGGCTACTTCCTCGGATCGGGCATCGGCGTCCGTTTGACGGGACCATCGATTTTGCTGTCTTTCCTGTGGGCGGCCGCGGCCACCTATATCGTCTTCGACGCCCTTTCGCGAATGACGGCCAAGGAGCCGGTCGAAGGGTCGTTCCGTTCGTATGCCAAAAAAGCGTTCGGGCCTTGGGCGGGGTTCTCCAGCGGCTGGGTCTATTGGTCGGCGGAAATCCTTATCTCGGGCAGCCAAATGACCGCGTTGTCGTTGTTCAGCCGTTATTGGTTCCCGCAAGTCCCGCTATGGATTTTCGCGGCCGGTTACGCGGTGCTCGGTCTCGCCGTCGTATTCTCCGGCACGAAAGGTTTCGAGCGGGTGGAGCATGTCATGGCCGCCCTGAAAATCATGGCCATCCTGCTGTTCCTCGGATTGGCCACTTCCGCCTTAATCGGATGGCTGGATGCCAAAAAGCCCGTTCCGTCGCCGGGGCAGGCTTTCACTCCGCCGTTTCCGGGCGGCTTCACGGGATGGTGGTCTTCGCTCATCTACGCCTTCTATTCCTTCGGCGGAATCGAAGTGATGGGTTTGATGGCGATGCGCCTGCGCCGTCCCGAAGAAGCGCCGAAAGCCGGCCGCGTCATGCTTTCCGTCCTAACCGTCATTTACTTGGCGTCGCTGGGACTCGCGGCATGGTTAATGCCATGGGGCGCGCTCCCGGCCAAAAAAAGCCCTTATGTTGCGTCGCTGGCGAATTTCCGCCTGCCGTTCGTGCCTCACGTGTTTAACGGCGTATTCATTTTAGCGGGCTTCTCGACGATGATCGCCTCGCTGTTCGCCATCACGAATATCATGGTGACGCTCGCCAAAGATGGCGACGCGCCGCGCGCGTTAGGCAAGAAAAATGGCCGGAGGCCTTTGCGGGCACTCGGTTTAACGACGGCCGGAATGGCCGCTTCGATCGTGTTTTCTTTCGCCATGCCGGGCACCGTCTACGAATATTTCACGACGGCGGCCGGTTTGATGCTGCTGTTCAACTGGCTGTTCATCCTGATGTCCGCGGGCAAAATCCTGGAGCTTACGAGATGGGGGCAGATCAAACGTTGGATTGGGGTCGCGCTCATCTCCACGGCCATGCTCGGAACCGTATCCCATGCCACCAGCCGGCCGGGTTTGTGGATCAGTCTCTGTTTTCTCGCGGTCATCGCGGCGATCACTTTCATCATGGGCCGTATCCGGCGAAAGTCTCGTTCCTCAGGCTCAGGCGAGAAGCATCTGAAGGCCTTGGATCCCGAAGTAGCCGCCGAATCCGATCAAGGAAAAGCCCGAAACGACCGATATCCCCGTCAGAAAACCCCGGTTTACGTATTTTCGGAAAATGCCCGCGATGCCGGCCATCGTGAAATCCCAGATCATGATACCGGCGATGATGCCGCTGCTGTAGTATATCAACTGGGAATGGTCGGCGACGGCAGCGGTCTGGGCCAGGACGGACCCAAAGATGCCCAGCCAAAACAGGATGGATAACGGACTGGACGCGGACATCAAAAACCCGGTCAGCAATGTCTTGCCGAAGGAGGCTATGCTTCTTTCCTCGTTGATCTGGACTTCCTTGGCTTTCAAAAGGCTCTCTACCCCCGTATAAGTAAGCACGAAGGCGCCGAAGAGCCAAAGGAACGTTTTGACGAACGGTTGGTTGACCAGATGGACGACCCCAAGGAACACGAGCACCATGTAAGAAATGTCGGCGATCATCGCGCCGAGCCCGATCAGCCAGGCGTGCAGGAAGCCGTTTTTGATGCCCTTGTCGATCTGGGCCGCGTTAATGGGGCCAAGCGGCGCGGAAATCGATAAGCCTAGGATTATGTAGCTGAGGAAAACGCCCATTCAACACCCTCCGAGTATAAGATGAATGGTACAAGTTTATTCAGCCCGGAGGGGTTGTACGACTGCCGAAAACGAAAACCGCTCTCCGTCGAGAGCGGTTTTTCGGCGACTGAATCCTATACGGTCACGTCCGGATGCGGCGGCACCGCATGTTGCACCTTAACCGGTGCGGTCTCGCGGACACCGAACGAGCAAAGGAACACCGCGATCGCGGCTCCGATGGGAATCCACATCGAAGCGGAAAGGCCGAAGTTGTCGGCGAGCACGCCCGATAAGACCGGACCCAGCGTACCTCCGATAAGCTCAGCCACGAGCAGCAGAATCGCGATTGAGGAGGCCGCGAATTTACGCGGCACGGATTCGGCGGGAATGATCGCGACGACGAGCGGTTGATAGCCGTTGCCGAGCGCCAGAACGATCAGGCAAACGAGAAGAACGGCGTAGTTTTGATAGAACAGGATGATCGCGATCGGCAGGAAAATGGCGACGAACGAGAACAAGATCAGCGTCGGCTTGCGGCCGATCCGGTCGGAGATCGCCGGTGCCGCCGCTTGTCCGATGAAGATCAGGAGACCGAACAAGCCCAGCGCGGCCGAGCTGGCGCCGTCGCTGTATTTCGCCTCGTCGATCAGAAGGTTAGGCAGATACGTGGCAATGCTGAGCAAGAACATGATGTTGCCTACCGACAGAATCATCCCGAGCCAAATGTTCCTCCGTTTTAACAGCTGGAAAAACTCTTTCCGCGTCGGCTTCGAGTTTTCCTCCGGGCCGACCGCCTCAGGATGGATAACCGGCTTGCGCAGAAACTTCATGAGCACGAGGGCCATCACGAACGCCGGTATGGCCGTGACATAGAAGGCGCTTCGCCAACTGATCGCGGTGGCCAACCCGATGGCGATGACCGGTGCCAAGGCACTGCCGAACAGATTGGACGCGCTTTGAATCAGTCCCATGTTGAAGCCTCTGCGCCGCGGCGTCGACTCGGCCGCGACGATCGATTGAATGAGCGGCACGACCGGGCCTTCCGCGGCTCCCATGAATGCCCGCACGAGCAGCAGCGAACCGAGCGAGCCGACGAGTCCTCCCAGGAACGTGGCGACGGAGAAGATCAGGATGAAGACGACCAGCATGCCTTTTTTGGAGCCGATGAAATCGGACAAACTGGAGAACACCATCGTCGAGATGGCCCAAGCGATGCCAAGCACCCCGACGGTCAAACCGATCTGTGTGTTGTTCATGCCCAAATCGGGCGCCATGTACGGGAACAGGTACAGAATGTTCAGCCGTTCGAAGAACACGAGACCGAATACGATGAACATCATCAGAACCAAGCCGTTTTCGTACGTCCGCCATCCTTTTCTTTTCTCCATCTTCATTTACGCTCCTTGAGATTCAGACTCAAATCGAAACGCTTTCATGAAAATGCCCGGAAAATCAGTCATACTGCATCGGCAAACCGACGTAATTTTCCGCAAGACTCACCGACGCCGCCCTAGACGATGTCACGTAGTCCAGCTCCGCGAGCTGGATTTGCCTCTCGAACGGCGAATGGTCGAAATTCCGATGCAGCAAGTTCGTCATGAACATGGAGAACCGCTCGGCCTTCCATACTCTCCGCAGGCAAACTTCGGTATAACGCTCGAGCAGATCCGGCCGGCCTTGCTTGTAATAAGCCTCAAGCCCTCTGACCAGGAATTGCGTATCCGCCGCCGCCAAGTTCAAACCCTTCGCCCCAGTCGGCGGAACGATATGGGCCGCGTCCCCGGCCAAGAATAACCTGCCGTATTGCATCGGATCGCAGACGAAGCTGCGCATCGACACGATACCCTTCTGGAAAATCGGGCCTTCAATGAGGTTGAACCCCTCCCTGGTTTCCAGCCGCGTGTGCAGCTCGCTCCAAATCCGGTCGTCCGACCAGTTCGCGATGTCATCCTTGGCGTCGACCTGCAGGTAGAGCCGCTGAATTTGCGGAGAACGCGTGCTGAGGAGCGCGAAGCCTCGATCATGGTTGGCGTATATCAGCTCCAGCGCGGAGGGTGGGGCTTCCGTCAGGATGCCGAGCCACCCGAACGGATACAGCTTCTGATATTCCGTGCGGATCGATTGCGGAATCGCGGGCCGACTCGGACCGTGAAAGCCGTCGCATCCGGCGATGAAATCGCAATGGATTTCCTGAAGCTCTCCATCCTTGTCGGGGCGGAAACGGATTTTCGGCGACGAGCCGTCCACGTCGTGCAGACTTACGTCCCCGACGTTGAAGTGTATCGTCCCCCCCTGCCGCAAGCGAGCCGCGACCAAGTCTTTGATCACCTCATGCTGCGCGTAGACGGTGATGTACTTTCCTTGGGTCAGTTCGTGCGCGTTGATCCGGTGTCCTTTACCGTTGAATCGCAGCTCGAACCCTTCGTGGAAATGGCCTTCCTTCATCATCCGATCCCCGACGCCCAGACGGTTCATCAAGTCAACGGTTCCTTGCTCCAGCACGCCGGCGCGGATCGTTCCCTCGATCTCCTCGCGGGTCCGGGACTCGACGATGACGGATTCGATGCCGATCTGATGAAGCTGATGCGCGAGGAGCAAACCCGCCGGACCGGCTCCGATGATTGCGACTTGCGTACGCGTGATCCCCATTCGTGCGTCACCTCCAGTGCAAGAGCCGTCACGAGTTATTGCTTTTCAGCAATAACTCGGAGACTTGAGCCAAAATCTGTCTAAGTTATTTGATTTGGGCAATAAAAACCTCATCTTTCCACCCAGAATCGGAAATCTAAGGAGATTTAGTGTCCGAAAGCAATAAAACGGGTCCTACCGCCGACAAATCCGATGAGTTATTGCTCAAAAGCAACAACTCGGCGTCCTCAAACTTTCATCAAAGAGTCAAACCCGTTTCGGACCAGCTTCGCCGGCGGCCACTCGCACAAATCGAAGGGATAATCGGTCCCTTGCGTCACTCGATCAATGCCTGCGGTACGCACCAAGTGGTGCAGGGAGCTTTCGCTCCACAGCACGGAGTCGTACCAGAAGCGTTTGACTGCATCGATCGGCGATTCGCTGAGCGAAGCCGCCACGGCCGGCCATTGCTCGCAGCCTTTGGACAACCGACCGATCTGGTACGGCATGAAGCCGCCGCCGTGTGCCAGAAGGATTTTCGCGCCCGGGTAACGTTCGGCGTATCCATTCAGCAGCAAGGCGGTGGCGCACACCGTCGTTTCCCACGGTACGCCGATCAGATTCGGAAGCATTTTCTGCCGCAGGCGCGGGTCCTCGCAAAGCAGCGGATGGACGAACACGATGGCCCGCAGCCGGTCCGCCGTCTCCCAGAAGGGCGCGAACGCTTCGTCGCTCAGCAGCTTTCCCGACCACGAAGAGGCGACGATCGCCCCGCGAAGCCCGTGGCCCATCGCCCGTTCGAGCTCAAGCGCGGCGGATTCCGGATCGTTCATCGGCAATGTGGCGAGCGCGGAAAGCCGGTCCCGATGATTCCCCACCCAATCCGCCATGCCGTCGTTATAGCAGCGCGACAGCTCCAGCGTGATTTCCGGCGCGAAATCGTACAGGAAAAGCTGCGGAATCGGCGATACGAGCGAGTGCAGGATACCGGCCTCGCGCTGCTCCGCCAGATAGAGCTCCGGATTCACGAAGGCTTCCTTCAGCTCGAACTCCCACTTGCCGTTCACGCTGAGAAAATCCGCCTTGCCCGGCTGCTTCCGAAACTGGGCGTTCACCCTCATGCTGTTATCGAGCAGCCAGTCCATCGCCTGCGGAGGAATGAAATGCGTATGGGTATCGTTCATAGGTTACCGGTTCGGAATGTCGGAGGCCGGTACGCCGCCGATTCCCCAGTGCGTCTTCGGTACTTCCGAGACGAGCACCCGGATCCGGTCCTTCGGCGAATTCAATTCCTCGGCCACCGCATCGGTGACTTTCACGATCAACGACTTGATTTTCTCCGGCGGGCGGCCTTCCATGAGTTGAATGTTAATGATCGGCATATTCGCAAGCTCCCCTCTGTCAGGCTTTCACGGTAAATTCGATGGATCCGAGCCCGTCAAACCGGGCGGTCACGACGTCGCCTTCGCTCAGCAGCAGCGCGCCCGTGATGCCGCCGGTGAGGATAACTTCCCCGGCCCTCAGCTTTAATCCCTTGCGTGCGAGCATGTTGGCGAGCATCGCAACGGAAGCGGCAGGATGGCCGACGACGGCGGCTCCGGCACCCAGGTCCTTGATCACGCCGTTGATGCTGAGCGTCACGCCCAGCAAATCGAGCTCCAATTCGTCCGGACGTTTGATAACCGAACCGAACACGACGCCGGATGAAGAAGCGTTGTCCGCGATCACGTCCGGCAGCGTGAATTGGAAATTCTCGTAGCGGCTGTCGATGATCTCTAGCGCCGGCAGTACATATCTCGTCGCCGAGAGCACTTGTGCAGCCGTAATTCCCGGACCCTGGATGTCTTCTCCGAGCACGAACGCGATTTCGGCTTCCACTTTGGGGTGAATATAGCGGGACAGCGAAATATCCGGTCCGGATTCAACCATATTGTCGAAGATATAGCCGTAAATCGGGTCGTTCACGCCCATCTGCTTCATTTTCGCTTGGCTCGTCAGCCCCATTTTCGGACCTACGATCCGCAGCCCCTGCTCCAGTTTCCTGTGCACGATTTGCTCTTGCACTTCATAGGCGTCGCCGACCGTCAGGTCCGGGTAGTCGTTCGTGATTTTGGGGACTTCCCTGCGGTTTTCCTGGGCGTCCAGCAAATAAAGGCCTAACTTGCGTATTTCGTCTCTATCCATGGTTTCTCTTCCTCCTAGAGCGTTAACCTTGACGCAACCCGGCAAGCTCGGCCGCGACGTCGACGATCATATCTTCTTGGCCGCCCACGACGTTGCGGCGCCCCAGCTCGATCAAAATATCCCGCGAGTCGACGCCGAAACGCTGGGAAGCCCGCTTGGCATGCAGCAGGAAACTGGAATAAACGCCGGCGTAGCCCAGCACCAGATTGTCGCGCGTGATTTCCTGCGGCACCTGCAGGAGCGGCGCGATGACTTCCTCGGCGACGTCCATGATCCGGTATAGATCGATGCCTGTCCGGATGCCCAAGTGATCCAGAACGGCGATCAACACTTCGGTCTGGGTATTGCCCGCTCCCGCGCCAAGACAGCGGATGCTGCCGTCGATGCGTTTGGCCCCCTCTTCGATCGCGGCCAGCGTGTTGGCCATCGCGAGAGAAAGGTTGTTGTGCCCGTGGAACCCGATGTCCACGCCGACGTTCTCCCGCAGAGCGCGGACCCGCTCCCTCACTTGATCGGGCAGCAGCGCGCCGGCGGAATCGAACATGTACACCGCATCCGCGCCGTAGCTTTCCATCCGCTTTGCCTGCTCGACGAGCTTCTCCACCGGCGCCATGTGCGACATCATCAGGAATCCGACGGTTTCGAGCCCGAGCTCCTTCGCTTTCTGGATATGCTGCGCCGAGACGTCCGCTTCCGTGACGTGCGTGCCGACGCGGGCCATCTTGACGCCGAGCGAGGCCGCTTGTTTCATCTCCGCCACCGTGCCGATGCCCGGCAGCACCAGCACGGCGATCTTGGAATCGCCGCTGGCGCTGACGGCGGCTTCGATCAGTTTCATTTCGTCGGTGTGGGACAAGCCGTATTGGAGCGTCGAGCCGCCCAATCCGTCTCCGTGGGACACCTCGATGTAAGGCACGCCAGCTTCCCCGAGCGCTTTCGCCGCGCGGGTCACTTGTTCGACCGTATACTGGTGCGCGATCGCGTGGCTGCCGTCCCGCAAGGCGACTTCGGTGAGGAGAATATCGCGTTCGATCTTACTCATGCCTGCTTCACCCCTTTAAGCGCCGCGGCTCCCGACAGCCTGTGCCGCGCCAACTCCTCGGCCACCTTGACGGCGGAAGCCGTCATGATGTCCAAATTGCCGGAATACTTGGGCAGATAATCCCCGGCCCCTTCGACTTCCAGGAATACCGTCACCTTGTTGCCGTCGAACAGCGGTTCGGTGCGCAGCCGATACCCCGGTACGTAGCTTTGAATGTAGGCGACCGTTTCCTGAATGGACTTCACGATCGCCTCTTGGTCCATCCGTTCCGGGTCGACGAGCGCATAGACCGTATCGCGCATCAGAATAGGCGGCTCCGCGGGATTCAGGATGATGATCGCCTTGCCGCGTTTGGCGCCTCCGATATGCTCGATGCCGCGGGCCGTCGTTTCGGTGAACTCGTCGATGTTCGCCCGCGTGCCTGGACCGGCGCTGCGGCTTGCGATCGTCGCGACGATCTCCGCGTATTGCACCGGGCTGACTTTGCCGATCGAATGCACGATCGGAATCGTCGCTTGCCCGCCGCACGTCACGAGATTGACGTTGTCTTGATCCAAGTGCTGCTGAAGGTTCACCGACGGTACAACGAGCGCGCCCACCGCGGCCGGCGTCAGGTCCATCGCGATCTTGTCCGCGCCCCGAAGGGCTTTCGCATGGCGGATATGCGACTTCGCCGACGTGGCGTCGAACACGATATCCGCGAGTTCTGTTCGCTCCAGGAAGCCTTGAATGCCGGAGTCGATCGTCTCGTAACCCAGCTTTCTCGCGCGCGCCAGACCTTCCGATTCCGGGTCGATCCCGATCATCGCCGTCATTTCGAGCACGTCCGAACGCTGCAGCTTATACATGAGGTCCGTGCCGATATTGCCGGATCCGAGCACGGCAGCCTTCATTTTGGCCATCTCTTTCAACCTCCGATCTGCTTAAGCTTGAAAGCGGACGGACACTTCGCCGAGGTGGGCGATCCGCGTGTGGAAATGATCCCCCGGAGCCGCGTTCACCGCCGCCGACAAAGCGCCGGACAAAATGACTTCGCCCGCTTGGAGCGTGATCCCGAACTCGAACAGTTTGTTGGCCAGCCATGCGACGCATGCGGCCGGATTTCCCAGCGCCGCCGCGCCGACGCCCGTATTCATGAGCTCGCCGTTCTTATACAGCGCCATGCCCGCCAGCGTCAGATCGACGTCGGAAGGTTTCACCGGTCTCCCGCCCAGCACGTACAGGCCGGAGGACGCATTGTCCGCCACCGTGTCCTGCAGTTTGATTTTCCAATCCGCTACGCGGCTGTCCACGATTTCCAGAGCCGGCAGCACGTAATCGGTCGCCAGCAGCACGTCCGTTGCGGATATCCGGGGGCCGATGAGATCCCGTTTCAGAACGAACGCGATTTCGGCCTCGACCCGCGGCTGCAGAACCCGGCTGAACGGAATGACGCCGCCGTTTTCCACCACCATGTCATCCAACAGATGGCCGTAATCGGGCTGATCCACCTTCAGGAGCTGCTGCATGGCGAGCGACGTCAGGCCGATTTTTTTGCCCACGATCTTGGCGCCCGCCTCTGCCTTTTTGCCGATCGTGGCGAGCTGCACGGCATAGGCCTCTTCGACGGTCAGGTCGGGCTTGATCTCCGTCAGGGGCTGGACGCCCCGGCCGGTCTTGACGGCTTGCTCCAGGTGCTCGGAAAATTCGATCGCGATATTGCTCATGTGGACGCCATCCTCCCTTTACAGCTTGATGCAGACGTTTTTCAGTTCGGAGTAGAATTCGAAGCTGTGCACGCCGCCCTCCCGGCCGATTCCGCTTTGCTTCATGCCGCCGAACGGCGTCCGGAGGTCGCGCAGAAACCAGGTGTTGACCCAGACGATGCCCGCCTCGATTTCAGCGGCTACGCGGTGCGCGCGTCGAAGGTCGTTCGTCCAGACGGAAGCGCTCAAGCCGTAATGCGTATCGTTCACCTGATCCAGAACTTCCTCTTCGGTGTCGAAAGGAATGACCGTCACGACCGGCCCGAAAATCTCTTCTTTCACCACGCGGCATTCGCGGCTCAGTCCCGTGATAATAGTGGGTTCGAGGAAGTAGCCGCGCTCCAGTCCATCCGGACGTTTGCCGCCGTTGACGATCGTGCCGCCCTCTTCCACGGCAAGCTTGATGTAACCGGTGACGCGCTCGTAATGCTCTTGGCTTATCAGCGCGCCCACCTTGGTCTTCTCTTTGAAGGGATCGCCGACGACCAGCTCTTTCGTTTTCGCGACGAACTTCTCCATGAACGCTTCGTAGGCCGGGCGTTCCACGTATATCCGGGAGCCGCAGAGGCACACCTCGCCTTGGTTGATGAAACTGGACTTCATCGTCGTTTCGATGACTTCGTCCAGGTTCGCGTCGGCGAAAATGACGTTCGGGTTTTTGCCGCCCAGCTCATAGGACAGTCGTTTAAGCGATTTGGCCGCGGAAGCCATGATGATCTTGCCCGTCGTCGTTTCCCCCGTGAAGCTGATCGCGTTCACGTCCGGATGCTCGACGAGCGCGGCGCCGGCCGAGTCCGGCCCGAAGCCGTGCACGAGATTGAGCACGCCGTCCGGCAACCCGGCGTCGCGGCAAATTTCAGCGAGCGAGGTGGCGGTGAGCGGCGTCAGCTCGGCCGGTTTCATGACGACCGTGTTGCCCGCCGCCAGCGCCGGAGCCAGCTTCCAAGTCAACAGAAGCAGCGGCAGGTTCCAAGGGTTGATCAATCCGACGACGCCCACCGGCTTGCGGATGGCATAGTTCAGCGCCACGTCGTCCATCTGCGTCGCTTCCGTCGTGATCGTGCGGATATAATCGGAGAAGAAGTGGAAGTTGTAGGCGCTGCGCGGGATGTCGATGCTGTTCGAAAGCCACAGCGGCTTGCCCGTGTCGAGCGACTCCAGTTCGGCCAGCTCTTCCTTGCGCTGGAGGATCAAGTCCCCGATTCGGCGGATTACGGCGATCCGGTCGTTCGCGTTCATCTTCTTCCACGGCCCGTATAATGCGCGTCTGGCAGCTTTGACCGCCAGATCGATTTCCGGCGCGCCGCCTTCCGATACGGTGCCGAGCACCTCTTCGGTAGCCGGATTGATATTGTCGAACGTCTTCCCGTTCAGGGAGGGAATGAATTTCCCGTCGATAAAATGATGGCAGTCGAGCGTTCTTGCCGTCGTCGGCATAAGAGTTTCTCTCCTTCTTGGCTTCAGGTAGGTTACGAGGCGAATGAGATGATGGCGTTCCAGCTGGCGGAGGACTGTCCCTGTCCCCACACCTCCGCCTTCTGCGTGGGTTCTACCACGCCGAGCAGCGCGGCCAAATGCCGTCCGCCGGATTCAACGCCGGCAATGCGGGAGTATTGGTTCAGCATTTCGCGCGCATCGGCGTATTGGCCGTTCTTCAAATAACCGATGAACTGCGAATCCATCGCTTGCTCCGACCGGGAGGGCATGTTTTCGCGCCCGCGTACGAGATTGTGGGACAAAGCTCCGCTGCTGACGAAAACGGTCTTTTTGCCGCCCTCGCGCAAGGTTTGCCCGATGGCCGTCCCCCAGCGGTACGTCTCTTCCAAGGGGGCGGAGAGGCACACGGACAGGCTGACGACGGCGATGTCCTCATTCGGAACGAGGTAACGGAGGGGCACGACGGTTCCGTAGTCCCAAACGTAAGTCGTATCGTTCACTTCCAGCACCGGAACGCCGATCCGTTTTCCCGCGGCCGCCAGCTGTTTCCCCAGTTCCTCGTCTCCCGGATACTCGTAAGGGACGTCCGAAATCAGGTCCAACGCTTCGAACGCGGTCAAAATGCCCTTATGGTGCGGAGTCACGTCGACACAATGGTGAAACGGCGCGGCGAAATGGGTGGAGATGATGACGACGACTTCCGTTCCCGCCTCCACGATCCGATCCCGCATCTTCTTCAATCCTGCTACGAGCGACTGCTGAAACACGGGGACGTTTTCTTCGTGGCACATGCTCGGTGCATGCGCGACCAGCAAAGCCATTTCCAATGACATCTCGCAAACCTCCAGCTCTGTGATAGAATGGGAACCATAAACGGAAAACCGGGGGTACCATGGATCTTGATCTGAGACAGTTGCGCTATTTCATTAAAGTGGCCGAGCATTTAAGCTTCACGGAAGCCGCCAACCAGCTGTTCGTCGCCCAATCGGCGATCAGCCAGCAAATCGCGGACTTGGAAGACAAAATCGGCACCAAGCTGTTCGTGCGCAGCAAACGTTCGGTCCAGCTCACGCCGGCCGGCGCGGTTTTCCTCAAGGAAGCCGAGCAGATCGTGACCAAATCCGCGGAGGCGGTCGTGAAGGCTCGGCAGGCGGAATCCGGCACCATCGGCAGCTTAGCCGTCGGGTTCCTGGCGCCCCACGTGCGGACGTTCCTTCCGGAACTGATCCGCCGATTCCGCGCGAAATATCCCAAAATCGAGCTAAGCCTCAACCACTTTCCGATCCGGATGCTCAAGGAAGCATTGGAAAATGGAGACCTTGACGTCGGATTCACGGCGCCCGCGGGCCTCAGCCGGATCGACGGCATCCGGACGAAGATCATCCGGCGCGCGCCTTACCGGGTCGTCCTGCCGTGCGACCACCCGCTGGCGAACCGCGCCGCGCTGAACCTGTCCGAGCTGGCGGACGAGCCGTTCATCATCTACAACCGGCAGGACAACCACGTCGGTTCGTTCCATTACATCGTGCAGCTGTGCGAAAAAAGCGGTTTCACGCCGAAAATCGCCAGCCAGCCCCGCTTCGTGGACACGGTCATGATCCTCGTGGAGGCGGGGCTGGGTATCGCGATATTGCCGAAGGATTTCGAGATGTCGGCGAGTTCCTCGCTCCGTTTTGTGGAGATTGAGGACTCGGAGGACGGCAGCTTCGAGCTTGCCGTCGCCTGGAAGAAAGGAAACCTCAATCCCTCCATCCCGCTCTTTCTGGAAGAGCTGGAGGCGATCCAGCCGGAATTGCCGGCCGCGGCGGATCACTGACGAAGCAGTTCGTAAACCTCTTCGTCCAGCTTCTTGGCCAGCTCCGGGTTGTAGGTTTTGATATAAGCCGGCTCCACGGTCACCTGGCCGCCATAGAAGATCGCATCCTCCACGGCTTCCGCCTCCACGGTCACGACGCACAGCTTCATCGTGCGTTCGAACGTGTCCGAGACGGAAGCAGTTCCGCTTAACGCGTAGTAACTTCCGTCCGCAAAGAAACCGAGAACCACGTGCGGATTGTGCCGGATATTTTCCACGCTGGCCGCTTTAGGCCCCATCGCAATGTTCACCGTTTTGCCGGACGGATCCGCCAGCAGCCAGGAAACGGCGCTTAAGTTGGGCAGGTTCGTATCTTTATCCATCGTGATCAGCTGCACGATCTTCTCGCCCTGAAGAGAGGCGACCAGCCGCTCGTTCAATCGGTCTGCCGTTTTGGCCATGTCACTCGCCTCCTAGTACTCCATTTTCGACGGAATGCCGAGCTCCAGCTTCCCGAAAATTTCCCCGAGCCAATCGAAATTGAATGCGGTGTGGGCGGCTCCCGCGTGGATATCCCTCCAGAAAAGCTGCAGCGGATTGCTCTCGGCCGCGGCGGAAGCGCCGCTGGTCGTGTAGATCGTCTCCATCGCCTCCTGGCACAGCTCCACGCAGTAGGCGTAGTTGCAGCGAAGCCGCACGCGCTCCTCGTACTCCAGCACCCTCCCCGATTCCACGACTTCCAAAGAACGCCTCAGCAGCGCTTCCGCCGCCTCGATTTTCACCGCCACTTTGGCGAGCCGGATTTGCTGGTGGGATTGCTCGGCCGTTTTCGCGCCCGCCCTCGTTTTGCTCTTGATGAGATTCTCCCGCCAAATGTCGTAAGCACCCTTCGTGGATCCTAAAATGACGGAAAGCAGCGTGACCGGCATGACCGCGGATAGTTGAATCCGGTAGAGCGGCGCCCTGTTGACCTGCATGCCCGGCGAAATGCCATTGAAGTTCCACGCTTGCTGCTCCATCGTCCGATAGTCTGGCACGAACACGTCCGTCAGCTCGAGCACGTTGCTGCCCGTGCCGCGCATGCCGATCACGTGCCAGATATCGACGACTTGAAGATCTTGCTTCGGAACCAGGAACCAGAGCACTTTCTTGCCGCCTTCGGACGTCGGGTCCTCCACCCGGTGGGTAATCATCGTCCAGTCGCTATGGTTGATACCGGAGGAAAAACCCCATTTTCCGCTTAACCGGTAGCCTCCGTCCACGCGCTCCGCTTTGGAGCCGGGGAACGGATTGATGGAAGTGGAGACCGTCGCGTCCGGGCCGTTCCGCCAGACGTCGGCTTGCGCCTGGTCCGGAAGGAACGCGACCATCCAGTTATGGAGCAGCAGCAGCGAGTAGCACCAGCCGGCTGAAGGATCTGCTTTGGCGACTTCGATGGCGGTATCGGCCAACGTGCTCCAACCGAGCTCGTGGCCGCCGTAACGCGCCGGAACCAATGCCCGGATCAAGCCGGTCGCGCGAATCTCCTCGATCGTTTCCGGCGGCTGATGGCGCAGCTCTTCGGCTTGGCGCGCGCGGGCGCGGACGTTAGAAAATAATGACTTGGCTCGGACGACGGCTTCATCTCGGGTTAATTGATTGGCAACTTCCTGCATGTCGGTGTCCCCCTTATTTGATGTCCGGCGTTCCGTAAGTGTGGAAGGTCGCAGGCAGCGGATTTGTCCACGCCAACCCGCGCTTTCTCTCTTCCTGCGTCCAAACGATCGTTTCCCAGTCCGGCGACAAGATCAAGAACCCTCCCGCGCAAACTTCGATGCGGTTGCCGCCCGGTTCATAGACGTACACGAACAGGGTTTGCCCCGCCACGTGTTTCGCCGGCGCTGCCTCGATGAAAATCCCGTTGTCGATGAAAATGTCGGCGGCGCGCAGGATCATTTCCGGGCTGTCGACTTTGTAAGCGAGATGATGAAAACGTCCTTTGGCGCCCGTTTTGTCGAGCGAAACCGCCAGGTCGTAGGACTTGTTGGTGACGTGCAGCCAGGCCGTCGTTTGCTTGCCTTCGTCGGTAACCGCCACTTCGCTAAGGCGGAAACCGAGTCGTTCCTGAAGGAATGCACTTTCGGAATCGACGTTGGAGCTGAACAGGTTGATATGGTCCAATGCGGTGACGGACGCGCCGTGGGCCGCGGTTTTCTGGGGCTGGTTTTTGAGCGCGGGCTTGAGATGGGAGGGCGCCGCATAGCGCTCGGCCTCGTAGAAGATCTCCATCGGGTGTCCGTCAGGTCCGCGAAAATGAAACGTTCGGCCGTGTCCGTAATCTCCCTCCGACCAACCGGTCCCGAAACCGCCGTTCGTGAGGTCGGCTGCCCGGCGATCCAAGGCTTCCGCGGAATAGGCGCGTAACGCCGCGTGGCCGAGGCCCGGCTGCGCCGATTCCGTCAGCTTGAGGCTGTACAGCTGTTGGTCTCCCCATGCCCGAAGAAACACGGATTGACCGTCCCGGGAAACCTCGTCCATTCCGAGCAGATCGCGGAAGAAAACGAGACTCTCCTCGGGTTTGGGGGTCAGCAGCTCGACATGCGCCAGATGGGCGACATCCCGAATGGGTTCCCGCTGTCCGCTCATCGCGCCCCCTCCTCCACGATCCGGGTTTCGATCGAACCGATGCCCCCGATTTCGACGCGCACGACGTCCCCGTCTTTCAGGAACTTGCCTTGCGCTTCCCCTACGCCGCCCGGCGTGCCCGTGCACACGACGTCGCCGGGTTCCAGCGTCATGAAGCCGGACAAGAAGGACACCAGGTAGTTGACGTTAAACAGCAGCTGTTCGGTGTTGGATTTCTGGCGCAGCTCCCCATTCACCGTGAGCGAAATGTCGAGCGCGTGCGGGTCGGGAATCTCGTCCTTGGTCACGAGGTGCGGACCCATCGGCAAGCTCTTGTCGAGCGTTTTGCCCTGCAGCCATTGGATCGTTCTCTTCTGCATGTCCCGCGCCGTAATGTCGTTGACGACCGTGTATCCTGCCACGTAATCCAGCGCATCCGCTTCGGAGATGTTTTTGCCTTTCTTGCCGATGACGAAGGCAAGTTCCGCCTCGTAGTCCAGCTTCTGCGTTAGCTGGGAGTCGAGCGGGAACGTACCGTTCGGCTCGGCTGCCGCGATCGCGTATTTGGCGAAGATGACCGGATGAGCCGGAAAATCCCGCTTCATCTCCAGGATGTGGTCTTTATAGTTGAGACCGACGCAAACGATTTTGTTCGGACGCGGGACCGGCGGCCCGATCCGGACATCGGATTTGCCGTAAACCGATTTCGATTCCGGATGGCGGCGGGCATATTCCAACGCTTCTTCGGCAGCATCGGCGGCGAGCGGTCCGTTCGCCAGGAACGAGGTCGGGTCCGAAGGCAGCAAAGCGCCTGCGATCTCGGCCGCCCGGCCCTGGCCTTCGCTCTCCAATTTCTCGCGGTATGCTTGCTGCGGATCTACGAGTTTATGGTCGTCCAGCAGAAGACCCAGCCGGAACGGTTCGCCTTTAGCGGAGAAAGTGACGATTTTCAAATGGATAAACCCCTCTCGTTGGTAATCGTAACCTTACATTTTCATCTTAAGGGACGGCGATTTTTTGGTGAAATACATAGATTCACTGTGAGAAATCGCGAAATCTTATAACCGGAATCACGTAGCCAGCGTCGAATGGGCGAACAGCTCTGCCAGCGGAATCTCGCGGCGGATCAGCCCTTGTTCGAAGGAATAACGGATGAGAGTTTCGAGTACGGCCTTATTGCGCGCGATTCCGTATGACCAATAATCCGGTCCCATCAACCGTTTCGTTTGTTCCAGTTCGTCCGCCAACCAAGGCAGCATGACACGCAAGGAGCCGATTTGCTCCAGGTTGCGGTACGCTTTCTCTTTGGCTTGAAGAAACGCTTGAAAGAGATTCAGGGCCGTCCATGGATGGCGCTCCAGAATCTCATCCCGGATGACGACGAAGTGCATGATCGGGAAAATCCCTGTTTGTCGGTAGTAATCCGTTTCGGCAGCCTTGTAATCCGGGAATAACCGGGTCATATGGCTCTCGCCCTTCAAGAAGGAAGCCGGAGCCCTCGGGGATATGATCGCGTCGATCTCTCCCTCCTTCAGCATGCCGTTTAAACTTTGGTCTTCGCCGATCGCGGTCAGCCGGATTCCCGGAGGCAGGGCCATAGCGATGCGTCCCTGACGGCTGCCGGGCGCGTCCACGCCTCCCCAGAACCATTCGATCTCGAAAGGATGGATGCCGTACTGATGCTGCAGCATGCCGCGAACCCACACCAAAGCGGTGACGTGATATTCCGGCACGCCGATCCTTTTACCGCGAAGATGCTCCGGGCCGGAGATTCCGCTGTCCGTACGGATGTAAATAGAGGGATGGCGGAACGTCCGCGACAGGAAAACGGGCAGCGCCGTGAAGCCATGCGTTCCTTGATCTTTGGCCATCAGGTAGTTCGAGGCGGACAGTTCGGAAACGTCGAACTCCCGGTTTTGCAGCATCCGGCGGAAAATTTCATCCGGCGGCAGCTTGAGTACGTTCAAATCGATTCCGTTCGGCTGGACCGAACCGTCCGCCAGCGCTTGGATGCGGTCGTAATCGGCGCAGGCTAAGGTAAGCGAGAGCTGGGACATGGGCGGGGCCTCCTGTGGTTGGGTATGTTTTGCTTTAGCTGCGGATCCACTCCTGAAACCGTTTCATGACTCCGTCCATGTAGGCAATAAGTTCTTGATCCACGAGAGCACCGGTTTCGTCGAACTTCTGCGCCGCGTCGCCGATCAACACTTCGTTGCCGGCGGGGGGCAGCAGCTTCACGTTGACACCGTTGCTCTGAAGGATTTGCCTGAGCTGCAGCTGCGCCCGGAGCGTGCCACGACTTCCCCCCGATACGCCCGCGACCATCACCGGCTTGCCGATCAGCGCTTTGTCCACTCGGGAGAGCCAGTCGATCGCGTTTTTCAGCACGCCGGGGATCGACCAGTTGAATTCCGGAGTGACGATGACAACGCCGTCTGCTACCGCGATTTGCCGCTTGAAAGCGGCGACTTCCGGCCCCGGGTCCAACTCGTTGTCTTGGTTGTAGTGGGGCAGAACCCCGATATCGGCGAATTCCGCCCGATAAGAGGATGCATACCGGCTGCGGATAAACTCCGCAAAGCAGCGGTTGTAGGACCGCGCTCTCAAACTGCCGACTATTATCGCAATATCCAGTCTTTCGCTCATGTTCGTTCTCTCCCGTAGCTTGTTTGGATTTCCCAACCAGACAAAACAAAAGCCCGGTCAAACGGCGAATGGCCGTCCCGGGCTCAAACTCTCTTACAAGTAAAACCGGAAAAACGCTTCAATGAAATCGAAGGAGAGCCGAGGCTCTCCCTCTGGCATCCACTCCGGCACTTGGCCAGAGGAATGTCGGACCTGCATAGGGAGCGCCTTGTCCTGTCCGAGATCGTTCCGGTTGAAGAAGCCATGCCCCAATCCCGGCACCAATCCAAGCGTAGCGTCATTACCGCCGGAAGCCAGCGCGGTAAACAACAGTTCGCTCTGGTGAGAGGGAACCGCCAGGTCGCTCAATCCATGCAGAATCAGATATGGCGGCATGTCTGGCTTCACGAAGGTGATCGGATTCGCCTCCCGAACCTTCTCCGGTACTTCTCCGATCGGCGCCCCCAGCAGCTGGGATTCCGGCGAGTCCGGATCCGCGCTGCGATTCCCGGGGTGCAGGCGGACGGATTCCGGATCATCGGAAGCTTTCTCCTCCCTTATCCGGTGATCGTCCATTTGCAGAAAATCGGTGGGGCCGTAGCCGTCCGCGACCGCGCGCACCACCGCAGGCCGCAATGCCCCGGCCATTGCGGCCAAGTGGCCGCCGGCCGATGAGCCCCACAGGCCGATCCGCTTGGCGTCGATCCCGTACTCCGGGCCGACCCGGCAAAGCCAGTCTATCGCGGCCAGCACGTCCTCGATCTGCGCGGGAAACTTCGCCTCCCCGCTCAGCCGGTAATCGATGCTCGCCATGGCGAAACCCCGCTCCGCGAAATACCGGGATAAGTCCGGCCCCAGCTTCCGGTCGCCGACGCGCCAGCCTCCGCCATGCAGCCACAGGATGACGGGCGCCGTCTCCTCAGAGCCCTGAGGCAAGTATAGATCGGCGATAAGCGCCCGTCCCCCGGGCGAGGAGTACACAAGGCCTTCCAGCATCTCGACTTTCCTCATGCGCTCTCGTGCTTCCCGTCTGCCGGTCCCGGCACGCCCGGCGGCCGGCCGGTGACTTTCAAATCCAGCTCGGCGATTCTTTGAATGACTCGGTCGAAACGGTACGGAGCCGGCTCCGTCGGAAAAATCGGATAGGCGTATGGATCACCGAGAATGCGGAAAAAGCCTTCGAAGCTGCCCGGCGTAAGCACGCCCATGAACTTCGTGTAATGCGAGTCCATCCGGAATTTATGCTTCACGCCTGCCGGCACATAGACAAAGTCGCCGGGTTGCAGCGACAGTTCTTCGCCGTCGACCCATAGGGTCATGCTCCCCTGAATGCAGAAGAACGTTTCGTTCGTGATTTCATGGTAGTGCTCCCCGATCGGCTGGCCTTTGGGGCCGGACGACATCAACACGATGTATCCGCCGCCCGTAGCGGCTTGCGTGGACAAGAAGGAATGCACCTGGTCTCCGCTCAGCGTATGGTCCCCGTCGCCGTTTTCGAGAATATAGGGGACCACCCGATCCGGAACCGTTCCGTTATCGACAAGCGGAATTTCCACCGCTACCGAGCTGACGTCGACGAAACGGATATCCAGCCCTTCCGCCGCTTCGCCCCATTTTTCCGATGTCAATGCGTCCTGGGGCAAATGAGGCCGTTCATGCCGCTCGTAACTCTCCCCGATTTTCCGATAGAAATCCGATACTTCTCCGCCGATCGTCACGGAGTAGAATCGGGTCCGATGGGCTAGCATCTTGTAGGCATGCGGGATTCCCGCCGGGATGTGGGCATAATCGCCCGTCGTGAGCAAACGTTTCTGCGTGCCGATCTGGACTTCCAGCTTTCCGTCCAGCACGTATATCGCTTCGCTTGCCTGCTCATGCGAATGAAGCGGGAAGTGGTCTCCTCGACCTCCGCACAAAAGTACGATTTCGAGAGAGTCACCAATGCTGCGCGCGTTGGCCATGATGGAGGCGACTTGCGTGCCGAAGACATATCGATCGCCTTCTCCGGCAGGGATCATATAAGAGGATTTCGTTTCCGGCAACTGTTGGATGATTCGCGTGCTCACCGTAACACTCTCCCATGACGCTTTATTGTCAGCGCTTACAGGTCCATCATACCCTAACCTTTTCATTCGCGATAATAGACAATCCGAATTTCAGAAATCGCCGTTGCTTATGGATTTACCCCTACGCCCGGGTCATGCGCAGCGCCATATACGGCCGGCCCGGCAATTCAATCCGGAAGCTTCCTTCGTACAGGCCTTCAAGCTTCTCTACGGTCATATTCCACGTATCGATCACTTCGACTTGGTAACGGATGCCCGGCGTCCGGTTGATATGGCGGAAACCGGGCTGCGTGAAGCCGAAATAGTACAAGTAATACTCGTCGGGAATGCCGGCGCAAGGCACGTCCCATTCCGAGGTCAGAGGCTCCAACACGCCTCCCGGGCTTTCTTCCGTGATTCGGCGCAGGAAGGCGATCCGTTCCGGGCTGGTACCGGTCAGTTTGCCGCCTTTGGACCACCACAGCACTTCCTCCGGGTTCAGGTAAGTCTCGCCGTGCCCGACGTAGCCGCCGCGAACGGCGCCTTCCCAGAACCGGCGCGTCATCTCCTCGCCCGTGATGTTGCCCCAGCCTTGGTCGATGTCGCCTTCATAAGCGCATTCGTCGATGACGATCGGCTTTTTCCACTTGTCGCGCCATTCTTTCGTAAACTCCGACGTTTTGTAAACATCGATGCGCTGTATGCTGCAATGCGTCACCCATGGCTTCGAGAAATCATAGAACGCGAAGCAGTTGTGGTTCGAAATCAGGTGGCCGACAGGGTCGTTCTCCGTCACGATTGCGGCGAACCGCTCCCAGTCGTCCTCTTCCTTGGACCACATCAGGTCGTATTCGTTGGCGAGCGACCACCATACGTTACGGTATGCGGACAAGCGGGCAACGATATAGCGCAGGTAACGGTCGTCCGCGGCGCGGCTCATTTCCGAGAAACCCCAGCGGTCATAAGGATGGAATAGAATAAGATCCGCTTCGATTCCCAGCTTGCCAAGATCGGAGATCCGATTCTCCAGGTGACGGAAGAAAGCCGGGTTGAAGCGGGTGTAGTCCCAGCCTTCCTGCAGGGAGCCTTCAAACGGGTAGAATTCCGGTTCGTTCGAATTGAACAGGTACGACTTCGGGAACACGCACATCCGCATCTTGTTGAACGGGGAAGTTTTCAACGTTTCCAACGTCTGCTCTTCCATTTCATTCCCTTGATGCGTCCAGGCATAACAGGTGGTGCTTACCGGGATGTAGGGAGTACCGTCTTCATGGGCAAAATGGTACGTATTTTTCACGCAGACGGGACCATGGTTGCCTGCGGATGGCGCGACGCTGAGGAACGATCCCTCGATTCCGTACAACGAGCGAGCCGAACTGTACGTCCGGAACGTCCATGCACCCTGGACGTCCGGCATGAAACGGATCCGATAAACGCCTTCCCCGTCATAAAAACCTGCCATTCGAACGGCGCGGTCACCCGTGCGGAACTCGGCGCCAAGTACCACATCCGTGAAAGGATTGCCGTGGCTGGGACCTTGCAGCTCGATTTCATAGATGCCCCATTGCTCGGCTTGCGAAGGCGCCGTGACGGTGGCGGAGCCGGCGGCTACGCTTGCAGGCTCGTAGTCAGGAGACGGAATGATTTCCGGCTCCTCCTGAAGAGCTTGCGCCTCCGCCGGCAGCTGGGACAGTTCAGCAAGAACGATGTTGAGCCAATCCGGCCGTTGCAGCTCTGCCCGATGGAATTGCTCAAACTTCTCCAGCGTTACGCTCTTCATGAGAGAGGCGATGTGAGGCGCCGTTTTGAAGAGTATTTCCGGGATATGCCGGAGCAAAATTTCGGCGGCCGCCTCGTTCTTCATGAGGATACCGATTTTCGTATTCGCGTTGAAAGCCATGTTGGGATTCTCCTCCTCTTACTCGAAAATGAGTCTCTTCAGGATGACGGTGCCCTGAGCAACGGAAAGCTTGATCGTCACCGCTTCGGCTGTCGGGATCGTTCCGATCTCCGCCGTCTGTTTCCCGAATTCCGCCGCCGTTACCGCCAATGTTCCGATGGTTGCCCCATCCGTTTCCGCCACGAGCTTGGCAGCTCCCGCCGCGTAATACTCCAACTTGAGCTTGCACCCCTCGTTTACGTTCCGAACGGTATACGTCGCAAACTCTCCTTGCCTAAGCTCCAGGCTTACGTTCGCCCAATCCAGCCCTTCGGGATCCATCACGTGTTTCTCGCCGAAGATAACGCCTTGCGGGCTCTTATCCGGCGCTTGTTTATCCGGATCGTAGACGATCTTCATCTCGTCCGCGAGCCGGATATCGTACGGGTTGGAGTACAAATGACGGCCGGAAAAAGATTCCCCGCGGCCCGGAACCGCGTTGTACGAAACGGCCGGCAGCGTAGACGAAGGGCGGCGGTTATAGAAGTCATGCACGGCATGATCGATCACGCAGTTCTCGAACTTGATGTTCTCCAGCACCTCGTCCCAAATCCCGCGGCTTTTTTCGTATCCGGGCTTGGCTCCTCCATTGTAGTAATCGCGCACCAACTGCCAATCCTCGGGCAATTTATACGCGCAAGGACTGTGGAAGTCGCCTTCCGCCGCTTTCCATGCCCAGAGATTGGTTCCGATATGGTATTCCGCCGCCAGCTCCGCGAACGTAGAAATCCACTCGGGACTGCCGCCCCCTTCTCCCATCCACATCGGGACGTTCAGTTCGACGCTCTTACTGACATACTGGTGGATCGTTTTCGGTTCCGGCGAACCTCCGTACCGATGGAACGCGATGAACCAATTCGAGCATTCAGGATCGAAGTTCTTATTGAACAGATCCACCGCCCAGTTGAACCGGTTCCCGCCCAGGACGATCGCGTGCTGCTTATCGATTTTCCGGATTCGCGCGATGCACTCGTCGTAAAATCTGAGCAGCTCGGGAATCAGGTGATCCCAGCGCGGCGTCGAAATGGGCTCGTTCAACAGCTCATAAGCGGCGACGATCCAACGATCCTTATACCGCCTCGCGAACTCCTCCCACAGCGCGATCGCGCGCTCCCGATTCTCCTCCTCCAGGAACATATGGGGAATGTTGTCGATCCCGTCGTCGCAGGACAAACCCGACTGCCCGCCGGGCGCGCCGTGCATGTCCAAAATCGCGTAGACCTTATGCTTTTCGCAATAGCCGAGAATTTCGTCCAGCATTTGGAACGAATCCTCGTTATATCGGTAACCCGGCTCCTCGTACAGGAACGTCCGCGCGCTGATGGGCAGGCGAACGGAGTTATACCCGTACCCGGCCATGGCCTGAATATCCCTCTCGCCCAAATGGTTGCGAAACCACTGGGACCAGAAGCGCTCGGCATATTCCGGGCCGCACATCTCGATGATCGTTTGGTTCATCGTGCGGCCTCTGTCCATCGGCGCCGCCCTATGATGGCCGGATTTCGCGGCAAGAAAATTGAGCGGCGGCCCGCCGATCATAAAACCCTCCGGGTTATTCCAGCTGCCAGCGCCCCAGCCCCGAAGCAGGATTTCCTCTCCGTCGCCGTTGACCAGGATTCTGCCATTTGTTTTCAAAAACCCTTTGACTCGTTGGTTGGAAAATAAATTCACGTCGCCAGCTCCTTTTCTCATTGAACGGACATCCGAGTGCTCAACCAACTGATCGCCGTATCGAACCAAACCTTGGCGTGCGGATTGAGATGCTCGGGAATGGCGGCTGTCGTTTCGTCGCTCAAGGACAAGCCGTGCGGCCCTTTCTCGAATACGTGGAGCTCGTAAGGAATTTTGTTTTTTGCAAGCTCGATTGCGAAATGGAGGGAATTCTGCGCAAACACGCCGTCGTCTTCCGCCGTATGCCATAGGAAGGTCGGCGGGGTGTTGGAGTTGACATGGTAAGCGGGGCTTCTCTCGATCAATTCCTCCGTCGAAGGATCCGGTTTTCCGAAAACGGCCCGATTTGAAACTTCGAACAATCCCCTCATCATTTCGTTCGGTCCCTTCGCCGTTTCTTCCCGCATTAACACGTAATCCAACAGTGCATAACCCAAAACGAGTGCATTCGGCTTAAGCAGGGTGTTATCAACGTTCAACCTTTCACCCAACCAGCTTTCATGCCAATGGACGCCCAGACTCGCCGCCAAATGTCCGCCCGCGGAAAATCCGGCGACCGCGATGCGATCGGAATCGATGTTCCATTGTTCCGCATTCTCCCTGATCATGGCGATCGTACGCCCAAGATCCAACAACGGCTGCGGATAGACGGACAAGGGGTTGCTCGGAGGCGGATTCCGGAAATCCGTGACCCATTCCTTGAAGTAGGTCGTATATCGCAGAACGAACGCATGGTATCCTTTTGACGCGAATTTGAGGGCGACGGGCTCCGCTTCCCGGTCGGACGTTCCTAGATATGCTCCGCCCGGACAGATGATGACGGCCGGACGTTTGACGCCGGATTGAAACTCCTTGGAATCATTCAAAATGTAGCTTTGTACACGTACTTCCACACGGCCGTCCCAAAGTTGGATCGTTTCGCTCAGCATAAGCGCACCTTCCTTATTCGTTTGTTGGAATGTATTCAAACCAATCAAAAGCTGCGGATGTAGAGCAAGGCTGCCCGTTGCCGGTTGCGTACATCGCGAAGTAAACCCCGGTAAACCCGCCGGCGACTTCGCTGGACAAAAACGAACATTCTCCGAAGCCGAAAGTCTTTCGCTCCCCACCCGGACTTGCAAAGTAGAAGGAATATCGGGAAGCGTCTGCCTCAATGCCCAACACGATCTCCGAAGCGTCGTAATCCTCTTCCAGCTCCACTTTCCATAAAGAGCCGACCCGCCTACGCAAAATAACTTTCCGGGTTCCGTTTCGATGAGCCAGCGCGATTTCGTAATGGAACTTCTCATCCCGGTAAACCGTGAGGCCGGCCTCCTCGCCGTCTTTCACTGGGTCGAACGACAGCTTTGCGGAAACGGCGCAATCAAAATGCTGCTGCCTCCTGCCGACGAAAGCCGGCGCTCCTGCGTCGTCCAAGGAGGGCGCGGAACCGTACAGCGTCAGCCATCCGGGCCGGTCATCAAGGGTCCAGCTCCCTTCCGCCGGATTCCTCAGAAAGTTCCAATAGAACGGCAACTGTCCATTTTCAAAATCGTCTTTCGCCGGCGGGCGAACGGCGGCTTGCCCCAGCGGCAGCGTTTCGGCGTCCATCGTGAGCGCCGCTTTCCCGGCATCGCCAATCATCGGCCAGCCATCCGAAGACCAAGAGACCGGTGCGAGAAACGTTTCCCGGCCCAAATGATGATGCAAACCTCTGAACATAAAGGGCGCCGGTCGAATGCCGAGAAAAACCGCCCACCAGCTGCCGTCCTCCGTCTCTACAAGATCGGCATGCCCCGTAGCCTGAATGGGGCTGTCCGTACTTCGATGCGTCAAAATCGGATTGCCAGGACAAATTTCAAAAGGGCCATAGGGACTGTCGCTTCGGGCGATCGTGACCATGTGGCCGTACTCGGTTCCTCCTTCCGCGATCAGGAGGTAATAGATGCCTTCGATTTTGTAGAGATGGGGACCTTCCGGCGCTTTCCCGCCGGTCCCGCTCCAAATGAATTTCCGATCGGATAAGAGCCGGCCGGTGTCGATTTCGATCTCCGCCTGATAGATCCCGAGCGGCTCATTGCCCAAAAATCCGCCCGTGCCGGTCAAGTAGACGCGTCCGTCATCGTCGAAAAACAAGGACGGATCGATTCCCGGCCAATCCAGCCATACGGGTTCCGACCATGGCCCTTCCGGCTTGTCCGCCCACACGAAGAAATTCCGAAAACCGTTCGTGTTGGTCGTGACCATATAGAATCTGCCGTCGTGATGCCGAATGGTAGGAGCGAAAATGCCGAGCGAGCTTTTGCAGCCTTCCAAATCCAACTGGCTTTCGCGTTCCAGACAGTGGCCGATTTGGCGCCAATGGACGAGGTCCCGGCTGTGGAAGATCGGCACGCCCGGAAAAAACTGAAACGAACTCGTCACCAAATAATAGTCGGAGCCGACGCGGCAAATGCTCGGATCCGGATAAAACCCGGGCAGTACGGGATTTGAATACGGCATGAGCGCACCTCCTCTATCCAATGACGCCATTTTCCTGCGCGATATTCCCTAGCAGCTTGGCGCTTTCTTTAACGGTTCGCTCTTGCGTATCGCGATTTACCGTGATCAAACCGAAACGGGGCGCGTAACCGAACGTCCACTCGAAGTTGTCGAAAGCGGACCAATGCAGATAACCCAACACTTCGATGCCCTCGGCAATGCAGACCTGCAATCCTTTGAGCCCTCTTCGTATGAATCGCACGCGCTGATCGTCATCCTCGGTGGCGATACCGTGCTCGGTGACCATGATCGGGATGGCAAGACTTTGCGCGGCTCTGCGCACGGCCCCCGCAAGCGCCTCGGGATGGAACTCCGTCCCCATCGCCGTCGTCTCCTCCGCCGTTTCGGCCATGGAGATCAAGCCATTCGGTCCGTACACTTCCCGGGCGTAATTCTGAACGCCGAGAAAATCGTCGCCTTGGATCGCAGGCAGAAACTGGCCGAAATAATCGTGCCATTTGCGGGCGGCATGCTCTTCGCCTCCGGGCATGCATTGTACATCCGGAAGCGCGAGAGACAAGCCCACCCGGGTAGAAGGCGAAGCTTTCTTGATCGCGGCTCTCGCTTTCCGATGCGCGTCCAACACGATGCCAAGGGAAGCTTCGTCCGATGCCATGTGGAACGTAAAATACCGATCGATCGTCGTGCCGCAGCGCCGTGCCGCAGATTCCCTCCAGCCGGGTGCCGTCCAAGATTTCGCGTCGATCCCGACAGGCGGCATGAAATTCAAGTTGATGAAGAGTTCCTTTAGCAGTACGGGCAGATTGGCCTCATTCAGGGTAAGCGCATAGGGAATGTCCTCGCCGATTTCCTGGAAGACGAATTCGCAGTATCGGGCGAAACGGTCTGCCGTCTCGGGATTCTTCCATCCGCCAAGCTGCATCAGCCAGCGCGGGGAGGTAAAGTGCATCAGGGTGACGACCGGCGTGATGCCGTTTTCCTTGCAGGCCCGGATCATATCCCGGTAGTGCGCCAGCTCGGCTTTCGAGTAAGCCCCCGGCTCCGGTTCGATGCGTGCCCATTCTATGGAGAATCGATAGCTGTTCAACCCGAGCGACGCCAGCAGCCGGATATCTTCCCTGTAAAGATGATAATGGTCGACGGCATCGCCGGAACGGTCGCGATAAGGCGAACCTTCCGCATATTCTTCTGCCCAGACATCGGAGTTCAGATTGTTCCCTTCTACTTGATGGGCGGAGGTCGCAGTCCCCCATAGAAAAGAATCGGGAAAAACGGAAGCGGTCAAATTTATCTCTCCTTACGAAAACGGGATTGCAAAGTGATTTGCAACCCCGTTTTCTTCTAGTTCATCGTATTGCTTTGCGCAATGCGCCCCAAATACCGCGCGCTCTCTTTCACTTTTCGCTCTTGAGTCGTTCTGTCCACGGCGATTAAACCGAACGTCATGCCGTAGCCGGAGTTCCATTCGAAATTGTCGAAGGTCGACCAATGTAAGTACCCTCTTACGTCGATCCCTTCTTCGATGGCAGACTGAAGACCCTGCAAACCTCGGCGGATAAACGCGACGCGCTTGCTATCGTCATCCGTCCCAACGCCATGTTCGGTCACGAAGATAGGGAGAGAGAGCGTCTTGGCGACTTTACGGGCCACATTCCCCAGCGCTTCCGGGTAATATTCGTACTTCATCTGCGTCAGCTCCGCACCTTCGGCTGGAGGGATTGGGCCCTCTGGACCGTACACTTCCCGCGTGTAATTCTGAAGGCCGAAGAAATCGTCGCCTTCCGCCATGTCCGCGAATTGGCCGAATACGAGCTGCCACCTGGCTTCAGCTTGCGCTTCTCCGCCCGATGCCGCCTGAATGTCGGACAAGGCCATCGAAAAGCCGACTTGGGTGTCCGGAGAAATCCGTTTGATCGTTTCCCTGGCTTTCCGGTGCGCTTCTTTCAGCAACCCGATCTTCGTCTCGTCCGAGATCATATGGAACGTGACATACTTATCCGGAGTCGTTCCGCACAATGCGGCGGCAGACTCCCTCCACTTAGGAGCGGACCAGGATGCGGCGTCGATGCCGACCGGCGGCACGATGCCGATCTTCGTGAAGATCGCGCGCAGCATGGTGGGCAAATTGACCTCATTGAATGTGAGTGCGTAAGGGATGTGCTCCCCCAGTTCCTGAAAAACGAATTCGCAGTAACGTGAGAATAATTCCGGAACTTGCGGGCTCGCCCACCCGCCGAATCTCATCAGCCATTGCGGGGACGAGAAATGATGCAGCGTCACGAACGGTACCAAACCGTGCTCGCGGCAGGCCAGCAGCACATCCCGGTAATGTTCGATATCCGACTTCGAGAACTGACCCGGTGCGGGCTCTACGCGCGCCCACTCAATGGAAAACCGGTAAGCTTTGAGCCCCAAGCTTGCCATTAACGCGATATCTTCCCGATACAACCGGTAATGGTCGATAGCGTCGCCGGACTTGTCGGCATAGGGAGATCCTTCCGCCTGCTCCTCCGCCCAAAAATCACTGTTCGTGTTATTGCCCTCTACTTGATACGCGGCCGTTGCCGAACCCCAGAGAAAGTCTTTCGGAAATGCAACACCCATGTCCAAATCTCCCCTCGCCTATTTGTTAATCCACGACCGCCTTGATTGGCTTGAGACGTTGATCCAATTCATCCAAAGCCTCCACCGAAATCTTCAAAAACGGCAGGTGGCTGACTTCCCTTAAAGAGCTGGAGCCCCAGTTCCGAACCATCCCCTGCAACTGTTCCTCAAGATGCGGCAAGGCGTCGAACAACGCTTTTTTCGCTTCTTCATTTTGCATGAAATCCTGAATCGGCATATGCGTGCTGCAACGCTTGATATATTCGATTTCAGGCGGGTACGCAAACTCCCAGATTCCGCTGGTCAGTTCCGCTTGTACGAACTTATCGTTCTGCACGGAGGAGATCGCGGCGTCTTGCAGCGGACGGCCGTTCACCAGCACGTTTTCCCGCTTGGCATCCGGCAGTTCTACGGTGGCGGTCGCGTCAAACGGAACGACGAAGCGGAATCGTAAGCCGCCCTCTTCGTTTAAATCCCAACCGCTCTCGTACCGGCCCGAAGCCGAGTCGACAGACGCCTTGGCGAACTTCAACCGGAAGTCCGGCTGAGGCGTCAAGCGGACGTGCTTGAAGCCGGGTTTGTCTTCCGCCGGGTTAATCCCGGCGACATAACGGTACATCCATTCCACGATGGATCCGTAAGCATAATGGTTCAGCGAGTTCATGTCCGTTCCGCTGATTTTCCCGTCCGGCAACACCGAGTTCCAACGCTCCCAGATCGTCGTCGCGCCCAACGTCACCGCATACAGCCAGCTGGGATAATCCTTGTTCAGCAGCAGCGTGTAAGCCAGATCCGAATTTCCGGTTTCGGAAAGCGCCCTGCACAGATAAGGCGTTCCCACGAACCCGGTTTTGAGATGATTTCGATCCTTCTTCAACCTGGCGCGAAGATCGTCCGCAACGCGCCCGCGATCCTTCTCCGACGCCAAATCCATAAAGAGGGCCACGACATGCGCAGTTTGGGTATTCAGGGCCAAGCGTCCGGTCGGCGTGAAATATTCGGCTCGGATGGCGGTTTTCACTTCATTGGACAGGTTTTCATAGAATTCGGCTTCTTCGCGCTTTCCAAGCACTTTCGCGGCCTTGGCGACCAGCATAGAAGAGTAACAGTAGTAGGCGGATGAAATAAACGCGGTCTCCGTCCCCCCAAGCGGCGACGCCGGATCGTCTCCGTCCAAGGCCAGCCAGTCCCCGAAATGGAAGCCTGCCGCCCACAGCCGCCTGCTCCCGGACGAGTCGTCGATTCGCTTGATATAATCGACCCACGCCTTCATGCTGTCGAATTGTTGTTCGAGAATGGCCGAATCCCCGGAGTGAAGGTAGGCCGTCCACGGTATGACCGTTGCGGCGTCGCCCCATGCGCTGGAACCGCCGCCGTCCACGGTAGCCACCGGTATCACCATGGGAACCATGCCGTCTCTCGCCGCTTGCTCTTTCCAGAGGTCATAACCGTATTTCGCGAAAAATGCGTGCGTATCCATATTGAAACTAGCGGTACCGGCGAACACCTGCGCATCGCCGGTCCAGCCCATCCGCTCATCCCGCTGCGGGCAATCCGTCGGAACGTCCAGGAAGTTGCCCTTCTGTCCCCAAAGAGCGTTCAGAAACAAACGGTTCACCAACGGATTACTTGTCTCGATGCTGCCGATTTGCTCCATGTCGGAGTGAAGCACGCATCCGATAAAGTCGTCCGGATGCAATTCACCCGGCCAACCCGTGACCTTCACGTAACGGAATCCGTAAAACGTGAAATGCGGTCTAACCCAGGCGCCTTCGCCATCGGAAACATACCGGAATTCCGCTTTGGCCGTTCGAAGATTTTCCCGGTAGAAGTTTCCTTCCTGAAGGAGCTCGCCGTACTGCAAGACGATTTCCGCTCCCTTGGGCGCACGGTTGCGGAACCGAATCCAGCCGACCATGTTCTGGCCCATATCCAGCACGGTTTCTCCTGCCGGAGTGGTCAGAATCTCGACCGGTTTCAGGCGCTCGCGGATGACGACCGGCAGGCTTCGTCTAGCCTGCAGCCGGTCATACCCGATTTCAATCTTCTCTACGCCGAATCGGGCATCGTCTTGGAACGCCGCATCGTAGATTTCTCCGTCATAGAGACCGCTCGCCATCACGCGGCTTTTCCTCGCCTGCCAAGTCTGATCGGAACCCACGACGGTCGACGTCCCGTCCGGATGCGTGATGACGATCTCGCACAGCAAGGCGAATCGGTCTCCATAAACCTCATGCCTGCCGCCTTCGAATCCGAAACGGCCTTTGTAAAGACCGTTCCCGAGCATGACTTCAACGTTGTTAACGCCCGGTAGAATCCTGTCCGTAATGTCGTAGGTTTGATATTGCAGCCATTTGTCATAGGCGTTGAAATGCGGAGTCAGATACTCTTCACCGACTTTCTCGCCGTTCAACTCCATTTCGTACAATCCCAAACCGCATACGTAAGCCCGCGCGCTCTTGACTTCCTTGGCGATCGAGAATGCCGTTCCTAACACGGGATGGATTTCCTTATCCAGTTTCGGCGAAATCCACTCCGCTGCCCACTTCTCCTCGAGCTTCGCGGTTTCGAACCAAGCGGGCTCGCTCGTCGCCTCGTCTCCGTTGTCCGCCCAAACCGTCACGCGCCAGTAATATCGGGTTCTTGGCACTAACGCAATCGGCAGTTCAAACGCGAGACTGCTGATTTCAGCGCTTCGGCCGGTATCGTACATGACTTGGGTGAAACTTTCGTCCAGCGACACTTCGATTCGCGCGGCGATTTGTTTGGCTGCTTCCGTCTCGCTGACGACATAGGACAGGCGCGGTTTTCCTAATTCGAAGCCCAGCGGATTCACGATGCGGTTCGTTTTCATTCGGGTGATCTTCAAGCTGCAACTCTCCTTTTTCTAAACACTGGGCACGACAATGTTGGACTCAGCCCTTAACGGCTCCTCCGGCGATGCCTTTCACGAAGAAGCGCTGGAAGAACGGATACGCGATCATGATCGGCAGCACCCCGATGACGGCAATTGCCATGCGCGCGGTTTCGCCGGGCAGCTCCGCGGCGTTGGCGGAGGCATCACCATAGGCGGAGCTGGCAGTTTTCAGCGCCTCGATATTCTGCATAATCTGGTTGAGCAAAATTTGAATGCTGTACAGCTTCTGATCCGTAATGTAAATCAACCCGTTGTTCCAATCGTTCCAGTACATGATGCCGGTAAACAAACCGATGGTGGCCATGATGGGCAAGGACAGCGGAAGCACCATCTGGAAGAAAATGCGGTATTCCCCTGCTCCGTCGATCTTGGCCGATTCAAGAACGGGCCCCGGGATCGTATTGATGAAGAAAGAACGGGCAAGCAGAACGTTGAATCCGTTCATGAGCAGGCCCGGAATGAGCAAGGCCCAAAGCGTGTTCTTCACGTCGAACATTTGCGTGTAGACCAGATAGGTCGGCACCAACCCCCCATTGAACAACAGCGTGAAGAAAACGAGGAAGGTATACAACTTGTAACCCGGTATTTCCTTGCGGGATAGGCCGTACCCCAGCATGGCGGTCATCAGCAGACTCACGGCGGTTCCGATTGCGGTTACGATTACCGTGATGCCGTATGCCCTGCCGATGACGGACATGTTTCCCGTCAGATACTCGTAGGCGTCAAGACTGAACACCTTCGGAAGAAAGGCGTAACCGTTCTGCAGAATGCTGTCCTCGGAACTCAAGGAAGCCGAGACCAGAAGCACGAAAGGGATGATGCACAGGATGCAGAAAACCGCCAAGATGATGTGGGAGACCCACTGCCATATGCCTTTGTCTTGATTCACGCTTCTCACCTCGCCTTAGAATAGTGCGTTGTCTTTGCTGAACTTGCGGACCGCGTAGTTGGTCAAGATAACGAGGACGAACCCGACCACCGATTGATAGAATCCGGCCGCCGAGGACATGCCGATATCGTTATTCTGCAGCAAGCCCCGGAACACATAAGTGTCAATGACGTTGGTCGTGTCGTACAGCATGCCGGAATTCATGGGCACTTGATAGAACAATCCGAAATCGGAATAGAAGATTCTGCCGATCGCCAGCAGCGTCAACGTGATGATCACGGGCGAGATCAGCGGGAGGGTAATCTTGCGGATCTGCTGCCACCTGCTCGCCCCGTCCAGGGTGGCCGCTTCGTAATATTCTTGATCGATCCCGATGATGGAAGCCAGATAGATCACGCAGTTAAAGCCGATCGATTTCCACAGGTTCACAAGAACGAGGATATACGGCCAGTACTTCGGTTCCATGTACCAGGAGATCGGTTCCAATCCGAGCTTCGGCAGCAACGTATGGTTGAGGTATCCTTGATCTTCGCCCAGAAAACCGAATACGAGGTAGCTGACGATGACCATCGAGATCAGAAAAGGAAGCAGCATGACGGTCTGATACAATCGGGACATGAAACGGTTTCTGACTTCGTTCAATAGAATCGCGACCCCAACCGCGCAGATGAGACCGATGACGATAAAGGCGCCGTTATACAGCAGCGTGTTTCGGGTGATGACATACGCGTCGTTCGTCTGGAACAGGAATTTGAAGTTGGTGAACCCGTTCCAATCGCTTGCCCAGATCCCTTTGGAATAGTCGATATTTTTAAAGGCGATCACGAGTCCCGCCATAGGCAAGTAGTTGTTGATGAGCAAATAAACCATGCCCGGCAGCATCATGACCAGGATCGGCAGGTATGCCTTATTTCTGCTGAGCGTCTTCTTCATAAAGAGTCCCCTTCCACGTTGTGCTGGTCTGGAATGTCCGCTTGATCTACTTTCATTGTAAAGAGGCCGGCTCCCCCCCACTACCGCGCGCTCGACCTCGTAACAACACAATTTCGACTTCCGCTTCGGATTAAATGCAAAACGATCGCTCCCCTGGTCCGGAGAGCGATCGCCTCTACATCGAATGCTTATTACTTGCCGTTTGAGGCGAGCCAAGCATCAAGCTGCTTCTGTTTCTCGGCAATGATTTTGTCGATGCCCGCCGCCTTCAACTTCGAGATCAGCTGCGGGAGCACTTTATCCGGATCCACGCTGCCCGTTTCCAGAGCCGGCACGTATTGGGCGGTGACGTTCTTGACCGCGGCCACCTCCGTTTTGACCGCGTCGAGGTTCGGGGCGAATCCGACCGCTTTCGAGTTGACGATGGTTTGTTCGAAGGCTTTGCCGTCTTCCCGGGATTTCGGATCTTCCGTGTCCGTCAGGTACGTGAGGTGTACATTGCCGAACATGAAGGTCTGGTGCATGCCGTAACCGTCTCCGGTAATGGAGATAACGTTATCGCTCTTCTTGGTGTAATGCTTGCCTTCGATGCCGAAGTTGATGAGATTGATAATATCTTTGTCGGTATACATCAAATTCAGGAATTCCATGGCTTTAGCCGGGTTCCTCGAGTTGTTGGCGGGAATCGCCCAATCGAGACCAAGAACGCCTTGGGTCGTCAGGAGCGGCTTTTGCATGGGTACCTTCGCCACGTCAAATCCGACGATTGCCGCCTCCTTTTTCTCCGATGCCGGTTTATCCGAGTCGACGAACGAGATCGCCTTGCCCGATTTCACCTGATCCGTATTCGAAATCTTGATGGTAGACGCGCCTTTCGGAAGGTAACCCGCTTGATACCAGCTTCTCAGCTTCTTCATGGCGGCGGCATATTCCGGCGTCTCGTACAGGTCCACGACCTTCATGCCGGCGTCATTGACATTGAGTACGCCCAATCCGTCGAGCAAAGAATCATATTGACCCAGCGAATCGAAAATCGTGGTGAGCGGCATCGCCCCTTGTACGTTGGGAGCCAAAACCGTCATCTGCGGATTTTTCTCTTTCAGGGCTTTAAATACGTTATCCAGGTCGTCCACGGATTTTACCGTACTTACGTCAACGCCCGCTTGATCCAGCAAATCTTTGCGCAGGAAGAGGGCCGAACCGCCTTCAGGAAGCTGGTTGACCGGCACGGCGTAAATTTTGCCGTCGATCTTGGCCGCATTCAGCTTGTCTCCGAGCGCTTCCTGAATTCCCTTGCCGTTCTGGGCGATCAGGTCGTCCAATGCGGCAAAACGCTTGGTGGAAACCATCGAGCCGTAGGTCGCGAAATCCGTGAGCATGAGATCCAATTTCTCATTGCCGGTAAGCATCAAGTTCGCCTGCTGAGACCACTGGGCGAAAGGAATGGCGAGCAGCTTCACGGTCGCGTTGATCTTCTCTTTGGTAATCTTGCTGATGGCGGCTTCTACTTCGGCCTGATCCTTCGGCACCGGGCCCAGCAACGGATATCCCATGACCACTTCGTACGTTTCCCCGGCATCCGTCTGCGCAGCGGACGAGCTCGGCGCGGCGGAGCTGGAAGATGGCGAAGATTCGCTCTTATTACTATTTCCGCAGGCCGTTACCAACACCATGGTCGCCGCCAGGGCGACACCCGCTAATTTCTTCCACTTGCTCATAAGATACCCCCATAGACAATTTTGATTTTGCCTGAATCTGATCCCATCATACAGCGCTTACATGTCGGGCAACCGCTCGAACTTCGACCAACGGACAACACTATTTCGACTTTGCGCCGAGGGTCATTCCTTATGTCGATTAGAGAAATCGCGTTTGCTTATGTATAAAAAAGGCCGCTTTCTCTGAACGAGAAAGCGACCGTCGTTTCGTCTTATTTGCGGCCCGCGGCAAGCCATGCGTCGAGCTGTTTTTGTTTCTCGGCGATAATCTTGTCTATGCCTGCCGCCTTCAGTTTCTCTATGAATTGCGGAAGTACCTTGTCCGGATTCACGCTGCCCGTCTCCAAAGCAGGAACGTATTGGGCGACCACGTTCTTCACCGCGGCGACTTCCGTCTTCACGTCGTCCAGATCGGGAGTAAAACCCAAGGTGTTCGACTTCGCCATGGCCGCTTCGAATGCCGAACCTTTTTCACGCGCCTTCGGATCTTCCGTGTCCGTCTGATAGGTCAGGTGCGCATTTCCGAACATGTAGCTTTGGCGCATCCGATATCCATCGCCGGGGAGAATGGAAATGACGTTTTCGCTTTTTTTGACGTAATGTTTTCCTTCGATGCCGAAGTTAATCAGATTGACGATATCCTTGTCCGTATAAATTAAGTTCAAGAACTCCATTGCCTTAGCCGGATTTCGGGAGTTATGCGCGGGAATCGCCCACGTCAGACCCAACACCCCTGCCGACGTCACGAGAGGCGGTTGCAAGGAAACCTTCACCATCTCTCTGCCAACGACGGCGGATTGCTGTTTCTCCGCGGCGGGTTTATCGGAATCGATCAAGGCGAAGGCTTTACCGGATTTGACCTGTTCCGTGTTGTTCGTTCTGAGCGTGGCCGCATTCTTCGGAAGGTAGCCCGCCACGTACCAGCTTCTCAGCTTCTTAAGCGCAAACGAATATTCCGGCGTTTCGTACCAGTCGACTACTTTCCTGCCGCCGTCCGAATTCTTGACGACCCCCAACCCGTCCAGCAAGGAGTCGTATTCTCCCGACGCTGCGAAGGCCGTGGTCAGGGGCATTGCGCCTTGCACATTGGGAGCCAGAACGGCGATCTGCGGATTGCTCTCCTTTACGGCCTTAAAAACGCGATCGAGGTCATCCACCGATTTTACGCGGTTCAAATCGAGTCCCGTTTGATCAAAAAGATCTTTTCGCATATAAATCGCCGAGCCGCCAAGAGGAAGTTGATTCGTCGGAACGGTGTAGATCTTTCCGTTCACTCGGGCGACGCCCAGCTTGTACCCTAAAACATCCTTGATTCCTTGGCCATGCAACGCAAGCAGCTCATCTAACGGGGTCAGTCGTTTCGCTGAAACCATCTCGCTGTAGTGGGAAAAATCAACGAGCATGACATCCAGTTGATCGTTGCCCGTAAGCATGAGGTTCGATTGCTGAAACCACTGCCCGAACGGAATGGCCATCAGCCTGACTTTGGCTTTTATTTTATCCGTCGTGATCTTGCTGATCGCGTCCTCAACTTGCTGGAGATCCTTCGGAACGTCGCCCAATACCGGAAACCCCATGACGACTTCATAGGGTTCCGCAGCGGACGCGCTGGGTGCGGCCGTTTCGTCGCTGACTGCCGTTCCTCCGGAGGCGCAGGCGGCGAGCAGCCCAACCCATGCCGCGAATAAAGCCAAGCCTGTCCATTTTCCCCGCCGTTTCATGCCTTTCCCTCGTTCCTTTTCGATTGCCGGTACTCGTTGGGATTCAAGCCGGTGTGCTTCCGGAAGATCTTCGCGAAATGGGACAAGTTCGTGTAGCCGATATTCGCGGCGATGACGGTAACCGGCTGCTCCGTCTTCTCCAGCAGCTCGGTCGCCATCCGCAAGCGCTCATGGAGCAGGAATTCCGTCATGGACATGCCGGTCTCCTTCTTGAACAGCCGGTTGATGTAGTCCGGATGCAAAAAGAAAGAGGCCGCGATGTTCTCCCGATTCAATTCTTGCTCCAGATGCTTCGTAATATAAGCTTTCACCTTGTCGACCACCGAAGCGGATTCTTTCAGCTCCGCGGCATAGCGGAACGCTTTATCGATCAAATGGTCCGACCACACCTTCAAGTCCGTTACCGAATGGGTGGAACGTTCCAGCGATTCGACGGAAACGGGATCTTGAAACAACTGATGCGCTTGGATTCCCATGTCGTCAAGATAGGAATAGACGATCTGCAGCACGTCTTGCACGATTTGATTCAAAAACGCGGAGGACACCCCGGACATCGTCTTCAGCGTGTCCAAATATCCATCCACTTCCTGGAGCACCCGGGTTTTGGACCCTTCTTCAAGCAGGATCCGCCACACCTTGAGATCCGGACGGGGAATCGCAACGACACTAGCCGGTTTTCCGTCCAGCAGAATCGCCTCATTGTCCGACGTGACATAGGCTTTGCGAAGCTGAAGCAGACGGTTCGAAATTTCCGGAAACTCATGAACGGCGACCGAGGTGCCCACGTAACAGGTCATATCGCAAAAGAAAAACTTCCGGCAGGAGGCGATGTAGGATTCCATGATCCTCTTCAGGGCGGCTGCATCCTCTTTCAGCCCCGAGAGAATGGCCAGCAGCTGTCCCCGTTCCACCGGCACGACTCCCGCCAAGGTTCCCGCGCCCTGTATCATCTCCTGCAGCGTATTGATCAAAGCGTATTCCATGATCTTCTCGTCGCGCAGGCTTAACGGTTTGTGCCACCTTCTCACCTGAATCAGCAGCGGCAGCACCTGCATGTCCGCGGGCAAGCCGATCTTTCTTTCCTCTGCCGCCGCCTTGATGGCCGCGGGATTCGAGGGGATTGACCTTCTGAATATATCCGTCCAAAACCGCTCGATGAAAAGCGGATGATGCTTACGCCAGGATTCGCTCTCTTGTTTGATTTCATGCTTCGCCGAAATCTGTCTAACCGCCTTGCGAATGACACTTTCCAGCTCCTCCGGTGGAATCGGCTTCAGCAAGTAGTCCAGACTTCCGAGCTGAATCGCCTGTTGGGCAAAGGAGAAATCCGCATGGCACGTGAGGAAGATGGACTCCGTAGCGGGGTGATGTTCGCGAACCCACGCCAGCAGGTTCAGCCCGCTCTCTTGAGGCATCTCGATATCGCAAAGCATAACGTCGATCGCTTCACCCGCGAATATCTCTTTAGCCTGGTTAGCGCCATAAGCGGTAAAAACACGGGAAACGCCCAGGCTGTCCCAGTCCACCGCGTTCAGTACGCTTCGAACGGCGAGCGGTTCATCGTCGACGATCAATAATTGTGTCATGAAGGACCCCCCCGTTCTCTAAGATTCATTGCGTAAAGGCAGTATCATGCGGACGACGGCCCCGCTTGGCACCGCGTTGGAAAAGACGATTTCCGCATGGGCGCCGTACAGCAGCCGGAGACGATGCCATAGGTTCCATATTCCGATGTGCTCGCCTTGTTCGTCCACGACGCGTTCACCCGCGTTCAGCAGATGAAGCGTGTCTTCCCGGAAGCCTTGCCCTTCGTCCTGAACCGTAATCACCATATAAGGCACCGAACCCGACTCGTCCAGACGAACCCGGATCTCGATGACGGGGACATCCTGTCGATCGGTATAACCATGCTTTAAGGCATTTTCCACCAAAAATTGGATGATCAGCGGGGGAACCGGCACGAGCCTCAGATCGTCCGGCACGTCCACCCGAAACGCCAGCTTCTGCTGGTAACGCAGCTCATGAATGCCGATGTAATTGCGGACATGCTCCAGTTCGTCTTTAAGAGGCACGAAGGTCAAATTACTGCGGAACATATAACGGAAATAACGGACGAGGCGAAGCGTCATTTCCTTGATCAACTCGTAATCCTTGTCCAAAGCCAAGCTGTAAATCAAGTTCAAGGTATTCATGAAAAAATGGGGATTGATCTGCAGCTGTAAATGCTGAAGCTCCGCTTTCTGTTTGTTCAGCTGCTCTTCATACACGTTGATTTTCAGCTCTTCCATCTGCTCCATCATCCGGTTGAACGTGGCATGCACGAGCATGAATTCGTCGGAAGTCCGGATCGGCTCTACGCGGGTTTGGACATTGCCGTCCCCGATCCGTTTCATGGCGGCGAGGAGCCGGTTCAGGGGAACGAGCACCACCCTGCGAAGGAACAGGAAGAACACCGGAAGAAGCAAGACCCCGATCACCGTGATCACGATGACGATCCGGTTCAAATAAGGAAGATTTTGCAGTACCGTCGCCGTCGGAATGACGGCCGCCAGGCTGAAATCCCCTTTGGAGGAATGCTCCGCGATCACGAGGAACTTCCGGCCGGAATCCGTTTGCTGCTGCGGTTGCAGAACAATATCATTTTGCTCCAAAAACGCATCGTCGGTCAAAGGGCGGCTTCGGTCGTCCAGGAACAAAGATGCCCCGTTTGGCCCCAGATGGATAAAAGAGAGCGGCTGCTTCAAGGTGCCCAGGTTCACCCATGCGCCTACCCAGGCATTCTCCGCGCGAAGAAGTCGGATGAGATAATGGCTCCCGCCGATTTCCCTGACGAACCAACGGTTATCGATTTCGTTTGAGGACGGTACGGCCAACAGCCCATCGTGCAAATATTGGGAAACCGCCGAATATTCCTGATCGCTGGATTGCGTAACGGCATCGGTAAAATCGCCTTGTCGATCGGAATAGACGAAGATGGAATTGGCGACGGTTCTGTACATCAGCAGGTCCTTGTTGATTTGGTCGGACAGACGGATTTTAGCCAGCATGTATTCATCGTCGGAAGGAGGAGAGGCCAATATTTTGACGTCATAGTTGGAAGTCGCCAAAGCCAGCAAGTACTGGTCGACCGTGTTTAATCCGGAATCGATCTGATGCATGTACAGGGAGACCATGTTGCGGTTCGATATCGAGACTTGGTTGTGAACGACACGGACCGCGTAAAAATTGTAATAATACAGCAAAACGAGCAGCGGCCCCGCGATGAGCAGGATTCCGAGCGCCAGCTTGAACCGTATGGAGTTTCGGCCTTCCCAAGGATAAATAAGCCTTCTCATCGAGCACTTCCCCTTTATTCGAGAAAAGGCCGCCCGACGATCGGCGGCCTGCTTCTTCCATCATAGATTTGGACGGGCGTTTTTACAAATGGTGCATCCTGTCTCAGTTTAGGGATAAGGCTGCGGTTACGCCACCTAAACTTCGACCTCGCGGTAACGCTTTTTCGACTTCTATTCTTCGGAAGCACGGAAGCTCCATTCGGGTGAAGTTCTTCTGAATGGAACTCTTCTACCTTCAATGGAATTCTCTCCCTTCCCTTTCCTCTTTTCACCCAATCATCCATAGGATTGAACAGAAATCTAGAGAATTGAACATTTCAATCCCCAGCCGCGTGCTCGTATGATTTGTTTGCAATCGCTTTCCAAAATGGATGAAAGAGGGGGATTCATGACCGGAAAGATTTTCAGCGCAAGGTCGTTGCTGCCGTGAGACGAGTTTTCGTTAACCCAAAGGGAGGAAGATCACGAATGAAAAAGTCGATGATGTCCCTGGTTTTGGCCGCCTTGCTTGCTTTATCGGCAATTGCACTTCCCCAAATGGCCGCGAATGCCGCCGGGACCGGCGGTTCCGTTCAAGTCACTTACAGTTCGTACAACGACAATTCCGGTTCCTACAAGCTTTCGGTACAGCCAAGTAAAACATTGGCGCCGGTCGACACCGCCCCTGTAGACGCCACGATTCAAGTCGACCCGTCGATCACTTATCAGTCGTTCGTCGGCTTCGGCGGAACGATGATCAACGACGATATTTACGAGCTCAATCGTCTCAGCCCTGCCGACAAAACGAATGCGCTGAAAGCCTTGTTCGATCCGACCGTCGGCAACAACTATACGCTGATGCGCCTCGAGATCGGCTGCGTCGATTTCTGCTCGGATTACGATCCGAATTTGCCGGACAAGGGATTCTGGACGTACGACGACAACGGCGGCGTCGCGGATCCGGCGCTGGCGCACTTCTCGATCCAGAAGGACATCGACAACGGCACGATTTCGACGCTGCAGCAAGTGCTGCAGATCAACCCGAAGGTCAAATTTTTCGCCTCCGTCTGGTCGCCGCCCGCCTGGATGAAGGACAACGGTTCGCTGATTAACGGCGGCAGCGTGCTGCCCCAGTATTATAGTACGTTGGCGGACTATTACCGTAAATTCGTCGAGGCGTATCAGGCGCAGGGCATCCCGATTTACGCGGTCACCTTGCAGAATGAGCCCCAAATTAACATGCCGTACCCCACCACCGTTTGGACCCCCGCCCAGCAGGCCAGCTTTGCCGTCACGCTTGGGCAGAACTTCGCATCGCACGGGCTCAAAACGAAAATCTGGGCGCTGGACGACAACTCCATCCACGCTTTCGATTTCGGAGAACAAGTGCTCAAAGATCCCAGCGGAGCCAGCCCGTACATCGACGGACTCGGCTTCCACAATTACGACGGGCTCGCGATGACCTCGTCCACCGGCATTCATTACCAATACCCCGACAAGACGCTGCATTTGACGGAAATTACCAACGGTGCCGCGAAACTCGTCCAATATTTCCGCAACTGGCTCAACAGCTATGATTACTGGATGACCTTCGGCGAATTCATGCCCGGACCCGGTCCCGGCTACTGGCAGAATGCCACCTCCGACAACCCGGACTTCTACGTCGATACGCAGGTGTCCTGGGCGGGCACGCCGGGCAGCAGCTCGTACAAGCTGAACGCTTACTACTACACGTTCGGCCAGTTCTCCCGGTTCATTCAACCCGGCGCCGTCCGGATCGACAGCACAGACGCGTTGTTCGGCGGCAACGTGACGAACGTTGCGTTTAAGAACCCGGACGGCACGATCGTTCTCGTCGTCGTCAACCGGATTCCGACCGACAAAAACAGCACGAATATGAACACCCCCGCCAAAACGATCCGGATCGCGACGCCGGACGGGCAATTCATTGATACGATTCCCGGCGACACCGTCGCCACGTACCGATGGACGCCGACTACGGGTGACGTCTTATCCCCTGCAGGCTGGTCGGCTTCCGCTTCCAACACGAACGGCTCCTACTCCGCCAAACAAGCGATCGATGAGTCCTCATTGACGCTGTGGAACAGCGGTACCAATCAGGCAAGCGGCCAATGGTTCACCTTGAACTTGGGCTCTGCCAAAGCCTTCGACCAAATCAGCCTGAACCAGGGCCAGCTGTGGCCAAACGACAATCCGGGCAGCTATCAAGTGTTCACGTCAAGCGACGGCGTCAACTGGGGTTCCGCGATCGCGAGCGGTACCGGATCGAACGGCATGACGAACATCACTTTCGCGCCGCAAACCAAGCAATACGTGAAAGTTCAACTGACGGCCAGCGCAAGCCGCGGTTGGACGATCGGCAACGTGTCGCTGTACAACAGCAAGAACGGCCTGCTCCCTCGGGACGGATGGACAGCCAGCGCTTCGTCGACCGAAACGAACGGCTCGCCTTCCAGAGTCCTCGACGGCAGCCTCGAAACGCGTTGGTCGAACGGCGCCGCGCCGGCTCCCGGACAATGGTTCCAGGTCGACATGGGTTCGGCGAGAACGTTCAACAAGATCGACATGGACACCGGCCCCAGCGTCGGCGATTACGCTCGCGGTTACAGCGTCGCCGTATCGAACGACGGCGTGAATTGGAGCAGTCCGATCGCCTCCGGCACCGGTCTCGGCCAGGATATCCAGGTCAGCTTCCCGAGCCAGACGGCACGATACATCCGGGTCACGCAAACCGGCAGTTCCAACAACACCTGGTGGTCGATCGCGGAATTCCGCGTCTATAACCAGAGCCCTCCTCTGCTGAACCGGTCCGGCTGGACGGCAAGCGCCTTTTCCACTTCGGGAACGGACGTGCCGGCCAACACGCTCGACGGCAGCCTAACGACCCGTTGGTCGAGCGGCACGGCACAGGCGAACGGTCAATGGTTTCAGGTCGACATGGGCAAAATCAACGCGATCAGCGGCGTCACCCTGAACGCCTCGACGTCGACGGGCGATTATCCCCGCGGCTATCAAGTGAGTATCTCGATGGACGGTACCGCTTGGAGAACCGTGGCGAGCGGCTCGATTCCGGCGCAGGATAACCTGATCAGTTTCCCGGTCGAATTCGCCCGCTATGTGAAAGTGACGCAGACCGGCACCGCAAGCGGCAACTGGTGGTCGATCCACGATTTCAACGTGCTCGGCGTCCCGACGCCGCCTTCCGTGGGAACGCCGATCAGCCACAGCGGCTGGACGGCGACCGCTCAGGGAACGGGGTTCAATTCCACGCCAGCCATGGCCATCGACGGCGAGTTGAACACCAATTGGACGACCGGCAATGCGATGGCGGGCACCGAATTCTTCCAGGTTGACCTCGGTTCCACGCAATCGTTCAGCATGGTCGAATTGAACGCCAGCCCGAGCCTCGGCTGGAGCCTCGATCCGACCCCGTCCGACGCGCCGGTCAATTATGAAGTGTACGTTTCGAACGGAGGCGCATGGACGATGGTCGCGCAAGGCTCCACGACCGGGCAGCCGGTTACGAGAATCACTTTCCCGACCCAGAACGCCCGCTACATCAACGTTCATCAGACGGGTACTTCCAGCCGCTGGTGGACAATCGGAGAATTCAACGTCTATCGGTAACGCCACGGAAAATGCCATCCCCGATCATGGGGATGGCATTTTTTCCGAACACGATGTCTTTTACGAGAAATACGTTCGGATAAAGTACGCCGGCGTGCAGCTCCAGGCATGGCAATAGCTGTTGATCAGATTGCTGCCGTAAGGAGAATTGTTCTTGTCGGCGGGATCGTAGACCTCCCAGAAGGTATCCGCCCCGTCCCGCATCATTTCTCCCCAATACGCTTTCATCTGCTCGAGCGCCTTCTCTTTCCTTCCGGCCAGGATCAGAGCCTCTACCAGATGGTGATACATATAAGGCGTCTTGGGCCGAATCTCCGGGTTCACCGTGAGCAGGCGGTCCAGCAGCTCCCCGTTCCGTTCGGCGTCCAGCACCTCGGCGAGCACCATCCAGACCTGGGAGGCCCAGGAAATTTGACCATCCGCGCCGCTGACGAAGAAACCGCGTTCGGAATCCCATAAATACTCGAGTGCCGCAGCCGTCACGATCTTCAGTTGCCGACGGATGAAGCTCGCCTTTCCGGCATCTCCAACCCGTTCGGCAAGCGACAATGCCCGTTTCATGGTATAGATCAACACCGCTTGAGCGGAAGCTTGCTTATTCAGCTTGTCATGCCAATCCGTGAAGCACCACCAGGAAGGATCGTCCTTCAGGATTCCCCGCTCATCCAATCTTTCCAAGGAGAGCAGGATCTGCTCGTAAGCGACGGGCCACAGCTCCCGCAACGCTTCTTCATCCTTCGAGGCACGGTAATAGTCGTACAAGGTAGCTGCGAAGAAAAGCGAATAATCGTACAGGTAAATGTCGTCCCCGGCGGGTTCGGGTTTTTCATAGACGCAAGCACCCACCGCTCCGTTCTCCAGCCGGAGATCGGCAAACAAATAGAGACAGCGTTTAACCAAATCATAGTTGCGGAAAGTGCAATAGTTCGTCAGCGCTTGAAGCCGCAGGTCCCCGATCCAGAGCCGGCGGTCCCGCTTCGGTCCGTCCTCGAATACGGTCTGCATGCAATCCTGCAGCGTTTTCACGGCGATCCGGTCCATGTCCCGCAATTCTTCCGGAATCGATTCGGGCAAAGCCGCGACTTGGCTGACGTCCGCGGAGGTGACCGCGGTCACGCGAATATCGGGGAAAACAACCTTGTACTTCCGTGCCGGCGTGATGAATTCCACCTTAAGGTAGCGAAACGTATAACGGCGGGGCAGCGTGTACGTCCCGGGCAGCACGTCGAAATTGAAGATTTCGTCCTGCAGCCAGGAGCGGTCCAACCAGCCGTCATACCCCTCGAAATCCTCGGCCATTTCGCAAGGCATTTCCCCGAACGTGAGCTTCATCCGGACGGGCGAATCGGCACGCGCCTCAATCGTATCGAGCGACAAAGTCAAATAACCGACTTGATGGTCTCCGAAATCCAAAATGAAACTGTCGCCCTTGCCGAACCCCCGCGTTTGGAGTTCTTCGACGGTACCCGCCTCTTGCACGGCCCAGCCTTGAAAGGCGTTCGGGTCCGCAACGACCTCCACCAACCTTGCGGGGGTTACGGGATGTTCGGCCAGTCGCGGCAGCAAGCTCTCCGCCTTATCGACGAATGGATGGAATGTTTTCACGAATTTAACGCTCCCTGTGCCATGCAAGTCATTCCTTCACGCTGCCCAGCACGATGCCGCTGATGAAGAAGCGCTGCAAGAACGGATAGACAAGCAGAATCGGCAGCGACCCCAGAAAGATTTGCGCCGCCTTGACCGTCCGGTCGCTGATCTTCGTGAGCGAGTCCAGGTCGGCCTGGGCCATCGCCGAGAAGTCCTGATTGATGATGATGGTCTGCAAATAACTCTGAAGCGGATAGTGGTCCGGCGTGTTCATGAAGATGAGGCCGTCGAACCAGGCATTCCAGTGGCCGACCGTCGCGAACAACGTCACCGTGGCCAGCGAGGGCAGGGACAATGGGACGTAGATCCGCCACAGGGTCGTCCAATGTCCGGCTCCGTCCATGAACGACGCTTCCTCCAGCTCCTTCGGAAGATTGCGGAAGAAGTTCAGCATCAGGATGACGTTGAACACCGGTACGGCCGCCGGCAAGACCAGCGCCCAAATCGTATCCATGATCGCCGTGTATTTCACGATCATATAGGTCGGGATGAGCCCGCCGTTAAACAGGATGGTAATGACGAAAATCCACGCATACCACGTCCTTGGCCGAAACACGCCGGTCTCTTTCGACAGAGGATAGGCGATGAGGATGGTCAGCAGCATGTTGACGGAAACCCCGATCGCCACCCGCTCCAAGGTCACCCCGATCGATTTAAGGAAAGCTTTCTGTTCCGCCACGTACTTATAGCTGCTGAGCGTGAATTCGACCGGCCAAAGCTTGACGTAACCGGCCGATGCGGCCGAGCTCGAGCTGAACGAAAGAGCGAGCACATGGAGCAGCGGAAGCACGCACGCCAGTGCCACGAGGGTAAGGAAGATATAATTGAAGGCGAAAAACGCCTTTCTGCCGGGGGTGAGATGCTCTACCACGACGCGAGCGCTCCTTTCTCTTAGAAGATTCGGTAGTTGGCGAGCCGGTAAGCCAAATAATAGGACAAGGAAATGAAGGACAGCGAGACGATCGACTTGAACAGGCCGACGGCCGTCGCGACGCCGTACTGCGCTTCCTGGAGCCCGATCCGATACACGAACGTGTCGATAATGTCGCCTGTCTCATAGACTTGCGGGCTGTACAGGTTGAACACCTGGTCGAATCCGGCATTCAGCACGTTCCCGAGGCTGAGTACGGACAAGAGAACGATGATCGACGCGATTCCGGGCAGCGTGATGTACCAGGTCTGCTTCCAGCGTCCCGCGCCGTCGACGATGGCGGCTTCATAGAGGGACGGATTGATGCCGGTGAGCGCCGCTAAATACACGATCGTGTTAAACCCGAATTCTTTCCATACGTCGGAAGTCACCAGTACGAACCGGAACCAATGGTTGCTTCCGAGAAAGTAAATGGGCTCGATCCCGACCGATTTCAGCATGGCTCCCACGATTCCTTCGGAGGGACTCAGGATATCGATCAGGATGCCGCCCAGGATAATCCAGGACAGAAAATGGGGCAAATAAATGAGCGTCTGCACGCCCCGTTTGAAAAACGCTTTGCGCACTTCGTTGAGCAGAAGAGCCATCACGAGCGGTACGATAAGATTCGCGACCATTTTCATGAGCGCGATGACGATCGTATTCCACAAAATTTCCTTCGTATCCGGCAAATTCGCGACGTATTTGAAATTGTCCAGCCCGATCCAGGCCGAGTGGGCGATTCCGCGCGCCGGAATGAATTTCTGGAACGAGATGACGAGCCCGAGCATCGGTCCGTAATTGTATACCAGGATCAGTAGCAGCCCGGGAAGAATCATGAGATGAAGCGGAAGCTGCGGGATTCGGCCGCTGCGGGTTCCTTTGCGGTTGACGGCAATGTCGGCGTTGGTTTCACGGCCGGCGATCGATGTGCTCATCGCGATACTCCTTCCTTGGGAAAAGAAACGGGAGGGCTGGGGTTGATCCATGGCCCTCCCGTTCCGGCGTTACTCCGTTTTCACTTCGATTTTGCCCAATCGTTCACTTCTTGGGTGATTTGATCGCCGCCAAGCTTCTTCCAGTCGCTGACGAACTTGTCGAAGTCGTCGACCGAAGAACCGCCCATGATGATCTTCGTGAAGGTTTCGAGTTCCATCTTCAACAGCGTCGCGTTTTTGTCGGCCATCGTCTGGGTAGGCGCCCCGTAGAACTCGCTCGGCTTCAGGAGGTTACCTGTCACGTATTGGTCGATGACTTTGAACGAGCCTTCGCGGCCGAACGTTTTGTCGTAAGCCCAGTCGGTCGGATCGCCTTTGCCTTGCTCCATGGCGAGGCTGTGGTTGTAGGCGTCGGTTTCTTCCGGGTTGAGGCTGGACGGATCTTTGCTGTCGAGCGCTTTCACGATGTTGTGGTGAATCGTCAGGTTTTTGTCGGGACGGCCGACCGTGAACGGGAAGTACCCCCATACCTCGATGTCCCCGACTTTGGAGTGCGCTTGCCATACGTCCTTCGGCGTGCTCGGATCGAATTGCAGCTTCGCGAACAGGTTCAACATTTTGAACAGCGCTTCCGGATGCTCGGCTTTCTTGTTGACGACGTAGTATTGGTCGATCGAGACGGCCGGCGTTTGCGGGTTCGCCGGGTTGCCATCCACGGACACGATCGGGTAAGCCTGCCAATCCGTGTTCGGATCGTTCTTGCGGCCGTCGCCCAGCGACGGGAACAGCGTGTTCCACATCAGGCCGTAGAACATGCCGAGCTTGCCGGAGTTCGCCAGTTCGGCTTCCTTGTTCTCGTCCTTGACGCCGAATTCCTTGTCGATCAGGCCGTTCTTGTACATTTCTTGCAGCTTGGCCAGCGCGGCTTTCATTTCCGGCTGAACGCTGCCGTACGCCAGGGTACCGTCAGAAGCTTTAATCCAGCTTTGCGGGTAAGCATGGTAGCCGTTGAAGAAGCCTTCCAAGCTGCCGAATGCGCCGCCGCCGTTCGTCCAGACGAGCGTTTTGTTCAATCCCAAGCCATAGGTGTCCTTCTTGCCGTCGCCGTCCGGATCCTGATTGACGAACGCTTCCGCGATTTTCTGCACGTCGTCCATCGTCTTCGGCTCCGCCAGGTTCAGCTTCGTCAGCCAATCCTTGCGGATCCACAGCATCGGGGAGTTGTCAATCGTCGCGACGCCGGCCGGAAAAGCCATCAGCTTGCCGCCGAAGGTCGCCGCGGCCAGACCGTTGGTCGTCGCGTCGGCGAACTCCTTCACGAGCGGAGACGCGTATTGTTGGTACAGGTCGGTCAAATCGAGGATTTGGCCGGCGTCCGCCAGCTGCTTCAGCTGGGTGGCGTTAACCGCGAACACGTCCGGCAGATCGCCCGAAGCGATCGACACGTTCATTTTCTCGGCGCCTTGATCCGCCTTGACGACCCACTTGTTCTTCAGCGTAATGCCGAGCTGATCTTTCAGGTCGCGCGTCCAAATGTTGTTGTCGAGATCTTCCCCGCTTTGGAACTTCAGTTCGTTTTTGAGGATGCGTACCGTGGAGATTTCGATGCCCTGGTCGTATTTGCCGAACGGATCCGCCGCCGGTTGGGCGGACGGGCTGGCGCTGTCGGAAGTGCTCGCGCTTGCGGGAGCGCTGCTTGCCGGGGCGCTGCTTTCCGCATTCTTGTCTTTGTTGCCTCCGCAGGCGGAAACCACGAGCGTCAAACACAGAAGGCTAGCGACCGCCGCCGCTTTGGTGCGTTTGTACATGTTCTTTTCCTCCCCTTGTCGGTATGAAAGTGTAGCTCTTCTACTTTCATTTTCAGTATAGAGGCGGGTCTGGAGCCCGTATATTTCACATCTTTTAGAACCGTTATCTTTTGTTTGTATCTTGGGAGTTTTTTCATTTCTCATGGGCGGCGCGGTATTCCTGCGGCGTGGTTCCGGTATGCCGCTTGAAGAAACGCGTAAAATAGCCGGCCGTCGCGAAGCCCACCTGCACGGCGATTTCATGGATCTTGAGGGGCGAACGGGCGAGAAGCTCCTTGGCCATGTCGATCCGAAGCTCGGAAATGTAATCGAACAGGTTCCGCCCCGTGCTTTGTTTGTAGAGGGTCGACAGGTACGAAGCGTTCAAATAGACGACGGATGCCAGCGTATCCAGGGATAGGTCGTCGGCCAGATGCTCGCGGATGTGATGGTTCAGCTTCTGGATGATTTTCACGGTCCGTTCGTCGACGGTTCTTTTCCGCCGTTCGAGCAAACGGGACGCGGTCTCCTTCAAGTACGAGACGGCGGCTTCCTTGGTCGGATGGCCGTCCAGGTCCATCAGCCGTTTCGCCGTGTCCCCGCCCTCGGGGGATTCGGCGCCGGCCGCGTTCAGCTGCCGCAGCAGCATTAGGGCAACCGCATAATAAAATTCCGCATACGAGGCGAAAGTCTTGAAACCCGCCTGAAAGCTCTCGTCCAGCAACCGGTCCCATTCCTGCTGGCGGCCGGATTCCAGCATCTGCTCCAGCTCGGACAACCGACCGGCGAACACCGGGCTGCCATCCGCGTCTTCCGTTTCCGTCTCGCAATAGGTAATGAGCATGTCCTGCCCGTCCCCGAGGCCTAAAATCATCGTTTGCCTAAGATGCCGATAGGTGGCCGCAAGACGGTCCCACGCAGCGGCGCTCCCCGTCGTGACGAACGAAACCGGGAGCCGGAGCAAGTCGCGGCAAGTCGCCTGAATGCTCTCCAGCGTTCCCAGTACGAACCCGGCCGTGTCTTCCCAGTCGGCTTCGTACGGAAGCGCGGGCTGGATCATCCACGCGAAATGGGAGCCTTCCAAAAGGATCGGCAGAAAAAGCACGCGGGACAAATACTCCTCCGCGATGTTCTGGATCGCGTACAACAGCAAGGTGCGGCCGGAGTCCCCGTCTTCCTCCCGCCACCGGTCGACCCGGCCGGCCACGAGCAGGACGGGCCGGTCGGGCCTTAAAAGAACGCCCAGTTCCTCCATTTTCGCCGGTTTCAGGGACGAGGACGCGCTTTGGGGATCGAGCAGTCCCATGAACCAATCCTTGCGAAGGAGAGGAAGGGCTTGCCACAGCTGGTCCTTGGCCCGCAGCAGGAATTGCTCGTTCAGGGACTCCTCCCGAATCCGCGCGACCGCTTGACGGATCGCGCGCTCGATCGCTTCGTCGCCTTCCGTTTTCAGGATATAATCCGTGCCGCGATTGCGGATCGCCTGCTGGATCGAGCTGAAATCGCTCATGCCGGTCAAGAAAATAACCTGGCACCTGGGCCATCGCTCCAATATCCGTTCCTGCAGCTGCAGGCCGTCCATTCCCGGCATCCGGATGTCGCTGAGCACGATGTCGATTTTCTTGCGCGTAAGGATTTCAACCGCTTCTTCGGAGGAATAGGCCGTGTGAATCTCCAGTTCCAGATCTTCGATCTCGGACAGCATTTCCTCCATGCTTTCCACGATATAAGGTTCGTCGTCAATGATCAGCAGTCGGTTCATGGGGGGTCTCTCCTTCTCTCGGGATGACGATTGCGACTTTGAGACCGCCAAGCTCGCCGATGCTCAGCCTGAGCCCGCTTTCCTCGCCGTATTTGATCCGCAGCCTGCGATGCACGTTGAGCATGCCGGTGCTTTCCCGGACGTCGTCGTGGACGCGCAGCGCCAGCTGCAGCTCCTCCAGCTTCTCCTGCGTCAATTGATCGCCGTTGTCTTCGACGGAAATCAACAGGACATCCGGCCCCAGCCCGATCCGTACCTCAAGCCGGCCGTTTCGGGTCATTTTCTCAAGCGAATGGTTATAAGCGTTCTCGATGATCGGCTGCAGGATCAGACGCGGGACGGCCAGCTTGTCCGAGCCTTCCGGCAGCTCGTCGAAATGGGTTTCGATCCGATGGCCGAACCGGATGGACTGGATCTCCATATAGGTACGGGCATGGTGGGCTTCCCTCTCGAACGGCACCTCGTCCGCGGCGTCGCGCGTGATGTACTGGAAGTACTCGCCCAGATGCTTCGTCAGCCGAACGAGGTTCTCGTTGTCTTCCCGCTTCGCCATGCGGTAGAGAATGAAATACGTATTATACAGAAAATGCGGGTTGATCTGCGATTGCAGGTGTCTGAGCTCCGACAGCCTCGCCCGGTACTGCTGCTCGTACACCTCGTGCACCATGACGTTCAGCTGCCGGACCATCGAATTGAACTGGTCGTACAGGTAGCCGAACTCGTCCTTGAACGGATACTCCACCGTCTGGTTGAACTGCCCTTGCTCGATGCGGCGGAAGGATTGCAGCAGCGAACGAAGCGGCCTGTGAATGATTCGGTAGAGGCTGAGCGAAAAAGCAAGCATGATCGCGATGGAAGCCGCGGAGAGCGCGATCATCCACTTCCGGTAAGTCGATACCGGCGCATCCACGTTTTGGGTCGGGACGAACATCGAGAGAGACATCCCGTAAAGGCTCGATTCTTGCTTGGCTACCCGATAAGAGGCTTTGCCGACCGTAAGGTTGCGGACTTGTCCGCTGGAGAGCGTGTCAAGGCCCCGGATATCCTTAGCGAAAGCTCCTGCGGCGGCGGTGTCGGCCGTGCCGGAAATCGCCCAGTTCATGCTTTTGCCGGTCAATACCGCACCGCCCCCTTTCGTCGTGAAGCGGGACAGCGTGGATCCCAGCTCGGACCGGGAGATTTCGACGAGCAGCAGGAACACCGGCTCCCGGTTCGTCGTCTCCGGATACGGCATGCTGATGAAAATGCGGTCGTTCCATACGATAAACGGCGATTCGAGCCGGTTAGGCGCTTTTCTCAAACCCTCGAATTGGACGCGGTCGAGTTCTTGAATCGAGTTGTCGTTCGAAGATATCGTGCGATCCATGAGCGGGATCATGACGGACACGTTCTCCACGAACGTGCTGGACTGCTTGAGAAGATCGAGCCGCCGCTTCAGGCGCAGAACCGCCTGCGTCCGATCGAAATCGCTCATGATTTCGGCTTTCACGCTCAGGTTCTGCAAATCTTCGTCATTCACGTATTGGTGGAGCAATTGGAAGACGCGATAGAGGTCATTGTCGAGGATTTCCATGTACAAATTGACCCTGGAGGTCAACGAATTGTCCATTTCCTGTTTGAGGTTTTTGGCGCCCGATTCGTTCATGAGCGTCCCGATCACGTAGATCGGACTTAAAACGAGCAGGAAGGTGAGGACGAGCTTTGGGAACAAACGAAGCGAGGTCAGGCGTTCTCTGAGATTCATACGGGTCACGTCCCATCCATGGGCTCAAAAGGCAATAAGCTGTACCTTCCGGATTGGAAGGTACAGCCAGTATATCGGAGTTGCAAGATCCCGAAAACGCTTATTCGTAGTCTTCCACGCGCCATTCGTCTTTCCAATCCAGGTAAGCCATTTTCCCGTCGAACCGGAAGGGAAGCCAGACGAAATCGGCTTTGGACGTATCCACCGGATTGAAATGATCCACGGTAGGATCCAGGCCTTTGTCCGGGTTGAAGATTTGGTCGAACCGTTCCGCCGCCTCTTCGTACGTTTTCGGATTGCCCGGAACGTGTTCCGTTACCCAGCGGTCCGCCAGCGCGATATAAAGATCCTTCTTGTGCGGGTGCTTGAACACGGAGCAAATCTGCGAGCCGAAAGACGTGTTCGAAGCGTCATTCACATGCGGGTTCCCCAGCACTTCGTACGGGCCGTGGTACAGCTTCGAGCAGGCGACTTCGGACGGATTCGGGAAATAGCCGGTCGTTCCGGAGGTCACCAGGTAATGCAGGCCTTTCCGGTAGAAGTGCGCCGGCGCTTCCCGTACGAACGGAGGATGCGGCTGCGGGAAATGGGTCGAGTAGTAGCCGGTAACGTCGGTGTAATCGTCGGTCAAATCCGCGACGATCATCTCGCTGTGGACTCTCTCGAAAAAGTAGTAAGCTTTGCCGTCGTGCGGATCGACGACGAGGTCGAAGTCTCCCGCGCTCATGCCGAGCGGCTTGATCCCGTCCCGAACGATCGTGTACGGGCCGAGAATATCGTCGGCGACGAGTACGGTCGATTTCTGGGAAGCGTCCGGCTGCATGATCTTCAGCCAGCATACGTACTTCTTCGTGAAACGGTTGTAGATGATGTGCGGCCGGTCCACGAATTTGGACGGATGCAGGGAAGAGTTCTCGTCTTCCAGGTCGGGAGGAATGATGAGGCCTTTATCTTCCCAATTGTACAAGTCCTTGGAGGCGTAGCAGCGGACGCCATAATGCCAAATCCCGCTTCCGGGAGTCGATTTTTCCTTGTTCTCTCCGTACCAATAGAAGGTATCGCCGACCGTGATGATCGAGCCGCCGTGCGCGTGAATTCTTTTCCCTTCCGTATCGAGCCATACTTGTCCCGGTCTGATCGACGATTGATTGGCCACCCTGGATTGCTCCCTTCGAAGTAACTGCGAGATTCTCTGCCTTCAGTATAGGCGGACCGGGCGGCCTCCGTATATTTCACTTCTTTTAGAATCGTTGTCTTTCTTTTGCATGTTGAAATCGCGGACCTATCCACTCAAATTTCGATTTCCAGCCAGCTTCCGTCGACGGGGATAGAGGCTTCCAGAGTCTGCCCGTCTTTCTCGTACCGGAGCACGCCCTTCCCGTGCGTCGCGCGGACGCGGATTCGGCGCTCATCCATTTCCACTTCCGCATCCCCGGGGCCGAGCGGCAGTTTCCCTTTCATCCATTCCAGCCCTCCGAGCCTCGGCTCCACGACGAAAGTTTCATAACCCGGGCTGAGAGGCTTTACGCCGAGATAGTATTTGCCGAACAGGTAGACCGGACCGGCTCCCCAGGCGTGGCACAGGCTTTTGCCGAACGGCACGCCGTACATGTCGTAATGGGCGTCATCGGCGAGGGCCGGATCGTATTCCTCCCAGAACGTCGTCGCGCCGAGCGCGATCATGCCGCCCCAGTAAGAGCGCATCTCTTCTCTGACGAGATCGTGCTGCCCGCTCTCGCAAAGCACGGCCATCTCGTGGAACCGCATATAAGGCGTGCGGATTTGGGGAACGTCGGGATTCAGGATGACGTTGCGGACGACGCTCTCCCGCTGCTCCGGCGTTAGGTAATCGAACGTCATGGCGAACATGCCGGCATGTTTGGTGAGGGTGGGTTGCGTGACGCCGTCCACCCGGTGATGCAGCAATCCGCCTTTCTCGTCGTCCCAGAACAGCCGCATCGTTTTTTCCTTAAGCTCTTCGGCGAGCATGCCGTAAGATGCCGCCTCTTCTTCCTCTCCCATTTGGCCGGCGAACATGCTCATAGCTTCCAGGCTGCGCGCCAATAGAATCTGGATCGTGCTGACGGCTCCGTTGTTTTTGAAATCCGCCCAATCGACGAACACCCAATCCTGCGGACGGCCTTCGAGCATGCCCTCTTCGTTCCGCTGCTTCAAGATGAAGTCCATCAAGGTGGCCGCGCGGTCGTAATACTGCCGGATAAACGCGAAATCCCCGGTGTACAGGTAGTAGTCATAGAGCGAAACGAACCAGTACAAGGAATAGTCGAGAATCGTGTTAAAATGCATCGTGAGCGGATCCTTGCCCCGCAGCGCGATCAGCGTCCGGCGCGTCACGTCGAGGTCGAAAAAGCTGTAATAGTTCATGAGGAACGCCTGATAGGCGTCGCCCGACCATACCCAGCGATCGCGTTTGATGCCGTCCAGGTAAAACTCCCGCGAATTGAGATGCAAGGTGTACAGCCCCATGTCGTAAATCTCATTCAGCTTCGGATCCGAGCATTCGAAGGTGCTGCGATAAGTCACAGGCACGTACTCGTATAGCATGGACACGCGGTCCCAGCTCACGCCCGGATCGGCGTGGATCCAGACATACCGGAACGCCTTCGCATCCTCCAGCGTAAAGATTCCGTCGTTCGCGCGTACGGCAGCCGCCCCGGCTTCGAACCGATCCAGGTTATAGCACTTGTCCGGGGACAGCGCCTCGGCTTCGGATTCCCCGTAATAGATCCGCACCTTGCCGGAACCCTGAAGGTTATGGAACCGCAAATAGCCGAACGTTTCTCGGCCGAAGTCGAGGAGCGGATGGCCGTCCCGGATTTCCACGGCGGCGGGCTCCTGCGGCGTGACGGCCAAACGGAACCGGGAAGGCCGGTCTTGCGGCGAATCGAACGTCCAGGACCCGGCGGCCACCCAGTCGTTCTGGTAGGAGTTCGCCTCCCAGCACGTGCCGGTTCGGAAGTTCGTACCCTCGATGTACAGGGCGGGAACTTCGACGTCGTTGAACACGCTGACCGTGATTTCATGCCGCCCGGCGGGAAGCGTGTAGACGGAATCGTCCGAGCGGTAATTGTCCTTGCCGTCCAGATAAAGCGAGAACGTCCCCTCCGCGAGGATCCGGATCTGTTCCTCCTGCGGCAAGTCATACGTACAGCGGAATCTCACGTTGGAATAATGGCGGTCCAGCCTCCAAAACGCCGGGTACATGACGTCGCGCGCCTTGCGCTTCACCGACATTTTCTCATGCAGCCGGATTTCGAAATCCCCGGGATACCAGATCCAGGTTGCCGTTTGCGATCCGTTGTTTCTTTCCATGTGGACTGCTCCTCTCGTTGTCTGTCTGATGAGACGATTGTATAATAAGCGGACAGGACAGAACGCAGGAAGAAGTGACATCCAACATGGTCAATGGTGACAATGCTCTTCAAGGTAAATCCGCCAAGGCGCCCGTTCAGCATTCCCCGGTTTCCGAGCACTTCCAAGGGAATTTCCCGTTGTTCATGAATCGCTGGGAAGAAGGCTTCCAACTTCGGGAGCACGATCACGCTTATTTGGAAATCGTCTACGTCATGGCGGGAGAAGGCTTCCATTATGTCGGGAACCGCGTGGAACGTGCCGCCAAAGGGTGCCTGTACGTTCTTCCGTTGGGAACTTCGCATATCTTCCGTCCGAGCGACGCGTCGGGCCGAAACAATCTGGTCGTTTACAACCTCTGCATCCGGCCGGACTTCTTGGGCGAGCTGACCCGGTGGCTGTCCGCCTACGGCAGCGGAGGCGAATTGTTTACTCTCTTGAGCGGCGCCCCTGGAACGTATATTTCGCTGGTCGACCCCGGCATGGAATTGAGGCCGGTGTTCGATCGATTATTTCGGGAATATACGGAGAAACCGTGGGGATTCGAAGTGAGCATGTTCGCGGGACTTTTGCAGATTACCGTCCAAGTTACCCGGCTTTTGAGACCGGATCTCTCCTCGGCTTCCGTGGCGAGCCGAACGGGAACGGCCGCTTGGCTGGAGTACGTCGATTCGCATGCGACAGAACCGTTAACCGTGGATGAGCTTGCGGCCAAAGCCGGCATCAGCAAACGCCATTTCATCCGGCTGTTCCGTCAAGCGGCGGGAATGGGATTTTCGGATTACTTGCAGCTGAGGCGGGTCGAGCACGCTTGCCGGATGCTCCTTGAAACCGACCATAAAATCGCCTCTATCGCAAAGAGCGCCGGATATCAGGATCCGGCGCATTTCCGCGAAGTGTTTCGCAAAGTGATGGGAACGAGCCCCAGTGAGTACCGTTCGGCTAACGAGAAGTAACCCTTCACGGCACATAGCGACTCACGTGCCAAATCAACCCACCATACCAACAATAATGGGAAAACCTCCTACTATTTTGCTTCCTACTCCTGCTTTCTCCGGATTAGTGGGAAAAACGCCCACTAAGTGGGCGTTTTTAAGGGATTTCACCTCGGATGTACCGATTTAATAGGAGTTTTTCCCACTATTTTGGGCTGGGAGACTATTTCGCAAAATTTAGCGGGAACTTTTCCCATTATTTCGCAAGCCGGCTGCAACAACTTTACAATTTCGCCAAATCCGCCAATACGGCGTCCATCGCGCCGGCCGGCACGCGGGCCATGCCGTTCTCCTCCACCTGCTTCAGGCTCGACGTGTTCAAAAACTTCAGCATCGGCCCTTCGAACAGGTGAGGCAGATGTTTCCGGAGCACGTCGGTCGCGGCTTCGTCGTTCAGGATGTCGCTGACGACCGTGTTCTCCGTATAGCCGGCGCGGAACAAATCCGCGTTCTCATATTCGAACGCGTACGTTCCTGAGCCGACGGAGAGCACCGCGCCGTCCTCATTCTCGGTGACCGCAAGAATACCATCCCCCTCCGCGAGCAGCTTGCCGCTTTCCTTCAAGCCGGCGACCGTCGCGCCTCTCAGCACGACTTCGGCGGTCGCGTTGACCGGCACGGTGACGTTAACGGAGATACGATCTCCGTCCACGCGCCATCCGGATTCGATGTTCCCGTAAGGGGAAAGATGCGAAGCCTTCGCATACGTCAGCGCCTTGGTTCCGAACAGCGGCTCGATGTGAATTCTCTTGAACGCCGGAACCGAGGGATCCATGTCGAGGCCGGCGACCTTGCGGTACATCCAATCGCCGATCGCGCCGTACGCGTAATGGTTGAACGAGTTCATGTCGTCGCTCCAGAACGAACCGTCCGGTTTGAGGCTGTCCCAGTGCTCCCAAATCGTCGTCGCTCCTTGGGAAACCGAGTATAGCCAGCCCGGATAGCTTTCCTGCAAAAGCAGCCGTACCGCCGTATGGTGGTATCCATGGTTCGAGAGCGTGAAGCACAGATACGGCGTGCCGACGAAACCGGTCGTCAAATGGTAGCCGTTCTCCACCACCAAATCGTTCAGGTCCTTGGCGACCCTCGTCCTGACGCTTTCGTCCGCCAGGTCGAACATGAGCGTGAGCACGTGCGCCGTTTGGGTCGGCGCGGCAACCCTGCCCGTCGCGGTAAGGAATTCTTCCCGATAAGCCTGCACGATCCGCTCATGCAATTCCCCATACTTCGCCGCGTCTTCCGAGTGCCCGAGAACCTCGGCAGTCTGGCGAAGAAGGCGGGTCGAGTACGCGTAATACGCCGTCGCGATCAACTCCCGCGGCGTCGCGCCCACATAGCTGTCTTCCTTGGCGTCCAGTCCGAGCCAATCCCCGAAGTGGAAGCCCGTGTTCCACAAGTACTCATTGGTGCCCTGCGCACGGATGTATTCAACCCATGCCTTCATGCTCCCGTACTGCTCGGCCAGCAGGCGCCGGTCTCCGTAATATTGGTAGACGGTCCACGGGCAGATGACCGCGGCGTCTCCCCATGCGGCGGAGCTGTCGCCGCCGGCTACGTCCGGAATGACGAACGGAACGCCGCCATTCGGGTGCTGCTCGGCCTTCAGATCGCGCAGCCACTTCGTGAAGAATGGCGCACCCTGGTAGTTGAACAGCGCAGTGCTGATGAACACCTGCGCGTCGCCCGTCCAGCCGAGCCTTTCATCCCGCTGCGGACAATCCGTCGGCACGTCCAGGAAGTTGCCGCGCTGGCCCCACCGAATGTTGCTTTGCAGCTTGTTCACGCGGCTGTCCGAGGTTTCGAACGAACCCGTCGGCTCCATGTCGGAGTGCAGCACTTCTCCGGCGAAAGCGTCCAACGGCAGCGTGCCGCCGCCCGGAAATCCTTCCACCTTCACGTATCGGAACCCCATGAACGTGAAATGCGGCGCATAGCTCTCCGTTCCTTCGCCTTTCGCCGTATACTCTACCGTCTGCTTCGCAGGCCGCAGGTTGCCGAAGTAGATGTTGCCATCCCGGTCCAGCACTTCCGCGTGCCGGAGCACGATCTTCGTGCCGGCGGGGACCGACACGTTCAAACGGACGCGTCCGACCATGTTCTGCCCCATGTCCAGCACGCGGTCGCCCGCCGGCGTGACGAACGATGACACCGGCCGGATCGTCTCGGTCACGCGGGTCGGCCAGTTCTCCTGCGGCACCAGGATGTCCATCGGCAAATCCAGCGTTTCGGCGGCCGTCCAGGATCCGTCCTGGAAGCCTGATTCGCTCCAGCCGTCCTGCTCCAGCCGGGCGTCGTATTTCTCTCCGTGGTAAATGGTCGCGTACGTCACCGGACCGATGTCGCATTTCCACGACTCATCGGACACGATAATTTCCTCCGTACCGTCCTCGTACTTCACATGAAGCTGCAGCAATGCCGCGCGCCGGTCCCCGTATTTGAAGTCCCGGCTTTCGAAGCCCATGCCGCCCCGGTACCAGCCGTCGCCGAGATGGATGCCGATCGCGTTGCTGCCGTTCCTCAGCAAGTCCGTCACGTCGTACGTTTGGTACTGCAGCCGGTATCGATAACTGGTCCAGCCGGGAGACAGCACCTCGTCCGATACCCGCCGGCCGTTCGCGAACAGCTCGTATAAACCCGCCGCGGTCGCATAAATGCGAGCGGATGCGATGCCGCTCTTCAGCTCGAAGCTTTTACGCAGCAGGAAGGACGCTTCGGACTGAGGATCAATCCCAGCCGCATCCGGCGTGATCCAGCTCGCCTGCCATTCCGACGGATCCAGCAGCGTCGTCTCGAACCGCGCCGTCTCGCTCCACTCGGATTCCCGGCCGGCCGCATCCCACACTTTGACCTTGTACAGGTACGGCGTGCAAGAATGCAGCGGCTCGGTTCCGACAAACTCAACTTGAATGGAAGCATCGCTTTCCGTATAGCCGGAATCCCATACGGGCGTTCCAAAATCCCCATCCGTACCCGTAACGACGATCCGGTAACCCTTCTGCACCGTGCCGCGGGAGTCCGACAACAGACGCCAACCGAAGCGCGGAACGCGGACACCGATCCCCAGGGGATTCTTGCGGTATTCGCACGTCAAATCGGTCACTTGCAGAACGCTCATTTCATATTCCTCCATTCGGGCTCGTACAGAGCTGCCGGTTCAGCCTTTGACCGACCCGGTCGTCATGCCGGCCACGATTTTCTTGTTGAAGAAGACGAACAGTAAAAGCGGCGGGAGCGTAATCAGCAAAATGTCGGTAAACAGCAGGTTCCATTGGGAAACGAATTGGCTCGTGAAATTGTACAGCGTGAGCTGCACGGTCGCGTTCTTCGCGCCGGGGAAGAAATACAGCGGGTTCGTGAAATCGTTGAAAATGAACACCGCCTGCGTGACGATGATCGTCGCGGTTACCGGCTGCAGCAGCGGGAAAATGATCGTAAAGAACAAGCGGTAGCCGCCGTAGCCGTCCACGACCGCGGCTTCGTCGATTTCGCGCGGAATCGCGGCCATGAATCCCCGGTAGAGCATCACGGAGAACGGAAATCCGAGTGCGACCTCCACCAGAACCAGGCCGATCAACGTTTTGAAGAGGTGGATTTCGTTCAGCACCCAAATCGTCGGCACGATCGCCGGAGGAATGATCAAGCCCGCGAGCACGAAGAAGCTGATCCAAGGGGTCGCCTTGTCGTTCCGGCGCTGCATGACGAACGCGGCCATCGAACAAACGACCACCATCGCCGCCAAGGACAGGATCGTAAGCGCCGAGCTGTTCCAGAACGCGCGCAGCAGCATGTGGTCACGGAAGGCGACGACGTTTTTGATGTTTTGCCAGAGCTGGATTTTCGAAGGCCATGCCAAATTCATCTCGGAGGCTTCCGGCGCGCTTTTCATGGCCGTCAGCAGGACGAAGTACAGGGGGACCCAGAAGATGACGACGCTCGCCAGCACGGCAATCGTTTCGACGGAGAACTTGCGCAGTCCGCGACTCATAGATCCACCTCATTGCGGGTGAGATAACGGGACAGAGGGTACACGATGGCGGTGACGAACAGGAACAGGATGACGTTGCCCGCCGTCGCGAGGCCGTAAAATCCGCCTTGGTACTGCTTATAGATGATCGAGGCGATGACGTCGGTCGCGAAGCCCGGACCGCCTCGGGTCATGGCCCAAATCAGGTCGAACGACCGCAGGCCGCCGATGAAGGAGAGAATGATGACCGCGTTCGTAGCCGGGCGGCTGAGCGGGACCGTGATGTTCCAGAATTTGTGCCACGAGCTTCCGCCGTCGATCTGAAGCGCCTCGGAGTATTCCTCGGGAATCGCCAATATACCCGCGATATAAATCACGGTGGCGAGGCCGATACCTTTCCACACGTCCACGGCCGCCACCGACAGGAGCGCAAGTTTCGTATCCCCCAGCCAGTCCGGCCCCTCGATGCCGAGATGGGCAAGCGCCGTATTGAAAAGCCCCGTCGTCGGGTGCATCATCATGCTGAAGGCGATGCCGACGGCGATCGTACTGACGAGTACGGGGAAGAAAACGACGGAGCGAAGATAATCCTTCGTTCGGATTTTGCTTGTCAGGAACACGCCGAGCAGCAAGCCCCCGACCACCTTCGCCGCGCAGGTGACCGCCGCATAGATCAGCGTGTTTTTGAACCCGATGCTTAAGGAAGGCTCCTGGAAGAACGTCTTGAAGTTATCCAGCCCGATAAAGGTCCAATCGAACAACGTCCAGCGAGTCAAGCTGAAGAAGAACGACATGACGGTCGGAACGATGAAAACGACGGTGTAGACGATGGCCGCGGGCAGCAGAAAGTTGTAGGTGTAGATCCGTTTGAATACCTTGGACATCCCGATCCCTCCTGATTACACGAAACAGCCGGCCCCACGCGAGATGGGCGGGGCCGACTTCGATTCCGCAGGCGTCGCTGCGATTACCAGCCTGAAAGACCCAGTTGCTGTGCTTGTTTCTTGACGTCCTGGTCGTACAGCTCGGCCGCGGCCGCCGCTTTCCGTTTGCCGGAACCGACTTCGACGGTGATCTGCTCCAGGCTCGGGCCTTTGACCGGAGATAGGAATTCCAGCGCGGGAGCGGTCTGGTTGTTATCGAAATACGGCAGCATGTCTTTCACGACTTGCGGCGTGTCGTCCGGAAGCGCGGCTCCTTTGACGGCGTACGGGCCGGAAGGCTTGGAAACCTTGCTCATGACGCTGACGCCTTCGGTAGAAGCGACGAATTCCACGAACTTCTTCGCTTCCTCTGGATGTTCGGTATTCTTGTAGATATAAGCGCCGCCAGGCATCCAGACCGTCAGGCCGTTCTGGTCCGCGCTGTCGCCCGGTTGCGCGAAAAATCCGATGTCGTCCATTTTGTCGGGATTGTTCTGAACGAGGGCCGGCACGGCGAAGGTCAGCATCGGATAATGGGCGCCTTTGCCTTCCGCCAACATCTTGAGGCCCGCGTCATACGTCGTTGCCAGGAAGTCTTTGTTGTAGTAGCCGACGGTCTCCTCTAGTTTCTGGAAGCCACGGAGCGCGGCGGGCGTCGTCGCGTACTTGGCTTTGTTCCCTGTGTAGTCGGCAGCAAAGTTCGGCATCTGCGCCTGGACGTTGAAGTAATCCGCCAAGACGATCAGCTGCGAAGTCCACGTATCCTTATAGGAGCCGATCATCGCCGTAATCCCTGCGGCCTTGATTTTCTTGTTGTTCTCCATCAGCTCCGCCCAAGTTTTCGGTACGGAAAGTCCGAGTTGGGCGTAGATTTTCTTGTTGTAGAACCATCCGCCGCCCATCGTGGAGCCGACGGGAGCGCCGTAAATTTTGCCGTTGAACGATACCGTCGGCTTGAACGAATCGATCACGTTCGCCTGGAACGGTTCGTTCGTCAAATCCATCATGTTCTGTTCGGGATTGAGCGCCTGCATCAGCGATCCGGAGTTGTAGAAGAAGACGTCGTTCATGTCGCCGGTGGACAATCTCGTCTTCACGAAGTTATCCCCTTCGCTGCCGGTCGGGCGGGTTTCCGTCTCGATCGTGATGTTCGGGTATTTAGCCTGGAACGCGTCTACCAGCGCTTTCGAATAGACGACGGTATCCTGGTTGTTGTCCACCAGCAGGGTCAGTTTCACTTTCTCCTGCGGTTCGCTCGAAGCGGATGCGGATGCGCTGGGCGAGGCGGAACTCGCGGATGGAGAAGCGCTGCCGGAAGCGGATGGGCTGGAGCTGCTTTCTTTGTCGGACGAGCCGCCTCCGCAGGCGGCAAGCAGGCCGGTCAGCAGCATCACGCTGGACAGCACGGCGAGAAACTTTCTGGGTTTGCTCATTCGTTTGGTCCCCCTGATTCTTTCGAAAATAAGGTTCGTTTGAAGGGCCCGGGTACCCTTTGAACTTATTCTAGAAGAAAGCGCATTCAGCAGACAGCGCCATATTCTTTAGATCGGGTTCCGTTTTTTTTGTATCCGTTCCCGGTTTTACGAATCTTTGAACTGGCCCGGCGTCTGTCCCGTGTACTTCTTGAATACTTCCGTAAAATGGCGGTGCGTCAAATAGCCGACCTTCTCGCTGACCTCGTTCACCTTGAGCCCTTTGCGAAGGAGACTCTTGGCCCGTTCCATGCGGAACCGGGTCAAATACTTGATGTAGGTCTCCCCCATCACTTCCTTGAAAAGCACGCTGAGATAGGTCGCGTTAAGCCCGACATGATCCGCCACCTCCTGCAGCGAGACGTCGCGCGCGAGGTTGCTTTCGATATACCTCCTGGCTTGCTGCACGGCCGTATGCTTGGTATTCTCCCGAAGATTCATGCCGCTTTCCGCGATGCTCTCCATCCGGTCCCGGAACCATGCGGTCAACTTGCCTTTAGCCGCCATCTCCCGGATCTCCAGATGCGGAACGAAGGTTTCCGGCGGCACATACGACCGGCCCGCCTCGACCCCGGTTTCTTTCGCGGCTTCCCAAGCCGAATAGATGAGCTTAAGCATTTCGCTTTCCGCCAAATCCGGATCGAGTTTGGACGTCTGGATCCATTGGATGAACCGGTCCACCTGTTCCATCAACATGGCTTTGTTGCCTGCCCGCATGCTGAGAATGATCGCTTCCTCTCTTTCCGGCAATTCGTTCGAAGAGGTCATCCTTCCGCCGAGTTCGCCGAACGGCAAAAATCCTTTGACGCCAAGAAACAAGGCCGATCTTAATGCCCTCTGCGCTTCTTTTAAGCTGTCCGGAACTTCTCCAGGTTCCATGCGTTCGTTACCCAAACCGACGGCAACGTTCGCGTTCTCCAAATCGGCGGAGACATCGTCCCAATACGTATTCGACAACTCCATCAGGCAAAAAACGACCGCCAAATAACTTTGATCGCTTCGCAGATAGACGGTACGGTAAGCCGGGTGATCCGGCAGCTTGAACGGCTCCACGGCAGCCAAAACCGTAATCCCGTGCACTTGACCGGCCTGCGGACCGAATACTTCCCGCCACTTGTTTTCCGCCTCCCGGCCGCGCAGCAGCAAATCCCAAACCGCTTTCTCCAGCAGATCGTGTTTGCTTGCCTCCCACAACCGTTCCAGTTTTCGGGTTTCTTCCTGTTTTCCGATTTGTCCGAGCGCCTTGCGAAGCGCCTGCTCGATGCTGATTTCCGTGATCGGCTTTTCGATGTAATCCACCACGCCGAGCCGGATCGCCCGCTTGACGTAATCGAATTCGTTGAAACCGCTGAAAACGATGCAGCAGGTTTCGGGAGCCTCGTCCATGATCTCCCCGATCAGCTGCAAGCCGTCCTTTCCGGGCATGCGGATGTCCGTCAGCACGATATCGGGACGAATTCGGCGGAACAGCTCCATCGCGGACAAGCCGTCGGATGCCGTGCCCGCCAATTCAATGCCCAGCCCCTTCCAATCCACCAGGGCGCCGAGCGCCTCCAGGACAATAAACTCGTCGTCGAAAAGAACCGCTTTAAGCATGCTGCCTCACCTCTTCCGGAAACGGTTTGAAGCGGATCTCGATGCGGGTTCCCTTCCCGGGCTTGCTATAGACGGTAAAAGAGCTGGAAGGGCCGTAATAGAGCGTCAGCCGCTCCTTCACGTTCCTTAACCCGTACCCCTGCTCCGTCCGGGCCGTGTCTTCCATGCCCACGCCGTCGTCTTCCACGGCAAACTCCAGGAAATCGCCGTTCCTCCGCCCCTCGATCCGAATGCTTCCATCGCCCACCTTGGGCTCCAACCCGTGATAGATCGCGTTTTCGACCAAGGGCTGAAGAATGAGTTTGAGCATCTCGATGCCCATGATGGAAGGATCGATGTCGGTCTCGTAATGAAAACGGCCATTGTAGCGGATGTTCTGGATCGTCATGTAATGCTCGATATGCTTCAGTTCCTTGTAGACCGGGATCGTCTCGCGTCCCTTATTCAAGCTAAGTTTAAAGCTTTCGGACAGCGCCAGGGCCATCGCCGCGGCTTCTTCCGTCTTCTTGAGACGGGCCATCCAGTAAATCGAGTCGAGCGTGTTATAGAGAAAATGCGGTTTGATCTGTGCCTGCAAAGCGCGCAGCTCCGCTTCCCGCTCTTTCAGCTCCGAATGGAACAGCCGGGCGTCCAGCTCCTCGTTTTCGAGCGCCATCCGCTTGAAGGTTTCGCCGATCGCGCCGACTTCGTCTTCCCGAAAAACGCCGCCGAAATCGCGGGAGCCTTTATTCCAATCCACCATCATTTTCTTGAGCTGCAGCAGAGGCCGGGTGATGCTCCCCGAAACGACGAAGGAGATGGCCAGCGCCAAGAAGGCGAGCAGAGCCGCGATGAGCGCGGTCGCCGTGCCGATCCGGTTCGATTGCTTCAGCAATTGCTTTTCTTCGATGATATGGACGAAGGTCCAATTCGTCGTCTGGTTGCGGAATTCGCTGATCAAATAACCGCGGCTCTCCAATTCGTCCCGGATTTGTTGAAAGCTGCCCGGCTTGATTCCCAAGTCCGCCGGCAACTTCGCCGGAAAGAGGATGCGCGCCGGGTCCCCGGAAGAATCGATGGCCAGAAACCGCCCGTTCTCCTCGCTGCCGTTAAAGACGCTGCCGAACATCGATTTCGACAAGTTGGTCACCAGAAGGCCGATCGGTTTCCCGTCTCCGATCGCCGAATCCCGGAACAGCTTGACGGTGGAGAAAGTATCCGCCTTGTCGCCGAGCACGTTATAGCTGAAAAACACGACTTTGCCCTGAGCGTCGAACGCCCGCCGGTACCAGTCCGTGCTTTCGATCGCTTGTTTCTTGCCCGGAATCTCGTAAATCCCGGCGTCATCCGATCGGCCGAGACAATAGGTTTGATAATGGAGGTCGAAAATGCACATGGAGTCTACGTAGCGGGTATCGAAGGAGTTGCTGTTGATCACCCGCTGCAGGCGGTTAATCGTGAGGGTGTTCATTTCGCTCAGCTCTTCGCTGCTCTTGACTTCGCTTTCCCGCAAGTCATTGCGGATCTCGTCGTTGAGTACAATGAACCGGTTCAAGTTCACCACGTTACGGAACAGCAGGTCCGCCACCTCGCTGGAAGTCTGCAGGTGGTCGTAGTTGGTTTGCGTATTGTTTTGGGTGATCGTGCTGCGCGCGATATCGAAAGAGATATACCCCAGCAAACAAAGCGGGGGCAGGGAAAGCAGGATCATCGTCGTGAAAAATCGGCTGCGGACCTTCCGGAAACGGAAGCGGGTCGCAAACTTGCGCATGCTGCCGGCCATGGCCTTCTCCCCCCGGTAGGCCAACAAGCTGCCGAGAATCGCGATCCGGGCAGCTTGTTTTCTAAGTATTCTATTATTGTAAGCCAGAAGACCCCCTCCAGAGGAAGCTATTTTTTTTGGGGTGGTGTCCGTTTTTTTTGGGTGGGCGCAGCTATCCGATATAAGGTGATTATATAATAGGCGAAATGGGAGAATGGTGGGGAGAAGTGACAATTTGGAGGGGTATAAATGACAAAAAGCCATCCACCGTAAAAGCCGTCAATAACTGGATTACGTGGATGGCATTATACCAATAATCTTAATACGGCCGGGAAGTTAGGGCAGCTCGGAAGGAACCCAAAGGTTCGTGACATCGATTTCCCGCTCATCGCGCTCTTTCAAGTCGCGCAGAAAATCCAGGAAACCGATTTGCGGCTTCCAGCCCAGCACCTCCGCGGCTTCCGAGAGGTCGTGCTGTTCGACTTGTTCCGGAAGAGGGATTTGATATTTTACAAGCAGCTCCCGTGCGCCCGGAACTTGCTCCTCGCACCATGCCGGTCCGAGATTCCGAAAATCTTGGATCACCTGCGCTGGCATTCCATGATTCGTATGTACGATCGTGCGGAACAGGCCGATGCGTTTCTCCAAAGCCGCTTTCACGGATGCGACGGTGGCGGCGGCGACGTCTCTCCGATCCACGCCGTTTCGAAGCAGGCGCTCCCCGAATTCCAAGTACGGACGCGGGATGAATTCATGGTAACGCAAAATCGCGATCGATGCGTTCGTCATTTCGTGATAAGCCTTGCAGAGATCCTCTCCGATGACCTTCGAAACCCCGTACACGGACCACCAGCCATAAGCCATTGAAGACGCATAAACGATCGATTGGATTCCCTCTTGCCGGCAAGCCTCCAGCACGTTAAAGGTACCGTCGACGTTCACGGCGAAAATCGTGTCGTCGCTCACCGGCGGATTGTGCGCGCAGTGCCATGCGGCTAGGTGCACGACCGCGTCTACGCCTTCTACCGCTCGCCGAACATCGGCAGGAGTGCGGGTATCGCATCGGATAAATTCGAGTTTTTTCAAATCTTCCGCCTGCGGAGGAAAGACGTCCGCCATGCGCACGATAAATCCATCCTGCTGGAATGCACGGCAGACGGCTTGTCCGCCGTTTCCGGAAGCGCCGGTAACAAGGATTTTCGCCATCGTTTCCACACCTTTCGTTTCGTATCCTACTAAACAACATCATAGGGATATCGCGGGTGTCAAATGAATAGAGGGATGTAACGGATATATGGAAAATTGTTACTGAACTTCGCTCCCTCTTCCGAATCTGTTACAGCAGTTCGAATTTGCACACTTATTTCGGTCCTCCGACTCTATCGGTTAAATGTAATTCGATTTTGCACACTTAGAACCGCGATTTTTAACTCCGCAATCTTAAAACGGCCTCTAAGTGGGTGAAATCGAACTGCAGCGGCGACAATCGGCATCTCCCCCCCTGCAAGTGGGCAAAATCGAACTGCAAATGCGGCCAGTCCCAACCTCGGCGTACGCATTTATCAACATGATTACGCCAACGCCAATTCTTTCTCTTCCCCCTGTTCTTTCAGCGTGTACAGCTGTCGGATGATCTCTTCGATTCTCGGCTCGGATACCGTAAGATTCTGGATCGTCAAATGTTCGCTGAGCTCCCGGATCAATCCGGCGACCTGGTCGTCATGCGTGATGCGGAACCACAAACGGCCGCCCTCCTCCTTCTCGATTCGGGGCCCTTTCCATCCCGCGGCTTCCCAACCCGCCGTTTCCACGACCACGTAACGGTGGCCGCCGAAACGGCGGGTCATTTCCTGCATGCTGCCGTCATAGAGAGACCTGCCTTGATCGATGAAAATCACCCTGCTGCAAAGCTTCTCGATATCGTCCATGTTGTGGGTCGTCAGCATGATCGTGATCTTTTTCTCTTCGTTGATCGTTTTCAGGAAGTTTTGGATTTTCTCCTTGGCGACCAAGTCCAGGCCGATCGTCGGCTCATCGAGGAACAGCAGCTTCGGGTCATGCAGCAAGGCGGCGGCGATATCCCCGCGCATCCGTTGACCTAAGCTCAGTTGCCTGACGGGTGTCTGGAGGAAATCCCTCATTTCGAGAATTTCCGTGAACATCTCTATGTTCTGCCGATAACGCGCAGGCGGAATGTCGTAGATCGCCCCGAGCAGACGGAAAGATTCGTGAAGCGGAAGATCCCACCAGAGCTGCGTGCGCTGTCCGAAAACGACCCCGATGTTCGAGGCATGCTCCTTGCGCTGCTTGTACGGTTCTAAGCCTAGAATACGAATGTTCCCGGAAGACGGAACCAGCACACCCGACATCATTTTGATCGTCGTGGATTTTCCCGCTCCGTTCGGCCCCAAATAACCGACGAACTCCCCTTCTCCGATGCTGAAGCTCAATCGGTCAACGACCCTCTTCACGGTGCCTTCTTGAGAAAACAGGGATTTTAACAGGCCTAGAGCTCCCTCGGCTTTGCCGTTCACTTTGAATTCGCGAACCAAATCGTTGACTTCGATGATACTCATTCAGGAACCAGCTCCTTTGTAGGCGTCCAAACCGAGTTTCCAGAACCGATAGGCGATAGCGGCCATGATGACCGCCGCCACCGGAGGTGCGTACACCAGCACGGATGAGAACGGGACGTCGGCCTGCTTGTCGAAAAACATCGCGGACGGAAAATAACTGATAAACGCAACGCCGAGCACGAATGACAACACGATTTGCACGGCCTTGTTGTAAACCGTCAGCGGAAATTGGTTGAATTGGAACAGAAACGCATTCAGGATCGTGCGCAAGCCTTCCGCTTGATAAGTCCAAAATCCGACGCAGCCGACGATCGTATACAATGCCCATTGGATCAAGGCTCCGCTCAGCACGATCAGCAGCAGGAACAGCAGCTTTCCCGCATTCCAGCTATGAAGGTGCGTTCCGGAATAGACCATGCCGATGAGGCCGGAGCTCATGTCTCCGAATCCGGCAACGGTGACCATGCTGGTCGCATAGGAGAAGAGCGGGTTCAGCGGCCGAATGAGAAACCGGTCGAATTTCCCTTCCCGGATAATATATTCGATCCTTCTGATTTGCTGGAACGTGATAATGAACACGCCATGGGTCACCTGGAACAAGGCCGCGAGGAAAATCAGCTGGTAGTAGTTCCAACCCTGCACTTCCGGCACCCGGCGGGTCAGCACCCAGATCAGGATGAAGTTGCCGATCCCGACCAGGCCGACGCCCCCGATGCCGATGAAGAAATTCAGCCGGTAAGCCGACCGGGAGCGGATGTTGGCCATTTGCAGCATCCAATACAATTTCACGAGACGCATCAACTTTAACCTCCGGTCGTGACGAGACGACGATTCAGTGTAGCAAGGACCAACTGGCCGGCCGCGAGCAGGACGATCGTCCATACGGCTTGAAAACCGACCGCCCCCCACGCTTCGGCGCCCGAAACCTTCCCGATCCAGATCGACAGGGGAATGGAATACATCCCTTGGAACGGAAGCCATTGCAGCACGGCTTGCATCTTCTCCGGGAACAGCCATAACGGAATGAACGAGCCCGAGCACAATTGGATGACCGTGTTCTTCATGAACCAGAAGCCCCATATTTCCGTAAAAGAAAAAGCGAGCATCGCGATCAGAAAATTAAGCGTAAAACCGAGCGCCACCGCGAACAGCAAACTCATCAGGAACGGAAGGACGTTGCCGAGAGTCGGCAGTTTCATCCGAAATAAGAGAAAGGAAGCCGTGAATAACGGTACGACGTTATACAGTAGAGTCGACAAGCTGACGCCGATTTCTTTGCACAAATAGAAAAACTGGTAGTTCCAAGGCTTTTGGAGCTCGAAGACGACATCTCCCGTCGACACGCGGTCGGCGATTTCGTACAACGTGGATTGTCCGAACAGCAGGACGAGCATGCTGGAGAGCATGGCGTAAGTCGCCATCTCCTGCAAAGAAACACCCGTGTTTGACGGCATGCCCGTACCGCTTCCGTAAATCGCGATCCACGTTTCCCGCATGGCGACGACCAGCAGGAACGAGCCAAGGATTTTGAACAGCAGGTCCATCCGGTAAACCTGCGTGTTTTTGAAGGTGACCGCGATGCACGCGGCGTATTTTCTCATGGCGCCTCCTCGCCAGACGGCACGGGATAATCGACATCCGGTACCCACGGACTGCCGAAATCCGGCGTTCCATCCGCCGCCCATCCGAATCTCTGCATATGCGTCCGCCGGTTTTGCGCGCCTCCGTTCGATTCCGGGATCGCGTGGTAGACGATCCAATCTTCGGTGCCGTCGGGAGAACGGGTGAAGCTGTTGTGCCCCGGCGCGAACACGCCGTTCTCCGGCGCCTTCTTGAATACCGGACGATCATTCTTCGTCCATGACGCCGGATCCAACAGGTCGCTGCCCTCCTCCGCGGTAAGCATGCCTAGCGAATAATCATCCGACCACGTCGTACTGGCCGAATAGATGAGGAAAACCTTCCCGTTCCGGACGAGGAAGCAGGGCCCTTCGTTAATCGCCATGCCCCCTTGCTTCTCCCACTCGAACTCCGGCTTCGTCAGCAAAGCTTCCGAACCCTCCAACGTCCACGGATTCGCCATCTTCGCGGCGTAGATCGCCGAACCGTAATCGGGAAAATGCCCGTAACCGGCGTACATGAAATACAATTCGCCGCCATGCTGCAGCACCGTGCCATCCAAGCCGGCGATGGCCGTGTTGACTGCCCCTTTCAAGCTCCAAGCACCGGACATCGGATCGTCGCTATCATTCTCCAATACGTATATCCTTCGGGAGGCGTCCCCGCTCCCGTCGCTTGCCGTGTAATAGATGTACCACTTGCCCTGGATATGATGGATTTCCGGCGCCCACAGTTCCCGGCTCCCCGGGCCTTCCTGCGGCGGAATCCAGACGGTAACCGGCCGTTCCCGTCCGATCCGGCTCATGGAGTTGGACTTGTACAGCTCCAGGCGATCTCTTTCCGTCACCATGAAATAGTAGTTTCCGTCGTCATGACGGTACATCCAAGGATCCGCGCCTTTGGACTTGATCGGATTGCGGAATGCAGCGTTGTTCATATGTTGTTCTCCTCCCATCCTGCTTTGCTTGCCTCTCTATATATTAAAAAGAGGGTAACCCTGTCCCAGCGGTTACCCCCACGTAAATCAGTAGACCTTCAAGTTGTCGAAACTCACGTTGTTGCCGAAGCCGCCTCTGACGCCGAAAGAACCGTTATTGAAGGAAGAATCCGTCACGTCGATCCGCAGTACGTTGTTCACGTACACCTGGATGCGGAAGCCGGTGATGACGATTTTGATTTGATGCCAGGTGTTCGCGGGAAGGGACGCCGCCGCGCTGCCCAGCTGGGTGTAATTGTTGTTGAATTTGCCCAGCCATACCGTACCGTTCATGTCGATGCCGGCTCCGTACCCTTTGAAGCTGTCAGTGCCGACGCCCGGACTAGAGACGTTCCAGATCAGGCTGCCTTGCCCGCTGTTGTTGACCCGGATGCTGCCTTCGATCGTGTAGTTCGTCCCGGTAACCGGGGTGTTCAGAACCGACTTGGAAATCGCCGCGTCGGAAGCGACGGTATATTCCCCGGAAGCCACGCTCCAGGTGCCGCCGTAATGCGTCCAGCCGCCGTCTTCGTTGCTCGCGAAATCGTTCGAGTAAGTGAACGGCGTTACGGTGACGTTGTCGAACGTGGCGCTGTTCCCGAAACCGCCGCGCACGCCGATCGTCCCCCGCTTGTAAGTCGTGTCCGTAAAGTCGATTTTCAGGACGCCGTTGACGTAGACCTGCATGCGGCCGTTGTTTTTCGCGACCTTCAAATGATAGGTCGTGCCTGTCGCGATCGTCATCGGAACGCTCGCGAGCGAGGTGAAGCCGTTGTTGAATCGGCCGAGCCACACCGTGCCGTTCGAATCGATGCCGGCGCCGTAGCCGACGAACCCGTCCACGTTCACCGAAGGCCCGGTCACGTCGAAAATCAGGCTGCCCTGCCCGGCGTTGTTCAGCTTCACGTCCGCTTCCACGCTGTAATTCACGAGCGAGACATAAGGCGTGACGATCGATTTGTCCGCATTCGCCGACGTTACGGTGTACGCGCCGCCCGTTGCCGACCAGGTTCCTCCGTATCGGGTCCAGCCGTTATCGTTGCCGGCCGCGAAGTCGTTGAAGTAAGACGTCGCGAGGGAAGCGAACTTCATCTGCACGTTGTGCCCGCCCACGGAGCGGGGCGCCGACGTCATGCCCGCGATCTCTCCGGGTCCCGTCTGGTACAAGCTGCTCCAATAGTAATCCGGGAAGCTGCCGGGCCACAGCGCCGTATCGTTGAGGTACCAGGTCGCGCCGTAATCGTTGCTGAACGAGAGCTGGTTCGTGTTGGACGTCAGCGCCAATCGGCCGTCGCTTAGCGAGATCACGTAGGGAGCGCCGGACTGATTCGGCACTTGCGTGCCGATTCCGCTCGCCCAGGTGAAGCCGTCGTTCGAAATCTTGTAGTAAATGTTGCAGCCGTTCGTCCCGCAAACCTCGGATGTCAAGATGTACTTGCCGTTGTTCATTTTGGTCCAGACCGGCATGCCCGGACGGGAGGCCGAATTGGCGGGATTCCATACCGCGAAAATCTCGGAGCCCCAAGTCGCCCCGTTATCGGTCGAAATCTTCTCCGAAATGATCTGGCTGTACGCCGGGCTTTCCAAGGCATTCTTCTCGTTCGCGTAGAACACGGCAAGACGTCCGTCGCCCAGAACTCCCAGATGCGGCTCGTAGACGCCGCGGTCCGGGTTGCCCAAACTGCCGGGCGCGCCATTGTTCTGGTCGATCGTGCTCAGATACGTCCAGTTCGCGCCCAGATTGGTGCTTTTGTAGACGTCCAGCCGATACGACTCCTGCCACCGGACGGAGCGGCAGGCGAGCAGGATGTCCCCGTTCGGAAGCTGGAACATCTGCCCGTTATCCATGTCCCTGCCGGGATCCGCCAGCGTGGCGATGACGGTCCACGTCCTTGCGTTGTCCGTGCTCCGGGCGACCTGCAGCTTGGTTCCGCCGCTCGCCGTTTTCGTGTATCCGTTGTTATCGTAGATCGTGTAGACGGCCAGCCAGTTGCCGTTGGTCAATTTCAGCATCCGGCCGTACTCCGAACCGAACGTACCCGGGGAAAAGCCGCGGGCGTCGGTGCCGGCGTCGGTGAAGGTAGGCATGTTGTTGACGGTGATCGCGCTTCCGATCGAAGCGGGACCGCCCTCGGCGAAAACCGACGTCGCGAAACCCAAACCAAGCAGGATCGTGATGAAAAGAGTGAGCGTCTTTTTCATTACTATTGCCTCCTATAGGGTCCTATGGCTCGAACGACCGTATTCTGCCTGACCGGGTGCCTCTTCTCTTCTCTTCTCTTCCCTTCGCCGGCCTCCTTTCCTTAAGCGAGGTTGATCGCTTTGATTATGTCAAGCGGAAGCTTCGGCTCGCGGTTTTCCGTGAGAAGGCCGTTCACTTCCTGCTGGACATCGGACACTTGCGTGTAGCAGTAGCCGCAAACATAATCGAGGTCTTTGATCGCCTGCGTAATGCTGCGGAACCGCGCGATGAACGCTTCGTCCGAATCGACCTGGTTGCCGTAGCCCCATCCCTTGTCGGTCTGGAAAGCGATGCCCCCGAATTCGCTGACGATGATCGGCTGTCCCCGGTATTCGTAACCCTGCGCGAACGCGTACTTCCAGTTGTTGAACGCGATTTCGTTGTTCGTGATCGCGTCCTTGTTCGTGTAGCGCTTGAATAAAGCTTCGCCGGCTTCTTCGTAATCGTGCAGTGTGAGGATATCCGAAACCGTATGCTCCCAGCCGTCGTTGACGACGACAGGACGGTACGGGTCGAAAGATTTGGTCAAATGGTAGATCGCTTCCGTGAACTGTTGCTGCTTGACGTCCGCGTACACGTTGCCGATGCCCCACGACTCGTTAAACGGCACCCAAGTCACGATGCAAGGATGGTTGTACTGCTGCTGTACGATCTCCAGCCATTCGCGGGTGAAGCGGTCGACGGCTTCGTCGTTGAATTCGTACGTCGCTGCCGCCTCGGACCATACCAGCACGCCCTTCACGTCGCACCAATAGAGGAAACGCGCGTCTTCGATTTTCTGGTGTTTGCGCACGCCGTTGTATCCCATCGCCAGGATCGCGTCGATGTCCTTGAGAATGGCTTCCTCCGATGGCGGCGTCAGATGGCTGTCGGGCCAATAGCCTTGATCGAGGATAAGGCGCTGGTAAATCGATTGGTTGTTCAGCAGCACTTTGCCCTTGTGGATCGACACTTTGCGCATGCCGAAGTACGATTGAACGCGGTCGACGACGCGGTCCCCTTCGGTCAGGACGAACTCTACTTCATACAATTTCGGGCTCTGCGGGCTCCACTGTTCTACCCGCCATTCCCTCGTCTCGCTGATCAGCTCGACGGTGGCCGAGGTCGTAGAACGGTCGACGCCGATGCTCGTTTCCTTGACCGGTAAGCCGTCCATCGAAATTTTCGTCGTCAGGCGCAGCGGCTGTCCCGCCGCGTCGCCCGCCACGCGGTAATCAAAGCGTACGGCGTTGGCGTCTAGATCCGGCGTAATTTTGACGGAAGAGACATGGCTGCTCTCCACGTATTCCAGCCACACCGTCTGCCAAATCCCGGTCGTCTGCACGTACCAGCAGCCGAAGTTTTCTTTCCTCCAGCGCTGTTTGCCCCGCGGCTGCGTGACGCTGTCGCTGTCCTCGACCTTCACGACGACGCTGTTCGCCGCATCCTTCAGCAGGTAAGGAGTGACGTCGAACGAAAACGCGGAATACCCGCCTTCGTGCCGGCCGACGTAAGTGCCGTTCACCCACACTTTCGCCACATAGTCCACGGCTTGAAAATGGAGTACGATCCGTTTGCCCTGCTGCTCAGCCGGAATTTCGAACGTGCGGTGATACCAGACGTAAGGGTGGAAGGTCTCTTCGCCGATGCCGCTGGCTTTGGTTTCATAGACGAACGGAACTTCGATTTTGCGGTCCCCTTGGAAGTTGGAAAACCACTGCAGGGCTTCGCCTTCATTCGCGTCGTCGAAACGGAAGTCCCATTGGCCGTTCAGATTGAGCCAGTCCTGGCGTACGAATTGGGGTCTCGGATAATCTTTGCGGTACATGCTCAGTGCCATTTTGGCTTCACCTGTCCTATTATGGTTTGGTTTGCGGGGGCAGCACGTCGATCGCGTCGAGCGAAAGCCAGGAATCCCCGCCGCTGAATTTCACTTCATTGCTTCCCTTCTTAAGGGGAACCGGAATGTAATCGTTCGACCATTCGCCGTTGAAACCGGCGTCCAGCGAAACGTCGACTTTGAGTTTGCCGTTCACCGTCACCGTGAGCTGCTCCACGACCGCGCCTTCATTCAAATAACGCAGCGCGAGCGTGTACAAGCCGTCCTTTTCGACTTCGATGTTGAAGGTGGCCGAGCGGGCGCCGTCCTTATCGCTGCCGACCGTTTTGCCTCCGGAGGCGTCCTCGCGATCCTTCACCAGCAGGCCTTCCAGCTTCGCTTCTTCCGCTTCCAGCCGCACGCGGCCGTTCTCGCCGGAAGGCAAGGCCAGCGCCGTCCGGGTCGAAACCGGCTTGCCGAAGTTCGGCGTGCCGTCGTCGTTCCATTGGAACGGCTGGATGCGCACGTTCCGGTCCCAGCCGGCGCCTGCCGTCTTGGCCGCATGGTAGACGATCCAATCCTCTTTGCCGTCCGGCGATTTCACGAACGAGGCGTGGCCCGGACCGAATACGTCGTCCGTTTTGGCGAATGCCGGCTCGGGGTGCTTCTTCCACGAAGCCGGATCCAGCAGGTTGCTGTCCGGATCGGCCGACAGCAATCCAAGCGTGTAGTCGTCCGTCCAGCTTCCGCTGGCCGAATAAACGATGTTGATTTTCTTGTCGGAAACCAGCACCTCCGGCCCTTCGTTGACCGTCGGCTGCCCGATCGTTTCCCACGCCAATTCCGGTTTCGAAATTTCGACCCGGTTCCCGCTGATCGTATACGGGTTGCTCATCGGCGCGATGTAAAGCTTTTGGGTGACGTTTTCGTCGCCTTCCCAGCCGGACCAGACGAAGTACAGCGAGCCGTCTTTCTTGGTCAGCACGGTGCCGTCGATCGCCCATTTGTCGGTCGGGTCGGTGATCTGGCCCATTTCTTTGTAGGCGCCGAGCGCGTCGTCGGTTTCGGATTGCAGCACGTACATCCGATGGGTTTCGTTGCTGCCGTCGTCCGCCGCGAAATAGATGTACCATTTGCCCTGGATCCAATGGAGCTCCGGCGCCCAGATGTCCGACGAAGCCGGTCCTCCGCCGGATGGCTGCCACACGGTCGCCGTTTCCGCCGCCGCGAGATCCGTCAGCGAATTCGATTTCCACAGTTGGATCGCATTGCCGACGGTATGCATGTAGTAATAATAGCCATCCTTCCGGACCACCCATGGATCCGCCCCACTTTTCATGATCGGGTTATAGAAGGTTGCCTCCCCGGTCTTCTTGCCGTCTTTCATACTGCATCCTCCCAACCACAAAGCAGAGACCGTCAGAACGCTGAGCGTCAATAGCAACCAAGATCGCCGACGCTTCACGAAGCCAATCCCCCTTCATTGTCGCCGCCTTCCGCGGACACGAATTTGCCGAGAGAGTCGTGAAGCTCCGCCGACAACCGGTCCAATTTCCCGGACAGGCCGACCAACCCTTCGCCGATGCCCGACTGCTCCGAGCTCAGGGAAGCGACCTGCTCCGTCGTGGCCGAAGATTGCTGGGCGACGGCGGTGACGCTGCCCATCGCGTCGCTCAGGATTCCCTGTGTGGCTTCGAGTTCTCGAACCGCCTCCAGCACGAGAGCCACCCGGTCCGCGAAGCCGTCCATGCGTTCCCCGACCCGCGCGAAAATTTCGTCCGCGCGTTTGACCGAAGCCGTCTGCGCTTCAAAGACGGGATAGGCCGCAGCCAGGCTGCCGACGACCGCGTCGATCTCGCCGTGGATCCGGTCGGTAATCTGCCCGACCACGTCGATCGATTGCCGCGATTGATCGGCCAGCTTGCGGATTTCGTCCGCGACGACCATGAAGCCTTTGCCCGCGGCGCCTGCTCTTGACGCTTCAATCGCGGCGTTAAGCGACAGGATGTTCGTCTGCTTCGTCATGCTTTCCAGCACTTCAAGGATTTTGCGGATGGAGGACGCGCTTTCCTTCAGCAGGCGGACATTCTCCGCCATAGAGCGGGTCAAATCCTCCGTAACCTGCGTCTTGTCCAGCAGGTCCTTCATGTATTCGGCGCCCTGCTCGCCCGCCGCACGGACGTCCGCCGCGTTGCGGCCCATCTCGTCGCTGGCCGCCCTCATGTTCCGCATCTGGCTGCCGATCCGCTCCACCACTTCAATGCCGCGCTCGGCTTCCATCGATAAGCTCGTGGCGCCGCTCGCGATTTCCTCCGTCGCGACGGCGATTTCCTTGGCGGCCAGCGCGGTGCGCCGGGACGCCTCGGACAAGTCCTGCGACGTGACCCGAACTTGGTCGGCGGAGGACTTCGCACGGTTCACGAGCTCGCTCAGATTGCCGATCATCGCGTTAAAGTTGTCGGCGAGTTCACCGATTTCGTCCGAACGCCGCATCTTCGCGCGGATGGACAGGTCGCCGTTCGCTCCTTGTTTCATCATTTGCGCCAGCGAGCGCAGCGGCGTTCCGATCATCCGGACAACCGCATACCCGGTGCCGAGCGCAACCGCGATCGCGGCTGCAACCATGAGCAGGGTCATGTTCAGGATCGATTTCGTTTCTTTGTAAAGCTCCTTCTTGGGCAGCGTTCCGACGGCGTACCAACCCGTCGATTGGATGGGCGAGACCACGACCAGGCTGTCCGTGCCTGCCACGGCGGCATCCAACGTTTTCGCGTCGCTGCCGCCTCCCGTGCGGACCGGCGACGGGTCCGCGAGCTGTTCCGGATTCACCGTATACACCATATGGTCGTCCGCGGATACGACGTACTTTTGGCTGCCCGCTCCCAGATTCACGTCGTTCATCAGCGCTTCGAGCTTCGCCATCTTGAACTCGATGCCGAGCACTTTCGGCTTCGCGCCTTCACTGGCGCTTTTCAGCAGCATGCCGACCGCGAACGCCGAATTGCCGCCTTTGTTCAGGTAGCCTTCCTTGGCCGTTTGAAACCACGCCGCATCCCCGTCGGCTTCCGCCGTTTTCTTCAACCATTCGGCGTCCGTCGCCGCCCCCCTCGTGGAGGAGCCGGTGATTTCCGTCCCGTCGGTCTCGTAAATGCCCCAAGCATAGATCAGATCGCCGTCCGACAAAATGAGCGACGTTTTACGTTGCACCGCGTCTACCGCATCCAGCGAAGAATCCGAGCCGGCTTCCGACTTGTCGTAGGCGAGCAGAGCGTCGGCGATTTCGCTGTCCCCCGAAATTTGCTTGGCCAGGCTATTCAGTTGGGCGAAAAACAAGTCCAGCTTGGAGCCGGTCTGCACGATCGTCTGCAGGGACGCGTCCGTCACCTTGTTTTGAAGCATTTTTTTGGACGTCTGGTACGAAGCTGTTCCCAGCACGGCGACGAAGGCCGTAATGCTGACGAAGAAAACGAGGAACAGCTTCATGCCGACGGATTTCAGCGGATTTCCTTTGAACCTGCCTGCTCGGGTCCACATGGAATCGAATTTCCTCCTCAAAGTTAGAAGCCGGTTTCGTTAAGGCTTGCCTCCCGCGGGTTCAATCCGCACCTTGTCGAACCTCGACGCGGTGCCGACCGATTTCAATCCGGCTTTGCCCTGCAGGAACGCGCGCCCGCTCTTGTCCTCATACTCGAGAACCGGTTTGCCGCCGTCCCCGGCATAGACCGTGAGCCGGCTGCCCTCAGCCAGGACCTTCAGATGCACCATCTCGCCGGGCTTCGGCGTCGCGAATGCAGCATCCGCCAGCGGAACCGTGTCGTAATCGTGTTTGACGAGATGGATGCCCTTCGCGTCCACGTAGACGAAGTAGCCCTGCAGGAAATCGTCGCGGTTCTGATTCTGATCCATGCCGTTCGCCGGATTGGCGACCCGGACGAGCAGTCCGGTTTGCCCGCCGTCCTCCGGCACGGTGAGGTCCGCTTCCACGGAATAATCGGTCCAACCGTAGTCGCCGATTACCGTCTTCGCGGGTTGCAGCGACGAGGCGCGAAGCTGGCCTTGTTTCACGGACCAACCGCCTTCGTAACGCGTCCAACCGAAATCGTTCTTGTCCTCGAAGTCATCCTTCACGGCGGTAACCGGGGCATAAGCCGCGGTCTCCATCTTCGCGAAATCCATCGAGCCCTTGTCGACTTCGAGCGTCAGCCGTTGATAGCCGGCTTCTAATTTCATACCGACCGCGGATACCGTTACCCATTCGCCGGTTTTACCGGCAGGCACTTCAATTGCCGGGATCACTTCGGTATCCCCGTCCTTCAGGCGGAATTTCACGCCATCCGACCCGGGCGCGACCCGAAAATGGAAGTTGTAGGTCCCGCTCTTCGGGACGCTGACGAGATAAGAGAGCTTCTTGCACGCTCCAAAATTCTTCACGACGGCGCCTTCCTCACCGGCCTGCGCGATGCCGAGCTTCAAGGCCTCGCCGGCTTCGTCGTCCGCCGCGTTCACGAATCCCGGCAACGGCGCATAGGCATGCCGAACGCCGCTGCCGCCGACGCTTCCGCTGAAGGCGACGTAGCCGAACCGGGCTTTAGCGCTCTCCGCCGCATAGCCGATCTTCCCTGCGCCCGCGGCATCCTTGAGCGCCAGGTCAAGCAGATGCATCCCCTCAACGTAGATGCGGACCGTCTTGCCGCTCACTTCCAAGCGAAGCGTCTGCAGCTGGCTGATGTCGAGGTCACCCGGCAGCTTGGCCGACCCGGTCACCGCGACCTTACCGCCTTCGCGTACTTCCGCGGTCAATTGCCCGGATTGCGCATCGAGCATCGCGATGCCGTAGTTCTTGTCGTTCTCGTAGGAGAACACGGCGCCGGCTTTCCCTGCTCCTCCGTCCAGCCGAACATGGAATTCCGCCGTGTAAGCCGACGGTGTTTCCGTCTTCGCAAGCAGCATCGAGCGGCCTTCCTTGCCCGCCGCGTCCACGCTTAGTCCGTCCTTCGCGTTAACGCTCCAACTGCCATCTCCGGCCGTCTTCCAATCCTTGCCGAGGTCATTCCGTTCGAACCGATCGGCGAAAGCCGGCAGCTCGGGCGCCGGCTGAGCGTCCGATGTCGGACCCCAAACCCGAAACCCGTCCCCGTTCCAGACGATCCGGTCCATGTTCATATGCCGGAGCGGTCCGACGACCCCATGGCCTTCAAGGTTGTGATAGATCATGTACTGGGTATCCAGATCGGGTCCGGTCACAACGGAGTTATGGCCCAAACCGACCGTCGCTCCGTCCGAACGCAGCAGGACCGGATTGTCTTCGAAACCTCCGAAGCCTTGCAGCGGAGAATCGCTGACCGCGGCATCCACCCTGTATCCGGCGCTGAAGACGTGGTTGCCGGTATACGTCATGTAATACTTGCCGTTCCGCTTGAATACGGTCGGCCCTTCCGTCCATCCGCCCATGTAAGCTCCGGTCTGATCCTCTTCGGGAGCGACCGTCAGCGGATCGCTCATCGGGGCCGCTTGTATGCCATTCGGTCCAGCGTAGTAGAAGTACCACTGCCCGTCGTCGTCCACGAACGTCGAACCGTCGATCGTCCGCCCGAAGTTGCCGGTCGCGACCCTGAAAGGTCCGGTCGGGCTGCCGCTTTCCAGCACGTAATGGCCTTGCCCCGCCGGAGACGTGTACATATAGAACTTTCCGTTCCAGTAGCGTACTTCCGGGGCGTAAGCCCCCGTCGTGAGCGGATCTTCCGTGCAGAGCCCTTCGTATTTCCAATCCGCCAAATCCGCCGAGCGCCACACTTTCACGCCGGCGTCGGTGTCCCTCGTGCTGACGTAGAGATAATAGTAGCCGTTATAGGAAAACACGAACGGATCACCCAGCCCGTATTCCCCCCACTCATCCGGAAGGGAGATCGGGTTGGTGTAGGTGCGGGCCGGCAGTTTCGGCGCATCCTCGGTCTGCGGGGTGCAGCCCGCCGCGAGGAGACCGGCGAGGAGGAGCAGCATGCCGGCCCCGCTTTTTCTACTCATGACAGAGCACTCCTTAGCAAAAACGACGGAGGGTCCGATAGAGACGTCCGTCGTTTCCTTCGCTTCGTTACCGGCCTTCGACGATCCGGCGGATCGTTTCCAGCGGGATTTTGGGCTGGCGGTCGTACGTCAGGAGCCCGTTGATTTCCTGCTCGACGTCGGTCAGCTGCGTGTAGCAAAAGCCTTGAATGACCGGCGATTTCAGCATCGGGACGATGACGTCCTCAAGCCGTTTCGTATAGTCCTCTTCATTGGCTGCGCCGGAATATCCCCAGCCTTCCCAATCGCTCTTCTTGAACGAGATGCCGCCGAATTCGGTCATGAGGAGCGGCTGGCCTTCGTACGGGAACCCGGGCACGAGAATCCAGCGGTTGCCCGGACGCGCGGACAACGCTTTATCGACCTCGGAATAACGCTCCGTCAACACCTCGCGGCGCCATTCGTAATCGTGGATGGTCACCAGGTCCGTCTTGACGAGCTCCCAGCCGTCGTTCGAGATGACGGGACGGGTCATGTCCAGCGATTTGGTCATGTGATACATGGCCAATGCGTGCTGCTGCTGCTGCTGGTCCACGAGAATGTTGGTGACGCCCCAGCTTTCGTTGATCGGCACCCAAGCCACGATGCACGGGTGATTGTAATCCCGTTCAACGGCCTGCAGCCATTCCCGGGTCACGCGGCCCACGTACGTCTCGGAGAAGTGATAGGCGTTCGCCATCTCGCCCCACACGAGCAAACCGAGCCGATCCGCCCAGTACAGGTAGCGGGGATCTTCGATTTTCTGATGCTTGCGGGCGCCGTTGAAGCCCATTTCCTTCGTGAGCTCGACGTCGCGGCGCAAATCCTCGTCGCTCGGCGCGGTCAGCAAGCCCGCAGGGAAGTACCCTTGGTCCAAAACGAGCTTCATATAATAAGGACGGTTATTGAGCAGCACGACGCCGTCTTCGATGGAAATCTTCCGCATCCCGAAATAGCTGCTGACGTTGTCCGTTTCTTGCCCGTCCACGAGCAGCGTAAGCTGCAGATCGTACAGGTTCGGCTTCTCCGGGCTCCACCAGCGTCCCAAACCATGGTCGTTAAAATCATGGATGCCGATCGTCCGGGATTCCGTTTCATTCGTCACCTTGAACGTATCCTCGGTGACCGGCATTCCCTGGAACGTGATCGTCGCCCGCATCGAAACTTCCGCCCCCGCCGGCAATCCGCCGAAAAACGCTTGCAGCTTCAGTTCGTTTCGATCGATGTCGGGCGTCAGGCGAACGCGGCGCACGTGCGTTTCCGCGACGGGCTCCAGCCAGACGCTTTGCCAAATGCCGGTCGTCCGCGTATAGAAAATGCCGGCGGACTTCTCTTCCCAGAACTGCTTGCCCCGGGGAAGCGTGACGTCTTTGCTGTAGTCCACCGCTCTTACGACGATCACGTTTTCCCCGTCCGTCAGCACGTCGGTGATGTCCGCGTGGAACGGCGTGTGCCCGCCTTCGTGCGCGGCCACGCGTTTGCCGTTCACCCATACGGTGGCTTCATAATCGACGGCGCCGAAGTGCAGGTGCAGCCGTTTACCCTTGTACTCGGCAGGAACCGCTAACGTGCGGCGATACCAGACCACGTCATGGAACGACGTGTCGGCAATGCCGCTCAATTCGCTTTGATAGCAGAACGGCACTTGGATCTTCTTCGAGAACGGGCGGCTGCCTTCGTTCCAGCCTTCGCGTTCTCCGACGTTGCCGTCGTCGAATTCGAAATCCCATTCGCCGTTCAGATTCATCCATTGGCCGCGTACGAATTGCGGCCGCGGATACTCTGATCTTCTCTGTAGCTCAGTCATCTCTCTCCTGCTCCTTTTGCTCTTACGATGGGGTAGACATAGATGGTTTGGTTTCAGCAGGTTTCGATTTCGGCGGCTTGGTCACGATCCAGACGCTGAACGAGACGACAGCCAGGAAAACGAGGGCCATCCAGAAACCATCCGATGCGCTGACCATGAAGTTGTTGGGCTGCTGGTTGTTTTTAAGCGCGAAAATGAGTACGTTGCTCATCACGAGATACCACAGGACGTTACGTCCCATCGCTTCAAAAATCATGAAAGGTTTAGGGTAACGCTCCATCAGGCGGGCCAGCAAATAATAGCCGTATAACAGCAGCGCGGGTCCGACGATCCACCAGACGGACGGCGGAAAACGTTCCGGCAGCGGATGCCCTTCCGACGACAGCCACTTCCACAGGAAGGCCGCCGAAGCCAGCACCGCGCCTGCGAGAACGCGCCAATCCCACACGATGCGGTATCGCGCGAACAGCATGCCGATTAAATAGTACGGAAAATATTGCACGACGGGGAACGAGGCGAAATCCCGCGTCCCGATCAGCGGCCCCAGCTTCATCGCGTGAATGGAACCGTAGGGGATGAACGTCGTCAGCAGCAGCAGGCCGGCAACCGCGAAGCCGAGCCATTTGCGTTCGGCCAGCCATTTCAGAGGCACGAACAGGACGAGCCCAACGACCATCAAATACGTGAACGAGGCCAGAAATTCCGACCAGCCGGGCATGTCCTGAAGCAGCAGTATCGGCTTGATGTTGTTCCACTCCAGCAGCCTGCCGTCGATGAACAGCCGGTAGGCCGTGCCGGAAACGTAAAACGCGACGAGCGTCTTCAACGCGGTCATCAGCATGCGCGGCGCGGATTCGCGGAACGGCTTGTTATAGTAGGCCAATTGGGAGACGTAGCCGAAGCTGAACACGAACCCGGAAAACGTGATCAGGTTGATCAAATCGATCCATATTTGGCCGTTCGGGTAGATCTGCTGATCGCTGAAAAACTGAAGCGTATGGCAATACACCATACCGAGCACGAGCAAGCCTTTGAAGAGGTCGATGGCCCTCTCCCGCTTCCTCGCGGGCGCGGCAGCCTTGCTCACCCTTTAATCCCCGACAGGCTGACGCCTTTGACGATTTGCCGTTCGAAGATGAGGAACAGCAGGATGATCGGCAAGGAGGAAATCGTGTTGACGACCATCGGTTTCACGTAGTCCTCCGAGTAAGAGCTCATCAAGGTCGGGATTCCCATTGGAAGCGTGAACAGGTTGTCGTCCGTCACGGAAAGGAACGGCCACAGGAAGTTGTTCCAGGACCCGATGAACGTCAGGATCGCCATGGAAGCGAGCGCCGGACGGGTCAGCGGCAGCATGATGTTCATGAAAATCCGCCAGGTGCCGCCGCCGTCGATCTGAACGCTTTCGATCAGATCGTTCGGCACGCCGTCGAAGAAGCTTTTGAGCACGATGACGGCGACCGGCGAAGCCAGTACCGGAATGATCAAGCCTTGATAGCTGTTCAGCAGCGACTGGTCTTTGGCGACTTGGTACAACGGAATGATGATCGCTTCGCCTGGGATCAGCAGGCCCGCGAGCACGACGAAAAACATGAGCGCGCGGTAACGGAACGGGATTTTCGATAACGCGAATCCCGCCATCGCCGCGAAAGTCACGGTCAACAACGTCACGCAGATCGCGACGAGGAAGCTGTTGCCGATCCAGTTGGTGAGCTTGGTGCCCATCAGAATCTGGTGATAAACCGCGAAGGAATAAGGCGGCGTAAACCAGTCAACCAACGTGATGATTTTCATGCCTTCTTCTTTAATGGAAACGACGAGCATCCAGACGATCGGGGCGACGAAGAAAAAAGCCGCGAGGATGGAAATGATGCGATAAAACCATTTCATTACGCTTGCGCCCCTTTCCGGTTGTTCATCCAGTACTGAATGGCCGACAGGACGAGCAGAATGACGAACACCACGTAAGACATCGTCGCGGCGTATCCCAGGTCGTTTTTGCGGAAGCCCGTCGTGTAGATCAATTGGATGATCGGCCGCGTCTTGTCGAGCGGTCCGCCGCCCGTAATAATGTAAATCTGCAGGAACACCTTGAAGGAAGCGATGATCTGCAGCATCGTGATCGTTTTCGTGATCGGATTCAAATAAGGCAGCGTGATTTTCCAGAACACGTGCCGGTCGCTGGCGCCGTCCAAGCGAGCCGCTTCGTAAATCTCATCCGGGATATCCTGCATGGCGGACAAGTAGAGAATGAAGTTAAATCCGACCGTCCACCACAAGGTGATTACGGACAACGCGACCCAGGACAGGTTCAGTTCCGTCAACCAAAAAAGCTCGGTGCCGGACGGAAGAAGGCCGATGAGATGCAGCAGCGAGTTGACGAAACCCATATAGGGCTGGAATATGAAAAGTCCGAGATAGGAAGCGACCGCAACGGAAAGCACGCTCGGCAGGAAGAAGACGCTGCGGTAAAACTTCTGCAGACGCGATTTTCGATTGGCGATTAACGCGAGTACGATCGCGAGCACGATCATGGTCGGTGTCGTGATCAGAACGAATATCGTGGAGTGCCAAATGGCTGCCCAAACTTCTTGGTCGTGGAACATCTTCGTGTAGTTGTCCCAGCCGATGTATTTCATCTTTCGAATCAGGGTCCACTTGTAGAACGTCATTTCGACCCCTTTGATCATCGGCCAAATCGTATACAAACCATAAATCACTAAGAATGGAAGCAGGAATAGCAACGCCTGCACGTCCGCTCTCAGTTTGTTCATTCTCATTGCGCCTCACCTCTTCCCTATTTGGTCGACAAGCTTGCGGCACGGGGCCGCAAGCTTGTCGAAACCGTTTGAAGGTCGGAACCTATTCTTTCAGTACTTTATCGATTTCCGTGGAAATTTTGCCCATCGCGTCCGCCGGCGCCATTTTGTTCGCCCAAACTTCGTTCAGGTACTTGAAGAGCGCCAGGTCGCGGATTTGCCAGGATTTCGTGGAATGGCTCATGAACTTAACCGTATCGGCTACTGCGACATAGTCACTGCGGTATGGCAAAGCCTTAAATTCCGGCTTCTCCAATACGGACGGCTTCGACGGGATATGGCCCGCTTTCGCCCAGATTTGGCCGTTGTCCGCTACCCAGTTCGCGAAGGTAATCGCAGCTTGGCGTTTCGCCGGGTCGTTGTCTTTCGTCGCCGGCAGGATGATCGTATGGGAGTCGCCCCACGTAGCCGGTTGGTCGTAAATTTGCGGGATCGGCATAGCGCCGAAGTCGAGACCTTTCGTCGATTCCCAAGTACCCGTCGCCCATACGCCCGTCATCATGACGGCAGCCGTACCGCTCTGGAAGTTCTTGTAGAAGTCGGGGTCGTTCTTCTTGATGAGGCCTTTGGTGTACAGGTCTTGAATGTATTGCGCAGCTTTCGCGCCTTTGTCTGCGTCTACTTGAGCCTTCGTGCCGTCTTGGGAGATGACGTCATTGGCGCCCAGTTGGTGATACAGCGCCCACCAGAGACGGTAAGGGTCGTCATTCGTGTTGGACAGCGCGAACGGCGTGATTTTCGGCAGTTTTTCATGAATCGTGGTCAAGAATTTGACGAAACCGTCCGCTCCCGGCTCGATGACCGGTTTGCCGTCTGCGCCGAGCACGCCGGCGTCGGTCAGCAGCTTCTTGTTGTAGTACATGATGAACGGATGCGTATCGATCGGAACGGCGTAATGCTTGCCGTCTACGACGGTAGCGTTCAGCAGGTTCTGGTTAAAGGAATTCCAGTCGACTTGCGCAGCTTGAGCGGCATCGTCCACTTCCGTCGCGACGCCTTGATCGATCAGGTCAGGCAGGCGGGACGTGTGGGAAATGCCGATGTCCGGGCCGTTGCCGTTGCCGACGGCCGTGATCAGCTTCGTATAGTACTCGCCCCATACGAGCTTCGTGTTTTTGACTTCGATGTTCGGGTGCGTTTTGTTGAATTCGTCGATCAGAGCTTGCATGTTCGCGCCGTCGCCGCCGTCGAACAAGGTCCAGAAAGACAGGGTTACTTTTTGGCCGCTGTCGCCGGACGGTGCAGCGCTTTCAGAAGCGGCCGCGGAAGACGCGGGAGCGGAAGAGTCGCTCGGAGATGCCGAAGGCGAAGAACTGCTTTCGTTTTTGCTGCCGCCGCACGCGCTCAGCAACAGGGAAATCGAGAACAGCAACGCCAAGACCAATCCAAAACTTTTTTTCATGTTTGCCTCCCCTTAGGAATAAAATGGATTTTTAGGTACAAAACACTTTAGTTGTTTTATTACATATTGTTTGTACCTATGAGCCTATCTTAATGCCTATAACAAAAGTTGTCAACGGTTTCATTTAAAAACTTTGTAATAAAACAAAAAATAAAAACCTTTAATTACAGGAATTTTGTAATTAAAGGTCGTTTGTTCCAACATCCTCGAGAGAATAGTGAACCTTCATCATGATGTCCTGCTCGTAGTCACCGAATTGCCGGCCGAACAGATTAACGCCCCCCTGGTGCACGGCGTCCGGTTTCACGCCGATCCGCAGCCGGATATTGGGGCGGTACATGAGCTTGAGATCGTCGATGACGATGTCCGACACCTTCACCATGTCCAGCGTCGTCCGCTCCCTGTCGATCCGCCAAGTCTTCAGCAAACCGTATTGGGTCGTCCAATCCAGCCACCAGGAAGGATTGAGTTTTCCCCTTCGGTCTCCGAAATCGCCGGGGCTCGTCCAAGTCCCGATTTCGACGCCGTTGAGCCAGAGCGTAATGTCGGAAGGCCAGTTATTGTCGTAGTTCGGAGCTTCCGAGCACATTTCCAGAGACAATTCCAGCGAATCGATGCGCGCACCTTGAGGCACTTCCAGCGGCAGCAAATATTCGACGTAACCCTTGCGGAACCAAATGATTTGGGCGCCGATATGCTTCGGGTGATAGAAGCTCGCAGGCTCGTCCTCGCGAACGATCATGCCGTCCGAGTTGGCCATTCCGCACGTCGGATGAACCTCGCAATCGCTGTAGTGGCCGATCGGCATCTCCATTTCGTAAACGCGCAAAGCGCCCTTCGGCACGGCTTTCTCCAGATTGCAAGCGATGTGAATGTCGTCATAGTTCCGGGTACAGACTTTCATGGCACCCCGGGAAGCCGGCAGCAGCTCCGTGTTGATCAGCTTGGCGGCCTCCAGAACTTTGATATTGTTCGCGACCGTCGATACGGGCAGCTTCAGCGTCTCCGCGATTTCGACGACATTCAGGTTTCGGTTGCTCAGCAATCGGAGAATGTCGATTCGGGCCCGCGTCGAGAGGGCATGCGCCACCGTCACGAGTTTGTCGGGTTCATTGAAGTTAAGCTCGAGCACGTTCCAAACCGCCTTTCTTCTCGAATGTTTGTTTCTTACAACGATTTTACATTCAGAATTGAATTAAATCAATATTTTTGAAATAAATCATAGTTTTCGTTTTGTTATAAATCCAACGATGATCATTTCATCTTAATTTCTTTGTGAGAATGTTACACACGTAGAGGGAGAAACTCCCGTTGGAGTGGGGCTTCGCCGGGATTGGCTGCTGTAGAGGGAGAAACTCCCGTTGGAGTGTGGTATCGGCGGGATTGGCCTGCTGTAGAGGGAGAAACTCCCGTTGGAGTGGGGCTTCGGCGGGATTGGCCTGCTGTAGAGGGAGAAACTCCCGTTGGAGTGGGGATTGGTTGTTCCTTGACAAAAATTTATTTTTATGTTATGATAATTTATTTACTTATTTACACGGAATCTTCCCTTTGCTAAGATGTCCTCGGGATCATGACGGATCAAGTGCCCGTCAATTGAAGGAGGTATCCTCATGCAGAAGGAACATGGAATCGAAATGTTGAAAATCGAAGCCGCGATGATGGGGAGAACGGAAACGGTGTACCCGGTCCTCATCTGGGACGAGAAGGATGCCGTGCTTATCGATACCGGTTATCCCGGCCAGCTTCCCCTGATCCGTGCAGCCGCCTCTGAAGCCGGCAAACGGCTGGAGGAACTCACGAAAGTGCTCATCAGCCACCAGGATATCGATCATATCGGTTCGCTCCCCGCCCTGCTGGAAGAACAGCCGGATCTCGAAGTGTCGGCTCATCCGCTTGAACAGCCCTACATCCAAGGAGAAAAGAGGCTCCTCAAAATCACGGACGAAGCCATCTCCCAGGCGGTCGCCGCCATGCCGCCGAACGTTCCAGAGGAGTGGAAAACGGCATTTCGCAGAACGCTCGAAAATCCGCCGAAGGGACGCGTAGACCGGCTCCTTGCCGGCGGAACCACGCTGCCCTTCGGCGGAGGGATCGTCGTCATCGAGACTCCCGGACACACCCCCGGACATCTCAGTTTCTATCATTTGCCGAGCCGCACCCTGATCGCTTGCGACGCGCTAACGATCGAAGGCGGAAAGCTTGCGCCCCCCGCCCCCCATCTATGCTCCGATCCGGATCAGGCATTGCGTTCCCTCAAACGGTTCGAGGAATTCGACATTCAGCGCCTCATCTGTTACCACGGCGGTTTTTACCGAGAAAATGCCAACCACGATATCAACGCCTTGAATGCATAGCGTCCATATCTTAACGGCGGACTGCCGGAGATGGTAAGGGGGAGATGCCGCTCATCGCGGCATCTCCCCTTACCACTCTGCTACCGTCCCGTCTTCCTGACGCCAGACAGGATTCCTCCACCGATGCCCGATCGCAGCCATTTCGCGCACTTTGTCCTCATCGATTTCGATTCCGAGCCCGGGTCCCGTCAAATTGTCCACGAATCCGTCCCGATAACGGAAAACGAGCGGATCCTTCAAGTAATCCAATAAATCGCTCCCCTGATTATAATGGATGCCCAGGCTTTGCTCCTGAATGAAAGCATTGGGCGTGCACGCGTCCATTTGGAGGCATGCCGCCAAGGCGATCGGCCCAAGCGGGCAATGAGGAGCCACGGCCACGTCGAAAGCTTCGGCCATGGCCGCGATTTTGCGGGTTTCGAGAATCCCGCCGGCATGGGACACGTCCGGTTGGATAATATCCACCATGCCCTGCGACAACAGCTCCTTGAACCCCCAGCGTGTATACATTCGTTCCCCCGTCGCGATCGGACATGACGTGTGCCTTGCGATCTCCCTGAGCGCTTCGTTGTTTTCCGGAAGGACGGGCTCTTCAATGAACATGGGCCTAAACGGCTCCAGCTCCTTGGCGAGAATTTTCGCCATCGATTTGTGGACGCGGCCGTGGAAGTCGATGCCGATCCCGACGTCTTTCCCGACAGCGTCGCGCACGGCCGCGATGCGCGCGATCGCCGCATCCAGCTTACCGTTGGAATCGATATAATGGAGCTCCTCGGTCGCGTTCATTTTCACCGCGGTAAAGCCGGCTTCGACCTGACGCTTGGCCGCCAGGCCGACGTCGCTCGGGCGGTCCCCCCCGATCCATGAGTACACCCGCGTTTTGTCCCGGCAGGCGCCGCCGAGCAATTCGTAAATAGGTGCGCCAAAGTACTTTCCCTTGATGTCCCACAGTGCCTGTTCGATGCCCGAGATGGCGCTCGACAGGATGGGACCTCCGCGGTAAAAGCCGGCCCGGTAAAGCACCTGGAACAGATCCTCGATCTTCATCGGGTCTTGGCCGACCACGTAATCGGCCATCTCCTCGACGGCGGCCCTGACCGTGTCGGCTTTTCCTTCAACGACCGGTTCCCCCCAGCCCACGATGCCGTCATCCGTTTCGATTTTCAAGAACAACCACCTGGGCGGCACCGTAAACAGTTCCATTTTCGTCACTTTCATGCGCGATTTCTCCCCTTCAAGAATATTGATCCCGGTAATCCTGAGGCGTCATGCCGAAAGCCTTCTTGAAAGCATGATGGAACGAATGAGGACGCTGATAACCCAATTGCGCCGCGATTTCGTAAATTTTAACCCCGCTGTTCTTAAGCAGGAATTCCGCTTTCTCCATGCGGACCCGCTGCACGTAGTCGCTCAAATTTTCGCCGGTTACGAGCTTATAAATTTTCGAGACATATACCGGGTGCAGGTAGACGTGCTCGGAAATGGATTGCAGCGAAACGTCTTTGAAGACGTTCTGTTCGATAAAGCCGCGGATTTCGTTGATGAGCGCGGCGCGCGAATGCTTCGTCTCCTGGTCCATGTCGTCCCGGATCCGCTCGAGCCCGCGCAGCGACCATTCCTTCAATCCTTTCACGGTGCGGAACGGCTTTCCGTCCGACATCCTGTCGAAGTCTTCCCCTAGCAGTTCGCCGAGCGGCTTTCCGTTCTTATGGGAGATATAGGAGTAAGCCGACGCGATCGCGAAGTAAACCTCCAGCAGCCGCTCCGGGAAACAGCCGTATTGGCTCTCCAGCTCGGCGAATGCGCACTGAAGCTTCTCGCCGATATCCGTCCAACGCCCGGCCTCTAGCAAATGAATCAACGAAGGAGGTTCATACAGACGATGCAGAGATCCGATCTCCGCCGGCATCCGCTGCGCTTCTCCGAGCCGCATTAAGAGTTCCTCCGCGTTGCCGAACCGTCTGCGGAACAAAGAGACGGACCTGTCGTATAGCTCGCGAAGCTCCTGGGGAAACCGCCCTTGGCCGCTCACCAATACGGATATTTTTCCTTTGAGATAAGCCCTGACCGCAGACTGCAACTGGGAGGCGGTGCGCTCGAACCACGCGGGGTCGGCCGCGGGCGTCGCCGGCGCCTTGTCCATCAGCACGAAGACCAAATAATCATGCGAATCCTTGGCTTGCCAGCAGGAGTACCTTTCGCCGAACAATTCCTCGACGATGTTGCCGATGGCGTATTCCATCAGAGAAAGGCTGTCGGCGTCATATCCCAAAGTATCCTCCGGGCGGATCATCAGGAGCTCGAAAACGTCTTCGGCGCTTCTAGAAATACCGAGCAGCTCCATTTTCTGACGGAGCGCCGATTCGTCCATTCTTCGGCCTTGAAGCAAGTCGAGAAGCAGGTTGGCACGGAGCAGCGGCAGATTTTCCTTGAGCGTATAGGCCAACCGCTGCCTGGACAATACCTCATCCCATTCGGAGCGAAGCTTCCGGATGACCTTCTCTACGGCGGCGATCAATTCTTGTTCTTTCACCGGCTTGAGCAAGTAATCTTCCGTACGGTGCAAGATCGCTTCCTTGGCGTAGTTGAATTCCGAATAGCCGGAAAGCAGGATGCATTTGGTCCTTGGCCATCGCCGGCGGATATCCCCGATGAGCTGCAGCCCGTCCATGCCGGGCATCCGGATGTCCGTCAGGACAATATCGACCGAGAACTGTTCGAGCAAAGCTAAGGCTTCTGCGCCGGAGTAAGCTTTGTGCACTTGCTCGATCCCAACCGATCTCCAATCTACGGTCTGGGAGAACCGCTCCACGACGTGTACCTCGTCATCGACGATCAACAGTTGAACCACTTCGGACGCCTCCCTCATGGACATCTACCGGTTCGGACGCGCCCTTCTTCCTTTCCCATTCCAACACCACACGCAGTCCGCCGCAGGCGGACTGCCCGAACGTAAGGCCGGACCTTTCGCCGAATTGGTACTTCAAGCGGTGATGGACGTTCCATACCCCGCAGCCGATTTCCTCGGACATCGGCTGCATCAGCTTAATCCGCAGGTTTTGCAGGTCAATCTCGGCCATTCCTTCCCCGTCGTCTTCCACGATCAACCTGTTCGCTTCCGCATCCTGTTCCCCCATCACGGAGATCGTCCCGCCGCCTTCCCGGTGCTCGACCCCGTGAATGACGGCATTCTCGACGATCGGCTGCAGGATCAAGCGGGGAACCTCTTCCCCGAGCATGGAGTCGGGTACGGTAATCCTGTATGCCAAGCGGTGCATCCGCATGTTCTGGATGCTCAAATAATTTTCGACGAGATGGAGCTCCTCTCCCAGGCGCACCGTTTGGTTCTCTACTCTCGTCGAATAACGGTAATACTCCGCCAAATTTTCTCCCATTGCGATCACCGCTTCGCTGTCCTCGATTTTAGCGGAGTTGATCATGAAGAAGAGAGAGTTGTACAGGAAATGGGGATTGATCTGCGATTGCAATTGCTTTAAGGCGGCTTCCCGAGAACTGATTCTCTCCGCATAAACGACCTCGACCAGTTTCTGGATCTGCTCCGCCATTTCGTTGAATCGCTGGATCAGAAACTGGAATTCGTTTTTGGATCGGTAGCGGATGCGCGCGGATAAGTCTCCCCGCTTCATCCGTTGGAGGCTGCGGATGATATTTTTAATCGGAATCTGCACGTTCCGGTAGAGCAGGAAAGAGGCAAGCACGCTCATCCCGAGCAACAGGGCTACCGAAACGTAAAACAGGTTTCTTGATTTCGCGATGGGAGACAATATGCGCTGCTCCGGTACATAGTCGACAAGGTACCATCCCAATTGGCGCGACTTCACGTAGCTTACGAGCACCTGCTGACCGTCCGCCACCATGCGCAATTGGCCGGTATCCGGCAGCGTACCTCGGCCCAACCTGTCGGCGATCTCGCGAACGGTCCGTTTCGCCGAAGTGCTGTTTCCAATCGGATCGAAACCGGGATGGTATAAAAACGGATCGCTTTGTTTGTCCTTCTTCGAAACGTCGAGCAGATCGCTGATGTTTTGTACCGGAAAGCGAATTTGAAAAACCGCGTTCGCCTCGGAGAAAGAAACGGCTCTCGTCGGCTCCCCGATTTCGCGAATGAAGGATCCGACAGGCTGTCCTCGCGAGGCATCGGTTTCGAACGTCCACGACGAATGAATGCGGTCCCTCCACGTGCCTTGCCTCGCGGCTCCGTGCAGAAATATGTTGGTCGAAATCACCTTCCGGTCGCGGGGGAGAAACAGCGACAAATCGTTGGACCAGCTGCTCGACACGCTCTGCAGGCCAAGTTTGTCCACGACTCGGGATTCCGCCTTCAGCGATTCCGCCGATCGATGCTCCTCCTGCTCGACGAAGTCATTGATATGGGGATCCAGGCTCAAGATGACCGGGAACATCGATAGATTCTCGATCGCGGAATCGATTTGGTATAGAAAAAAGGATAGCCGATTCAAATTGGAGGATTGGATCTCCTCTTGGATGACCTGATTGGCCGTACGGTTGGAATAGCTGTACAGCAGCAAGATAGGCGCCAACAGAAGCACGACCAGGGTCAGGATTTTATTGAAAATGTTCAGTCTGTACTTCATTGCCGGTCACCTTCCCGCGCGCGTATATGCCATCTTGGCAACGGTTACATTTTAACCTTTGACGGCTCCGGCGGCTAGACCGTTGACGACATATCGCTGAGCGAGAAGCGCGATGACCAGCACGGGCAACGTAATGACGCATGCCGCCGCCATTAACGCGCCCCAGTTGATTTCCGAGTAGGACATGAAGTTGAAGACCGCTACCGGAAGCGGCTTCGTCTTGTCCCCGGACAGAATGATCGAGAACATGAAATTGTTCCAAGAAAAAATGAAAGAAAGCAAGGATGAAGTGATGACCCCGGGACCGGAGATCGGGAGGATAACGCGCATGAACACTTGATGATGCGTACAGCCGTCGATCAGGCCGGCTTCCTCGATTTCTTTAGGCAACGCCTCGAAGAAGGAAATCATGATCCAAATGATAAACGGCAGTCCCACCAGCATGTGGCTGAGTATCAAGGCCGTATAAGTGTCCACCAGTTTGATTTTCGAGAAAAGAATGAACCATGGGATCAAGAACGTAATGCCGGGAATGATCCGGGCGACGAGAATGACCAATCCGAGCTTGTGAAGATGATGCCTCGCGATGGCATATGCGGCAGGGAGGCCGAGCAGCAGCGCGAGCACCGTCGAACCGAGACCTACGACGAGACTGTTTAGGATATAACCGAGAAAATCGTACTCTTCGAACACGCTCGCGTAATTATGCGTTGTCGGCTTGAATGCGAAGAGCTGGCCCGTGGACATGATTTGGGACTGCGTCTTGAAAGAAGCGAGCAGCATCCAAAGGAACGGAAAGGCAAACGCGAGCAGCACCGCAGCCGTTAAAACGCCCATGATGAGCCGTGCCGTCTTGTTGCGTTTAGTCATACTGGGCCTCCATTCTTTTGCGCATCCAGATCATCACGAGCGTCAGTCCCATCACCAACGCGAAGAAAAGGACCAGCAGGGAAGACGCCATGCCGAGCTTGAAATATTGAAAGCCGAGCACGTAACCGTAAATATTCAGCGTCTCCGTGGCAAGATCCGGACCGCCCTGCGTGGTGGCGTAGATGATGTCGAAGGTTTTGAGCACGTCGATCAGCCGCAGCATGGCGGCGACCAGGATCGTCGGTCGCAGCAACGGAAGCGTAATGGACGCAAACTTCTTCCATCTGCCGGCGCCGTCCACGTCCGCAGCCTCGTAAGGCTCTCTCGGAATCGTGGCCAATCCCGCCATGACGATGAGGGAAATCATCGGCGTCCACTGCCATACGTCAACGATGATCAGAGAAGGGATCGCTTGGGCCGGAGAGCCGAGCCAGAGCATCGGTTTTAACCCGATGGCTTTGAGCATCAAATTGGCCGCGCCGATCGTCGGCTCGTAGATCAACAGCCAGACAAGCCCCATCGCGACGGGCGTCGCCACCATCGGGAGCAAGAATACCGTCTTGACCAGGTTTTTGCCGCGGAATTCGCGCGAGAGCAGCAGCGCGATCGCGACGCCCAGCACGACTTCGACCGCGAGAGCGACAACCGTGAAATACAAGGTCGAACCGGCCGCGTGCCAGAATCTGCTCTCCTTCAGCAAGGCTGCGTAATTATCGAGCCCAACCCATTTGGGCGGGGTAATCGCGGACATGCTCCATTCGTAAAAACTGATGCGGACGGTATACAGAATCGGAAACAGCATCATCACGAGCACGAATGCCACCGCCGGAAGCACGTAAATCCATTTCAGGTTTCGGTCGAACCAGTTGTAGGGCATGGGACTCTCCTTCCTCTCTTCGCCGTTGCCGTATAAGCCAAAAGGGCCATGGAATGACCCTTTTGACCGTTCGGCTTTTATTTGTTTTTGTCCTTATCGATGACCGCCTGCAGCGCTTCGTTCGCTTTATCCGCGACGGGCTGCACGTTCGTTTCGCCGGTAATGATCTTCTGCACGATTTCGCCTACCGCGTCGCGCGCTTCCCCGACGTTGATGACGGTGGGACGATCGTGGTCGATGCCGCCTTTCACGCTTTCCTTGATGACGGCCACCAGTTCCGGCGGAAATCCCGTCGTTCCTTGGGGGTTGTCCCAGACGGAAGTGCGCGCTCCCGGGTTGCCTTTCTCCTGGGTTTTCAGCACGATTTCTTTGCTGGTTGCCCACTGGATGAATGCCCAAGCCGCGTCTTTGTCGACGGATTTGGCATTGATGGCTAATCCCCACGAGGTGATGTTATACGGCTTGGATCCCGCGGCACCCGCCGGAAACGGTGCAAAACCCACCTTGTCGGCCACTTGGGACTTGGACGGATCCGTAGCGTTCTTGTAAAGCGAATTCGCGTCCGTGAGGAAAGCGACCTTCCCTTGGCCGAAAATGCCGAACGCTTGCGGCCAGGACATATTCAGAACACCGGGAGGGCCGTAGTCTTTCAGAAGCGTGCCGTACGTCGTGAAGGCCTTTAACGCTTCCGGCGTGTTAATCGAAGCCTTGTCTCCGTTCATGAAGTCTCCGCCTTCCGAGTACAGGAACGAGGACACCTGCGTGACGAGCGGCGAACGCTGCCCGCGGGCAACGAATCCATACATCTCCTTACCGGGATCATGAAGCTTCTTCGCCGCGGCGACCAACTCATCGATCGTTTTCGGAACCGGAATGCCCGCAGCCTCCAGCAGGTCTTTGCGATAATACAAAATTTCCTGTTCCGAGATAATGGGGATGCCGGCGAGTTTGCCGTCGACCGTGGCCGTCCCGATTGCGGATTTGGAAATGTCGGCGAAATCGTATGCGGGATCTTTGTTCACGTAATCATCCAGCGCCTGCAGCCAGCCGTTTTTGAAAAACAGCTTGCCTTCCTGCAAAGGGCGATACATGAAAACGTCCGGCGTTTCGGAACCCGCGGTGAATTGAACCGTCAGTTTTTGGGTCAGCTGGTCTTCGAAATAACCTTGTACGTTGACCTTCATCCCCGTTGCCGCCTCGAAATCCGGTATCAGCGGTTTGATGGCGTCGGCCCATGGATGGTTGGCGGTGACCAGATTAATCGTCTTGCCTTCGAATGGCTTGGCGGAAGGCGCCGCCTGTCCGCTCGAGGGGCTCGCGCTCGCTTTAGCGGACGGTTCCGCCTTCATAGTGCTTTCTGCCGAGCCGCCGCCCGATTTGCCTGAGCATCCGGCTAGCATCGCGACTGTCATCACGATGGCGAGTCCGGCGCTCAGCCGTCTTTGCAACAAATTCATCCTTAACCCTCCGTTTTGGATCATATTGGATGCGCTTTCTATTTTCAGCATATAGAACCCGGGATTCGGATGAAATAACGAAAACTCAACATCGATAACTCTCCATGAAGGAAGTTGGCTCGGCTTATCGCAACAAAAAAAGATGCAACGAGTATTCGCTGCATCGGAATCGGAATCGAAATCAATGATAAACGGCCGGCCGCATATGGCAGCAAATCATCTCGAGCGCGAGGCACAGCTCGCGGATATCTTGTTCGGCCATGTTTTCCACGATGTCGTAAACGAGCTCTTCCAGCTCGCGATCGCTTAAGGTGTCTACGCCTCCGTTGGCGCTCGGCATCATGTAAGAACGCATTGTTTTCCCCCTATCGTGTTTTAACGATAAAAAACCCTTCATCGGAAGCCAATGAGGGTGAGGAAACACCCCTTTGGCGGCTTGGCAGTCATCGTCCCGAGGAACATTAGACCCATAGCTTTGCGTCCTTGCCTTTCGGCAAGTTTGCCTTTATCAGCGGGTTTATGCGCTTATATCCGTACGATATCAGTTCATTCCGCTCCGGTCAATAGGATTTGATCAATTCGCATGAATGTATCGACGATCGGCAATCCTAACTCGGCGGATGGATTCACATGCCGTGTTTGCTGATGAGTCCGTTCAGTTCCTTCAGGAACATGTTGATGTCCTTGAACTGCCTGTACACCGACGCAAAACGGACGTAAGCCACTTCGTCGACGGGATACAGCATTTCCATCACGAGCTCCCCGATGACGCGGCTCTCGACTTCCGCGAGGGCCGTGTTGCGGACTTCGCGTTCGACGTCGGAAACGATGACCTCCAGCTGCCCAACGGAAACGGGGCGTTTCTCGCAGGCTCGGAGCAGCCCGCGCAGGACCTTGTCCCGGCTGAACTCTTCGCGGCTGCCATCCTTCTTGATCACGACCAAAGGCGTTTCTTCCACGGTCTCGAACGTCGTGAAGCGACGGTTGCACTTCTCGCACTCGCGGCGGCGGCGGATCGACTTATTGTCGTTGGCCGGCCTGGAGTCGAGCACTTTGGTTCCGTTGTAGTCGCAGTACGGACATTTCATGATTCGGAAGGGACCCCTTTCGCAAGCTCGAAAAAAAGATTTTAATTCCAACATTCTCCTATCATGAAACCTGAGGAAACGGACACAATACGATTACCAACCGCAAGGAGGTGAAGATCATGAGCAACCGCCGCAGCAACCAACTGGTCGTTCCCCAAGCGAACCAAGCCCTGGACCAAATGAAATATGAAGTAGCTCAATCCCTGGGCGTAACCCTTTCGCAGGACGGCTACTACGGTAACATCCTTACAAGAGACGCCGGCCGTATCGGGGGTAACATCACCCGTCAACTGGTCCAAATCGCCGAACAACAACTTGCCGGTCAATTCGGTGCAAACCGCTAATCGCAACAATTTGTCTTAAATAAAGGGAAGCTTTGAGGCGGAAGCGCTTCAAGGCTTCCTCTTTAATATAGGCCGGGAAGCTCACTTCTCGTCGTAAATCTTCTGATACTTCTTATAATAATACATCACACGCTGTACGTAATGTCTAGTCTCTCCGTAAGGAATATCGCGCACGGTGCTCTCGCTGCCGTCCCACACCTTATCGTTCAGCCACTGCTTGACCCGGTTCGGCCCCGCATTGTAAGCGGCCAGCACGACGGGCAGGCTGTCTCCGAATTGCCGGCGCAGTTCCTTCACGTACCAAGTGCCCAGCCGGATGCCGGCGTCGGCGCTTTGTCCCGCATCCTCGACCGTCATTTCCCCGAACTTTTCCTGCTTCAGGATCCAATTGGCCGTATCCGGCATCAGCTGCATGATCCCGACCGCCCCTTTGGGCGATACCGCATTTTCCTTGAAATTCGATTCAACCCGGATAATGGCCGCGATGAGCAGCGGATCCTGGCCGTAACGCTCCGCATTCTGCTTGATTTCGTCCATGTAATACACCGGATACACGAGCCGGCCGATCCACTCGGAACGGATGAATAAGGCCGCGAGGACGACGATGAGCAGGAGCAGGAACCATCGCTTCCGTTTTCCCTTGATTTTTTTCCTTTTCGTCATGCCAGCCCCATTTCCCGCCACAACCGTTCGATCTGACGCTCCGTATCCTCGAGACTGCCGCCGTTGTCGATCACGTAGTCCGCGAGCCGCTTCTTTTCTTCGATGTCCATTTGGGCGGCCAGCCTTCTCTCCGCTTCCGCTGCCGAAAGCTTGTCCCGTTCGATCAACCGGCGAAGCTGCTCTTCACGCGGAACGTAGACGACCATGACCTTGCTGAAATACGAAGTCAGCTGAGATTCATACAGCAACGGAACATCCACCACGGTCAGCCGCTCCGGAAACTCCGATTCGTATGCCTGCATCCGTTCTTTCATGACGGCGCGGATCGCCGGGTGCGTAATTCTCTCCAGCGCTTTACGGCGATCGGTATCGGCGAACACGATAGAGCCGAGCTTCTTCCGGTCAAGCGTGCCGTCCGGCTGCAATACGGCTTGTCCGAACTCCCGGGCGATCGCTTCGAGAGACGGCTGTCCCGGCTCCACGATTTCCCGGGCAATGCGGTCCAAATCGATCAGCAGAGCGCCGCGCCGGGCAAGAAGGCTCGCCACGGTGCTTTTCCCGGTGGCGATACCTCCCGTTAGTCCGATGTTCATGTGCATCTTCCTTCTATAACAGTTTGAATAGTCCCATGGCGATGAGAATAATGCCGGGCAGCACCGTCAGTCGCCGGACCCATCTCCAGCCCGATACGCGGAAGCCGACGCGCGTTCCGATCCACAAGAACGATCCGCTCGACGCGGCGATCAAGGCAGCCGTTAACAGCGGCGGAAAACCGACCATCGCGGCTCCGATTCCCGCTCCGAACGCGTCCAGCGAGAGCGCTGCACCGAGCAGAGAAGCTTCGCCGGCGGAAATCGTACCCGACCGGTCCATATCCGCGGCCGCAGGCGTGCGGAGAATTTGGATGATGATGCCCCACTGCCGGATTTCGAACGTCCATAGCTCCCTCTTCAAGGGTACGGGCGAATCGTCTGCTTTCTCGGCGCCGGCGGCAGCCCTTTTCGATCTGCCCGCCGCACGTTCCGTGTCATCGGAGTCGCCGCCTCTGGCGAATTGGACGAGTGCCCAAATGCCGATCCCGATGAGGATAACGGCGCCGACCGACGACGCGCCGTGAGGGGACATCCATTTGACGAGCAGATTACCCACCGTCATCGACAACAAGATGACCAATCCGGAAAAGACCGAGATGATCATGACCGACGGAATCGGGATTCTGATTTTACGTACGCCGTACGTGATCCCGACCCCGAACCCGTCGAGACTGACGGCGAAAGACAGCAGAATCAGCGATGTGAACGAAGCCAGCATGCCGTTTCTCCCCCCGGATGATGTTCTCAACCATCCTATGCAGGGAAGCGGGCGAATGCCCCGGAAGTTTCCCGAAGCCGATATTGAACCTCTATTGCTTGCCGTCCAATCGGTGTTTGACCGCGTTGCCGCGTGCTGCTTTGAGCGTTTGCCGCGTACCGCGGGGCGCTCGCTGGCAGGCCGGGCAAACGTGCGTGCCGCGCCCGCCGACCACGGATTTCTCGATCGGCCTGCCGCAGGTGTCACAGGGTTCGCCGGTGCGTCCGTAAGCGCGAAGCCGATGCTGGAACATGCCCATCTCGCCTTGGCCGTTGACGTATGACTTCACGGAAGAACCGCCCGCTTCCACGGCCGCGTTCAGCGTATCGATAATGGCGTGGTACAGCTTCTCTTTCTCCCGCTTCGTCAGCGAATCCGCCGTCCGTTCCGGATGAATGCCGGAAGCGTGCAGCGCTTCGTCGACATAAATATTCCCGAGGCCGACGATAACCTCCTGGTTCAGGAGCAGCGGTTTGATTTTCGTCGTGCGCTTGCCGAGCGCCTTCGCGAACGCTTCCGGCGTGAATTCGGCCGAGAGCGGCTCCAATCCCAGTTTATTCAGCGGCGGAGCCGACCATTCTTCACCCGGCGCGAACAAATGCATCGTACCGAACTGGCGGACATCCTTATATCTCAGTTCCGTTCCGTCCGTGAAACGGAAAATGACGTGCGTATGGGGCTCGACCGGTTCCTCCGAACGGTACAGGCCGTAGCGTCCTTCCATCCGGAGATGCGAGACGAGCGTCACCCCGTCCAGCAGCAAGCGAAGGAACTTCCCCCGCCGTTCCACGGTCGTGAAAGTACGCCCTTCCAAAATCGCCGAGAACGCGGCGGGATCGTCGGGTTTCTGCAAGATGCGGGGAAGGTTCACCGTCACCTCGGAGATCGTTTTTCCCGCAATGAGCGCGTTCAACGTGCGGCGGACCGTTTCCACTTCCGGCAATTCCGGCACCGGTTTCACCTGCTTCCCAAAAGATTGCGAATGGTTTCATTATACCGGATGACAAAGGCCGGGACCACTTGTCCCGGCCTTTAAGCAATATTTAACGGTTCGGCCCGGCTTACTTCGCCTCGTACCAATTCGAACCGAAGCTGACGTCGGCTTTCAGCGGCACGTCCAGCTCCAAGGCCGATTCCATCACCTGGGGAACGAGCACCTTCATCGTTTCGAATTCCTCTTCCGGCACCTCGAACACCAATTCGTCATGGACCTGAAGCAGCATCCGGCTCTGCAGGTTCCGTTCGCGCAGCGCCTCGTCCATCCGGACCATCGCAAGCTTGATGATGTCGGCCGCCGTGCCTTGGATCGGCGTATTCATGGCCGTGCGTTCCGCGAACGAACGGAGATTGAAGTTCGAAGCCCGGATATCCGGCAAATAGCGCCGGCGTCCCAGCAGCGTCGTGACATAGCCGTCCTGCTTGGCCTGCTCCACGATCGTGTCCATGTATTTGCGGACTCCTTGGAACACGCTGAAATACTGCTCGATGAACGCCCCCGCTTCTTTCCGGGTAATGTTCAGGTTCTGGGAAAGCCCGTAATCGCTGATGCCGTAAACGATGCCGAAGTTGACCGCTTTCGCCGACCGGCGCATGTTCGCGTCCACCTGCTCCTTCGGAACGCCGAACACGTCCATCGCCGTTTTCGTGTGGATGTCCATTTCCTGCAAAAAGGCTTCCTTGAGGCGGTCGTCTCCGGAAATGTGCGCCAGCACGCGGAGCTCGATCTGAGAATAGTCGGCGCCAAGGATACGCCATCCGGGCTCGGAAGGCACGAACGCTTTGCGGATTTGGCGTCCTTCCTCCAGCCGGATCGGAATGTTCTGCAGGTTCGGATATTGGCTGGACAGCCGCCCCGTCGCGGCGATCGTCTGGCGGTAGAACGTATGGATTTTGCCTCCGGTATCCTGCCGGATTTCCTTCAGCAGTCCCTCGATATACGTCGACTGGAGCTTCGCCAGCTGCCGGTAATGGAGAATAAGCCGGACGATCTCATGATAGGGTTCAAGCTTCTCCAGCACCTCGGCGTCCGTGGAGTAGCCGGTTTTGTTTTTCTTGATGACAGGGAGGCCCAACTTGTCGAACAGGATTTCCCCGAGCTGCTTGGGCGAACCGATATTGAACTCAGTCCCGGCCTGTTGGTAGATATCCGACATGATCCCTTCGATCCGCGCCTGAAAGTCTTTGCCGAGCTCCTGCAAAGTGCCGCTCTCGCACTTGATGCCTTGCAGCTCCATCCCCGCAAGTACGACGGCGAGCGGCTGCTCCAGCTCGTGGTACAGCTTGCTCATGTTGAGCCGCTCGAGCTCGTCCTCCAGCACCGGCTTCAATCGGCGGACCGCATCCGCCTTGGCCGCGAGGTGGGCGGCCAGCTCCTCGGTCGGCGGTACGCGGAACTTGGCGCCTTTGCCGTACACCGACTCGTCCGAAGCCACCGAAGGCAGGCCGTGCCGCTGAAGCAGTCCCGTCAGCGAAGGATCCGCTTCCGTCGGATCCAGCAAATAAGCGGCGAGCTGGACGTCGAACGTCTGGCCGCACAGCTTGATGCCCGCCCGCGCCAGCACAAGCTCCGCCCGGTGAAGGTCGTACCCCGCCTTGGCGGCTTCAGGATCGGACAGCCACGTGAGCAGCGCTTCAGCCTTCTCCGACTTGAGCTGCGGGAAAGCCAGCACGAAGCAGCGGGAATCCGCCATGACCGCGAGGCCGATGCCTTCGCTCGCGTGCGGATTGTCTCCGGCCGCTTCGATGATCAAAGTATCGGCGTCGGGCAGCGAGGCGTCCAACTGCTCCCAGCCGCCCGCGTCATCGCCTACGATGATCGTCTCGTACTCGATTTCCGCCTTAGCCAACTCCCCTGAGCCGGCATCCGCCCCGCTGAGATCCAGACGTTCCATCAGCGACTTGAACTCCAGCTTGCGAAGCGCGGTAGCCAGCGACGCGGCGTCGTACCCGCTCCAAGCGACGTCGTCCACGGTGCGGTCCAGCGGCACCTCCCGGAAAATGGTGGCCAGCTGTTTGCTCATCCGCGCGTTGTCGACGTTATTCTCGATGTTTTCCCGCAGCTTTCCTTTCAGGTTCGGAATGTTGTCCAGCACGTTCTCGACAGAGCCGAATTCCTGCAGCAGCTTCACGGCGGTTTTCTCGCCGACGCCCGGAACGCCCGGGATATTATCGCTCGGATCCCCCATGAGGCCTTTCAGGTCGATGATCTGCTCCGGCTTCAGGCCGTAGCGGGCATTCACGTCTTCCGGCGCGTACTTCTCCACTTCGGTGACGCCTTTGCGCGTCAGCAGCACCGTGACCTTGTCGGACGCGAGCTGAAGCAAGTCCTTGTCGCCCGACACCACGACGACCTCGCGGCCCTCTTCCTCCGCCAACCGGGACAGCGTTCCGATAATGTCGTCCGCCTCATACCCGGGAAGTTCGTATTGCGAGATCGAGAAAGACCGAATGAGATCCTTGAGCACCGGGAATTGCTGGGACAGCTCGGGCGGCGTTTTCTCCCGGCCTCCCTTGTACTCGGCGTAACCCTCGTGCCGGAACGTCGTTTTCCCGGCATCGAAGGCGACGAGAATATGGGACGGCTTCTCTTCCTCCAACACCTTCAGCAGCATGGTCGTGAATCCGTACACCGCGTTCGTCTGCAGTCCGCTGCTGTTGGTCAACGGCGGTATCGCGAAAAACGCCCGGTAAATGATGCTGTTGCCGTCGATCAGCATCAGCTTGTCCGTTCCTTTGGCCATGAACCGTATCCACCTCACCGACTTGTCGCTTCCTTTGGTCTATCATACCATACGGCGAATCGGGAGCGGAATCCGCGGGCCGAATCGTGCCGAACGCGAAAAACCCATCTCCGCCGGGAAGGCGGGAGACGGGTTACCATCCGGGTTATCGCATTATCCGAGTCCAATCCCGGCGGGGAACGCAAGGATCGGATGCTCGCTGGGCCTGCCGATCAGGAAGCCCTGGCCGAAATCGATGCCCATCTTCCGGACCAACTGAAGCTCTTCCGGCGTTTCGATTCCTTCCGCGACGGTGCGGATCCTCATTCGTTTGGAAAAGCGGACGAACGTTCGGAGCATCTGCAATTTCATTTCGTCCCGGTCCGCGTTCTGGACGAGGGATTTGTCCAGCTTGATGTAATCCGGCTTCAACTCCACGATCGCCTGAAGGGAAGAGTACCCGGCGCCCGCGTCGTCGATCGCGATCTCGTAGCCTTGGCTGCGATAATGGTCCAGCATTTGCTTCGCTTCCTCGAAATCGTCGATGGAGTCGCGCTCCGTCAGCTCCAGCACGACCTGTCCCGGCTGCAGCCCTCTGGCCGCCAGCCACTGGCGCGTTTGTCCGGACACGAAATGCGGGTCCTTCATGATGCCGGAATTGACGTTGATGAAAATTTTCTGCTTCGGACCGAGCAACGGACAGGAACGGATCGCCGTTTCCCGTGCCAGTCGGTCGAGCGCGAAGGAGTAGCCCTCCCGATCAGCGAACCTGAACAAGGCCAGAGGACCGTCAAACAAGCTGCCTTTCGGACAACGGGTCAGCGCTTCATAACCGTACAAATGGCCTCCGCGCAAATGGAAGATCGGCTGGTACGCGCTGCGGATATCCCCCTCGCGCAGGATGCGCTCCATCTCGAGCCCCGCTTGCGTCTCCTTTTCGGTCCGCCCCCAGCCCGAAAGCTTGGAAGCCGCCATGAGGAACGCTTCATACAGACGGTGTTGGAACGGGCGCGAGGCGGGACCGGCAACGACGGCCGCTCCGTAGCCCCTGTCCGCCCGATGATGGAACCCCGCCCGCACGCCCAGCAGTTCGTCGGAATCCGCAAGCAGACGTTCACGCAGCTTTCGGGCGAGGCCTTCGAGATCAACCAGGGAACGCGCGGTTTCGATGCCCGACATGTCCGCGAACAGCCACAGATGGGAACCGATCCGGTCCCCGAACCGGACCGCATCCCCTCCGAGCACCCGGCTCAGCCATGCGTTCCAGCGAACCGGCTCCTCCGCGTCGGGCAGCGGGCCCTCATGCGTTCCGTACAAGGGCAAATCCAAGCCGATCAGCCCCAGCGCCCCGGCTTCCGGCCATGTCCCGCTCCTGCCCCATGGGTCCCTCGTAAACATATCCATCGGAGCCATACCTCCATCTATCGCCGATCTCATCCGAAGCCTCCAGGCCGTTCTTGTCGAATCGTGCCGCTTCAGATTATCAAAAAAGTGTTAACGTTCGTCGTGAACCGCATTAACGCACGGTAAAAACCTTAGCAGCCGGCGACCGCCCGGTATTCCTCGAGCGTCTTCCAAACGAGAGCGCTGCCGGGCTTGCTTTTGGCCTCCTTCTTCAGGAGCGCGGAATGCTCCGACAGCCGCTCCGGCGTCCAGCCCTCCGCCTTCTGGCAGGAGAGCACGGCCAGGGACAAGGAGAGTCCGGCGCTTTGCACGGCTTTCCCCGACCTGTCGGTGACTTGGCCATGCGAACGGTCCTGAAAGGAAGAGATGCCGTTGTCGAACTCCGACAGCGCTTCCTCCCCGATTCGGACCGGATTGCCGTAATCGAAAATGGCGATGAAATCGTCGCCGCCGATATGCCCGACAAAGCTGTCTTCGGGACAGTATTTGCGAACCGCCGACTGAAGCGCCTCCGACGTAAAGCGGATGACATCGTCCCCGCGGTGGAATCCGTACCGGTCGTTGTACCATTTAAAATGGTCCAGGTCCGCGTACAATACCGTAAAAGGCCGGCCTTCTTCCAGGCGCCTGGACAGCTCGCGCCGGATCGGTTCATTGCCCGGCAGGCCGGTCAAAGGATTCGCCCATTGGGCATCCGACATCCGTGCCTGCGTGACCCACTCCAGCAAGGACCGGATCGAAACGATGCCCGAGACCTCGCCGTTTCGGGTCAATATCACCGCGTCATACAGCTTGTCCGGCTCCCGAGCCATCGCGGTTTGCGACAACTGGTCCACCGGCGTTCCTTCGTCGACGACGAGCGGCTGGGCATCCATGATTTTCGATACGGGACGGTTGCCGTACAGCGGGAGGCCGAATTGGCGGGCCAGCATTTGGTGCAGTTTTTCCCTCATTAACATGCCGACCGGCTTGCCTTCTTCGACGATCACGAAGCCGGGCGCTTCCCGATGCAATTCGAATCGCCTGGCGATCTCCGTCACAGGCGTCGAGCCGGGAAAGGCGACGGCCGGTTCCGCCAATTCCACCAGTCCGCCGGCGGATCCGCGGAACCTTCGCCTCATTTCCTGACGGATCCGGTCCGTGACCAGCCGGTTGACGGGTTCGGCGCTTACGGACGCCGCGCCGATCCACGGCCCTTGGCCGCAGCCGACGCCCGCGGACATGAGCGGACGCAGTTGATCCTCCCGCTCCACCCCTTCCGCGATCAGCACGAACTTCTCTTTCCGGCCAAGCGCCGCCACCGCTTGCAGCAAACATTCGCCCGCGGGATCCCTCGCTTCGCGGGGGTACCATTCCCTTCCGATCCGGACGTAGTCCGGCTTCAGCTCCACGATCCGTTCCAGGGACTCCCGCGCGGTTTTCATTCCGGAGAAGGCCATGCGGAAGCCTTGCGTCCGATAATGGCGAATCGCCGCATGGAAGGTCCCCGCATGGCTGTCCGTTTCGTCCGTCAGCAGGAGGACGACTTGCTCGGGCCGCAAGCCCGCCGCTTCTATGCGTTCCAGCGTGCTTCCGGGATACAGCCGGGGTTCGAACACGATGCGGGCGGGCACGGGCAGAAACAGCTTTACAGCCGGCACTCTCGAAGGAATGCCGCCGATCGCCATTTCCCGGAACCGCCGGTCATTATCGTACAGCGTTCCCTCCCGCTCGGAAAGGCCGTAGAAATCTCCGGTTTTCCAGTCTGCTTGGCTCCACGTATCGAACGGAATCGCCTCGTACCCGAACAAGGAGCCGTCGGTCAGCGAAACGATAGGCGAATAACGCACGCCGATCCTTTCTCCTGCCGGAGGTCCCTCGGATACAAAGCCGACCCGGATGACCTCCGCCGCGAGCCGCTCCGTCGTTTCGACGTCCAATCCTTTGCCGAACTTTTTTTCCATCGCGATCCCTCCGACCAAAATCCCACTTCCCGCTTGGAATTTGGTTCGTTTTTCCTATTTCCTTCAAAATATCACGAGCTTGTCCGTTGAATGTCGAAAACATGTTAAATGCTTGTAAATTTCCAAGTATACTTATCTTAAATAGAACCCCGGAGGGATGAATTTGGAGAGAATCTTCGATATTAAACGGGACGATTTAACCGGAGTCGAAATCAGAGCGCTCATCGGCGAGCATCTTCGCAGTATGGCGTTGCATTCCCCGCCGGAAAGCGTGCATGCATTGAACGTCGACGGATTGAAACATCCGGACGTCACGTTCTGGAGCGTATGGGAGGGGGAAGAACTCGCCGGCTGCGGCGCATTGAAGGAGCTGGACGCCGGCCACGGGGAAATCAAGTCGATGCGGACGGCCGCCGCCCACCTGAGGAAAGGCGTTGCGGCAAAGATGCTCGCACACATCATCGACGAAGCCAAGCGGCGCGGCTATGCGAGGCTAAGTCTGGAGACCGGCTCCATGGACGCCTTCGAGCCGGCGAGAAGACTGTACGCCCGTTTCGGGTTTCGTGAATGCGGGCCGTTCGCGGATTATATATTGGACCCTTACAGCGTCTTTATGACGATGGAAATATAAATCCTGCCGCATACGACAAACGGAGTGCCGGCCCCTGCGGGTCTGCACTCCGTTTGTCGCGACAACCACTCAGTTCAGATCGGGGCGTTTGCCGGTGACCAAATACACGACGCTTTCGCCGATATTCGTCGCATGATCGGCGATCCGCTCGATGTAGCGGGCCACGAACGACAGCAGCATCGATTGGCTGACCGTCTGGGGATCCGCCGCCATAATGGCCGCGAGGTCCATGAAAATGACGCCGAACAAACCGTCCACCTGGTCGTCGTCCTTGGCCATCTTGTGCGCCAGGTCCACGTTCTCTTCCACGTAGGCGCGGATCGAATCCGCGATCATCGTCCGGACCAATTCCGCCATGCGAGGCAGATCGACCAGCGGTTTCACCAGAGCCTGTCCTTCCAGCCGGATCGTCGCTTTGGCGACGTCCACGGCCAAGTCGCCCATACGCTCGAGATCGGAAGCGATCTTCACCCCGGCGAGTATTTTCCGCAAGTCCTTCGCCACCGGCTGCTGCGTCGCGATCAGGCGGGCAGCCTCCTCGGAAATCTGTTCTTCGATCCGGTTCAGCGCCGGATCCTCGGCGACGACGCGCCGGGCTTCTTCGGCGTTCAAGCCGACCAAGGACGCCATCGCATCCTTCAGCTGCACCCCCACAAGGTCTCCCATTCGGCACAGCATGTCCTGCAAATGCTTTAACCCTTCGTCCAGTTCCCTGCGCGTCACCATCTAGACGGCCTCCCTTGTCATCTCGACCCCGGCGTTCCGATTAACCGAACCGTCCGGAAATGTAGTCGTCCGTCGACCGGTGCGACGGATTCGTGAAGATCTTCTGGGTTTCGTCGTATTCGACGAGATCCCCCATGAGGAAAAAGCCGGTTTTATCCGACACCCTCGCGGCTTGATACATGTTGTGCGTAACGATTACGATGCAGTAGTCGCGCTTCAGTTCGGCGATCAGTTCTTCGACCTTGGCCGTCGAGACCGGATCAAGCGCGGACGCCGGCTCGTCCATGAGCAGGATGCTGGGCTGTACGGCGACCGACCGCGCGATGCACAAGCGCTGCTGCTGTCCGCCGGACAACGCCAGAGCCGATCCGTGGAGCCGGTCTTTGACCTCGTCCCACAGCGCCGTTTTGCGCAGGCTGTTTTCGACGATTTCGTCCAGCTCGCTTTTCTTGCGGACGCCATGGTAACGCGGACCGAACGCGATATTTTCGTAAATCGATTTGTGGAACGGATTCGGCTTCTGCCACACCATGCCGATTTTCTGTCGCAGCCGTACGACGTCGGTGCCCTTGTCGTTGATGTCCCGGCCGTTGATCCAGATTTCTCCCTCGACGCGCGCGCCCGCGATGACGTCGTTCATCCGGTTCAGCGAGCGGAGGAACGTCGATTTGCCGCACCCGGACGGGCCGATCAGCGCGATGACCTCGCGCGACGGAAAATCCATGCTGATGTTTTTGATCGCCTGTTTTTCGCCGTAGAAGACGGACAGATCCTTCGTGTAAAATGCCGTTTCGCTCATGGGATCCCTCCTACTTCGTCGCCGTGAACTTGCGGTAGATCGCCCGGCCGAGCATGCGGGCGCCGAAGTTGAACAGCAGCACGATGATGATCAGAACGGCGGAAGCGCCGGCCGCGATTTCGGGAGCGTCGGGCGCCCGCCCTTCGCTGTTGATTTTCCAGATGTGCACCGCCAGCGTCTCCGCCGGACGGAACGGATTGAGCGGAGAATGGGGATCCGCGGGATTCCAGTTGGTGAAGTCGAGCTTCGGCGTCGTCATGCCGGCCGTGAATAGCAAGGCGGCCGCTTCGCCGAATACGCGGCCCGCCGCGAGGATCGTCCCGGTCATGATCGCCGGGAAAGCCATCGGCAGCATGATCGACTGGATCGTTTTCCATTTGGACAGTCCGAGTGCAAGCCCCGCTTCCTTCTGTTCACGCGGAACGCCGCGCAAAGCTTGCTCCGTGATCCTTACCATCAGAGGCAAGTTGAACACCGTAAGCGCCAAGGCGCCTGCTGCGAGCGAATATTTCATGTGGAACAGATTGACGAACACGAGCAAACCGAACAAGCCGATGACGATGGAAGGAAAGGACGACAGAACTTCGACGACCAGCCGTATGAACCCGGTCAGTTTATTCGCCTTGGCGTATTCGCTCATATAAATGCCGGCGCCGACGCCGAGCGGGACCGTGATGATCATGGTAAGCACGAGCAGATACAGCGAGTTGAACAGCTGGGGCCCGATACCGCCGCCCACTTTAAAGGACTGTGGAGGCGAGGTCAGGAAGTGCCAACTGATGTGGCTAAGCCCGCGATAAAGCAGATAGACGATCAGGCCGGCGAGAATCGCCATGATGATCCCCGCGATGCCGATGATGACGCCGGTAGCGATGCGGTCCGTGATTTTCGGTTTCATCGTTTGGCCCTCCTTTCCAGCAATCGGACGATAAAGACGAACAAGAAGGTCATGACCAGCAAAATGAGAGCCAAGCTCCACAGCGTGTTGTTATGCAGCGAGCCGCCGACCGTATTGCCCATTTCGAGCGTAATGATGCTCGTCAGCGTGGCTGCGGACTGCAGCAGCGAGGTCGGCACGTGAGGCGCGTTGCCGATGACCATCTGCACGGCCAGCGCTTCGCCGAACGCACGCGAAATGCCGAGCACGATGCCCGTCAGCAAGGACGGCAGCGTCGTGGGCAGGATCAGGCGGTAGATCGTCTGCCAACGTGTCGCTCCCAGCGCGAACGAACCTTCCTTTAGTCCCGCGGGGAGTGTGCTGAGCGCGTCCGTCGCGATCGAGGTGACGGTCGGCAGGATCATGATGGACAGCACAAGCGATCCGGCTAGAATGCCGAAGCCTTGTCCCGGAAACGTATCGCGCAGAAACGGCACGATGACGGACAAGCCTACGAAGCCGTATACGACGGAAGGGATACCCGCGAGCAGCTCAATGGCCGGCTGGAGTACGCGGCGTCCCACCTTCGGAGCGATCTGCGTCATGAAAACAGCGGCACAGAAGCCGAACGGAGCTGCAATCGCCGCGGCGATGAACGAAACGTACGCCGAACCGGCGAGGAACGGCAGCGCTCCGAACAGGGGCGGTTCGCCCTCGGGCTTCCAGACCCGGCCCGTCAGCAAGTCTTGGATTCGGATCGCCCCGGAGACGAAAGGCGTCAATCCTTTCGACGCGATAAACCAGACGATCGAGAAAATCGTCACGACGAGAAGGGCCACGCATGCATACACGTACACCCTTCCGACCCACTCTTCTCTTATATGCTTGGGAAAATGGCTGACCCGGTCCGCTGCTGCATTCTCTCGCTTGACGGGGGAATTCATAGGGTCTCTCCTTTAACGGCAGACAGAGGCCGACATTTGTCGACCTCTTCCGCTTGTGGTGTAATCAAGCCCGGAGTAATCTGTCTATTTATTTGTTCGATACGGTGCCGTTCACGTCGCGAGCCACTTTCATGTCGCCGACCGGAATGTAGCCCATATCCGTGACGTCGGATTTTTGGATCTCGTCGGACATCAGGTAATCCAGGAACGCTTTGACGACCGGAGTCGGTTCGCCTTTCGTGTACATGTGCTCGTAAGCCCATACCGGATATTTGCCCGTCGTGATGTTTTCGACCGAAGCGTCAACGCCTTCGTATTTCAATGCTTTCACGGTGTTGTCGAGGTAAGAAAGCGCGAGATAGCCGATGGCTCCCGGAGTTTCGCCTACGAGTTTCTTAACCGTGCCGGAGGAATCTTCTTGTATGGAGCCCGGAAGGTCTTGGGACGGGCCGCCGAGTGCCAGGTTTTCGAACGTTTTGCGCGTGCCGGAGCTGCTCGGACGGTTGACGATGACGATCTTCTGATCCGCGCCGCCTACGTCTTTCCAGTTCGTGACTTTGCCGGAGAAGATGTCGACCAGCTGCTGCTTCGTCAGGTTGTCTACGCCGACGTTCGGGTTGGCAACTGGAGCGATCGCGACGACGGCGACTTGATGGTCAACCAGTTCTTTGGCTTTGTCGGCGTCTGCGTCTTTGAATTTCTCTTCGGCGAAGATATCGGAGTTGCCGATATCGGCTTGGCCGCCTTGCACTTGCGTCAGGCCGCCGCCGCTGCCGCCGCCTTGGACGGTTACGCTGATGCCGCTGTATTTGCTGTCTGCCATGAATTTCGTCGATACTTGTTCAACCAGAGGTTGGAGAGCCGTGGAACCTGCAGCGAGAATCGTACCGCTGAGAGCTTCGCCGCTGGCGGAGCTTGCAGGCGCGGAATCGGAAGCGCTCGGGCTGCCCGATGCGGCGCCTTCGTTGTTGTTCTTGCCGCATGCTGCCAATGTCAGGGCGACGATCAAAGTCAGAACCAGGACGAGCGATTTCTTCATAATGTTTGATTTCCCCTTCCTCATATAAGGACCTCTTTTTTTGTAAGCGGCTTGGATTCCTATCCTCGCTCCCTCTCACATTTGTAATTCTAGCGTCTCTTTTTCAAGGTCATGTTTTCGTTTTGTTAACGGAATGTAAAATATACACGGCGTTAATCGAATGCCATGTTAGCGTTTACATTTCCTGTTTGGCGCTTCTCGGAGCGCAAAAAAACAGCCTTTAAAAAGGCTGTTCGCGATTAGGTATTCAAATCCGGCCGCTTGCCGGTTACGAGATACACGGTACTTTCCCCGATATTCGTAGCGTGGTCCCCGATCCGTTCGATATAACGCCCCACGAAGCTGAGCAGCATCGATTGGGAAATCGTCGAAGGATCAGTCGCCATCAGAGAGAACAGTTCCCGCAAAATCTGGCTGTAGAGCGCGTCTACCTCGTGGTCGTCCTTGTCGAGCTTGTAAGCGAGGTCGACGTTCTGCTCCAAATAAGAACGGACGGAGTCGGCGACCATGGCCCGCACCATCTCGGCCAGACGGGGCAAATCGATGAGCGGCTTGATCAGTTCCTGGCCTTCCAGCCTGACGGCGGCCTTGGCGATATCGACCGCGAGATCGCCCATCCGTTCCAGGTCGCTGCTGATTTTGAGCGCCGCGAGGATGTTTCGCAAATCTTTCGCCACCGGCTGCTGCGTCGCCATCAGCTTGGCGCCGATTTCGGTGATATGCATCTCCAGCGCGTTGAGCTCCAGGTCTTCCGCGATCAGGCGCCTGGCTTCGTTAATATTCAGCGTTCTTAAAGCCTCCATGGCCTCGGTCAGCGCGGTTTCGACGCGGTGTCCCATTTGAACCAGCAGCTGCTGTATTTCGTCGAGCCCGTGATCGAGCTCTCTCCGTTTGACCATCATGGATGCTTCCTCCGCTCTCTGTTCAAAATAATACTTATCCGAAGCGTCCGCTGATGTAGTCTTCCGTACGCTGATCTTCCGGATTGGAGAACAGCTTCTCGGTTTCGGCGTATTCTACGACCTCGCCGTTCAGGAAGAACACCGTTTGGTTCGATACGCGTGCCGCTTGGTGCATGTTATGCGTAACCATGACGATCGTATATTTATTTTTCAACTCCTGCGCCAGTTCCTCGATTTTCAGGGTCGAAATCGGGTCGAGGGCGGAAGTCGCTTCGTCCATGAGCAGCACGTCCGGCTCCACGGCGAGCGCCCGTGCGATGCACAGCCGCTGCTGCTGACCGCCGGATAAACTCAGCGCGGAACGCTTCAGATGGTCTTTGACCTCATGCCACAGGGCGGCTCCGCGCAGGCTGGCTTCCACGATTTCGTCGAGCTTCTGGCGGCTCGTGATCCCGTGCAGGCGGGGACCGTAAGCTACGTTATCGTAAATCGACTTGGGGAAAGGATTCGGCTGCTGGAACACCATGCCGACCTTCTTGCGAAGCGTCTCCACGTCGATGTCTTTGCCGTAGATATCCGCGCCGGAAATCCGGATCTCACCTTCTATGGAAGTCCCGGGAATCATGTCGTTCATCCGGTTAAGCGACCGGAGCAGCGTCGATTTGCCGCAGCCCGACGGACCGATGAAGGCCGTGATCGCCTTTTCGGGAATGTTCATCGATACGTTTTTGAGCGCGTGAAACGTTCCGTAAAACAAATTCAAGCGATCGATCTCGATTAACGCTTGCATAGGAGCTCCTCCGCTCGAATTTAATAGATTTAAGTCTTACCCCGCGAATTATACTCGGCCTTTGTAAAGCAGGCGTGCGCGAATTGTTAACGCAATGTAAAATCGGGAGCCGTCAGCGGAATCTTCTTTCCCGAACCCACAGCGGAATCCGGAACACGACGTTGATCGCAAGCACGAGAAACAACAGCACCGCCGCCGCTTTCTGCGAAATTTCCTGGGCGTCCGGAACGATGGCTTCCGACTGCACGTACCACAGATGCACGGCCAACGTTTCACCCGGGGACAACAGATTGAAATCCCACATGACGCCGGAAGTCGTAACGCCTGCGGTCAAGATGATGACGGCGCTCTCTCCGAACGCGCGCCCCGCCGCCAAGCAAATCCCCGTCACGATCCCGTTGACCGCGGAGGGAATGAGCACCCGCCGAATCGTTTGCAAATGGGTGGCTCCGAGCGCGAATGACGCGTTTCTCAGTTCCCCGGGCACCGCCCGGATCGCTTCTTCGGTAACGCGCGTAATGACCGGCAGGTTCAGGAAGGCCAGGCTGACCGCGCCGCCGATAATCGTCAGTCCCAGTTGGAACATCTCAACGAACAAGGCGATTCCGAACAAGCCGAAAATGATGGACGGCACGGATGCCAGCCCTTCCACGCAAATGCGGACGAATCCGATCCATTTGTTGTCCGGCGCGAACTCGGCGAGATAAATGCCGGCGGCCATGCCGAGCGGAATGGCGATCGCCATGGAAATGATCAACATATAGAAGGAATTGAACAACGCGGGCCCGATGCCCCCTCCTTCTTCGATCTCGCTGGGCAGCCCGAAGATGAAATCCCAGGTCAAGGAAGGCAAGCCCCTCTGCAAAATCAAAAAGAGAAGACCGAATACGAACAGGATCACGCAGGAAGCGATGGTCCATACGGCAATCGTAAAAATGCGGTTCTTGACGCGGTTCACCGTTTGGCCCCCCTTCTCTGAACGACGCGGATCACGACGATCATCAGCAGCGAAATCGCGAGCAGCAGGAAGCCCATCATGTACAGAGCGTAATTCCAGGTCGAATCGAACGGCACGTTCGGGATTTGCATGACGATGTTGCTGGTCAGGACGGAGGTCGGCTTCAGGAAAGCGTCGGCCAACTGAGGCGTGTTGCCGATGACCATGACGACCGCCATCGTCTCGCCGACGGCCCGGGCCATGCCCAGGATCACGCCGTACAGGATGCCGCTGCGAGCCGAAGGCAGCACGACGCGGAAGGTCGTTTGGAACCGGGTGGCTCCCAGCGCGTACGAAGCGTCCCGGAACTTCTTCGGCACGGCGCTGATCGCGTCGTCGCTGATCCGGCTGATCGTCGGAAGCACCATGATGCTAAGCACGATCGAAGCGGCCAATATCCCGTCCGCCAGATCGGTTCCCGCGGCCTGCCGCAGGAGCGGAATCAGAATCGTCATGCCTAGAAATCCGTAAACGACGGACGGAATGCCGACCAGCAAATCCAGGATCGGCCGAAGGAGGTTCCGCAGCCACAACGGCGCTACTTCCGCCAGGAATACGGCGACGAATACGGAAATCGGAACCGAGAAGAGCAGCGTCAGCACCGTCAGGGCAACCGTACCGAAAATGAATACGAATGCGCCGTAGGATTCGTTCTCCGGCGACCAGTCCGTCGAAAAGAAGAACTTGGCGGGAGACACGGTTTGGAACGTCAGCACGCCTGTCCGGAACATGAAAAACAGGATCGAAAGCAGAATGAGGCAGACGAACACGGCGCTGGCAATGCAGGCGATGCGGAACGCCCGGTTGTAGAATCGGAGCCGGTTCTTGCGGTCCGTCCGCCGGCCGGATCCCGTGCGTATGCTGCGGCCCAGTTCGCCTTTTACGGCGATGGCCGGGTTGCTGGTAGACTCGATCATGGCGAAGCTCCCTTCATGAAGAAGCCAGCCCGGCGCGTTGAACGCCGAAGCTGGCCGCTTCCGTTTCATAGGTTTCTCTTCCGAGGCAAGCTCTTACTTCATCGCCGAAAGCGGGATGAATTTGAGCTTCTTCAGGGAACCGTTTTGGAACTTCGCGCTTTGCACGTAGTCGATGAACGCTTTCGTCGCGCCCGTCGGCTGGCCCTTTGTCATGTAATAGCCGTAGCCCCAAACTTTATAAGTGCCGTTGATGACGTTGGCTTCCGTCGGAGCGACGTCGTTGATTTTCAGGGCTTTGATGCTGCCCGAGACATATACGAGATCCAGGTAACCGATCGCGTTCGGAGTCGTGTCGACGGCCGTCTTCATGTCGCCGCTCGATTTGACTTCTTTGTAGTTGCTGCCCTTCGTCATGAAGTCGACGCCGTTCAGCGCCTTCAATTGGAAATTAACGCGCGTGCCCGAACCGAAAGCGCGGTTGACGACGACGATGTCCGCATCGGCTCCGCCAACGTCTTTCCAGTTCGTGATTTTGCCGGAGAAAATGTCGGCCAGCTGTTTGTTCGTCAGGCTGTCGACTTTCACGTTCTTGTTGACGACGGCAGCGAACGGGATGACCGCGACGCGGTTCGCGACTTGGCCGTCGAATTTCTTGAAGCCCGGTACGTCCATCGAAGCATCCCAGTCGCAAGCGCCGATGTCGGCTATGCCTTTGCGGACGGATTGCGGACCCGTTACCGAACCGGCGGCGGAAGCCGAAATTTTCACTTTCGGGTTCAGCTTCTTAAACTCGTTGGCCGCTTGCAGTGTCAGAGGAAGAAGCGCGGAGGAGCCGTTGATGACGATTTTGCCGCTAAGGGAGCTGGCTGCGCCTGCAGCGGTGACTCCGGTCGTCGTAATCGCGATCGCCATAGCGGCGACGCCGAGCGATTTAAACCATTTTTTCATATCGTTGATGTTCCCCTCTCCAGGATATTAACGGGTAACCGCTACCCATTTGCCGTTTTGGTCTACATACGTAATGCCGTTCGCTTCGATGGCGATCATACCGCTCGAGCTCACTTCGATGTCGGTCGTGTCGTCGCCGACGGTGTAAAGAACTTTGCTTTCGCCGGTCATCGGGCTGATATCGTAGATCAGGTTTTTGCCGGCCGGACCGGAGGTCAGCGCATAGAGGTGGCCGCCTGCGTACCTGGCCTGGTAAACGTCCTGCTCTTCGAACAGCGTGCGCTCTGCGCCTTTGTCGTCTACGGAAACCAGCTTCGCTTTCGCGTTGTCGCCGGCAGGCACGTCGATGTAGTACGCCGCAGCGCCGAACAGGTTCGCGCCGACGAAAATTTTGTCATCGGTCGATTTGCTCAATTGCACGGCTTTGTTGTCTTTCAGGGAAGGATCGTTTTGATACTGGTACACGTTGAGGGCGGCGGCGGAATCGTCGATCGTTACCGCGTCGTCATCGACCGGCTTGTCGGACGGAGCCGTCACGACCGGAGGAACCGTCAGCGTGTACGTAAACCACAAGCCGTTCGGCGAGACGTTCAGGTTGGCTTTGTAATCTTTTTTGTCGTCGAACACCGTCGCGACTTTGCCGCTCGCGATATCGAGCTTGCTGACCACGGTGCCTTTGTCGCCTTGCAGGAAGTAAAGAGCTTTGCCGTCGATCGACCAGACGAGCTCCGGCTTGATATTGGAATCGGTGCTGACCGTTTGGGACGTTTTCGTGGTCAGGTCAAGCAAGTACACCGCACCGCTGTTGTCGGTGTAAGCGGCTTTGCTTCCGTTCGGGGACAAGACGAGCTCGGAGGCGTTAGACGCGTCCAGCAGCTTTTCGAATTTGCCCGTGTTCACGTCGACCAGATAGTCAACCCGTCCGGCATCGGTGTCCTGGGATGCGATCAAGCGGTTCACGTCCAGCCACTGGACATGATCCACGTTCGCAAGCAATCCGGCGCCTGCGCTTGCCGTTTCCGCGGCGGAAACGCCGGCGGCAGTCGTGCCGAGAAGTACCGAAGCGATCGAAGCCGAAACCATCATTTTCTTCAACGACATTGTGAAGTTTCACCCTTCTTTTTGAATTGGCCTACCTATGTAAGGATTGGTGCGCTTGCTAGATTTATCTTAAAGGCGATTTATTAATAGCCCGTAAAAGGGAATGATTGGATTTGTTAATTTTTCTTAATCCGGGCGTTAAAGCATCGTGCTCCCGTTCATCTGCTCCATCAGCCTTCCGATTTCCGTCCGGATGCCGTCCGACGTGTCGGCCGCTTCCCGCGCGGCTTCGCTGAGACGGCGGGAGGCTTTGCCGTTTTGGGCGGAAATGTCCCACAATTTGGCGAACGTCTCCTCCGCGCTCCCCACCTGTTCGATGCCGCGGTCCGCGCCCTGCTTTCCGGCTTCCACGAGGCCCACGGTTCTCGAGACGGCCTCCGTCATGGCCTGAAGCCTCCGGTTGATTTCGCCCGCGGAACGCTTCGTGCCGTCGGCAAGCTCGCGAATCTCCCCGGCGACGACGGCGAAGCCTTTCCCGTATTCCCCCGCTCTTGCCGCTTCGATCGCCGCGTTAACCGCCAGCAAATTGCAGCGGTCGGCCAATTCCGCAATCAGCTTCGCGATCTGGTTTGCCGCCGCGGTACCCTCGTTCAACTCCGCCATGGCCGCTTCCTGCTGTTTGGCGTGGTCGGACCATTGCCGGAACAGCCGCAGCATTTCTTCCATCACTTGACGGCCATGTCCCGTCACTTCCGTCATTTTCTCGCTGTATGACCGCGTTTCCGCGGTGGCGGCCGCGACGTTTTGGAATGACCGATGAATGTGGCCGATCATCTCGTCCGCCCCCCGGACCGTGCGGATCTGCCGCTCCGCCGCTTCCCGCTGCAGCATACGCGACAGATGGAGCAGGTCGCTGACGGTAAGAATTCCGGCGAATTGGCCGCGCTCGGTCATGATCGCGGCATCGTAGAACGTTTCCTCGCTTCTCGACAGCGCGCGGTCGATCAATTCCCGCGCAGGAACGTCGACCTCGGCGGTGAGCGTCCCCGTCTCCATCAGGTGGGAGATTTGTTTGCTCGCGAATAAGGACATGCCGAAAGTGGAGCCCAATGACCGGAAAAACCGGTGTTTCATCATAAGGCCGAGCGGCCGGCGCGCCGGGTCGCATACGACCGCGCATTCCAATTCCGTGTTGCGGCGAAACAGCTCTACCAGCTCCTCGCAGAGCATGTCGGGTTGAACGATGGGACAAGAGCGCAACCAATCCTTTACGGCGGCCGGCTGCACCCATTCGGCGGGTTCCGTTGCGTTAATGACAGGGCGTTCCCTAACAGCGATGCTCATGGGCTTCAACCTCGTTCGAATGAATTTTTAAGTTAGAGACAGCTATCGGCTGGAAAATACAACCTGCCTCCAAGCTACCAAGCCCATGTCAACCGGTGAAATGCGAATTGTTAACGGTCTGTAAAATTTCGGGCAATTTGTTCGCACAACAAAAAAACCGCGTCCTTGGACGCGGTCTCTCGTGCTTCGCTTATTTGGTTGTCGTGTCTTTCGCTTGAATGCCGCGCGGCGCGTTCGCTTCCACCTCGATAAAGCTGGAGGGAACCGCGTCGCCCGGATTCGGCGCGTCTTTCTCGATGAATTTCGTCATGTTCGTCTCCAGGAATGCCGGATGTTGATCCCAGGTTTTCTTCGGCAGCGTCAAAGTAAACCGGCCTTCGGCATCCGGAATGGTTACCGTGTAATCAGTGTTGCCGGTGGGAATGTCTAAACCGACGACCATTCCGGTATATAAGGCGCCCTGGGCGGTTTGGCTGACCAACGTCGGCGGCTTGTCGACGATGACCGTTCCCTCGCGGGGCAGCGTGATGTCGATGTTCAGGCTCGTGTCCTCAGGGAGATGGTAAACCTTCCCTTCCGGCAGCGTGTATTTCACCGAATTGTACCGAACGGACAAATTCGTTTCTTCGTCTTCTTCCGGTAAATAGAACATTTCGTAATGGCCGTTCTCGTCCGTGCCGACGGATTTGGCGAAGCCTTCGCCATCGTCGCGGTCGATCCATACGGTTGCTCCCTTGACCGGTTTGCCTTCCGCGTCCTTCACGGTGCCGGCGATCCGGTATTTATCGAGCTGGAAGTAAGCCACCGAAGCCGTTTTATCGGCCAGCAGCCGGCCTTTGACGACGGTGTTATCCCCTGAAGCGGTCACCGATTCGATCGTGATGGGGTGATAAATCTGCATGTTCGCGGAAGCGGTAAGACCTTGTTGCTGTTCTTCTTTGCTCAGCGGCTTTCCGTCCACCTTTGCTTGGTCCAACGACACGACCTTCACGGCCGCGGTACCGAGCAGGCTTTGGTCCAGCAGGATTTCGAATTTTCCTTTCGCGTCCGTCTCGATGTCGCGTTTCATCTCCCCTGCGTGAAGCACGGCGCTTTCCACCGGTTTTTCCCCGATCGTGACCGTGCCCCCCACGCTGGAGCGATGGGAGCCGTCCATCTTCCACTGTTTTAGGGTAAATGCCGTCTGATCGAGACGGATTTGCAAGTCTTGGGCGTCCTTCCCCCCCGAACTCCAGGTTCCCGAGCACCCTGCGGCCAAGGCTGCCAATAAAACGAGAACGAACGCTTTGGACATGAATTTCATGGGGCGTTTCCTCCTTGCGAAATGAAAAGCGGGTCCCGAAGAACCCGCTTGAGATTTGCCGATGAAAATTTTTCGGATTACTTGCCGCTCTCAGCATGCGCATTGCCGTTGTTTGCCTGGCCCGCAGCTCCTTGCGTCTTGTCTCCGCCCAGCGCGAACACGTGGATTTTCGGCTTCGTGCCGCCCGACGTGAAGGTCAGGTATTGCTTTCCGTCCACCGTGAAGAATGCAGGCGCCGCTTGGATGTTATCGCCGGAAGTCTGGAACGTCCAGAGGACTTTGCCCGTCTTCACGTCCATGGCGTTGATTTTGCCGTCCAGCTCGCCGTAGAACGCCAAGCCGGTGTCGGTGCTGGTCAAGCCGCCGCGCATCATGTCTTTCGTTTTGTTTTGGTAAACCTGTTTACCCGTGTTCACGTCGATCGCCGTAACCGTGCCGTAAGGAACGATGTCGGCAGGCGTTTCGCCCATCGCGGTACCGAACGCCCAAGCGCCCGGGAACGATTTGTCGAACGCATGGTCTTGATCTTTGGCTTTCTTGATGAGCGCCGGATATTCGATGCCCGGAATCAGGACATAGTTGGTTGCCGGATCATACGTTTCCGGAGCGTAGTTCTCGCCGCCGAGCACGCCCGGATACACCAGCACGCCTTTTTCCGTCGGTTCCGGGTGATCGATTTTCGCGAACGGAACGCCGTCCCAGATTACTTTGCCGGTCGCTGCGTCCCATGCCCACCATTGGCCGGATTTGCCGCCTTCGACGACGACTTTTTGCTGTTTGCCGTTGACCGTGGCATTCAGGATCATCGGGGATGCCGCAGCGTCATAGTCCCACTGGTCGTGGCTGATTTCCTGCTTCGCCCAGATCAGCTTGCCTGTCGCCGCTTCGACCGCGACGACCGAGTCGGTGTACGGGTTCGCGCCGGGACGGTCTTTCGCATAGAAGTCGGGAGCCGGGTTGCCGACGGAGAAGTACATGATGCCGGTCTCCTGGTCGATGGCGACCGGATTCCATACGGCGCCGCCGCCATGGTATTTGCTGTTTTTCAGCCAATCTTGGCCTTTCGGCGGAACCGTCCAGAACGGAGCGTCCCAAGCCGGGGACAGGTCGCTGGCTTTGTAAGCCATGACGAAACCGCGAACGCCGTTGTCGCCGCCGCTGCTTCCGATGTAGATGTTGCCGTTGTAGTAGATCGGCGCGGTCGTTTCGTAGTAGCCGTTTTCCAGCGTGACGCCTTCAACCGCGTCGGAGATCGCGACCGTTTTGACGAGCGCGCCCGTTTTTTGGTCGAGCGCCACGACTTGGTTATCGGTCGTCAGCATGAAGACTTTGCCTTCTCCGACCGCGACGCCGCGGTTCGCCACGATGCCGCCTTTGCTGATTTTCTCGAGCATGGCGGCGTCCGGCTTCCAATGCCACAGCTGCTTGCCTGTCGCGCCTTCGAACGCGAAGACTTGGTTGCCGCCCGTGGTGATATAGATGACGCCGTCCACGACGACCGGATAGGACTGGTTGCCGTTTTTCACGTCTTTGTCGATCGATTTGAAATCAGCGGACCACACGACGCCGAGGTCATTGACGTTATCCGCGGTGATTTCTTTAAACGGAACGTGGCGCGTGTTGCCCAGATCGAATCCGTACGTCGGGAAGTTCTCGAAAGAAGCCGCCGAGGCGGATGGGGATGCCGACGCGGATGCGGATGCGGACGCGGATGCGGACGGAGATACCGACGCGGAAGGCGACGAGGATGCATCCGAACCATTGTTGTTGCTGCTGCACGCGGACAGCGCAAGCACCGTCGCCATGATGGCGCCGGACAGAGCCAATTTCTTATTCAAGGTGTTTTCCTCCTTATGGTGTCCTATGCTCTTACAACCAACTACCAATCAATAAACGAAATCGTCCCTCACGAAAATCGGCCGCGGCATGAAGAACCGCCTCCGGTCTGTGGCCGACTGGCGGTACGCGGCTTTTTCGTATGAAAGACCCCTCTCTTTCGCAAAATGATGACGGTTTATCTTACTAATAAGATTTTATTTTCAGTTGCATCTTACGCCTGATTCGCGGAGTCGTCAATCATTATCCTCAAATGATTCAAAAAGAATCGTTTCGGTTAAGTTTTATGTTGACGAATTCATCCGGAGAAGCGTATACTTTCTCGTTGACGGAAAACTTATTAGTAAGATTTTATGGACATCAGGGCTTCAAGACATCCAGACTTCCATAAAAGAAGAATCATACACACGGGGGGATTACCATGATGAAAATGAACAAAAAAGCGTCCAAACTCTCTCTTGCGCTTGCGGCTCTTGTGGCGGTATTCGCCTTGAGCGCTTGCGGAAGCAACAATAACGATGCAGCTTCCAGCCCATCGGCATCGGCTTCTTCGCCAGCCGCTTCATCTTCCGCAGCTGCTTCTCCTTCGGCTTCCGCACCGGCAGCCGGCGGAGAAACGAAAGAGATCACCGTCACCGCGACCAACTTCCAATTCGACCAAACGGAAATCCATGCCAAAGTCGGCGACACGCTCAAAATCACGCTTAAAAACGACAGCGGCAATCACGGCTTGGAAATCAAGGATCTGAACGTCACCCTCAAAAACGGCGAAACCGCCACGGTCGTCCTGGACAAAGCCGGCACCTACGATTACAACTGCTCCATCATGTGCGGCAGCGGACACGACAACATGACCGGCGAGCTGATCGTCGAATAACGCGAATAAACTTCCCGATTGGGGAAGCCCGGAAACGAAAAAAAACCTTGGCGCTAAGCCAAGGTTTTTTTCATTTTCTCCGTATGAGCCGAATCGCGAGCTTGAACAACGGAGGCACCGCGAAAAAAATGAAAAAGGTGCGGAACAATTGGTACCCCGCCACCATGGAAAGATCCGCATTCACCTCGTGTGCCATGACGCCCATCTGGTCCATGCCGCCAGGCGCCAAGCTCAGCAAGGCGGTCGACATCGACACGGGCTCCAGTCGGGTCAAAAGCAAGCTCAATCCCAAAGCCCCAAGGACGAGCAATAGACCGCTCATGAGCGCCAGCGTCAGCAGGCGTAACTTACGGGGCAATTCTCCCGGTTTGAGCAACAGGCCTACATACGTGCCGATCATGAATTGGGCCGCATTGATCGCGATGGAAGGAAGCGGCGGACCTTGAAATCCGACGGCCTGCAGCACAGCCGTTCCGATCGCGGGCCCCAGCAAATAGGCGGTCGGAAAGCGGATCCGATTACCGACGATGGCGCAGACGACGCAGACGCCAGCGAAAAGCGCCAAGCGGGCAATGTCGCCGCTCCCTAAGGTAACGCCGGGATGGCTGATCTCCGGGGCGCTGCCACCGTGCTGCGGCAGACCCAGGAGCGGGCTGAAAACCAACACAGGCACGCAGATCACGATCATCATCAGCCGAACGACCTGCATCACGGTAACGACCGTCAGGTTCACTCCTTCGGTTTCCTCCGCGAGAGTAATCACCTGAGTCAACCCGCCCGGTATGCTTCCCATTAACATCGTTAAGTAGGGATTTCCCGAAAGTCTGGTTACGATAAACGCCATGAACGCGCAGAAGAGCAGAAGAAGCACGGTCATCAGCAACATCGTCGGTAACTGCCGTACCATTTCGTGAAGCGCAGCGGACGTCATCGATAACCCGATCGTGTAGCCGACGACGATCATTCCCGCGTTACGGATCGGTCCCGGCCAGCGAAACAGGTTTTTCCGCACGCTGGAGCCCGCTAAGACGGCCAGCATCGGGCCCAGCAGCCAAGGAACCGGGATATGGAGAAGCTTGAAAACGACGCCGCCGATCAAAGCGGTCAGGAAAGTCACCGGTAATGCGTGCCTAGGATTGGGCATCGACCAATTTCCCGAACAATTGGGCCAGCATGGCGACTTCCGCATCCGTCAACGGAGAGAAGATGGTGTCCATGACCTGCACCCAATCTTGGCGCAAATGGGGGATCTTCTCTCTCCCCCGCTCCGTGATTTCCAAATTCACGGCCCGGCGATCCCGGTCGTCCTTCGTTTTGCGGATGAATCCCAGCTCCGCCAGCTTATCCGAAATGACGGTAACGCCGCCGGACGATAAGCCGAGTACCCCCATGAAATCTTTCGCTTGGAGGGGACCCTTTTCGTTTAAGATCATGAGCATGATCGCCTGGTTGCTCGACAAGCCGTTATCCTGAGTTTTCGCCCACTCCGCTTCCCACATTTTACGATGAAGGAAAAACTTCTCCACGTATAAATCCAAATATTTCGTTCGATCCAAAATGAAACTCTCCTCACGATAAGGCGCCTTTTTCACGATTCATCCCTTACCATTATAGCGAACAAAAGCGATTTACCAAAAGAGGAGCCGGTTTCGTCAGGAAGCGAGCACGCGGTTACGGCCTGTCGTCTTCGCTTCATAGAGGGCGCCGTCGGCGCGGGCGATCAACTGCTCCGGCGTATCTTCCGCATTCGGGAGGAAGGTTGCCGCACCGATACTTAACGTGACTACGCCGCTGACCTTCGATCCGGCATGGGGAATCGCTTCCCGCTCCATCGCGGCCCGGAGCTTCTCGCCCACTTTCTGCGCGCCGGCGGAATCCGTATCGGGCAAGATCAGCGCGAACTCTTCGCCGCCGTATCGGGCGACGAGGTCCGTCGAACGGCCGACCACGGCTTGCAGCAGACTCGCCACCTTCCGCAAGCATTCGTCTCCCATCTGATGTCCGTAAGTGTCGTTGTATTTTTTGAAGTAATCGATATCGAGCAGCAGAAGGGAAAGAGGAGAATCGCAGCTGCCCCGCTGCGCCCTTCCCCATTCTTTGGAGAGGACCTCATCGAAGTGCCGCCGGTTCGAAATTCCCGTTAATCCGTCCATGAAGGAGAGCTCGTGCAGGATTTCGTTCGCTTGGCGGAGCGTTTCCTCCGCCCGCTTCCGCTCGGTGACGTCCGTCGCCGTGCTCATGTAACCGATCGTCTCTCCGTCCAAGAATACGGGGGAGATCATGAGCACGACCGTTAACCGGCTTCCGTCTTTGCGGATATAAGTCCATTCCCGATCCTGAAAGTCGTCGGATTGCGAAGAATACAACAGGACGTCGATAAGAGCGATGTCCCCGCCGAATTCGGCGGCATACTTGTTTTTGCGGCATTCCAGCTCGGAAGGATCGAAAATGGAAATCGATCTTTTGCCGATCATCTCTCTCTCCGCGTAGCCCAGCATCAACTCAGCTCCGTGGTTGAAGCGCGTGATGAAGCCGTTCAGGTCGGTGACCACGATCGAAATGCCGGATGCCGATTGAAAAATCGATTCTTGCAGCGAATTCAACTCGCGGTACTTTCTCTCGCTGACCCGGATCTGGCTCGCCAGCCGGATGGACATGGAGAAATAGGCGACCAATGCCGCGGTGAAACTGCCGCCGGCGCCTAACGTCACGAGCATGACGGGCATGACGGACAAGCTCCGGGAGCCTATTAAGATATACATTGTCGTGCTTAGAAGCAGCATGCCAATTAGGAGGGAATACCCCCACTTTCGCCAATAAGAACCGGCATACCGCATGACCCATCCGCTGCCCGTCGCCAGTACGAAAATCGAAATGCTCGCGGCGAGCGACGAGTCGTTGAACCCTCCGAAGAAGGCGATGCGGCCGAACGCCACGAAGGCGGCCGTGACGAAGGAAGAAACGAAACCTCCATAGAAAGCCGAAGAAATGACCATGATTTGGCGCATGTCGAGAATCGTCGTCGGAGAAACGGATACGCTGAAGAACATCAGCAGGATCCCGCACGCGCCGTGAAGAGAACCGATGAGGTATGGGGATTCAGCATTGCGCAAGGCGCGGGCCGCGTCTCCCTTGCACAGCTGATTATAGAAAAAGAGGAATACCGTAATGAGGGTAAAATTCGCGATTAAACTGATCCACATGAGGTCTCACCTAAGATGATTTTCGCATCACTGATTATACTCTCTTTATCGGCGGATCGGCGCGAGGGTACGATCAGAATACAAAGCCGCGAATTGTTCTTGCAATTCGCGGCTTTGTATGGTATTCCGCTATATTCGATTAAACTTCGCTGATGTTCACCCAAGTTCCGCGCTCGATCGAAAGATCGACCGCTTCGAGCACCTCTTGGCAGCGCACGCCGTCCAGGAAGGTCGGAGCGAACGGCGTACCGGCCGCGATGTGCTGCACGAATTCGTATACGATGTGCACGAAACCGTGCTCGTAGCCGATAATGTGGCCCGTCGGCCACCAATTGCCCGCGTATTTATGCGTGCTTTCGGTGACGAGAATCCGGCGGAAACCGGCTTCGTTCGGTTCGTCATCGCGGAAGTAAACTTCGAGCTCGTTCAACCGTTCCAGATCCCAGCGGATGGTGCCTTTGCTGCCGTGGATTTCGAACGTGTTGCCGTTTTTGCGTCCGGTGGCGAAACGGGTCGCGATGAACGATCCCATGGCGCCGTTTTTGAAATCCGCCAGGAAGCCCGTTGCGTCGTCTACCGTGACCTCGCCCTTCTCGGACGTGCCGGTGCCGCTGAGTCCCGAAGTGGAAGCCGGGATCGGGCGTTCCTTGACGAACGTGCGGTTATGGCCGATGACGCGGTCGAATTCGCCGATCAGGAAACGCGCCAGGTCGATGCAGTGGGCGTTCAGGTCGCCGTGTGCGCCGGAACCGGCTACTTCCTTCTTCAAACGCCAAGCCAGCGGCGCATTCGGATCGACCAGCCAATCCTGCAGGTAGGTCGCGCGGTAATGGTGGATGTCGCCCAGCTTGCCTTCGTCGATCAGCTTCTTGGCCAGCTGAACGGCGGGCAGGAACCGGTAATTGAAGCAGACCGCGTGCTTGACGCCTGCCTTCTCCGCGGCCTCCAGCATCTCGCGGCCGTCCGCCAGGTTGAGCGCGAGCGGCTTTTCGCAGAACACGTGCTTGCCGTTCGCGATGGCAGCCAGTGCGATTTCTTTGTGCGCGTCGCTCGGCGCGTTGATGTCGATGAAGTCGATATCGTCGCGCTCGACCAGCTTCCGCCAGTCCGTTTCGTAGCCTTCCCAGCCGAATTTGTCGGCCGCTTCTTTGACGCCTTGCTCATCGCGTCCGCAGATGGCCTTCATGACCACGTCCGCGTCCATGTCGAAGAACATGCCGACGTCTTTATAGGCATGGCTGTGGGCTTTGCCCATGAATTTATAGCCGACCATGCCGACGTTCATTTTGCGATTGTTTACGCCCACCACATTTCACCCGCCGATTCTTTCAGGATGAGGCCGTTCAGGAAGCCGGCCGCTTTCGTGAACCCTTCGTTCACGCTCATGATGCCGTCTTCGTGTTCGATGCTGATCGTGCCGTCATAGCCGACCAGGCGAAGCGTGCTGACGAGGTTCTTCCAGAACTCGTCGTCATGGCCGTATCCAACCGTGCGGAACACGAAGGAACGGTTCAGGATATCGCCGTAGTGTTTCGTATCGAGAACGCCGTTAAGCGCCGTGTTGCGGGCATCGATCTTCGTGTCTTTCGCATGCACGTGGTAAATCGAATCTCCGAGGGCCTTGACGCATTCGATCGGGTCCATGCCCTGCCAGAACAGGTGGGAAGGGTCGAAATTGACGCCGATGTTGTCGCCGGCCTCGCGGCGAAGGCGAAGCGCCGTCTCGGTATTGTAAACGAGGAAGCCCGGGTGGGATTCGATCGCGACTTTAACGCCGTGCTGGCGGCAGAAGGCCGACTGTTCCTTCCAATACGGAATGGCGACTTCGTTCCATTGCCATTCGAGCACGGTCAGGAAATCCGGCGGCCAAGGGCAGGTTACCCAGGACGGGTACTTGGAGTTTTCGGATTCGCCGGGCAAACCGGAGAATGTAATGACCGTATCCACGCCGAGTTTCTCCGCCAGGAGAACGGTCGCGACGAAGTCTTCATGATGTGCCTGCGCTTGCTCCTTGTTCGGATGCAGCGGGTTGCCGTGCGTGCTGAGCGCGCTGATGGTAAGCCCGCGGGAATCGACGGCCTCGCGGATGCGGCGGATGGCGGCGTCGTCATCCAGAATGGCCTTCGCATTGACGTGGGCCGTTCCCGGATAAGCGCCCGTGCCGATCTCGACCGATTGGCAGCCGGCCGCTTTCGCGGTGTCCAATGCTTGTTCGAACGATTGCTGTCCGAATAGAACGATGAATACTCCAAGCTTCACTTTGTGCCACCTGACCTTTCATTTTCGAATCTTCTTCGCGAAATGAGGATGGATTATGTACGCGTGTACATTCCCCATCCTCATATCATTCTACATGAAAACGCAGACAATTACTATACAGGTTCATTACGTGAAGCTGACGGCCTCGCCTTTGCGCGCGGATTCATAGACCGCTTCGAGAATCTGCTGCACGACCAGGCCTTGTTTCGCCGTGACGACCGGTTCGCGGTCAAACAGGATCGCGTCGATCCATGCGCGGGCTTCCTTCTCCGGGGAGTCGTTGGGAACCGAGTTGTCCCACACGGAGCCGAGCTGGATTTCCTTCGTGTACAAGCGGCCGTGCTCTTCGCCGTTGACGCGGAGTCCGCCTTTCATGTCGGCGCCGGCTTTGGTGCCGTGCAGCGTAACCTTCGCTTCGTCGACTTCCAGCGTGTTCAGCGCCCAGCTGGATTCCAGCCAGACGGTGGCGCCGTTCTTCATCGTGATCATGGCGAACGCGGAGTCTTCCACGGTGAATTTGTCCGGATCCCACGGACCCCACTCGTTTGCCAAGCTGCCGCGTTCGGCAAGCTTGCGGTAGGTCGTTCCAAGCACCGTGCGGGGCTCATAGTTGTTCATCATCCACAGCGCGAGGTCCAGCGCGTGCGTGCCGATATCGATCAGCGGGCCTCCGCCCTGCTTCTCCACGTCGAGGAAAACGCCCCAAGTCGGCACGGCGCGGCGGCGGATCGCATGGGCTTTCGCCAAATAGATTTCTCCGAACATGTCCGCGCGGGCCGCTTCGTTCATCCACAGAGAGTCGCGGCGGAAACGGTTCTGATAGGCAATGCTGAGCTTTTTGCCGGTGCGCTCGGCCGTCTCCAGCATGCGCTGGGCGTCCGCGGCCGTCTTGGCCATCGGCTTCTCGCACAGGACGTGTTTGCCGGCCTCGAGGGCGGCGATGGAGATTTCGGCGTGCGTGTCGTTCGGCGTGCAGACGTGGACGACTTGAACGTCCGGATCGTTCAGCAGCGCGTGTACGTTGTCGTAAATTCTCGCGTCCGGCGTGCCGTATTTGGCTTTCGCCTCGTTCGCACGGTCGTAGGCTACGTCAAAGAACGCGACGATGCGGGCTTCCGGGATTTTGGCAAGCGACGGGAGATGTTTCCCCATGGCGATTCCGCCGCAGCCGATCATTCCAATGTTTACGGTCGACAAAATACTTGTCCTCCTTGCGAATAAACTGCTTGATTACTACAATTAAGTGTATCACCGTTTGAATGAAATCACATCCGCTCAAATGGGAGTCTTCTATGCTTTTTTGCTATTCGGGAGGTCGGTCGGTTGCAGCCCGTCAAGGAAGAAATCGAATACGAAAATCCGTTGCTTTCGCTGAGAATATGGCAGTCCATTCGAAACGACAAGATGACGTATAACTGGCATTACCATCCGGAATGCGAGCTCCTGCTCGTGCAAAGCGGCAGGCTCGACATCGACGTGGACGGCGAGACTTACCCGATGGGCGCGGGAGACGTGGTGATCCTCGGCAGTCTGCAGCTGCACAGCGACCGGAGCCACGGGGAACCTCTCGACTATATCGTGCTCCAGTTCGATCTGCAGAGCTTCTTTGACCAAAGTACGATTCCCTACTTGCAATATTTTAATGAGACTAAAGTGCCGCTCAGTGCCATGAACTACATTTTCCGGGAAAATCCCGATGCGAGGGACGAGGCGGCCGATTGCATCCGCCAGATCCACGAGGAAGCCCAGCGCAAGGACATCGGATACGAGCTCGCCGTCAACATGCTGATCAAAAAGCTGCTGCTCATCCTCATCCGCAACGACGAGCGCGGCCTGCTCGCCGGTCAAGACCGCGTGGAGCGGATCCGGCTCAAACCCGTGCTCGATTTCGTGGAGTCGCGGATCGACGACCGCATTCCGGTGGAGGAAGCCTGCCGGCTCGCCAACATGAGCTATTATTATTTCGTGAAATTTTTCAAGAAAGTGATGGGCATGTCGTTCACGGAGTACGTCAACTTCCGCAAAATCAAACGCGCCGAGCAGCTGCTCCTCACCCGCGATCTGAGCGTTAGCGAGGTGGGCGACCAGATCGGGATGGCCAACATGGCCCATTTCTACAAAATGTTCAAACGCTTCAACGGCTTCTCGCCCAAAGAGTTCCAACGCAAAATGCTCGCCTGGGGGCGGAGTTGATAGAGGCTTGAAGGATTGTTTCAGGCAAGTTATGATGTAATCAATTATATAAATGGTCGCGAAGCACGCGCCGCCTGTTCCGGTTCCTCCGGCATAGGCGGCTTTTTGTTTGCTTCGAAGTTAAGAAAAGGATGGAGGACATCTCGATGGATTATGATGCCTGGATGGAGTATCACCGCAAATCAGCGAAAGGCGAAAGGCTTCGCAGGCTAACGGAACAGGCTTTTCACGCCGAGAGAACGTTCGCGACGAAGATTTGGCAGCCCGCGCTGGGCAGCTTTGAGTTTCTTTACCCAGAGTACGAAATCAGGGATTACCGCGACGGGATCCGGTTCTTGGACTTTGCTTATATCGGGAGAGGATTGAAAATCTGCATCGAGATCGACGGCTTCGGCCCGCACTGGCGCGACATCAGCCGAAGGGATTTTGGAGCTCAATTGATGCGCCAAAACCATCTGGTGATCGACGGGTGGATGGTACTGCGGTTCTCATACGACGATATCGCGGAAAGGCCGCGGCAATGCCAGCAAATCCTTCAACAGCTGATCGGCAAATGGGCAGACGCGGATAAGAAGGTAAAGTTATCGCCAATGGAGACCGCATTAATGCGTTTAGCTTCGGGCTCAGCCGGAATGCTGACGCCGGCGATGGCTTCTGCGGAGTTGGGTTTGCATCGCACGACGGTTGTACGGCACCTTCAATCGCTGGTGGAGAAGGGGCTCGTGGCACCGGTTGATCCTTTATCGAAGAGAGTTGCACGATACCGGGTCGTTGAAGAGAAAATTCCTTACGGCGGGTGGTAGCGAGAGGACTGGATCTCGTGAATCGTCGCAATTTGCGACTATTTTGGCTCGTAGAGGCTGCTTGGGCGGGTTATCGTAGCATTTTGCGACTAAAGCTCCCCCCGCCACCAACTTAAAACCACTTTCCGCGCTGGGCGCGGTGGCGTTCGGCTCGCGAAGGGATGGCTGCGGGCTCTCCCTTCTCCACCTTCGGCGCTTCTGCGCTCGCACCAGCATCAAAATCTTCCTTACCCGCCGCGCCCGCGCGCTCCAGTTTCTCGAGGCGCCGGCGCAGGTCCGCCACCTCGCCAAGCAGCTCTTGAACCGTCTGCTGCAAGTAGCGGATCGCCATCTCTTTATGGTCCTCTCCGCGGATCTCTTCCTGAGCGGAGCTTGTTTCGCGGCCTTCGCTTTCCTCGGAGAGAGCCGGCGAAGGCTCCTGATCGCCGCTGTACAACAACTCTTCGATCTCTTGCTGGCTGAGCAGGTGTTTGTGCATGGCTGACCACTCCGATTCCGTCGCTCGATCCTCTGCGGCGCTGCGCAATACCGGTCACTACTGTTTCGACGGGGTCCGCCCGTTTCCTTCCTTTACCCAAAAGAAAACACCGGAACGTCAGCGTCCCGGTGCGCTTGCCTTGCGATTGACGATCAGCTTGTAGCCGACGCCGCGGATCGATTCGATTTGCACCGACTGCTGGTTCAGCTCCAGCTTCTTCCGAAGCGAGCTGACGTGGACGTCTACCGTCCGCTGCCCGCCGACGTAATCGAATCCCCAGACGACGTTCATGAGGTCGTCGCGCGTAATGACGATCCCCGGCCTTTCCGCCAAATAAAGCAGAACCTCGAACTCCTTCGGACGGAGCGAGATCCACTCCCCGTTCAGGAAAACCTCATACTTTTCGGGAAAGATCTGCAGGTCGCCGAGGGCGATGACTTTCTCTCCCCCCGAAGGGACCACGGGTTTACCCTCTTCATTGCGGGATCGGCGAAGCACTGCGGACGTGCGGGCCAGCAGCTCGGCGACCCCGAACGGCTTCGTGATGTAATCGTCGGCCCCCAGCCGCAAACCTTGCACGACTTCCTCTTCGGCGTTCCGTGCCGTAAGAATGATAACGGGCGTTTTCACGCCATGCTGCCTGAGCTTCTGCAAAACCTCGAAGCCATTCATTCCGGGCAGCATCAAATCCAGGAAAATGACGGCATAGCTGTCATGGATCGCGCGGTGCAGCCCTTCCGCCCCGTTGCCGACGACTTCCGTTTCGTAACCTTCCTGGGATAGGTTATACGTCACGAGGCGGGCGAGCGTGGGTTCGTCTTCGATGATCAGCACCTTGTCCGACATACAGACCTCCGGTCCGGCAGCATACTGCCGTGTTGTGCTCACAATCCCTTTTTATCATGCCCGTGTAAAGAGAAAGACAATGATTTGTTAACGCGGTGTTAAAAGAATGTTTGCCGATTCTTGCCTCTTCATTAAGGCTGGAGAAGCGGAAGCTCGATGATGAAGCTCGTTCCGACGCCGACCGAGCTTTCCACGCGGATACTGCCGTGATGCAGCTCGACCAAGTGTTTGACGATGGACAGCCCGAGACCGGTTCCTCCCGAGCTTCTCGAACGCGCTTTATCGACCCGGTAAAACCGTTCGAAAATGCGGGGGATGTCCTTCTTGGGGATTCCGATGCCGGTGTCCGTAACGGTGATCCGCACTTGTTCCTCGCCCTCTTCGGGGAAAAACGTTTCCGCCCACACTTTGACGCGGCCGCCTTCGGGCGTATAGTTGATCCCGTTCTGCAACAGGTTCAGCATGATCTGCCCCAATCGGTCCTCATCGGCTTCGAAGAACAAGCCTTCCTCCGCTTGCAAATCCAGCGAAATCCGTTTCTTGGCCGCTTCCGGCGTCAGCATCTCGCTCAGTCTCGCCAGATACGCCCCGAAATCGACGGGCGAATACTGCAGCGGAGAGCGCCTCGATTCGATTTTGGACAACTCGAGAATGTCCCCGATCAACCGGTTCAGCCGGTCGCTTTCTTCATGGATGATCGTCAGGAACGACCTCGCGGTTTCCCGGTCGTCCATGGCTCCCGAGAGCAGCGTTTCGGCGAACCCTTTGACCGCCGCCACCGGCGTCTTCAATTCATGGGACACGTTGGCCACGAACTCGCTTCTCATGTTCTCGAGCCGCCGGATCGCCGTCACGTCCTGAAGGACGAGCAGCAGTCCGGGGAGCCCGTCGGTGCTTTGGGTCATCGGAACGAGGCTGATTTCGAGCAGTCGCTCTTCCGGATAGTAAACGTGAAGCTCGCGGCGATATTGCGGTTCCCGGCCGTCCAAGCCTTCGCGGATCAGTGAAGTCAATTCGAAATGCTGCTTGATTTCGGTATAAGGGCGCCCCACCCGATCGCGCGTCGTACTGCCAAGCAGCGTCTCCGCTTGTCGGTTGTACAGCGTGACGCGGCCGTCGCTCGAGACCATGATGACTCCGCTCGTCATGTTATCGAGCACGTCCTGCAGGCGTTCCCCGTTCTCCCGGATGAGCTTGAGCTGCTCCTGCAGGTTGTCCGCCATGAGGTTCAGCGCCTTGGCCAGGGCACCGATCTCATCCCGCCCGCCTGCTGGAACGCGGATCGCGTAATCCATGTTCGCCATGCGCTGCGCCGCGGAAGTCATTTTCTCGAGCGGACGCGTCACGCTAAGGGCCACACGGTAGCTGACGATCGCCGCAAGCGCGAACAGCAGGAACAAGCTGAAGAATAACGCCAGCCACATGTCGTGCAATCCGCTGCTGACTTCGCTCAAGCTCATCGCCAGCCGGATGAATCCCTGAAGCTGGCCGTCTTTCTTGACGGCCATCGCGACGTACATCATTTTCTCGTGAAGGGTGTCGCTTTCGCGGATGCTGCTTCCGAAGCCTTTCTGGCGCGCTTGTACGATCTCCGCCCGCTGCGAATGGTTGTCCATCGTCGCTTCGTCATGGTCGGAATCCCCGGCCACCGTTCCGTCCGGCAGCACGTAAGTGACCCGCATTTCGGCAATGTCTTTAAAATCCTTCGCTCGTTCGTGGAACAGGGCTTTCGCCGCTTCGGGATCACTCTCGTCCGGCCAAGGGGTCGTGGCGTTGATGACCTTCAATTCCCGCACCATATTGGCGCGAAGGGCGTCCTGATGGTTCTGCCGGTAAGTATGACCGGACAGCAGCCCCGCCGCCAGAACGGAAAGCCCGATCAGCAGCATGAACAGCAGGGACAGCTTCACTCTGAATTTATTCATCCGCGTCCGCCGGCGCTCCTTCCAAATCCCGCTATTTTAGGCGAAAACCGGATCCTTGAACTGCGCGAGCTTCGCCTTGGAATCCTGTTCGACGTCGGCGTGCAGGCTGTTCCCGTGAGCATCCATCGTCACGATGGCCGCAAAACCTTCGACCTGCAGGTGCCACATCGCTTCCGGAATCCCGAACTCCATGAAATCGACGCCGTTCACATTCTTGATGCATTCCGCGTAGTACTGCGCCGCGCCGCCGACCGCATTCAAGTACACGGCTCCATGCTCCTTCAAAGCCGCCAGCGTTTTCTGGCCCATGCCGCCTTTGCCGATGACGGCGCGAATGCCGAATTTGCGGATGATTTCACCTTGGTAGGGCTCCTCGCGGGCGCTCGTCGTCGGACCTGCCGCTTTGACGTGCCAGCCTTCCTCGTCCTTCAGCATGACGGGGCCGCAGTGGTAGATGACGCCGCCGTTCAGGTCGACCGGGGAATCGTGGTCCATCAAATGCTTATGCAGCGCATCGCGGCCGGTGTGCATCTCTCCGTTCAGGATGACGACGTCTCCGACGCGGAGCTGACGGACGTCCTCTTCCGACAGGGGTGCGCGCAGCACGACTTCCCGGCGTTTTTCCGGGGCCGCTTCTTCCTTCTTCGCGAAAGCGTTCATCGGGACGGCGGAACCGCCTTCGTACGCCCATTCTTTGATTTCGTGCGTCGAGCCGTCGAGGATAACGCCTTGGCGCCGGAACGCCCAGCAGTTGTAGGCGACCGAGACGAAGAAACTCGCCGGCAGCCGGTTGTTGACGCCGATTTTGCAGCCCAGCAGCGTGACGTTGCCGCCGAAGCCCATCGTACCGATGCCGAGCTGGTTGGCCTTGTCCATCACATATTCTTCCAGCTGCTGAAGCTCCGGAATCGGGTTGACGTCATCGACCGGACGGAACAGTTGGTGCTTCGCGAGCTCGTAACCCGTCGTGCGGTCGCCGCCGATGCCGACGCCGATGAATCCGGCGCTGCAGCCTTGGCCTTGTGCCTGGTAAACGGCATGGAGAATGCATTTGCGGATGCCGTCCAGGTCGCGGCCGGCTTTGCCCAACCCTTCGAGCTCGGTCGGCAGGCTGTATTGGATGTTTTTGTTCTCGCAGCCTCCCCCTTTGAGGATCAGCTTCACTTCGATTTCGTCGCGCTCCCACTGCTCAAAATGGATGACCGGCGTGCCCGGGCCCAAGTTGTCGCCCGTGTTGGAGCCCGTCAGCGAATCTACGGAGTTGGTGCGGAGCTTGCCGTCTTTCGTGGCGCGCGCGACGGCTTCGCGGATCTCGCGTTTCATGACGATTTGGTTCGCCCCTACCGGAGTATGAACGATGAAAGTAGGCATGCCCGTATCCTGGCAGATAGGGGAAACGTTGCACTCCGCCATCTCGATATTTTGAGCGATCGTGGCGAGGGACAAGCCCGCGCGGGTCGCTTGATCCTCCGCCTCTTTCGCGGCTGCGACGGCACGGCGGACGTCGGCCGGCAGGTTCGTGGACGTTTCGACGATCAATTTGTAGACGCTTTGTTCAAAAGTGGACATACTGCGGTTTTCCCCTCTCTGATCGGTATAGCTCATCACTCATATAATAGCACACCGCACGACGGAGAGGGCATGTATAACCTGCATAGATGACCGGTTCTAGAAGCATGCTACTTGGTAACCACCGCATTTTGCAGAAAGGATAACCGCAGATGGAAATCCACGAAGCCGATCCTAGTCCGGAAACGGCATCCCTTGAACCGGAAGAGCTGCCGGAATCCGAAACCAACGAAGACAGAGATCATCTCCATATCGAGTGGGCCGGTTATATTTAATCTGTCGCACTCTTTGGGGATCAGGTAGAATGGTCATGATATCTCACGAAAAGGGTTGATAGATTCGCCCGAACCAAAGGAGTCGTGACCGTTGGCGCACCATTTTCTCGCCTATCTCTATCGATTGAAAAACATCGGCCGCTGGAGCCTGATGAGAAATACGACGACCGAAAACGTCGCCGAGCATTCCTATCACGTGGCGCTGCTCACCCATCTGCTGGGGACGGTCGCGAGAGACGTTTTCCATCAAAACGTGGACCCGGACCGTGCAGCCTCATACGCTTTGTTCCATGATGCGACCGAGGTGTTCACCGGCGATATCCCCACTCCCGTCAAACATCATAATTCCCGCATCCTGGCCAATTTCCGGGAGATTGAGTCGCTCGCGGCAGACCGGCTGCTGGGCACGGTGCCCGACGCACTGCGCGAAGCTTATAGGCCGTTCGTGACCGGAACGGGCGCGGACCCGGAGCTCGTAAAATACGTGAAAGCGGCCGACGTGCTGGACGCCTACCTCAAATGCTTGAGCGAAACGTCGGGAGGTAACCGCGAATTCGAAACCGCCCGTCGCCAAAGCGAAGAGAAGCTGCGGGCGCTCGGCATGCCCGAGGTCGACTGGGTGCTGGAGAGGCTGGCCCCCGCCTTCGAGAAGACGATCGACGAGCTGTCGGAGGACGAGAAAGCGGAGAGTTGACGGGGGTCCAGTTACTGGAGCGTCGAAAATAATGGGAAAACCTCCTACTATTTCGCCTTCCACTTCTTAAATCTCCCGATTAGTGGGAAAAATGCCCACTAAATCGGACGTTTCTTTGGTTCAAATAACGAACGCGCGGATTTAATTGGAGCTTTTCCCACTATTTTCGGCCTGGAGGCCATTTTGTAAAATTTAGTAGGAACTTTTCCCGTTAATTTCGCAATCCCGTTTTCTCCGGGCAAAACCGCTCTAACGTAAAAAACGGCCCCACCATCTTCAAGACGGTTGGGGCCGTTTTCGTTTTACATGACTCTTAAACGCTCAAGCCCGACGACGATCCCGCATCGGCACCGAGACGCGTCTGTTCTACCCTTCTCATGACGCGGAACTGCGCGAATCCCGCCGCGGCGAGAAGGACGGCGAGAAGCGTGAACAGCACTTCGCCGTTCGTCCAGGCCAGCGTCAAGCCGCCCAGGATCGGTCCGAGCCCTTGACCGAGCAGCCGGCTGGCTCCGAATACCGCGAAATAGTAGCCGCGTTTCTCTTCGGCCGCCATCAGCGAGATTTCCTTCTGCATATGCGGCCCGTTGATCATCTCTCCGATGGTGAAAACGAACTCGGCGGCGAACAGCGCGACGAGCGTCGTGGAATAGCCGTATCCCAAAGCGACGACGGCGAAAAAGGCATACGAGGCGCCCACGACGGCGTACGAGCGGAACGCTTCGGTTTTGCGGGCGATCCAGATTTGCAAGGCGATCACCATCGTGCCGTTAAACGTCATCATCGCCGGAAATATATTTTTCGGATGGGCGAAATGGGTGCCCAAATGGATGGGCAGCGCCGTCTCCGCCAAGGAATACAGGAAGGCGATCGGCATCGTCAGCAGCGTCACGAGCAGCAGCGTACGCTCGCTCGTAAACAGCATCCGAAGGCCGCCGTGGCGTTTAATGCCAGCCGCAGCCGGGCTCGCCTTCGCCTCTCCCTTCCGCCGAGCCAGCAGGAGAGGAGCCGTCTCCGGCAGTTTGAACAAGACGAGGGACGCGTTGATCAGGAATGTGCAAGCCGCGATCACGAACACGACCGAGGGGTTCCAGCGGAACATCAGCAAGCCGAGCAGCGGCCCGACGGCAGCCCCGACGTTAAACCCGGTATGCATCAGGGCGAACACTTCCGCCCGGCGCTGCGCCGGCACCATGTCGGTCATCTGAGCGTTGGCCGCGGGCATGAACAACGCGGAGCCCGCACCAGTCACGATCGAGACGGCGGCATATTGCCAAACTTCTGATGATAACGCGTAACCGATCATGCACAGCATTTGCAGCAGGAGCGAGACGACCATGACGGGCTTGCGTCCCATCCGGTCGCTGATGCCGCCCCCGAACCAGCTGACGACCATGCCGCACAACGGCGACAATCCGACGACGAGCATCGGGAGCAGCACGGACCCGTCCAATTTTTCGTACAGATAGAGAACGAGAAACGGTCGGATCATGAAACCGGTGACGGTGGACAAAGCCGACCCGATCACGCGGATCCAGATCCCTCCGTCATATTGATGGATTAAGCGTTGTAGACGTTGCATACGGATAAGTCCTTTTCATTTACTTATGAGTCACAGTCATAGGCGTCAACGGGACAAAACGAGATCCCGCAAACCGTTCCAAAACAGATTGGCGGCAAATGCAAGAAACAACAGCGCGGAGATCAGGGACATCGTGCGGAGGACGCCTTTGCCGAGCCGGGCGGATTGGCTTCCGAGCCATGCCAGCAGCACCGACCAGAGCAGCCCGGCCGTAACGAAACCGACGACGAACGCCGTCAGCACCATGCCGTCGCGGATATCCAGATCCGCCACCACGGGCCCGGCGATCGCGGCGAAAGACAGGATCAGCGTCGGAGACGAGAGGGCAAGACCCGCCCCGACGAGGATGTCTCCCCATCCGCCTCGGCTTTTGACCGCATCTCCGCTCCCGTTAAGCACCTTAGGCCGAATGGTGTCGCGGATCATGTTGCGCGTCAGCCACAGCAGCACCAACGTACCCCCGATCCACAAAATCCAGCGGACGGCGGGATAATGGAACACGGCGGTCCAACCCAGCAAAGCCAGAGCCATATAGAAAGCGTCCCCGAAGCAGGAGCCGAACCCAATTCGGAACGAAGCCCCGAACCCCCGGTCGAGCCCCGTCTTCATAATGGCGATATTCACGACGCCGAGATCCAGGCACAGCGCCAGACTGAACAAAAAACCTTTCGCGAATGCGTAAAACACCGACTCCAACCCGCCAACCTCCGAAACTTGCGACAAAGTGCTCCCATTCTAACATAAAAACCGGCTTAAGCCCGGTCCTTTATCAAAATTTAAAGCGAGCGTGCCCTGCGGCCGTGTATGCCCGAAATCCTTCCAGGTTGAGGAGGTCTTCCTTCACCCGAAGCCCGCCCGCGAATCCGGTGAGAGACGCGTTTTTGCCGATGACGCGGTGGCACGGAATGACGATAGGAACGGGATTGGCGCCGTTCGCCATCCCGACGGCCCGGACGGCGGCGGGGCGGCCGACGGCTTCGGCAATGTCGGAGTAGCTGCGGGTTTCCCCGCAAGGGATCCGGGCCAGCGCTTGCCAAACGGAGACTTGAAACGGCGTTCCCCGCAAATCGACCGGCAGCTCGAAAACCTTCCGTTTCCCGTCCAAATACTGCTGCAGCTGTTCGATATAAGGCGTTACGCGTTCCTGGTCCTCCAGCAGCGCCGCGCCGGGTATCCTCTTCTCCACCCAGTCATTCAGCAGCTCACGCGTTTCGTGCGGCCAAGTGATTCGGCACAATCCTTCCGATGTGACGGCTACCAAAATGGGGCGATTTTGAAAAACGGGGTGGATCAGCTTGCCCCAATAAACTTCAGTTGAAACTGCGGTGTTCAAGCTTTGTTCTCCTCCTCTGCGGCGGAAACGGGTCGGTTATTTCCCCGGTAATCGTTCGGCGGGCAGCCGACGGCTTTGCGGAACGCATACGAGAAATGCGACGCGCTCCGGAACCCGACGGCGGCCGCAATGTCGGTCACGGACCGGCTCGGATCGGCGAGTTGGCGTTTGGCTTCCTCCAGTCTCGTCTGCAACAGCCATTGCGCCGGAGTCGATCCCGTCGTTTTTTTGTACACCCTTTGCAAATGGAACGGGCTCACGTTCAGCCTGGCGGCCAGATCGCCCAAGGTCAAATTTTCCGCGTAGTGCTTCCGGATCAGGTCGGTGACGGCGCTCGCCATCGCGGCATCCGGACCTTCCTTCCCGGGAGTCTCGGGGCGGCATCTTTTGCATGCACGGAATCCCGCCTGCCGGGCTTCCTCTATGCTTTCGTAGACCCGGACGTTTTCGGGTTTCGGCGTTCTGGACCGGCAGGAAGGTCTGCAGAAAATGCCCGTGCTGACGATCCCCACATAATAGCGCCCGTCCAGCGACGCGTCCCGGCGCAAGATCGTCTCATATACCCGATCGAAAACCTCATCTGTAACCGTTGGTTTCATCGCCTTCACTCCTTCCGGCTTTCCCTATTATAGACCGCTTGAAGGCCGTTCGATAGGGTTAGACAATAGGACAGCAAGAATTCGAAACCATAGAAAAACCCCGCGCCCTCTTCCTTAAGGAAGCCGCGCGGGGTTCGCCGCCGAACTTGGCCGGTTATGCCCAAGGATTCGTCATGATCCACAGCATGACAAGGAACAACACGAGAATAATCACGCTGAACGTCCGGACTTTGCCGATGAAAGAGCTGGCGTCCCGTCCTTCCTTGGCCGCTGCCGCGATCTTGCGGATCGGTCCCTGCACGATGCCCGTCAGCGCGCCGATCGCGACGAAAATCACGAGGATGACGATCATCCAGCTGGTCGCGTAATCCGTGTCTCCTTGGGAGATCAAGTAACCGCCGGTCAGCAGTTGGATCACCAAAGCAAACTGGCCGATCCGGCCGCCCGTGACCAAGCCGCTCGCCAAACCTTCCTGCGCGGCTCCGGACAATTTGCGGAATTGTCCCGCCATGAAAGGCAAGATGGCGTAAATGCCCATGCCGACCGCTCCGACTACGTGCAAAAACAGCATAATGTCATACAACATTTCCATAAACCTCCATCGCTCATCATACAAGGCCAAAACCAGTATACACGATCGTTACCCGTTGTTCCAAATCGGTTGACGTACGGGGCGGGTCATGCCGTCGGATCCGTCTCCGATATTCCGAAAAGAAGACCTTGATCGTCCGTGCAGTAAGCGAAATACCCCATGCCCGGCACGGTCGTCTTCGGAACGACGATGTTTCCTCCGCTCTCCACCACCTGAGCGAGAGAACGATCGATCGATCGGACCTCGATCGAATTGGTCGTCCGCGTCTCTCCGTCGGGAGAGCGCATCAATCCCCCATCGATGCCGGGTTCTTCCGATTCCCCCGTGCGGATGAACCAATAATCGTGAGCCCCCGGCATTCGCACGAACTGCCAGCCGAATATCCGAGAATAAAACTGCACCGCATGCTCGGGATCCGGAACCTGCAGTTCAAAACGAAGCACTTTCCCCATTATCGTCCCTCCTGCCACTCCGTGCCTATGCCTACCATTTTAACCGATCCCCGGAAATCTTAACACGCGAAAACGCCCCCGCCCGCGGAAGATCGGAACGGAGGCGGCAGTGCCCGTCGTTTACGCGTTTTCGACGATTCGGATGACGTTGCGGACCGATTGTGCCGATTTCTCCAGCGCCGCCTTCTCCTCCGCGGTCAGCTCGATTTCGATGATTTTCTCGATGCCGTCGCCGCCGAGTACGGCCAGAACGCCCATGAACAGATTGTCATAGCCGTATTCGCCTTCCAGCAGGGCGATGACCGGAAGAATGCGCTTCTTGTCCTTCAGGATGGCTTCCGTCATTTGAACGAGCGAAGCGGCCGGCGCGTAATAGGCGCTGCCGTTGCCGAGCAGATTGACGATTTCGCCGCCGCCCACGCGGGTGCGCTGAACGATGGCGTCGATCTGCTCCTTCGGAAGCAGTTTCTCGACCGGAATGCCGCCGATCGTCGTATAGCGGACGAGCGGCACCATGTCGTCGCCGTGGCCGCCGAGGACGACGCCGCGCACGTCTTCGACGGAAACGCCCAGCGCTTCCGCTAGGAACGTGTTGTAGCGGGCCGTGTCGAGAACGCCGGATTGGCCGATGATCCGGTTTTTCGGAAAGCCGAGCGCCTTATTCGCGGCGTAAGTCATCGCGTCAACCGGGTTGGACAGGATGATGACGTAGGCGTTCGGGCTGGTCGCTTTCACTTGCTCGCACACCGATTTCACGATGCCCGCGTTCGTGTTCACGAGATCGTCGCGGCTCATGCCCGGCTTACGGGCGATGCCAGCCGTAATGATGACGACGTCGGAATTCGCGGAGTCCGCATAATCCGACGTGCCGACGATTCGGGCGTCGACGCCCTGCACCGGCGTAGACTCGAGCATGTCGAGCGCCTTGCCTTTGGTCGGGTTCTCCATCTGCGGGATGTCGAGCAGGATGACGTCCCCGAGTTCCTTCTGCGCCAGCATTAATGCCGTCGTCGCGCCCGTGAAACCTGCACCGACAACCGTAATCTTCGCACGCTTGATCGCCATAAATTAGCCTCCTTTATGTATAGAGCCGTTTCTTATCGCCTGAAAACGAAAAAACCGCCTCACAGTAATCAATATGTGCTCATGCGGTCGATGTAAGACGGTCAACCCGTCTAAAAATCTCTTCATGTGCTCATCCGGTTACTGTAAAACGGTTCAATGCCTTGCATTTGCCCTACCCGAGCCAATCAACAGGTTTCGCGATAGCGAAACCGTTGACGTCGGCAACAGACGCACCCCCGCCACCCTCAGCGCCCCCGCAACTCCTCCACCGTCCATCGACCGTCATAGTCTTGAGTCCGGGTGTCCAGAGGGCGGAGCGCCTCGGAATCCCCCTCCCCGGGGGGAGGGGGACTTAGGGGGTGGGGCGAAATCCCCTTAAAAGGGGACTAAGAGGTTACATATTCTTGATGATTTCATCCGCGAACTGCGAGCATTTCACTTCGGTCGCGCCTTCCATCAGGCGGGCGAAGTCATAGGTCACGGTCTTGTTGTTGATGGAAGCCTCCATGCCCTTATAGATCAGGTCGGCCGCTTCCAGCCAACCGAGGTGCTCGAACATCATAACGCCGGACAGAATGACGGAGCCCGGGTTGACGACGTCTTTGTCGGCGTATTTCGGAGCCGTGCCGTGCGTCGCTTCGAAGATGGCATGTCCGGTCACGTAGTTGATGTTCGCGCCCGGCGCGATGCCGATGCCGCCGACTTGCGCGGCCAGGGCGTCGGACAGGTAGTCGCCGTTCAGGTTCAGCGTCGCGATGACGTCGAAGTCCGTCGGGCGAGTCAACACTTGCTGCAGAGCGATATCGGCGATGGCGTCCTTAATGAGGACCTTGCCGGCGTCAAGCGCAGCTTTCTGAGCGGCGTTGGCCGCTTCTTCGCCTTGCTCGGCTTTGATTTTATCGTATTGTCCCCAAGTGAAGGTTTGGTCCGCGAACTCGGTTTCGGCCACTTCGTAGCCCCAGTTTTTGAACGCGCCTTCGGTGAACTTCATGATGTTGCCTTTGTGGACCAGCGTGACGGATTTGCGGTTATGCTTGATCGCATACTCGATGGCCGCGCGCACGAGGCGTTTGGAGCCATCGGAGGAAACCGGCTTGATGCCGATGCCGGACGTTTCCGGGAAACGGATTTTCTTGACGCCCATTTCTTTCTGCAGGAATTCGATGACTTTCTTCACGTCGGCGGTTTCGGCTTGGTACTCGATGCCGGCGTAGATGTCTTCGGTGTTCTCGCGGAAAATGACCATGTCGACGAGCTCCGGACGTTTGACCGGGGACGGCACGCCTTGGAAATAACGCACGGGGCGCAGGCAGACGTACAGGTCGAGCTCTTGGCGAAGCGCGACGTTCAGGGAGCGGATGCCGCCGCCGATCGGCGTGGTCAGCGGTCCTTTAATCGCGATGATGTATTCGCGGATTGCGGTCAGCGTGTCGGCCGGAAGCCACTCGCCGTAAGTATTGAAAGCTTTTTCGCCGGCAAAAACTTCGTACCAGGCGATCTTCTTCTCGCCTTTGTAGGCTTTCTCGACGGCTGCGTCCAGAACGCGCTGGGAAGCGCGCCAGATGTCGCGGCCCGTGCCGTCGCCTTCGATGAAGGGGATGATCGGGTTGTTCGGGACGTTCAGTACGCCGTTCGTTACGGAGATTGGTTGGCCGGATGTCGGTGCTGCGAATTTTTCAAGTTGCATGCTTATATTCCTCCAATCGATTTATCGCAAGAAACCGGCGCACCGCGCCTCCGCTGCCGCAGAAGCCGGTTCGCCGGTACAAGCTTGTAAAAAATTAGGACCGCTGGGCAATCGGAACGTAGTGTTGATCCACCGGACCGACGTATTCCGCGCGGGGACGGATCAAGCGGTTGTCGCCGTACTGCTCCAGAATGTGGGCCGTCCAGCCGGAAACGCGGCTGATCGCGAAGATCGGCGTGAACAGGTCGCGCGGGATACCGAGCATCGTGTAGCACGAAGCGGAATAGAAGTCGACGTTCGGCTTCAGCCCTTTTTGCCCGGTGACGAGCTCTTCGATCTGGATCGACATTTCGTACAGGTTCATGTTGCCTTTCAGCTCGCCGAGCTGGCGGGACATGGCTTGAAGATGCTTCGCGCGAGGGTCGCCGTTGCGGTAAACCCGGTGGCCGAAGCCCATGATTTTCTCTTTGTTGCTCAGCTTCTTCTGAATGTAAGATTCCACGTTCGCCGGAGAACCGATCTCGTCCAGCATGACCATGACCGCCTCGTTGGCGCCGCCGTGCAGCGGGCCTTTCAGCGCGCCGATCGCGGAAGTGACGCCGGAGTAAATGTCCGACAGCGTCGCGACGGTAACCCGCGATGCGAACGTGGAAGCGTTCAGCTCGTGGTCCGCATGGAGTACAAGAGCCTTGTCCATCGCTTCGACGGCGACTTTCGCCGGCTCTTCGCCGGTCAGCATGTAAAGGAAGTTATGGGCGATGCCCACGCCTTTCTTCGGCGCGATCGGTTCTTTGCCTTCGCGGATGCGCGCGAAAGCGGCGACCACGGTCGGCAGCTTGGCTTGCAGCTTCACGGCCTTGCGCACGTTGGCTTCGCGGCTCATGTCTTCCGCGTCCCCGTCGAACAGCGCGAGGCTGGAAACGGCCGTGCGGAGCGCCGCCATGGAGTTGCTGCCTTTCGGATACAGACGGATGCCGTCGATGACCTCGGCGGGAACTTCCGCGTATTCGCCCAGCTGGGCGATCAAACCGTCCAGTTCGGACTTCGTCGGCAGCTTGCCGTGCCAGAGCAGATAGGCGACTTCTTCGAAGGAGGCCTGCTCCGCCAATTCGTCGATATTGATTCCGCGATACGTCAGCACGCCGTCAATAATCGAGCTGATGGACGAGGAAGCGGCGACGATGCCTTCCAAACCTTTGGTAGCTGTCATGGATTTCTCTCTCCTTTAACCGGAAAAATGCCGAGTCATGCGGAAACGCGAAGCAACCGCCAATTCGGGGGAGGATTCTCGCCTGCGCGGGAGCCGGAATGGCGCCAGGCTCAAAAAAACCGCGCTAAACGCAAATATTCCAAGGTTTTCAGTCCTTTTTCCATGATAAACGATTTCGGGGACGAAAGAAACCGAACGAGGAATCAAATTGTTTTATCGGCACCATAAAGGTTCTTTTACCGAGCGCTTCGGCAGTGGTACAATAGGCTTTATCCTGTTTTAAGCCGCGTTCGGAGGTGCCCCATGAAATCGTCGGAAGTAACCGGAATTATCGATATCGGCTCCAATACCGTCCGGCTTGCCGTCTTCCAGGTCGCCGACAATGGAGCCCGCCGCATCGTCGACCAAGGACGCTGGCCCGCCCGCCTCAGCCGCCGGCTCACGCCGGACGGCAGGCTGCCGGATGAAGCCGTGAGCGAACTTGCCGAAGTGCTGAAGCATTACGTTCGCATATGCCGGATGCACGGCACGCAGCGGATTCGCGCCGTCGCGACGGCAGCCGTCCGCGCCGCGTCCAACCGCGAGGACGTGATCCGCCGGCTGTGCGAGGCCACCGGGCTCCGCATCGAAGTGCTGTCCGGGGAGGAAGAAGCCCATTACGGTTCCCAAGCCATGCTTCGCACGCTGGACATGGCCGACGGCTTCGTCGTCGACATAGGAGGCGGAAGCACGGAAATCACGCTGCTGAGGGACCGCAAGAAAATCGACGCCGTCTCTTTTCCGGTGGGCTGCGTCAACCTGGCGAACGTTTACGGGCTGAACGACGGCCCGGTTCCTTCCGCCGCTCTGGATGACATCCGATCGGACGTCCGCCGGCTGCTGGCCTCCAAGCCCTGGATTTCCGGATCTCCGGGTTTGCCTTTGATCGGCCTTGGCGGCACCGTGCGGGCGTTCGCGAAGTTCCGGCAGCGCGAAACGGATTATCCGTTTCCCCTGCTGCACGGATACGAGCAATCCGAAAGCGAGCTTGCCGCCTCCCTGGACAAGCTCGCCGCGCTGCCCGTCGCCGGCAGGCGCAAGCTTCCCGGTCTCTCGAAGGACCGGGCGGACGTCATCGTGCCGGGTTTGGCCATTCTGCAAGCCGTCATGCGGCATACCGGCGCGTCCCGGTTGACCGTATGCGGCACCGGCATCCGCGACGGGTTGTTTTTCGAGACCTGTCCGCCCGCCGTCGGCGAGCGGGAAATTCCGGTTCTGGAAGAAAGCATTCGCAACTTGAACGCCCTGTATCCTACCGCGCCGGAAGATCATCTGGAGCAAGTCCGCAAACTGGCGGCCGCCGTTTACGACTGTCTGAACGAAGACCAGACCTTGCCGGGGAAGGCCAAGGTCTGGCTGGATACGGCCGCCAGGCTGTATAAAATCGGCGCCGCCATCGATTTGAACGATTGCGCCGACCATACCTTCTATATGCTGATGCATACGCATTGGAACGGCCTTTCGCACCGGGAAATCCTTCTTACCGCGGCGACCGCCTCTTTCCGGGGCATAAACGCGCTGAAGCGCAACTTGGCTCCCTATCGTCCCATTCTCGAAGAAAACGATACGGAAACGGCCGCCAAGCTGGGATCCCTTCTGCAGCTGGCGATCGCGCTCGACAGAAGCGAATCGCAATCCATCCGTTCCTTGAGCGCGGACGCGGTCAAGAACAAGCTCGTGTTGACCGCCGACGCGGAACACGCCTTGTCGCTCGAGCGAATGGAAGTGGAATCCTTGTCCAAGGACTTCAAGAAAATCTGGGGCCTCACTCCGGTGCTATACGTTCGTTAGCCGAGATCCGCATACCCACCGTCTTCCACAGCGGGATGTCCGCAGATTCGAACTGGCTGCGCAGCGGGATCCCTTCCAGGGTCACCCGCTCGTAGCCGGCACCCGGTTTAAGCTCCCTCGCCTTGACATTGTCGTTCAAATTCAGCCGCAGCAAACTGAGCAGCATCTCCCTCAATCCCCTATCATAGACGGGACACATGACCTCGACCCTGCGGGTCAGGTTTCGCGTCATCCAATCCGCGCTCGAAATGTACACCTCTTCCGCCCCGCCCGCCGCTACGGCGAGAATGCGGGAATGCTCGAGAAACCGGTCGACGATGCTGACGATCCGGATGTTCTCGCTCAGCCCCGGAACGCCCGGCCGCAAGCAGCACACCCCGCGTACGATGAGTTCGATTTTCACGCCCGCCTGCGAAGCCTCGTACAGCTTGTCGATCATTTCCTGGTTGGACAGCGAGTTCATCTTCGCCGTGATCCAGGCCGGCATACCCTCGCGGGCATTGGCGATCTCCCGGTCGATGAGGTCGAACAGCTTCGGTTTCAGCGCGTCGGGAGCGACCGCGAACGCCTTCCAATCGTGCGGGGTGGAGTAACCCGTCATCTCGTTAAACAGAGCCGAAGCGTCCGCGCCGATGTCCGGGTGGCATGTGAACAGCCCCGCGTCCGTATACAGCTTGGCCGTGCTTTCGTTGTAATTGCCCGTCCCGACGTGCACGTACCTCCGCAAGGTTCCCGCTTCGCGCCGGACGACCAGCGTCACTTTCGCATGCGTTTTCAGCCCCGCCAGCCCGTACACGACGTGGCAGCCGGCTTTCTCCAATTGGCGCGCCCAGGCGATGTTGCGCTCCTCGTCGAACCTCGCCTTGATTTCCACGACGACCGTGACCTGCTTCCCCGATTCCGCGGCGCGGACGAGCGCTTGCACGAGCACGGAGTGGGCGTCGACCCGGTACAGCGTCATTTTAATCGCCAATACGTCCGGATCCATCGCCGCGTCGATCAGAAAGTCGTTCACCACTTCGAAAGATTCATAGGGATGGTAGACGAGCACGTCCCTTTCGCGGATGACCGCGAGCATGTCGTCGTCCTCGAATTCGGCGGGATACGCCGGCTCCACTTTCGGATAACGCAAATGGTCGTACCCGGTAAGCAGGCCCGAGAATTTGGACAAAAACGACAAATCCAGCGGCCCGTCGATTTCGAAAATGTCGTCATCCAGCTCCAGCTCGTCCTTCAACATTTCCAAAGCGCTGGGGTGCATGCCTTTCTCGATTTCGAGGCGTACGGGAAGTCCCCTGCGCCGCCTGCGCAGCTCCTTCTCCAGTTCGAGCAGCAGATCCTCCGCTTCCTCTTCATTCAGTGTGAGATCGGAATTCCGCGTGATGCGGAAGGCATGTACCGCTTCCGTCTCGTAACCGCTGAACAGCAGGCCGATATGCTGCTTGATCAAATCTTCCAATAGTAAATAGGATTGCTTCCGGGAATTGCGGCGCCCCGGTACGAGAACGGTACGCGGAAGGATCGAAGGCACCTGCACGATGGCGCAGAAGTTCCGTTCGTCGGTTCTCGGAATGGGATTCAGCGGGCGCAGAACGACCGCCAGATAGACTTCCCGGCTGTGGACGAGAGGAAACGGCCGGCTGATGTCGACGGCCATCGGCGTCAATACCGGGTAAACGATGTCTTGAAAATACGTCTTCATCGCTTCGCCTTGCGAAGGAGTCAATTCCTCCCAGGAGACGATCGAAGCGCCTTCCTTGCTCAGCAGGCGCATCAACTCGCGGTAAGTCCGGTACTGATCGCGCACGAAACGGCCGGTGCGTTTCATCACCCGCTTGATCAGCCCCTGCGGCGTGTACCCGGTGAAGTCCGTTTTATTCAGGCCCGCTTTGCGTTGGTCCTTCAGGCCGGCGACCCGGACGCCCATGAACTCGTCGAGGTTGCTCGAAGTAATGGCTAGAAACTGGAGACGCTCCAGCAGCGGAGTCGATGCGTCTTCCGCCTCCTCCAAAACCCTCCGATTGAATTCGAGCCAGCTTAAATCCCGGTTGATGTATTTTTTCGCGTATCCGGAAGAAGACCGAACCAATGCCCTTTTCATCCTGCTCTCCCCCTGCATGCTTCCGCTTTCGGACTGACGGCGGATACCATCCTTCTATTATGTTTACCGAATGTAAATGGAGCGTATGCCGGACGTTAACGCCGTGTAAAATGGCCGCCACCCGAAAGTGACGGCCATCATGGGGAACTTGCGCTATCGGCGGAACGGGCCGCCTCGAATCGAGAGGGAACCGGTTCGGACCAGCCGCTCCAGCCCTGCGTAGAGCAACAATCGGTAAAAGGGACGGGTCAACGGGAATAAAAGCGTAACGCCCACGATGTCCGAGATAAAACCGGGCATGACCAGCAGCAAGCCCCCGGCGAGCACGCACAATCCGTCAAGAAGGGCCTTGCCCGGCATTTGACCGGATTGAAGCTGATGTTGGGCTTCCCGCCACACTTTGCGGCCTTCGTTTCGGGCGAGCCAAGCCCCGCCGAAGCCGGAGAGCAGCAGCAGGCCGAACGTCTGCCAGCCGCCGATCCAGCGGCCCATTTGGATAATGCCCCAAAGCTCCGCCGCGGGAACGATGATGATCAAAGCCGCGAGCCATCTGAACATGGCGGCGCCCTCCTTAATCGGCCGACCCGGACCGCGCGGCCAGCTCTTTCATTTTGGCGAACAGGTCCGGCGCTTCCCGGTCGAGCCTTACGGGTTTCCAAGCGGCGTTCACCCACACGTGACGGGTGCTCCCCGCCACGAGAATTTCTCCAGGAGGCTCGTCTCCTTGCCAAGCCGCCCCGTGTTCAGAAGCCAAGTCGCCCGCAACGACGCGGGACTGGAACCGTACGCGAAGCGCCGACATCTCGGCCATCTGGGTGCACACCGTGACCCAGTCGTCATAGCGGGCCGGCTGCAGGAACGACGCCTCCATATGGGTCACCGGGAGCAGCAGTCCCTGGTTCTCCAAATCCCGATAGCTGATGCCGGCATGACGGACCCATTCCGTGCGGCCGATCTCGAACCAATTCAAATAATTGGCGTGGTAGACGACCTTCATTTGGTCCGTTTCCTGATACCTTACCCGCAGCGTATGCAAATACCACGTCTTCATCGGGTGCTTCCCCTTCCTGACAAGCAAAGGCGACGGCTTAAGCCGTCGCCTCTGCGTCGTGTTCGTCGCGTATGCGGTTTACAGGACTTTGGCTTGACCGGAGTAAATCAGGCCTTTTTCAGCGTAGATGGTCACTTCCATGCCGTCCTTGAGCGATTTCGTGGCTTCGTCCACGCCGACGATAACCGGGATGCCCAGGTTCAGGCCGACGACGGCCGCATGGCAGGTAATTCCTCCGCATTCGGTGATGACGGCGGCCGCTTTCTCGAACGCCGGCATGTATTCTTTGTCGGTCGACGGCGCAACCAGGATTGCCCCGGTCGTCATCTTGCGGACGGCTTCTTCCGGCGTTGCCGCCACGACGACTTTGCCCGTCGCGCTTTGCGAGCCGATGCCTTGACCTTGCGCGATCAATTCGCCGACGTTATGGATTTTGATCAGGTTGGTCGTACCCGAACGTCCTACCGGCACGCCGGCCGTAATGACGATCGTGTCGCCCAGGCGAACGAGTCCGGATTCCATGGCTCCGCCGACGGCGATGTCGAACATTTCGTCGGTCGTCGTGGCCGGATTGCCGCTGACCGGGATGACGCCCCATACCAGCTGCAGGCGGCGTTTGACTTGCGCATCCGGCGTTACGGCGACGATCGGCGCTTTCGGTCGGTATTTGGACACCATGCGGGCCGTATAGCCGCTCTCCGTCGACGTCACGATCGCTTTGGCGTCCAGATCCAGCGCGGAGTTGGCGACCGCTTGGCTGATCGCTTCGGTGACGGACGTCTGTGCCGCGTTGGCTTGCTTCGTGAAAATTTCGCGGTAGTGCAAGGCGGACTCGGCGCGCTCGGCGATGCGGGACATCGTCAGCACGGATTCCACGGGGTATTTGCCCGCGGCCGTTTCGCCGGACAGCATGATCGCGTCGGTGCCGTCGAAGATCGCGTTCGCGACGTCGGAAGCTTCGGCGCGCGTCGGGCGCGGGTTGCGCTGCATCGAATCGAGCATTTGCGTGGCGGTGATGACCGGTTTGCCGGCGCGGTTGCACTTCTCGATCATGCTTTTTTGAACGAGCGGAACTTCCTCGGCCGGGATTTCGACTCCGAGGTCGCCGCGGGCAACCATCAGGCCGTCGGAAACTTCGAGGATTTCGTCGAGGTTATCCACGCCCTGCTGGTTTTCGATTTTGGAAATGATTTGGATATGGCGGGCATTGTGGCGCTCGAGCAGCTCGCGGATTTCGAGAACGTCGCTGGCGCGGCGCACGAAAGAAGCGGCGATGAAGTCGATGCCGATCTCGATGCCGAATTTGATGTCGTTGATGTCCTTCTCCGTCAGGCCCGGCATGGAAATGGCGACGCCGGGAACGTTAACGCCTTTCTTGCTCTTGATCGGGCCGCTGTTGACGATCTGGCACTTGATTTCCGTGCCTTGGATGTCCACGACCGTCAGGCCGATGAGGCCGTCGTCGATCAGGATCGTCGATCCGATATGTACATCGGACGGCAAATCGGCGTAAGTGACCGGAATGCGGTCCTTGTCGCCCAGGATTTCTTGGGTCGTCAGCGTGATGTAATCGCCTTGGACGAGCTCGATCGGCTCTTCCTTGAGTTTACCCAGCCGGATTTCAGGTCCTTTGGTATCCAACAGGATGGCGACGGTTTTGTTCAACTCTTGGCAAGCTTGGCGGATCGTGCGGATCCGGTTGCCGTGCTCCTCGAAATCGCCGTGCGAAAAGTTCAGGCGGGCAACGTTCATCCCGGCCGTAATCAGCTTTTTCGTGTTTTCGAGCGACTCGCTGGAAGGTCCGATGGTACAGACGATTTTCGTTTTGCGCATGGTTTCTCTTTTCCTCCGTTTTATCCATCCGTGGCATAAACCCGAAAACTACCATACATCATTCCCCGGAAAATGTACAGAAGGCAACCGGGGAAATTCGACATGGCAGTCTCGGGGTCTTGCATGAAATTATTCCGCTTGGGATAGGGCCGCTGCGGACGCAAACTTGCCGATTTTGCGGAATTTGGCATAGCGATCCTCGATGAGTTCCGCGGACGACAAGGTTTTCAGTTCTTGCATATGCCGCCAAAGGGCTTCCTTAATGGATTCGGATTGAGCGGCGAGATCGCGGTGCGCCCCTCCGTGCGGCTCGGGGATGATATCCTCGATGACGCCGAATCCGAGCAAATCTTTCGCGGTTATTTTCATCGCTTCGGCGGCTTGGTCGGCCTTGGAAGCGTCTTTCCACAAAATCGAAGCGGCTCCGTTCGGGGAAATGACGGAGTAGATCGCGTTTTCGAGCATCAGAACGCGGTTGCCGACGCCGAGCGCCAGCGCCCCGCCGCTTCCGCCTTCGCCGATGACGACGCAAATGATCGGAACGCCGAACATCGCCATTTCATGAAGGTTGCGGGCGATCGCTTCCGACTGGCCCCTCTCCTCGGCGGTGTCGCCGGGATAAGCGCCTTTCGTGTCGATGAAAGTGATGATCGGCCGTCCGAACTTGTTGGCCTGCTGCATGAACCGCAGCGCCTTGCGGAAGCCTTCCGGGTGCGGACTGCCGAAAAACCGCTGGATGTTGTCCTTCGTGTCCTTGCCGCGCTGATGGCCGACGACCGTGACCGGAACGCCGTTCAGCTTGGCCAAGCCGCCTACGATCGCCAAGTCGTCCGCGAACACGCGGTCACCGTGCAGCTCTATGAAATCGGTGAAAATGTGCGGAATGTAATCCAGCGTCGTGGGACGGGCATGGTGACGGGCCATATGCATGATCTGGGCCGCCGACATGTTGCCGTAGATTTCCTGTTCCAGCTCCTGGTAGCGCACTTCCAGACGTCCGATTTCGTCCGTGAAGTCGATCTCTCGCTCCGAGCCGAACTTCTTCAGCTCGTCGATCTTCTTGCGAAGCTCGGCGAGCGGTTTCTCGAAGGGGAGTTCATTAGACATCCGACGGTTCCCCTTTCCCATAATGCATGTCGAGCAGCTTGGCTAAAAACGCCTTCATTTCCTTGCGGTGGACGACCTTGTCCAGCTGACCGTGCTTGAGGTTGAATTCCGCGGTCTGGAAGTTATCCGGCAGCTTCTGGCGAATCGTTTGTTCTATAACGATGCGGCCGGCGAAACCGACGATGGCGCCGGGCTCGGCCAAATTGTAGTCGCCCAAGCTCGCGAAGCTGGCGGAAACCCCGCCGAGCGTCGGGTCCGTGAACACGGAAATGAACAATCCGCCCTGCTCCTGGAAACGGGCCAGCGCGGCGCTCGTCTTGGCCATCTGCATCAGGCTCAGGATGCTCTCTTGCATCCTCGCGCCGCCGGAGGTCGAGAACATGATGAGCGGCAGCTTCTTCTCCGTCGCTCTCTCGATCGCGCGGGTCACTTTCTCGCCCACGACCGAGCCCATGCTGCCGCTGAAGAAATCGAAGCTCATGACGCCGATGACGACGCCGATGCCTCCGATTTCCCCTTCGCCGGTGACGATCGCGTCGTTCAACCCGGAGCTCGCTTTCTGCTGTTCCAGCTTGGAAGCGTATCCCGGGAACGACAACGGGTCCTCCGAGACCAAATCCCCATCAATCTCAAAAAGACGCCCTTCGTCGAGCGTCATCGCGATGCGCTCCAAGGCGTTCAGTCGAAAATGGTGACCGCAGGTCGAGCAGACCTTCAGGTTCTTCTCCAGCTCTTTGCTGAACAGGATAGTCCCGCATTTGGGACACTTGTTCATGAGGCCTTCGGGAATTTCGCGCTTGGGACGTTCCGCGTTAACGCGTTCGGAAGGGATGACGGCATACTTTTTCTTTTGAAACAAATCCTTGAACACAGCGACACCTCACAAGGCGAACTAGATGGCGTTCCGTCCGGTCGGGAAGCGGGCACCGGTTCAGCCGCAGGCCGGTCATAGCGGGAACTGAAGCTGATTAGGGGTGCAGGATGCTTCCCAGCACTTCCTGAACTTCCCGCACTTCGCCGGAAGGAACCAATATTTCGTACTGCGGTTTGGTCAAGTTGATGGGGCGAACCCGCACGAGAAACCCTTGCTCGGTCAGGCGCTTCTGAATCCGTTCGGCGATCTTCGCGGTCGGCGCAATGTAAATGACCGTCCACATGAAGCGAACCCCCATTGTTTTGTGGCTTTGATTAAAATTACTTAAAGAATGCAATATCCGAATCATAGCACATCCACCTTGAGGCTAGCAACAAAACAGCATCCGATCCCTTATGCGACGCGGCTTGCGGGGCACGGGAGATCCCGGTCGGGCACCGCGGCGAAGCAATTTGGCAGCGTGCACGCGCCGTAATCGGGACGTGCTTCGCAGTTAAGTAATAGTCGTTTACTTAAACCGTCCCACCCCTCACCGTCCGCTGCACTTAAGTAAATCTCCGTTACTTAAATCGTCGCACTCCCACCATCCGCTGCACTTAATTAATTCTCCGTTACTTATATCGCCGCCCCTCCACCATCCGCCGCACTTAAGTAAATCTCCATTACTTATATCGCCGCCCCTCCACCATCCGCCGCACTTAAGTAAATCTCCGTTACTTAAATCGTCGCACTCCCACCATCCGCTGTCTTCCTTCCCACGCCAAAAAGGGTTGTCCGCCGGACAACCCTTTCACTGTAATTATGTGTTACTTTACGCGGACGGAGCCGTCTCCGAGCAGGCTTTCGATCGCCTTGAACAGTTCTTGCGACGGCTTAATGCGAAGATCGTCCGACAGCGCAACGGTGCGATGTCCGCGGTCATAGTGCAGCACGGTCTGCAGCGGGCCGGAGTGCGCGGCGAGCAGTGATTTAAGCCGCGTCAGCAGCGCGGCTTGCTCGTGGGCTTCGTCGATGCGGATGTACGCCCGCTGCGTCTTGTCGGCGGTCCTGCCCGCCGGGGCGGCAGAGCCGCCGCTCGAGGGTACTGCGGCGGTCGCCGCAGGAGCCGCCGCTTGCCTCCCGGCACCGCCCGGGCTTCCCGGCCGAACCGCCGGGCCCGAGGCGCCCGCTGCCGCAGGTTGCGCGGGCCTCGAGCCCGCGGAATCGCGCCGCGGACCGCGGTCGCCCGGCGCCGAAGCCGCCAGCCTGCGCAGGCGCCCGACCTGCGCGCGCAATTCCTGCGCGTCCAGCGGCAGGATGTCGTCCGCGAGCAGCTTGTAATCCTCGTCTCCCTGCTGCACCTTTGCCCGGACGAGCACGAGCGAGCCCTTCTTCACGTAGGCCGAAGCCGTCTTCCAGACGCTCGGGAACGCGACGAGCTCCGCCGTCATGATCCGGTCCTCGATCTCCAGGAACGCCATCGCCTGCCCCTTGCGCGTGACGAAAGGCTTCAAGGAAACGATCATGCCCGCCACCACGGCGGACGCGCCGTCCGCCGCCTCCGTCAAGTCCACCAGCCGGTCCATCCGAAGCTCTTCCGACAAGTCGTCGTACTCGTCCAGCGGGTGGCCCGACAGGTAAAGCCCCATCAGCTCCCGCTCGAACTCCAGCGTCTGGGCGGCGCCGAACGGCGCCACTTCCGGCAGGTCGACGATCCAGTTCGGCGATTCACCCAGATCGAACAGCTCGATCTGCAGCTCTTCCTTCTCTTTGCGCCACATCGCGGCCGCTTCCACCGACTCGTCGAGCGCGGCAAGCTGCTGCGCGCGGTGTCCGGGCAGCGACCCGAGCGCTCCGGCGAGAAGCAGCGACTCGATGACCCGCTTGTTGCAGACGCGGGGATCGACGCGGCGGCACAAGTCGATCAGCGATTCGAACTTCTTCTCCTTGCGTTCCGCCAGGATCGATTCGATCGCCTGCGTGCCGACATTCTTCACCGCGGCAAGGCCGAAACGGATCGCTCCGCCCGAGGAAGCCTCCGAGCCCTCACCTAACACGGGCGTAAACAAAACGCCGCTCTCATTCACGTCGGGCGGCAGCACCGGAATGCCCATATGGCGGCATTCGTCGACGTACTCCGCGGTTTTCCGCTGGTTTCCGATCACGGACGTCAACATGGAAGCCATGAACGGAACGGGATAATGCGCCTTCAAATAGGCCGTCTGGAAAGACAGCACCGCATATGCTGCGGCGTGCGCGCGGCAGAAGCCGTAGTCGGCGAAACGAACGATCAGATCGTATACCCCGTTCGCTTCCTCTTCCGTATAGCCTTGCTTCAAGCTGCCCGCGACGAAATGGGTCCTCTCTTCGTCGAGGATCTCCCGCTTTTTCTTGCCCACCGCCCGTCGCAGCAAGTCGGCTTCTCCCAGCGAGAAACCCGCCATCGACGAGGCGATCTGCATGATCTGTTCCTGATAGACGATGATGCCGTACGTATCCGACAAAATCGGCTCCAGAGACGGATGCGGATATTCCACCGCGATCTGTCCGTGTTTGCCCTTGATGAATTGGGGAATGAATTCCATCGGTCCCGGACGGTACAGCGCTAGTACGGAGATGATGTCCTCGAACGAAGACGGCTTCAGCTCCTTCAGAACCCGCCGCACGCCCGAGCCCTCCAATTGGAAGATACCCGTCGTGTCCCCTCTGCCGAGCAGCGCGAACGTGGCCTCATCGGTGTAGGGGATGTCTTCCCAGCGAATTTCCTTGCCGGTCTGCTCTCGGATCCAGTCCACCGTCCGTTCGATGATGGACAGGTTGCGGAGCCCGAGAAAGTCCATTTTCAAAAGGCCGACCGATTCGAGATGCTCCATCGAATACTGCGTCAGCGGAACGCCCTCGGTTCCTTCCTGAAGCGGCACGTAATCGGTCAGCGGCGTCGGGGCGATGACGACTCCCGCCGCGTGCGTGGACGCGTGGCGGGGCATCCCCTCCACCCTGCGCGCCATCGCGATCAGCTCCGCGGCGGTGCCTTCGCCTTCGGCGAGCGCCCGGAATTCCGGGCTTTCCTTCATCGCCCGGTCAATGGACATGCCGGGCATACCGGGGATCAGCTTGGCGGTCTTGTCCACTTCGCCGTAAGGCAAGTTCATGACCCGGCCGACGTCCCGGACTGCCGCGCGGGCGGCGAGCGTTCCGAAGGTGATGATTTGCGCCACGCGGTCGTCCCCGTATTGTTCAGATACGTAACGGATGACCTCGTCCCGGCGGATGTCGCTGAAATCGATGTCGATATCGGGCATCGTCACCCGTTCGGGGTTCAAGAACCTCTCGAACAGCAGCTTGTGCTTGATCGGATCGACGTCGGTTATCCGCAGCACGTAAGACACCAGGCTGCCCGCCGCGGAGCCCCGGCCGGGTCCCGTGGCGATGCCGTTCTCGCGGGCGAACCGAATGAAATCCCAGACGATCAGGAAATAATCCTCGAAGCCCATCCGCCCGATGACGTCGAGCTCGTACAGCAGCCGGTCCTCGGAAGCCTTGCGGAAACCGGCGTCTCCCCACTCGGGCGTCCCAGAGTATCGCGCCTCCAAGCCTTCCCGGCACAACGCCGCCAAATAAGCCCCGGCGACCATCCCTTCCGGCAAAGGCGCGAACTGCGGCAGCACGTGCCGGCCGAATTCCAGCTCCAAGCTGCAGCGTTCGGCGATCGCGGCCGAGTTGGCCACCGCCTCCGGCACGTGCCGGAACAACGCCGCCATGTCCTCGCCGCTTTTCAAATACAGCTGCGTCGTGTCGATTTTGAACCGGTCCTGATCTTCAAGCGTCTTGCCCGTCCCGATGCAAAGCAGAACCTCCTGAAGAGAGTGATCCTCCTCGTTCAGGTAATGGGAATCGTTCGTGGCCACGAGCGGAATGCCCGTTTCCTCCGCCAGCTTCAGGATGCCGGCCGACACCTTTTTCTGCTCCAGCATCCCGTGATCCTGGATTTCGAGGAAGTAATCCTCCCCGAACAACTCCCGGTAACGCATCGCGACCGACTTGGCCGCGTCATAACGGTCGGACAGCAGGTGCTGCGACAGCTCCCCCGCAAGGCAGCCGCTTAAGCAAATCAAGCCTTCCGCATGCGCGGTCAGCGCTTCGAAATCGATTCTCGGCCGGTAATAGAAGCCTTCCAAATGCCCGATCGAAGACAGCCGCATCAGGTTGCGGTAGCCCGCTTCGTTCTTGGCCAGCAGCGTCAAATGATAGATCGGCTGCTCCTTCCGCGACGCCTTCTCGTGCCGGGACCCGGCAGCCACGTAGGCCTCCATCCCGATGATCGGCTTGATGCCGCGCTCCTTGCAGGCTTTATAGAACGGCACGGCCCCGTACATGACGCCGTGGTCCGTCAACGCAAGCGCCGGCATGCCGAGCTCCGCCGCGCGGGAAACCATGTCCCGGATGCGGGCCGCGCCGTCCAGCAGGCTGTATTCGCTATGAACGTGAAGATGAACGAAGCCGCACATCCGATTAACCCTCTTTCATTTTCGCCCAGTCATGCTTTGATCCCCATTATAGCACATATGTTCGGTATTTGAAGCGGAACCTGTCCCATACATATGGTAGTGGAGGGATGGACATGAGCGAAATCTATGCGAAAGCGGTCTTCTGCTTCTTCATCGCGTTCGGCGTCGTCATGGGGGGCGCGCTTCTGGCCGGCATGGGAGCGGTTTTCGCCTGGCTGCCGCCGAAGGACGAAATGCTGAAGGTGGCCACCAACCTGAAAATATGGGCCCTCGTCGCCGCCGTCGGGGGCACGATCGATCCGATTCGCGTCATCGAATCCAACGTGATGGAAGGTCATATTTCGATTGCCGTTCGGCAGATCGCCTTCATTTTGTTCGCTTTCCTCGGCGCCCACATGGGCACCGAACTGATCCAGTGGATGTGCAGAAGCGGGAGGTGACGCGGCATGCGGGTTCCTTCGTTCGAGCGGTTCCGGCGGATTTCGGCCGCGGGGGCTTTTTTCGTTTGCGGCATGGTCGTGGGAGCCGCGGTCTGGAGCGGGCTCGCCAATGAGGAAATGAACCAGATGCTCCTGCGCAAAATCGAGCTCGAGGAACAGATCGCCGGTTACAAAGAGGACCTCAAACGGCTCCAAAACGATACCGAAAAAGGCAGCGTCATCCAGAGCATCACGGTGTTCATCGAGGAACCCGAGGGGAAAAACAGCATCGACCTCGTGACCGAGAAGGAGTTGAAAAAACGCGTCAAAGACGATCTTGCCGGCTTCCGAGGACGGAGAATCTATGACATCGGCAAAGATGCGCGATTCGCGAGGAGCCTGCTCGAAAAGAAAGTTTATTCCGGCATCGGCGAAAACGACTACGAGGTCCGGATCAGGACCATGCTCGTGGCCGACGGCGTGCTGCAGGTGTGGGTGGAAGCGAAGATTCATTTGCGGCCATAGAGGATTCGTGACAAACTGATACCGTAAGGTTGCAACAAGACCGGACGGGGAGGAAACGGCTTTGTACCGGATTCTGATCGTGGAAGACGACGACAAAATCGGCGCGATCCTGAGATCGTGCATGGAAAAATACGGTTTTGAGGCGCAGGTGGCGAGTCGGTTCCGGGATATCACGGGTGAATTTGCGGAATACGGCCCCCACCTGGTGCTGATGGATATCCACCTGCCTTATTTCGACGGCTTTTATTGGTGCCGGCAAATCCGGCTGCGCTCGAACGCGCCGATCCTTTTTCTGTCGGCCCGCTCGGGAGAGATGGACCAGGTGATGGCGATCGAAAACGGCGGGGACGATTACGTCACGAAACCGATCCACATGGACCTGCTGATGGCCAAAATCCGCGCGGCGCTTAGGCGGGCTTACGGCGAATATGCCGCTTCCCCGGCGGGGGCGGACGCACAAGATGCGTTGACCGCAAACGGCCTGACCCTGTACGGCCAGCGCAGCGAATTGGAGTGGAGCGGCCGACGGGTGCCGCTCACGCAGAACGAGCGCTTACTCGCGGCCGCGCTGATCCGCGCATCGGAGCGGGTTGTGTCGCGTGAGGAGCTGCTTGAAGCCCTCTGGGACGATGCCGAGTTCGTAGACGACAATACGCTGACCGTGAACGTGACGCGCCTGCGCAAAAAGCTGGACGAGCTCGGCCTGCCGGGCGCCGTGGACACGGTGCGGGGACAAGGCTACCGCCTGAAGGCTGCGGAACTCGGGCGGAACGGAGGACGCCAATCATGAATCGGGAACTCTCTCGGCGCCAGCCCGCTTACGGCTGGCGCGATTTTGCGTTGGACAGGCTGCCTTTTGTCGCGGCGTTCCTCGTCGGCATCACGTTCGTAGCCGCCGTCATCCTATTAGACGTTCACCAATCGGGCACCGACGTCAGTTCGGGCAGCCTCCTCTACCTAGCCATTCTTGCGGTGTTCACGCTCGGAGCGTGGCTGGCTTACGACGGCTTCCGCAAACGGGCCTTTTACCGGGAGCTGAATGCCGCGGCCGTACGGTCCCATGAGCTGGACGCGCCGCTGGTTCTGCATTCCGCGTCCACCCGCGAACACCAAGCGGTTGCCCGGCTGCTCGGCGGCCTGCATGAAGCTTACGCGGGCGAACTGGCACGTTCCCGGCGGGAGCAAGAGATCCGCCGCCATTTTACGATGCAGTGGGTCCACCAGATGAAAACGCCGCTTGCGGTCATCGACCTGCTGCTGCAGGAGTCGGCGCTGGAAGGGCGCCCCGAAGGCGCGCCGCCGGACGGCCGGGACCGCAGCATCGCGGAGGAAACCGAACGGATGCGCCGCGGTTTGGACATGATGCTCCATACGGCGAGGCTGGACCGGTTCGAGGTCGACCTGAACGTCCGGCAGGTTTCCCTTCGCGAACTCGCGACCGCCGTCCTCCACGACTACAAGAAGCTTTGCATCCACCACTCCGTGTTCCCGAAGGTAGTAGGCGACTCGACGGCGGAAACCGACCCGAAATGGATGAGCTTCGTGCTCCACCAGCTCGTCGCCAACGCCATCAAATACTCCAAGACGAAGCCCGGCAGCAAAAAACTGCTCGTGGCGATCGAAGCGGCTTCCGGCGGAGGCTGCACGCTCACGGTCCGGGACGAAGGCATCGGCATTCCGCCGCAGGATCTTCCGCGGATCTTCGATCCCTTCTTCACGGGGGAAAACGGCCGTTCAACGGAAGAATCGACCGGCATGGGCCTGTATTTGGCCAAACGGGTATGCGCGAACCTTGGCCACGGCTTGTACGCTGAGTCGACTTTGGGTCTAGGGACGGAGATGAAGGTGACGTTCCGCCCCGGGGGCATCCACCGAATGTGACGAAAATGTAAGGCGGCCGGCCCCTTTTTGTAAGGAAAATCGATGGGAACACCTCCCTGCGGACCGATATACTTGGACTATCAAGAACAACCGACAGGCTTGGGAGGTAAAGGAATATGGCTATCCTTCGCACGGAAGGATTGTGCAAAACTTACGGTTCCAAAGGAAACGTCACGTACAGAGCGCTGGAAAACATCGACCTTGCGGTCGAGCCGGGAGAATTCGTCGGCATCATGGGTCCGTCGGGGAGCGGCAAAACGACGCTGCTCAACCTGCTGGCGACGATCGACAAGCCGACGTCCGGCACGATCGAGATCGGCGGCACGAACCCGGCGGCTTTGGGCGATCGGGAGATCGCGCTGTTCCGCAGAAAACGGCTCGGCTTCGTCTTCCAGGACTTCAACCTGCTGGATACGTTGTCCATACAGGAAAACATCATTTTGCCGCTCGTACTCGACGGGACGCCGCCCAAGGAAATCGAAAGCAAGCTGCGTCCGATCGCAGAATGGCTCGGCATTGCCGGCATCTTAGGGAAACGGGTGTACGAAGTGTCCGGGGGACAGAAACAGCGGGCGGCCATCGCGAGGGCGGTCATCCATGAACCCGCTCTGCTGCTCGCGGACGAACTGACGGGCAATCTCGATTCCAAATCGGCGAAGGACGTTATGGAAGCTTTGCAGGATTTGAATGAACGACTCGGCGCGACGGTGCTGATGGTGACCCACGACCCGTTTTCGGCCAGCTACTGCAAACGGGTGATTTTCATCAAAGACGGCCGGATGTTCTCGGAGATGCGTCGGGGCTCGAACCGCCAAGCGTTCTTCCAACTCATACTGGATGCGCTGAGCGTGCTGGGAGGGAATTTCGATGACGTTCCGTTCGCTCGCGCTTAGCAACGTCCGGGGCAACCTTCGCGCTTACGCCGCCTTCCTGCTCAGCAGCATCTTCTCGGTCATGATCTTCTATTTGTACGCAGCATTCCTGTACCACCCCGGCGTCGTGAGCGGGGAAATCGCAGCGGCGGGGCAAGTCCGGCAAGGCATGCTCATTTGCGAAATCCTGATCGTGATTTTCTCTTTTTTCTTCGTGCTCTACTCCAGCTCCGCGTTCATGAAGACGCGCAAAAAAGAGTTCGGCCTGTTCTCCCTGTTCGGCATGACGAAGGGACAGATCCGCAAAATGGTGCTGTACGAGGGAGTATTCCTCGCGCTGATCTCGATCGTCTTCGGCATCGGGCTCGGCATGCTGTTCAGCAAGCTTTTCTTCATGGCGTTGACCGCCCTGCTGAACTCCGGCACGGTGATCGGATTCGCCGTTCCTTGGAAAGCGGTCATCTTGACCGGCGGCGGATTCTTCGTGCTTTTCGTCGCCATCACGCTGCTCACGCTAAGGAAAACGGGCCGTTCCGAAATCGTGGACCTTCTCAAGGAAGCGAGCAAGCCGAAAATCGAGCCGAAGTATTCCAAATGGCTGACCGCGGTTTGCGTCGTTTGCCTCGGCGCCGGCTACGGGCTGGCGGTATCGATGTCGTCGCTTACGTTTCTGATTCTCATGCTGCCGGTCGTCGGTTTGACCGTGATCGGGACCTATTTTCTGTTCACCCAGGGCAGCATCGCGGCCATCCGTTTCCTGCAGCGGCGCAAGCCGGTATATTATCGCCGGACGAATTTGCTCACGGTTTCGCAAATGGCTTTCAGAATCAAGGACAATGCGCGGGTCCTCTTTACCGTATCGATCCTGAGCGCGGTGATGCTGACGGCTTCGGGGACGGTTTACGTTTTCCAGAAGGTGCAGCGGGATCAATTGCTCGAGCATATGCCGAACACCATCGGTTACTACGAGAGAGGCAACGTCGGCCATGAGGTCGCCGATCCGGAGGACATAAGAAGGATTTTGCGCGAAGACGGCCGGGAGCTTGCGTGGGAGCAGCGATTAGCCGGCCTGGCGGCCGACAAAGTCACGCTGATCCAAGGGGAAACGTCCGATCCGAGCCCGCTGGGCGGCGATGACGGCGTGATGCTCGTGCCGGAGACCGGTTACAACGCCGAGGCGGCGAAGCAAGGGAAATCGTCGTTAGCAGTGGCTGCCGGAAAAGCCGTCGTCGTGCTGCCTTATCGGGAGATGCAGGGCCGTGCCCGTTATGAAGGATGGAATTTGGACGCGCTGCTGAACGGCAGAACGGAACGGTTCGAAGTCAGCGAAACGACGGCCGGCGCAATCGTCAGCCCCGTCGGCACCGCGACTTACATGATCGTCCTCGACGATGCGGATTATGCGAGTCTATCGGCGGCTTCGCCTCCATCGCGGATGCTTACGGCTTACGGCTTCGAGTGGAAGAACTGGGAAAACGAAAGCAGTCTCGCCACGGCGGACAAAATCCGCAAGGCCATGTCGCCCGCCGCCGATCGGCAGGCGCAGACGAAGCGTGTCTCCTACTATCTCGATACCAAGAGAAGCATGGCCTTGACGTTCTTCATCGGGATGTTCATCACCCTTCTTTTCTTCGTGGCATCGGGGAGCATGTTGTATTTCAAAATGTTCACGGAGCTGCAGGAGGATTCCGCGCAATTCCGCTCCTTGGTGAGGATCGGCATGACCGCCTCGGAAATCCGACGGATCGTCGTGACGCAAGTCGGCATCGTGTTCTTCGTGCCCTGCGTCGTCGGAATCGTCCACGCGCTGTTCGCGATGTACGCGTTAAGCAACATCCTCGGCGATTCCGTCTTCGCCTACTCTTCCATCGTCTTTATCGTGTACGTCGCGATGCAGGCCGCGTATTTCGCGATCAGCTGTTTGACTTACATGAAAAGCATCATGGCCGGCACGAAACCCGCCGCTTCGGCCGCGTAAACGGCCTCGGATACAAACAAGCGCTTCCCAGGCGGGAGAGCGCTTGTTTTCCGTTTATGGTACAATCAGGGTCAGCATTTCGTGACGGAATTGCAAAAGGAGTGTTCATCGTTGATCAACGCCATTCAATGGGTGCTCGGCGCACTCATTATCCTGACTTCCTTGTCGTCCGTTTTCTTCAGCGTCCGTTCCCGGCGTTCCGCCAACGGGCGCCTGCGCGGACTGTACGCCGCCCGGATGAACGTCAGCATGGGGCTCATGCTCCTGTTCATCGCGCTCATCCAAATGACGCTGTTCAGCGGATCGACCGTCCGCGTCATCGTCGGGGCTTTGTTTTTCCTGGTCGGCTTGTTCAATCTTTTCGCGGGGCTGCGCAACCACTCGCACTTCAGCCGGCAAGGGTAAGCCTCAACCCGGATCGATCGTCTGTGCGGTCATCATCGCCTTGGCGATGAGCTCCCCGTCGTGAGAGACCTGGATCTCCATCTTGACGAACCGCCGGCTCGCCTCGATGACGAGCGGCTGGATCGTGATGACCGCCTCGATCGGCACCGTCCGGAGAAAGTAAGTCGTCATGTTCTCCAGTACGTGCTCGCTTCTCCGCAAGTCCTCCACGGCCCGCGCCCCGGCCTGCTGCATGAGCGCCGCCAGCACGCCTTCGGACACCGTTCCGAGCGGCCCCGACATCTGGGGCGTGGCGGTGCCGGTAAAGTAAAGCCTTCCCTCTTCGTCCCGGCTTTCCGCCAGACCGCTCCACATCAGCGCATCGAACGTTTCCCCGAGCTGCGCCGGACGTCCCTCGAACTGCATCGCCCTCAGCACTTCCGCGCGTCCGATCGTGCCGATCAGCTTGCGATAGCGGTCCGTCACGGGCAGCAGCTCCAAGCCTTCCGATACGAACCGGTGAGCGGCGGAGGCGACCGGCGTCGCCATGGTCACCGTCGTGGGCCGGCGGGTCATCAGCTTGTCCAGCGTCTGCGATGACGCGGAGCCCGCGACGTCCTTGGACGTGATCATCCCCACCACCCGGTTCCATTCGTCCGTGATCGGAAACCGCGAGCCGCCCGTTTCCGCGCTCAGCTTGAGGAAATCCGCCACGGTCGCGGATTGCTTCAGCGATCCGATTTTGGTGGAAGGCTCGACGAGATCGGCGATCATCATGATTTTGCGTTTGATTAGCCGGTCGTACATGGCCCGGTTGATCATCGAAGCGACGGTGAACGTATCGTGGCGGCACGTCAGGATCGGCAGCCGCCGGTCGTCCGCGAGCGCCTTCACGTCCTCGCTCGTACCGAATCCCCCGGTAACCAGCACGCCCGCTCCGTGCTCCAGCGCGATGCGGTGCGCATTCTCCCGGTTACCGACGATGAGCAGGCTTCCCGCGTCGATATAGCCCCGCATTTCGTCCAACTCCATCGCGCCGATGACGAACTTATGGAGCGATTTCTCCAGCCCTTCTTCGCCGCCGAGCAGACTGCCCTGTACGATCTCGAGCACTTCGGCGAACGTCAGCTGCCCGGGGTTGCCTCGGCGCTTCTTGTCCACCCGGACGGTGCCGATCCGCTCCTTGGTGCTGATGAAGCCGAGCTGCTCGGCTTCTTTCAGCGCCCGGTACGCGGTACCTTCGGAAACGCCGCGGTCCTTGGCCATCTGGCGCACCGAGATTTTCGTGCCGACGGGCAGCTCGCGAATATAGTGAAGCAGCCGCTCGTGCTTCGTCGCTTCTCCCGCTTTCGGATCGTTACCCGACACTGCCGCTCCCCCGTTCCCTAGAACATCGTGTACAACACGCCGATCGCGATCACGTAGACGCCGATCACGATGCCGAAAAAGACAAATCTTCTGCCGGACGTTACTTCATGCAGCTCCACCGCGGCGAACAACAGCGTGCAGAGGTTCAGGAGCAGCAAGCCGATCATCAATACCAGCGAGAACTTCCACAAAACGAAGGCGATCAGCCCATTCACCAGGTAGGCGGCGCCGAACCAAGCCTGCGTTCCGCCCAGGTAAGCCGACGCTTCCATCCAGCCGCGTTTGCTCTCCCCGAGCCGATTCCCCGCCGCCGTCAAGACGACGACGATGACGATGATCGAGACGATTCCCGCCCACAGCGACTTCCCGACGGACGCTCCGCCTATGGCCGCGCTATAGACCAAATCCGCGAAAAAAGACAAAGAACGGACGAAGCCGTTCTGCAGCGCCCAGAACCAGATCGCGAACCCGAGGATTCCGATGGCGGAGGCGATGAACCCGTAGAGCCAATCGTCCTTCGGTTCCAACTTCATGCTATTGTTCGGATGCTTGATCAACCCGAGCACCTTCTTGGGTTCGAAGCCGGGAGCAGACATGTGGACGACCCCTCTCCTGTCAGTTCGACGATGAAGGTCGTGCGTCCTTGCGTCAGCCTCTTCATCGCCTGCTGCACATCGTACTCCGATTCATTGTCCAACGCGGAGGCCGCTTCGTCAAGCAGGATGACCTGACCGAAGAAATCACCAAGGCAAAGGTTGGCCGAGCAAATCGACGAACACCGTTTGATCTCCCTGGGCGATATCGGTACGATAGACGGTTTCCAGAATATGAGCGGCCGCTTCATCCGGCGTATAAGTCGCTTCGGAATCGAGCTTGCCCTGCATGTGCGTCTGCACCCAGCCGGGATGGACGGACAGCACCCTCGCTCCCGTTCCCTTGAACTGGTTGTGGAGCAGCGCCGTCTGCATGTTCAGCGCGGCTTTCGACATGCTGTAGGCGAACCAGTTGTTCCGCCAGCAGTCGCCGATGCTTCCCGCTTCCGAGGAAATATTGACGATCAGCTTGTCCTCCGAACGGAGGATCGTTTCGAGCAGCGCGTTCGTCATGCGGAGAGGTCCAAGCGCGTTCACGTTATAGACGCCGAGCATTTCGTCGTAGTCCAGGTCGTCATAGACGGTTTTCCGGATATCGCCCAAAATGGCGCCGTTGTTGATCAGCAGATCGATAGAGGCAGCGGTACCTTTTACCCGTTCAGCCGCTTCTTTCACGCCGATGCCGTCCGAAACGTCGAGCCTGATCGGATAGAGGGCATGCGGATGTTCCTCTGCAAGCGAACCGAGCTCCCCCGGATCCGCTTGATAGTGTCCGGCGAACACCCGGAATCCTTGCCTCAACAGCAGGCGGACAAACGCGAGACCGAGTCCCCTGTCCGCTCCCGACACGAAAGCCGATTTCATTTCGGATTCCTCCTAGGTTACGCTCACTCTTCCTTTCCCTCCATTCTACCGCCTTGGGCAATCATTCGAAACCGGGTCCGCGAATAAGATCAGAGTGAGCGATGAACGGGGAGGAACTCGGATGCTCCCGAATTACGGCTATTTCACGAAATGCGCGAATGTTCCGGTCGAGTTCCCGCCCCAATACCAGCCCGGACAGCCCGGCATCGAATCCATCATGGTCCCGAGACCCGTTTCGGAAAATCCCTCAGCGCCCGGGAGCGGTAAGCTGCACGGAAAAGTCGCCTTGATCACCGGCGGGGACAGCGGGATCGGACGGGCGGTCGCCTATCTGTTCGCCAAGGAAGGCGCGGACCTCGCGATCGTCTATTTGAACGAGCACGGAGATGCGCTGGAGACGCAGAACCGGGTCGTACAGTGGGGCCGAAGATGTATGACGATCGCGGGAGACATCGGATACGAGCCGTTCTGCCGGCATGCGGTGCAGCAAACGGCTGCCGCTTATGGCCGCATCGATATCCTGGTGAATACCGCGGGGGAGCTGCATTATCGGAATGGTATCGGCGACATCACTTCCGAACAGCTGGAACGCACGTTTCGGACGAACGTTTTCGCCTCCTTTTATTTCGCTAAGGCCGTATCCCCTTTCATGCAACCCGGAAGCGCCATCATCAATACGAGCTCGGTGGCGTCGGATACGGGATTCGACGGCGCCATCGACTACACGGCCAGCAAAGGCGCGGTCGACGCCTTTACGCGCGCGCTGGCAACCTCGCTGATCCGCCGGGGAATCCGGGTAAACGCCGTCGCGCCGGGCAGAACCTGGACCCCGCTCATCCCCTCGGCGATTCCGCCGGAGCTTTATATGTCGTACGGCTACGATACGCCGATCAAGCGAACGGCGCAGCCCGTGGAGATCGCTCCCGCGTATTTGTATTTGGCGTCCGCGGATTCCAGCTATACGGTAGGACAAACCCTGCACGTGAACGGCGGGGAATTTTACGGTCTCTGAGGCACGTTCGGCGGTAAATGCCGGAGGATAAAACGGTAAATCCATAGAAGGACGAAATCGCAAAACACGTATACCAACGCCGAATAAGCCAGCTTCCAGCCCGTGTAGTGAAAGACGCCGAACCGATCGAACAGCCACTCTATCGCAAGGGATAACACGATCCATGCCAAGATATAAAGCAGAAGCTTCCCGCCCCGCAGTTTCCATTTGTCGTAAATATAGAGGAACAGGTAAGCATACGCCGGATACACGAATATGGCGAGCACTGCTCCGGAAATCTCGTAAGACTGGTTATCGCCGCAATAATACATCCGGAACGGAGTGGCAGCCAGCGCGTAATCGAAGGTTTCGACGAGGGCCGTGACGAACAGCCATAAGAGGAGGATCACGGCGGGGTGGAAATGTTTCCTGACGCATAGGAACAAGCATACGGAAAGCACGGCACCGCCCAGGATGAACCACTCGTTTCCGCTCATCGTGAAATTCATGCCCGTCTTATCCCTCCAAGGAGCTTTCTGCGGAAATAAGCCATGAAACCCAGGGCAACGAGCAGGATCAGCAGCCATATGGCGGGCGACCACCAGAATGCCCAGCTCCTATGCACGTGGATGCCCGTCCGATCGTCGATCCATTCCAATCCCGTCAACACGCATACCCCGGCGAGCACGGTCCCCGCCTTTCCCGTCATCGTGCGGCATGCCGTGCAGAGGTCCAGAATCAATACGATCGCAAGCGGATACAGCACGAGCCGGTTGACGAGATCCGCACCCTCGAAGCTCAAAATATCGGGAATGTCCGTGAAGCGGGTATTCATGTAGAAAATCGCGGAGTAATTTTGGACAAGTATGATAGACAGAAGCCAATAAGCCAATACTTCCAGTGATTGGATGCGCCTCTTCCGGATCGCGAGAACATACAGGGCGGCGGCAGCATTGGCGATGAGGTAAACGGCGAACGTCATTTACGCATACTCCCGATTCCATCGTTTTCCTCATTATCGGCCGATTGCGGCGTCCCTATCCAACTCAAAAAACCTTCCTTTCGTTCCCCCGGGAAGGTAACGAAAAAGAAGGCCTGAGTCGATTCTCATCGACAAACATGGGCTTAGATCTTCAACTCGCCAAGCTTGATCAACTCGACAACCGCTTGAGAACGACCTTTGACGTTCAGCTTCTGCATGACGTTCGAAATGTGATTTCGGACCGTTTTCTCGCTGATGAACAATTGCTGGGCAATGTCGCGAGTCGTTTTGTCCTGCACAAGCAGTTCGAACACTTCGCGTTCCCGATTCGTGAGAAGGAATTTGCTCTTGTGGTCGCTGCCTTTCAACGTGTGTCACCCCTCCTTGCCCGGGCTGGAATCAATACAAGGGATAGGGATACAGTCAACTTTATCTTATGAAAGGGGTTTTGGAGTGGTGCGGTAGGGGGGCAGAAATGGGCGAACAAGAAAAGGAAAAAATACGAAAAAAAGCCCCGAATCGGGGCCGCGCGGAGTTCGTCCATTGGGTTGAGCCCGACGATGCCGCGGTCAGCGGGTACCGGACGTTCCGAAAGTTCCGGAGGTTGCGGACCTTCCGTTCGTTCCGGAAGTGGAATGAGCCGGGAAAATCCTCGACACGAGCGCGTTAAACTCGGCCAAATAGTCCTGCACCGGATGGCCGGCCGCGGCGGCTTCGCTGTAATGCGTTAAGCGGTCGACGAATTCGGGGTTCGACGTCACGTACACGTTCTGAATGAGCGGAGACATCGCTTTGACCCGGTCCGCGATTTTATCTTTCAGCTTCCCCTCGACGTCCGCCGCTGCCGCGTTCATCTGCCCCGAGCGATTCGGGGTGATGCCCACGTAGGCGTTATGGTCCGTCAGCATGACGCGTGCCGCCCCCACTCCCGGCATGGCGGAGAGCTCATTTTCGATCCGGTCGTTCGTCCGAAGGTGGTAGTTGTCGTGCGCTCCAACCACGAAGTTGTTCAGGCCGTTGCGGCCCATCCAGCGATTCTGCTCATTGGCTTGGTCGTTGGCAAATCGCGTGCGGTACGTCGGCGCGCCGAAGGAGTGCGTGCCGTTAATCGGAAGCCCGTTTTTCACGTAATCGTTGGCATAATAGGGACGAATGTTTTTCTGGCCCACATCTCCCGTATTACAACCCGATACGGCAATCGCAGCGGATAATAAAACGGAAGAAGCCAAGATGCCCTTACGCATCGAATACCCCCTTGCGCTGAGATCGGCGGTCTCCGCCAATGCTTAGGGTCTGCCGCGGACTCGGCGGCTATTCGGCTTGCGGTTTGGGTATTGTTGTAGTATCATGAGGGTGAATATAACACCTGGTACTAATACCAAGTTACAAATAACGGTTTTGCCTTATTCATTAAGCGAAAGCGAGGAATTCCGATGAACGCGTCTGCCGCTTCTTCTTCCGGTTTGCTGTCCCGTGCCGCCATCACCGCGATCGGTAGCCATGTCCCCGAAGGGTTGATCACGAACGCCGATCTGGAACGCATGGTCGAGACCGACCATGAATGGATCGTGAGGCGGACCGGCATCGTGACGAGACACAAGGCCGCCGAAGACGAATTTACGAGTCACCTGGCCGTGAAAGCGGTCCGGAACCTGATCGAACGCTACTCCGTCGATGCCGGCGACGTGGACGGCGTCATTGTGGCTACAACGACGCCGGATATGCCCTTCCCTTCCGTCGCTTCACAAGTCCAGAAGGCGTTCGGCATGACCGGCGCGTTGGCGGTGGACATCAATGCCGCCTGCGCAGGATTCGTGACGGGTTTGCAGATGGCCAACGGCCTCATTCTCTCCGGCGCTTACCGCAAAATCCTCGTTATCGGAGCCGAGACGCTTACGAAAATCACCGACTATACGGACCGCACGACGTGCATTCTATTCGGTGACGGGGCAGGCGCCGTCCTGGTGGAGGCCGTTCCGGAAGGAACGTTCCTCTCCAGCTACGCCGCTACCGAAGGCGCGGGAGGCAACCAGGTGTACATCACCGGCCTGTCGAAGCTCTGGGAAGGCCAGGTCCTCCCCGGCGAAGGCAAGCTGGTGCAGAACGGACGGGAAGTTTACAAATGGGCGCTCTCCACGATCCCGGACGCCGTCGTCCGCATGACGGAGGGAGCCGGTTACCAAGTGGGCGATCTGGACTGGTTCGTCCCTCACAGCGCAAACCTGAGGATGATCGAAGCGATCTGCGAACGCCTGCAGCTGCCGACCGAGAAAGCCCTCCAAAGCGTCATCGACAACGGGAACACCTCGGCCGCCTCGATTCCCCTCGCGCTCGATGCCGGCGTACGGGACGGAAAGCTGCTTCCCGGTCAACTCGTCGCCCTGTTCGGATTCGGCTCCGGCTTGACGCAGTCGGGCGTCGTCCTGCGCTGGACTGCCGGAAACGGTAAATAAACACCATGGCATATAAAAATCGGGCCCCCGCACTGGGAAGGCCCGATTCGTTTTTATCAGAGCTTTTGGACGATTTGGTCGATGATCCCGTATTCCAGCGCTTCCTCGGCCGACATGAAGTAATCCCTGTCCATGTCGCGTTCTATCTTCTCCAGGGGCTGGCCGGTCCGGTCCGCGTAAATCCGGTTGATCTTCTCGCGCAGCTGCAGGATCCGCCTTGCGCTGATCTCGATGTCGCTCGCTTGTCCCTGGGCTCCTCCGCTCGGCTGATGGATCATGATTTCGCTGTTCGGGAGCGCGAAGCGTTTGCCCTTCTCGCCGGACACAAGAAGCAAGGACGCGAACGAAGCCGCCATCCCCGTACAGATCGTATGCACCGGCGGTTTGATGAACTGCATCGTGTCGAAAATCGCGAACCCGGACGTCGTCACGCCGCCCGGACTGTTGATGTACATATGGATTTCCTTGTCCGGGTCTTCCGCGGCCAGGAAGAGCAATTGCGCCACGACGGAGTTTGCCAATTGGTCGTCGATCGCCGCCCCGACGAAGATGATCCGGTCTTTGAGCAGCCGGGAGTAAATGTCGTAGGACCGTTCCCCCCGGCTCGTCTGCTCCACCACATAGGGAATTACGCTCATGTTGAACCCTCCGTTTTCCGTGATTTGTTCGCTTTCCCTTCGTAAACGAACGCTGAAGGTCGAAAGATACCGGAGCTTCACGGTATAATGGAACAAAACGGAATCTGCGTTTTTTTTCCGGCATGCGTATCGAATGAGCGTCTTCATTCGTTTACGGATATAGCGAAGGCGGCTTCGCCGTCAAAACCTGCGGGAAAGGAACGTGCTCCCATGAAAGAAATTGTTGCGACTGACGCGTCCCCCTCTCCGGGGCATGACATCGTCTCCGAACTTCAGGCGACGCTGACCCGATATTGCCTGTCGCTGACGGGCTCTCGCCCGGAAGCCGAAGATTTGGCGCAGGACGCCTGGTTGAAGGCGCTGGGTTCGCTCCGGATTCCCGGCCACCCCAATCCGGAAGCTCTACTGCTTCGGATCGCGAAAAACGCATGGATCGACCGGTCCCGGAGAATCCGCACCGGGAATCGCTTGCAGCTGCTGGAGCGACCGCAAGAGGCTCCCCAGGATGCCGGTTTGTTCGAGCTGGAAGCGATCTTCGGCGCGCTGGTCAAACACCTTTCGCCTCTTCAGCGATCCGTGTTCCTGCTGCGCGACGTATTCGGTTATTCCAACGCGGAAGCGGCCGCCCGTCTCCATACGACCGAAGGCGCGGTCAAAACGGCGCTGCACCGGGCAAGGCAATCGCTTCATGCCGTGAGAGAAGAAATGAGAGAACCGTCGGAGGCAAGCCGGCCGGACCGTGAGGGACTTACCCTCTTTCTTCGCGCACTGGCTGCCGCTTACAGAAGCGAGGACATCGCGCGGCTCACCCAACTCGCGCAGATGGATGTCCTGCCGCCGGTCACCGCCATCGGCATCGCGCAGGCACGTTTGCTCCGCGAGCGCCGGCCGGGAACGCGCCAAGCGCCAGGCATGATGGCGGCTTAACGCAAACACAAGCTTACAAAACGAAAAGGGCAATCCCGATCAGCCGAAGGCAGGCGGGGATTGCCCTGTTCGTTTTGACGGCCCTTCTTCCGTCGTACATGACGGAGTAGTCCTTTCGTTTATGCCAAACGGAAAGCTTGATTCATAAACTGGTATATATTTTGACGAATGGAAGTGTGGAGATGGAAAGACCGGATCCCCCAAGCGGCTGGTACGAGAGCGCTTGGGATTGGGCGTCGGCGAATGTTTCTAGGTATGCCGACTTCAGGCAGTTCTACCGGAGCGTCACCGATCTGGACCCTTCCATCGTGCGTCACGGCCCGAAAGGAATGGACGAGCGGTATTATAAGCCTTTGTTCGACTATCATCTCCGCAACATGAATCCCCGTAAATACGTCGCCATGCTTCCCGGCGGAAGGGTGTGCGGAAGAAGCGGAGTCATCTCGCCGGACAACAAGCTCATCTGGGACGTCTCGATGGACTTCTTCGGCTCCCCGGAGCAGCACCCCGTCTTCTCGGGCCGACCCTTGCCGCCCGTGACGCGGATCCCCGGAACGGCGGCGGTGATGACGGCTCCCGGCAGCGACAACTATTATCACTGGCTTGTCGACGTGGTTCCGAGATTCGAATTGCTTCGGCGCGCCCCAATCCGCATCGATAAGTACATCATGAACGTAAACGGAACGATTCCCTTCCAGAACGAGACATTGGCTGCGTTGGGGATTTCGCGGGAGCAGCTCATCGAGAGCCATGACGGCACGAACTATCAAGCGGATACGCTGGTCGTGCCCGCCGTGCTCAACACCCGAACGCTCATGCCGGGCTGGGCGCTGCCGGTGATCCGGCGCGGGCTGTTAACTAACCGGGGAATTACGCCGATCGCCGGCTACGAACGGATATACGTCAGCCGGTTGAATGCCGGCCACCGGAGAACCGAAAACGAGCAAGCTCTCATCCGGATCTTGGAAGGCTTCGGATTTCGGACGGTTTACATGGAGCAGCATTCCGTCGCGGATGCCGCTCGGATCTTCTCTTCCTGCGACATCGTCGTCGCTCCGCACGGGGCGGGATTGGCCAATTTGGTCTTCTGCCGCCCGGGCATCAAGGTCGTCGAGTTGTTCGCTCCGCGTTACGTCAATTTGTGTTATTGGGCGATCTCCCAGCATGCCGGGCTCGACTATCACTATTTAATCGGCGACGGACCGGAACCGGGACCGGTCGATCCCGACACGGGTTCGGGCCTGGGCGGCCATGACCCCATCTCCGTAAACCCGGTCGACCTATGGATGCTCCTGGAAAAAATGCAGCGCCCCGAGCGAACTTGGTTTTTCAACAAAAGGAGGAGGACCGACGGAATGACGATGAAAATCGCCATGAAAGCGTACAACGGCCAATATGTGTGCGCCGAAGGCGGCGGAGGCAGGGAAATGGTCGCCAACCGGACCCAACTGGGACCTTGGGAGACGTTCCAGGCCACCTTCGTCGACCCTTGGAACAACCTGGTGACTCTGAAAACATGGGATGGAAACTGCTATGTCGGCGCCGCCGCCGATGGAAGGGTCTATTCGGCGCACGCGCAATCGCCGGGTCCGGAGATGACGTTCAAACTGGAACCCCGCGGCGGCCGCCACATGTCGCTGCGGTCTTCCTCGGGCAAATTCGTTTGCGCCGAAGGCGGAGGCGGCAGGGAAATGATCGCGAACCGCGACTACTGCGACATTTGGGAAACGTTCGAGATCGAAGTACTGTAACCTCTGCAACCAAACACGAAGGACCTGCGTAATCGCGCAGGTCCTTCCGTTTTTCGGATCAGATTGTTTTCTGCACGACCATCAGACCGTTCCAATAGGTCGGATGGCAGTTGCCGTTGGTTTGGACGTCTAACAGGATTTCATAGTTCCACGGCTGCCGCCGGACGAAATCGAGCACGGCTTGCCTTTTCTCCGGCCAATTGGTATCGGCGGCCAAAATCGTGCAGCCTTCGGCGAAAAACGGCTCCGCTTGCTTCAGGCCTTCCATCTGCCCATCGTAATCCGGCAGCCCGTCGAACATATAGCAGCCGATCGGAACGTCATGTACTCGGCTGAAATAGTCTTTCGGGTCCATGTCGTAGAAACGATGGTGATCGCTTTTCACGCTGTTGAAATACAGGAGAAACGGATCCGGGGAGTGCCCGAAACGGGTAAAGTCGTCGACTCCGATGCAAACGCGGCCGGGCTGGCCGGACATGCCCGCAAGCAGGTGGAACGGATGCAGCAGGTAAGAGTTATAGTTTCCGGCATGGACGTAGGCAAGTCCCGTTTTCATCCGGGAAACCGCGTAATTGACGATCGCCCCGTTGAGGAAAGAAGATAACCGGGGAACGTGCCAGACGGACAAAACCCGGTCCCGCAACGGCTGCTCCTCAGCCGGCAAAATCGCGTTATCCATTTCCATGAGAATATTTTGCGGATATTGATTGACGTAGGGATACGGCAAGGTCACGACTGGCTGAGAGGATTCCGGAAGGATATGACGGAAACGGATTCCGCTCAGGAACTCTCGAAGCTCCATCGAAGCCTGAGCCTCCTTTCTATCAACGGATATGGTCCGGATTTAGGGGGAACCGGTTGAAAGGCAAAGTATAGACCTCCCCGCCGATCGGTCCGCCCCACTTGATTTGGTAATAGGTATGAAAATAGGCGAACGTGACGTTTTCGAACAAATACCGGCGGTAAGTGTCCGACTTGGAAGTATTCGACCCTCCGTTACAATGGGTAACGCCCAAGCTCGTGTAGACGATCTCATAGCCGGCCAGCTGAAGCCGCCGGTAGTAGTCGATGTCGGCGTGGTAATCGTAGAACACCGTGTCCCATTGGCCGACCTCTCGCACCGCTTCCATGTTGTAGGCGACGAGCACGTCGTAGTTGGTGAACGCGACGCCCCATTTTCGCCCTTCCGCTTTCATCGTTTCGAGCTCGGACAGAAACTGTTCGACGGTCCCCGGATGCACCTCCGCATCGCTGTGAAAGAACAGGATGACGTCGCAGCCCTTCTCTTTTCCCCATTTCTGCATGAGATTCATCATCTGCGGGTAACGAAGCGGAACCGGAGGTTCATAGACCGTCAAACGTTCGGAGAAAAACGGTTCCCTCCGGAAAAATTCGCTTTCCGAATTGTCGATGATCACCGCGTGTTTCCAGCAAGGCTTAACGCTATGCACGGCCCTATACAGAAGGTCGGGCCGATTCACATAGCCCGTCCCGATGATATATTTCAAGGTCATTTCTCTCCGGTCACCTCCGTTTGCTAATCTATTCACTTGCTTTCTCCCCCGACATCGGCATGCAACCATAGGAAGAGGGACAAACGCCATTTTGCTCCCCGGTGGATGTCCGTCCATGTGACGCATGAATCGGCAGCATAGCATGTTACCAGCGATTTACGTCCAAGCAGGCGTTGATCCGCCATGCAGAAGCCTGTAAGCGGAAGGAGAGATTCAGGATCAAAGCCGCGGAAACAGATAGCAAAAAGAAGGACCCGGTCAAGTCTCTCCAAAAGAGTACGGCGAAAACAGCGGCGAAGAAAGCGGCAACGAAGAAAACGCCAGCGAAGAAAGCGGCGGTTAAGAAGCCAGTGGCCAAGAAGCCGGCGGCAAAGAAAACGGCTGTGAAGAAGACAGCAGCTAAAAAACAAAGCCGAAAACGACAGCGCAGAGGACGCAGGTTGTATTCCGGAAAACCTGCAGGATTGATCGCATCGACGAAGGATTGGCTGGAAGCCTTGCACGGTAAGGACCGGGTCGGATCGTATTACCGGGAATTTCATCATGATGACGTCACGAAGCTGGCGGATAGTAAAGGAATCGACGGACAGGTCCCCGAGCACTTCCGGGCGGGTACCTTCCGGGGGCATCCCTCGTTTGCGGCCCTCCTTCGGAACGCCCGTGTCTGGGAGAAAAACGGGGCCGTGATCACGCCGGACAACAAGCTGCTCGGTGACGTTTCCCGGGATTACGATAAAGGCATGCTCCATGGCGAACGTCATCCGGCGTTCCATCGATGGCACCGGCCTCCTCTTAGGCGTATTCGGGAGCCCTCGGCGCTTCTCACCTATATCTGGAGTGGAAACTATTTCCACTGGCTGTTCGACGTGCTTCCCCGGGTCAGCCTGCTCCGGGACAGCGGGTGGAACATCCGGAAATACATCGTCCCCCGGGACAATCGGAAAATCCAAGCCGAAACGCTGAACATGATGGGAATCTCGAAGAAAATGCGCATCGAATCGGGTCATTCCTTCCATGCCAGGTTCGATAAGCTTATCGTTCCGTCCTTCGTCAAAAAAGAGCGGGAGCTCCCTTCCGAATACCCGCGATGGGCGGCCGAATTTCTGCGGAACGAATTTCTGCTGAAGCGCGCCGTGCCCCTATCATACGAATACGAACGGATATTCATCAGCCGAGCGAATGCCTGGCAACGGAAGCTGTTGAATGAAAGAGACGTCCTGGACGCGATCCGGGATTACGGCTTTCGCGTCGTCGAGCTGGAAAAGCTCACTTTCAAGGAACAAGTCCGGATATTCGCCTCCGCCAAGGTGATCCTGGCCTCCCACGGCGCCGGTCTTGCCAATCTCGTATTCAGCCGACCCGGCGCCAAGGTAATCGAGATGTTCCCTCCCTCTTACGTCCCCAACTACTTCTGGCATTTAAGCAACCAGATGGGGCTCGACCATTACTACCTGATCGGGGAACGGTCGGTGAAACCCCACCCGGGTGGGTGGGAAGGTTCCGACGATTTCGAAGTGGACGCCGGGAAATTGAAAGAGCTTCTGCGATTCGCGCAGATTTAGTCATCGGTTTCGGAAGGGGGAATACGCATGAAGAGGACCCGCTCGGCACCTCGGAGCAAAAGAACGCCGCAGCGGACGGCAGCGATGACCCGCAGGCGAACCGGAAACCGCCGTTCCAACGTTTCGAGCAAGAAAAAGAAGAGTGTTCCGGCGAGAAAACGCCGCCCGGCCGTAAGGAGCCGGAAGCCGCGTAGACTTCTGTTCTCGACCAAAAGATGGGTCGGTTTAAAACCTTCATCCCTTTCCAACGGAAACGCCTATCAGGAATTCGGACCGGCGGAAACCGTTCCCTATCTCGAGGCCAAGGGGATCGGAACGCCGGTTTCCGGCAGCTTTCAAGCCGGGACCGAACTGTCTCCGCCCGCCTTCACGGCGGTGATCAAGCACGCCCGGATCTGGGGGCCAAGCGGGGCTGTCATCACCCCGGACGGCACGGTTTTGTGCGACGTATCGTGGGAGTATCGTTGGCGTTTTCTCGCGCGCCAACGGCATTCGATCTTGAGAACATGGAAGCCCTATCCGCTCAAGAAAATCGAGGGAACGGTCGGACATTTGGCCCATATCAGCAGCAGCAACTATTTCCACTGGCTGTTCGACGTCCTGCCAAGAATCGACCTCATCCGGAAGAGCGGCCAGAGTGTCGACCTCTACTTATTCCGCAGCATGGAACGTACCGGATACCGAGATGAAATTTTGAACGCCATGGGCATACCGGCCGAGCAGCGGATTTACGCGACTCCCCGGTTTCACGTCGAAGCCGATACGCTCGTGATGCCCTCCCTGGTCAGCCGTTACCGATGGAAGGTGTACGCGCAGCCCGTGACCTACTCCAAGCGGGCGACCGAATTCGTGCGACGAGAGCTCATGGCCGCGCTCGGACCAGTCCAATCGGCGGAGAAGCCAAAACGGCTGTACATCAGCCGGGCGAATGCCGGACATCGAAGGCTGCTCAACGAACCGATGATTACGGAGATGCTGGCTTCCCAAGACTTCACCGTCATTCATCCGGAGAACATGACGGTCAAAGAGCAGATCCATACGTTCGCGTCCGCGGAAGCGGTGGTGGCCCCCCATGGGGCCGGCTTGGCAAACCTCGCTTTTTGTTCCCCCGGAACGAAGGTCATCGAGATGTTTTCCCCCGCTTATACGCCGGGCTATTATTGGATGCTGAGCAGCCACTTCGACCTGGACTACCGTTATTTGATCGGAGAAACGATCGGCAAAGTCCACCCCTGGAGAGGCGGCATGGATATCATCGTGGATCCCGGTCGATTGAGCCTGCTGCTGAAATTGGCGGGAATCGGCGACTAGGGGAAACGAAAACGGAGCCTTCGCTTGCACGGCGGAATTCGCCGGCTTGCGGAGGCTCCCTTTTGTTTTATGCGTCCTTGCGGTTACGGTACGCTTCGATCGTCCGCCGCAACCCTTCGGCCAATTCGACTTCCGGTTCCCATTCCAGCAGTTCGCGCGCTTTGCGGATCGAAGGACGGCGGCGGGTCGGATCGTCCTGGGGCAGCGGATGGAACGTGATACGGCTCGGCGAATTCGTCAGTTCCTTGACGAGATTCGCCACCTGGAGGATCGTATATTCCTTTTCGTTTCCGATATTGATGATCTGGCCGTTTGCGGCTTCTCTGTCCATCATCCGCCGCAGGCCGTTTACCGTGTCGGTGATAAAACAAAACGACCGGGTTTGGGATCCGTCGCCGTAGATCGTCATGTCCCGGCCTCCCAGCGCCTGCGTGACCAAATTGGAGATGACCCTTCCGTCGTCCTGGCGCAACCCGTCGGAGTACGTATTGAAAATTCGGGCGACCTTGACGGCCAGGCCGAACTGCTTCCAATATTCGTAGCAATACACTTCACCCAGCCGTTTCGCCTCGTCATAGCATGCTCTCGGTCCCCACGTATTGACGTTCCCCCGGTATTCCTCGTCCTGAGGGTGTACCAGCGGGTCGCCATAAGCTTCGCTGGTGCTTGCGTACACCATTTTGGCTCCGTTCCGGAGTGCCAACTGCAGCAGATTGCGGGTACCGGACGTATTGACGGCGATCGTGCCGAACGGATCCGCCTGATAAAATTTCGGCGAAGCGGCAGAGGCGAAATGAAAGATTTCCCGTACCCTCTCTAATTCCGGCCGCTCCAAAAATGATTCCTTCGATACGTCCGATTCGAGAAAAGCAAATCGCGGGCTGTCTGCCAAATCGGACAAATTGTCCAGCCTGCCCGTGGATAGGTTGTCGATCCCGATGACCTCATATCCCTCGGAAACCAAAGCTCTCGCCAGATTGGATCCGATAAATCCGGCGGCTCCCGTGATGAGGATCTTATTCACTGAAGTTCCCTCCTGTCGATGCCTGGTCAGTCGTGAAGTTCGGAAACCACTTTTTTCAGGAAGGCGCCGAACGGCTCCTTGAGCGTCCTTTCTCTTAATCCTTCCAACACTGCCGCTTGCAAGTAACCCAGCCGGTTCCCCACGTCATGCAGCCCGAATTTGCTCACGTGAGCGTAGAATGCTTGGCCGTTCGCCAACTGCTGAAGCGCGTCGGTCAATTGGATTTCGCCGCCCGCTCCGGCAGACAGGCTGCCCAAAATCGGAAAAATGTCCGGCTCCAGGATGTAGCGTCCCATAATGGCAAAGTTGGAAGGGGGATTTTCCCGGGGCTTTTCCACCAACCGATTGACGAGCATCAAACGGTCGTTCTCGAAAGAACCGTCCACGATGCCGTAGTTTCCGACTTCGGACCAATCGACCGGCTCCACGGCGATGACGGAGCATTGTTTCTCCCGGTAGACGTCGGTCAGCGGTTTGATGCCCCCCGAGGTGTCCGCACGGACCGTGTCGCCGAGCAGGACGGCAAACGGTTCTTCGCCGACGAATTCGCGTGCGCACAAAACGGCATGGCCAAGACCGAGCGGCTGCTTCTGCACCGTGAAATGGATGTTCGCAAGCCGGGCCAATTGCTCGACCGTTTGCAGAAGACTATCTTTGTTTTGGCTTCGCAGAGCGGCTTCCAATTCGGGATTGCTGCCGAAATGTTCGCCGATCGCTCCTTTCCTCTCTCCCGTCACGATCAGAATATCTTCGATGCCGGCTTCAGCGGCCTCTTCGACAATGTATTGAATTACCGGTTTGTCCACGATCGGAAACATCTCTTTGGGGATCGCTTTGGTCGCCGGAAGAAAGCGAGTTCCCCATCCTGCCGCCGGTATGACGGCTTTCGTAACCTTCTTCACGTCGATTCTCCTTTCCCTGGCAACTGAACGCTGGCGCCGATACTTACAGCATATGAAGCGAGAGGTACCCTTGTCCTAGTCGAATCCCCAACTGTTCTATTTGGCGCTCGTTTTGGGTTGATATATATGGCTTCCGCACGAAAGGGAGCATAAGATACTCAATCAAATACAAGCTTGCAAAGGCTGGGGATAAGATGAACGTTGTCTGCGTCGGCGCGGGATATGTCGGCACCGTAACGGCCGCCGCCTTCGCCGTATTGGGACATTCCGTTACCCTCATCGATATTGATCGGAACAAGCTGGAAGCGATCCGCCGGGGCGTAAGCCCGATCTACGAGCCTTACTTGTCCGAAATCATAGGACGCTGTGCCGATCGCTCACTCTTCGCCGATTCGGATTACGGTAAAGTCGCGGAAGCGGAAGCCGTGTTCATTTGCGTGGGGACGCCGTCCAAAGCCGATTCCACCGCGGATCTGGTTTACGTGCGCGGAGCCGCTGAGCAGATCGGGAAGCATCTGGATCCGAAGCGGTATACCGTCATCGTGAACAAATCGACCGTGCCCGTCGGCACCTCGGACCTCGTCGCCTCCATCCTGGAGGACGCTTCCGGACTTACGCACGGCGTGAACTTCGACGTTGTCAGCAACCCCGAGTTTCTGCGGGAAGGATACGCCGTGGAGGACGTCTTCTATCCGGACCGCATCGTGATCGGAACCGGCAGCGATCGAGCCGAGAACGTGATGAAAGCCTTGTACGCCCCGCTTCTGACGAGAGCGTCGTACGCCGAACTGGGGGATCTCCTCCCGTATTTGAAAACGGATGATAAGAAACCGCCGGTATGGCTTCGCACGACCCCGCAAAGCTCCGAACTGATCAAGTATGCTTCGAACGCCTTCCTGGCCGTGAAAATCAGCTATATCAACGAAATGGCCCGCCTCTGCGACGCGCTGGGGGCGAGCGTGAAAGAGGTCGCGGCGGGAATGGGGCTGGACAGCCGGATCGGCGGGAAGTTCCTTCAAGTATCCAGCGGTTGGAGCGGCAGCTGTTTTCCGAAGGATACGGCCGAACTGCTGGCCACGAGCCGCAAATACGGCTGCGAGCAGCAGGTCGTGGCGGCAGCCGTGGAGGCCAACTTCGACATGCACCTGTACTGCGTTCAGAAGCTGCAAGCCAGGCTGAAAACGATGCAAGGAAAACGGATCGGCGTGCTCGGACTCACGTTTAAGCCGAATACCGACGATGTGAGAAAGACGCAGGCTTCGGTTATCCTGCGAAAGCTGAGCGATATGGGATGCCATGTTAAAGCCCACGACCCTCAAGGCATGGAGTTGTTCGCGAAGCTGCATCCCGACCTTGCGATCGAATACTGCGACACTCCGGAATCAACGACTTCGGGGGCCGATGCGATCCTGCTGCTGACCGATTGGAGCCTCTACCTGGAGATGGACTGGGAAAACGCGGGTGGAGCCATGCGCAGACGCTACATCCTCGACACCCGGAACGCATTGGATGCCGGACGGATGCGCGAATGGGGATGGACGTACGAGGGATTAGGGATTTAATCTTCTTATACCAGCGGTAAACCTTCCCCGGACAGCCGCGTCCGGGGAAGGTTTGTTGTTGTAGAACGGATCTATTCACTGCACACGGTGAACTCGAACGTATTGCTCTACCGAATCCTTCAAACGAACGGTCGCTTGCGAGGTTTTGACCACTCCGTTGCTGAAGGCGGCTTTGAAAGTGAACGTATAGTAACCTTGCGGCAGCCGGTCCAGAGGGAACCCGGCATCGCTGGAACGGAGAAGCCCTCGCCAACGGACATGGCTTGAATCCGCTGCCGTAAGGGACATTCCGAGTTCCGGAGTTGCCGAAGCTTCCACCGATACGGCGTGTGTGTCCGCACCTCCCGTATCGGTGACCGCCGCTTCCAGAACGAATGCTTCCCCCGCCCAAAACCAGTCACGGGGTCTCGGACTGTCCGGAAACTTGTCGTTGTATCGCAGCCTGTTCTCCTCCCACGCATCCGTATGGAGTACGGCGCCTTGAACGCTTAGCTCGCGGACGATCAAAGTTTTCGTGACGGACGCTTCCGCTTCCGAAGGGTCTTGCACCTTCAGCGTAATTCGGTACGCGCCCGGACGATCGGCGGTTTGCGTTCCCGGCAGGGTCAGATCTTTCGAACTCCCGGACAATGAATATCCATTCGGCCCGCTAATCGTCCACGCATAGGTTAACGGGTCTCCGTCGGGATCCGAGGACCGATTCGTCAAGAAGACCGTATCTCCTTCGTAGACGGGGTTTGGCGACCACTCGAAATCCGCCGTCGGCGCGCGGTTAATGACGGTTACGGTTCGGATTGCCTGCGAACACTGGCCCTTGGAATCGCACACGGACTGCCGGATCTCCATGACGCCGATGGAATTGAACACTTTGTTCCATGTTCCCCTGCTCGTGCTTTGCAGCGTCTCCGCCCCGCCCGTGGTCAAATTCCGAATGTAATATTCGTGAGGGAGGTTGGCCGCCGGTCCGTCCTCTTTATCGGACGCCGTCGACGTGACGGTCAATGCGTCCGCGCGGGATATCGTCGTTTTGCTCAGCGTAAAGCCGGCAATCGGCGGATCGTCCGGGGCAACCGGCGCGGTGACCATGATCGTCTGCTCGTTCCAATCGCTCCATGCGCCGTAGTCGTCTTTAACGGACAGCCCAACCGTGTAGGTACCGGCTTCAGCGGGCGTCACCAGCTTCTCATTTTTGGTCGTGCCGCTTGGCGTCGTGTAGTAATATTTGCGTTCCATGATGCCGCGCGTCGTCCGGTAGTCGATCCCGGTCGGATCGGTCGAATACACGGCCGAGCTTAGCCAGCGGTCCGGATCGTAGCTGGTGTCGGTCCACTTTACCGTCCTGTCCGCATTAAAGCTGAGACTGAACGCCGCAATCGGTCTTCGATGCACAATGATAGATTGGACATAAGTATTCGAAAATGCCCGGTATCCGTCAAAAACCATACTCGGGTATGGATAACCGGAATTCGGATCGTCCGGTACTTTGTAGCTGACCTTATAGAGCCCCACTTTATCCAGACTTGCCGGAGGAGCAGCGAGCGTCATCCCGTCATAGCCGGAAAGGCCTGATTTGCCGTCACCCGCGTTCAAAAATTTATTCGGATCCACATGATCGAATTTCCATTCTCTAAGCGGCTGAATCTCAGGATCGTTTTCCGTATCGATGAAGCTTGTGCTGTATTGGATGCCGGCCGTCACCAATGCAATATTGTTCATTTTCGAGTTGGCCGCCGCGATCTCTTGAATCGAAAATGCCTTGAATTCCGTCAGCGCCGCATTCGTAAAGGGTCCGAAGGTACCTGCATCTGCAAACGTCGAATCGTTGACTTGAATGAGAGGCACGCCATTAATGTAAACCTTCAAGTTGTCGAACAAGGCGTTAACCGTAATCGTATAGTACGTACCTGCCGTCATGGCGTACGCCGTCTCGCCGAGAACCGTTCTTGCGCCGTTTACCACTTTTACCAGCTTCGTTTTCGTGCTGGAGGATTCGACGCGATACATGTTCTTGCCGCTGCCCCTGGCCGCTCTAAAGGCAAAGCCCGCTCTTTGGTCGGAATCGGAATGAATGTTGAACTTTACCTTGTAGGTTAATTTAAAATTTGCAAGATCAGGTATGGTGTTCGAATAAAAGGATCCGTAAACATCATAGTTTTTGGCAACGTCAGCTGCCGCCCCGGAAACGATAAAATATTTGGCGCTTCCGTAATACGGGTCGACTCTGAGGGAGCCGTCAGGCAACGCACTGAGCCTCAAACTAGGAGTAAAGGAAGACGAACTGATCTGGGAAAAATAAGGCGCAAAGTTCAGCCAGCTCAGCGTCCCCGTCTCCATATCGACTGCACGAAGATAGGAATCGCCCCAAACGCTTCCATAGGCGAACCCGTTCGTCGTGAGAAGCATGGAGTTGTTTCCGATGTAAGCCGACCACAGAACGGTGGCCGGACTCGTGAAACTGCGTCCTCTTAGCGTACCGGACTCATTCGTCACGATGATATTTTTATATCTTGCAATGACGAGTTCCTCGGTTCCGATCGGGGTTGAGCTCAGCACGCTCCCCGACGCTTCGTCGCGAACGATGAGTCTATAGACACGATCGCTGAAGGATTGCTTCCGGAACGTGTAGGCAATCTTTGTGCCATCCTCGCTTCCGACGACGCGCCCTCCCCAAAAGTAGCCGTCCCTCTTGTATCCGTCGTTCCAGTTATTTTGGCCCCCGTCATCATAGACGGCCATCAGGTCTCCCGTATTCCCATTCAATTTGGCCAGGTTCACGCCGTAGAAAGTCATCGACCCGCCGGGAGATCCGCTGTGCCAGCCCCAGGCTTCGTAATACAAATTCCCCTTGGAATCATAGCCGATGGGCCAATCAATCGTCTGGTCGGGGTCCGTGGCATTCTCGGGAATGTCCGCAGGTACGGTGTCCTTCTTCCCGGCTAACGTAAAAGGATTAGCATAGCTGAAATTGTTTACGTAGTCGTTCATATAGAACCATCGTTCCGGGTAATTCGCCGCCGAATAGACTTCTTTCAAATCCAAATTAAAACGAATCGGCATCTTATCCTGTATCAGGTTGTTGCCTACGATAAAACATGAGCTCGACACGCAGCCCCAGTAATGTTTGCCGTTATAGATTTTTTTGACGGGAGCTTCACCTAAGGCAAAACCCTTAAAGGTAAATTCGTAGTCGTAATTATCCCCGCCCGTAATGATCAGCACGCCCATTTCCGGGTCCGTTTGTGCCAATTGAACTTGGGACATTCTTCGCACTTCTACACCGTTACGTTTAACGATCAGGTTGGAAGCCCAATAGGCCGATTCTTGAACGAGGTAGTAGTCTTGGTACAGATTGAGCCCTAGACCCGTATCCGTTGCCGTCGTAACGGCGGCAGAGTTTAAGTAGACTCCTTTCCAATCCGAGATTAAAGGGACGCCTTCATTTTGATAAGACATGTTGAACAGGTTAACGGACGATAAAGAGCCTTCCGCCGAGTCCACGACCCACGGTTTGCCTCCGATCGTCGTACTCCATGCCGAGGTCATGAGATCCGAGGGGTTCACGTTATATGTCGTTCCAGGAGTAGGCGGGGTGCTGATGTCCCCTTGCATGCTAAAAGTTACAGTCGGATTGTCATTGATCACGTTCAAAAAGAAGTTTTTCTCCGCTTGTTTCCCCCAATCCTCGGTGACCGTTACCGTAAATTGAAAACGTCCGACCAAGGCCGGCGTGATGGAAAACTGCCTGTTCGCGTCAGGCGTGACGGCTGTGGAAGATTCCGAGAAAATTCCGTCGTTGTTGCGGTCGTATCGGTATACAATGGTTCGGGCGACGATTTGGTCACCATCCGGGCTGTACGAATCTTCCTTGAACTGAACGCTTTGTCCCCGGACGGTGGTGGGCGTGAATTGCAGCGACGGGACCGGAGGCTCGTCCGGCTTTACCGTGATCGTATGCGTCGCGGGTTGCAGCGATTTCAGACCGGAGCTGTCGAACACTTCCAAGGTGACGACTTCGGTTCCAGGCGCCGGGTAAGACGCCCGTTTGTTGGTCCAGATGTCGCGACTGTGATCGATAGAGAGTCCCAGCGGGCTGTAGCTTTGGTCGGCATGGAGTGCAGGCGTAACGGGCCGCCCCTCTACTACCGATGTCGGGCCTGTAATGATCGGCACCGGGTTTGGCGGAACAACTTCAACGCAAGCGGTACGGACGGAGTCCGCTCCGAAAACGTCCCGCATCGTCGCTTTCCCGCAGAAATATCCGGGAGTATCCATCCGGATTTGATGGTAGCCGTTCGTGTACGCCGAATATTTCAAGGGAATGTCTTTCGCCCAGGCATTGGAAGCGGAAAAGTCAAAGCCGATGAAGGTGAAGACATCGCCGTCCGGATCGTACGCCGCCGGGCTGTCGAGGTAGACGAGGTCCAGGTAGGTGCCTACCGGTACCCTGGTCTTCACGCCCGCTTTGTTCCATTGTCCGGGAATCGTCCATCCGGCCTCGAACACGGGAGGACTGTTGCCTGACGGACCGTTGATGTTCAGGGTTTTGGAAGCTATCCAGCCGGTATCGCCGCAGCTGGCGACGATTTTGAGTGATATGGTGTGGCTGCCCACTCCGATGTTATAGGGGTATGTGGAATAGTTGAAGGACAATGAACTGGTGGTTCCTACTAAGTTGCCGCTCGTCCAGGTCATACTGGCACGTTCGATTTGAAATTGATGGTATTTATAGGTGCAACCGGTGGAGAAGGAAAAGTTCTTGGGCTTGAAAGAAATGCTGTCTCGCCAGTTGATCGTGGTGGAGGGTAGGATGTCGAAGTCACCGTTGATGGATATAGGGGCTGGAGCATCGCCTTCGTAGGTAACGACGAGTTTGGCAGGTTCGTATTCATAGGTTTTGGAGGATACTTTTACGATCCAAGCAGCATGGTAAACCGTTACCTTTGCTCCAAATGATGCTAAATCATCCGATACCCCAAGAAAACTAAAATCCTGCTCATATGTTACTGTAAATTTTGTAGCACTTATCATGTCAACATGTTCAAGTGTCGTTAGATCAAAGGTTGGACCATCCAAGGTACCATCGTCTCTGGGGCCTTTAATAATAACAAAAGGATCGGTCGATTTGGCCGTTGCCGAAATCACCCCTGGTGAGTCATCGACGGCACTGTTAGGAATAACAGTTCCGTTTAACTTGTATTCATGGTTCGTAGTTCCACTTAATTTAAGGTTTTTTTCAATGCAACCCGGAGCTTTCGGCATTCCAAAAGAATCAAGTGAATTGCTGCCACTGGGGTTCGGACAAGTCCCATCATAGCCACTGTAGTACCACTTGTTTCCGTTAGGACCATCCTTGCCATATCGATACCATGCATAATAACCTTTTGCCGTATTATTTTGATCCGAAACTACGTCTTTTGCCGTGCCTGATAAACTTACCGTTCCCGACCAAGAAGAAAGACTAGCATGGTTTACAAGAGTTTGTTTTACTACACCATTTTGTACGACATCTATTTGACTGATTTTGGATCCAATTGGTGCAGAAATGGTCTTAGAAGCACTTGTTAAAGTGGATTTCTTAAAATATAGCTTCTCACCTATTTGGGATGTTCCAGGAAACGATAATAAAACATCTTGCTGAGTCGCTGCCAATGCTCTTTTAATTAAAATGGATTGGGGCAGAACGCCACCAAACAAGCCCATAAATAAAGTCAATATCAGGAGAACGGTTACCTTTCGCATAATATTCTCTCCCATGTGTCAGCGATCAAACGAAAAGCACCGAGCAATAGAGCTTTCCCTCTATTCGCGCGGTGCTTCCGACACAAATTGATTATTAAGTTGTTGTCGTATATTTACATACATTCAGAAAGAAGCCCTTTACGGCCTTCAGATATGTGAATGACCACGATTACGGTATAAAATATATATTCCCTGGACCGGCAACATCTACGATTACGTTTGTTTGTCCTTCAACACCCATATAAGAAGGTGTGAAAATTTGCAATACCAAACTATCGTATTTCACCTCAGTTTTTTTTGGTATAACACCAGCCGGAAAGTCGCTAATCCCTTTAATAAACACTCGTGCAGGTTGATTTAAGTGTCCTTCACGAAAGCCTTTCTTTTGATTAATAGTAGGTATTGCCCCGGTGACTCCGAAAGACGGCATAGAATTCGAATATAATTTTGTATCTTTATTGAATTCAAGCCGCCCATCGAAGTATAAAACATAACTATTTGTTTGAAGTTTTAGAGGAAAGCCCTCAGCTACCCCATTCTCGATAAGTCCGTTCCCATACCATTGAAGCTTGTTGATATCTCCAAGCAAGTACCGGTTCGGATCTTTCGGATCTGCCATATCAATCGCTACAACTCGATTAATCCTTCCTTTATATTTTCCGTCTTTGGGTTCGAGTGTCATGTTGCTGACGTCCCATTTGTAGATAGGATCGACTCCTTGTTTTACCTCGTAGGGATATTGGGTCCTAAAAAACTCGGGCATCACCGTAAACACGTTTGTGCGATGCCACGCGAGTTCCGCGCTGGACATGGCATACTTGTCCACCGGCAGCTTCTTCCCCTCGCTGACCCCCAGAATCCGCTCGATGATTGCCACGGCCTGCGCACGCGTGGAAGTCCCCTTGAGGTCCAGCTTCCCTGCTCCCGTCCCCGCCAAGATTCCGGATTGCGTCCCGATGAAAACCAACCAATTGTCGTCCCCGGCATTCGGCTTCGTGTCAATGCCCGCAACCGACGCGCGCACGGCCAATTTGACCATCTCGAGTCGGGACAGCGAGGAGTCGTACTGCGCGTAGAAGTCGCTTGTTTTGTGGATGCCGGATTCGACCAAAGCCGCGACGTACGGTTGGTACCACGGACTGCCCTGCTCCACATGCGGCAGCTTCAGTGCATCAGCCAGCATGCGCATGAATTGGGCACGGCTCACCTTCTCTTCCGGCTTAAAGGTGCCGTCCGGAAAACCGCTCACATATCCTTTAGCTACGGCCTGCTCGATTTGCGCTTTGGCCCAATAGCCGCTTTTCACGTCTTTAAATCCCGCCGCAGCACCCTGTTCGCCAACGGCATATGACGGTATCGCCAGCACTGTAACAACAAGCATAATCGCCATCAAAGCAATCCAATATTTCTTCATCTCGTGCACTCCCCGTTTCCGCAAATATCATGCAAAATGACCGGCGCGGGAGGAGCCAGCTTCCTTCCCTCGCCCGATGCGACGCTGCCGGCTTGTCCCGCCCATGCCGCCAAAAAAGCCATCACGATCAGCACGATCCCGTGCCACTGCCTCATTATTCGATCCGCCCTTCCCTACGAAATTTACGTTCTGTTAAAAATAAAAAAGAGAAAGCACCTCCGTCGTCGTTGTTCGCTCGCGGGTGCTTCCTCGCATTTTCCTATTCGGTTGGTATTCCCATTATATGAAAACTTGACATTTTTCGTCAACGCCTGATTTTCCATCTACTCACAATGCGGCTTTACTCTTGTTTCTCGTAAGCGAGACGATGTCCTTCTTCAAACCCTTCGGCGAAGCCGGCATCGAATCCCAACACGTATTGAGGGTCGAATCCTGATTCTTCCTCATGCTCGGTATCGTCGTTTTTCTTGCTGCTCGCATGGCGGCTGCGGGTCTGCTTCTTCGTTATTTTCGCCGTTTTTCTTGCCGCCGACCCGCGTTTTCGAACCGGATGAATGGCCAACCCGCAACGCCTCCCGACTCCGTTTTCGTATCGGGTGTATCCCGGCTCCGATCCAAGGCGGAACCGGAATTCCCCGCTTCGGCCGCTGCCAACTGAACCCGGTGACGGATCGCAGCAGAGCGGCTTGCATGCCTTCGATCGCCCTCGCATGCTCTCTTATAAGGACCGGAGACACCCCTGCTTCGGCGACTACCCCCGCCGTATTTTCCAACAAAACCGCCAGCGCCGTTTGGCTTCTGGCAATGGACTCCAATATTTGAAGCTTGATTTCCCATTCGAGATCCATCCGGTTCACCTGCCCGAATCCTCCGCCTCATTTTCCGAAGATCCCCCTGCGTCCTGTCCGTCAACTTGATCGGGATGAAGGATCAACTTCATGTTGCGGCTTAACCCGTTGCATAATTTCGCCAAACCTTCGATCACTTCGATCTGCTGTTCGTGAATCAGCATGCAAACCGAAAGGCGGTCCGTATTCGTCTCGAAAATGGGTTCCTTCAAATGATACTGCAGCCAGCCGCGCACTTTTTCGGACTCCGCCGCTTTGGCGCCAAGCACGAGGGAGATGTTTCTCTGAATGTCGGCAAGGGATTGCAATGTCGTGGCGAAAGCGCGCTCTATGATGACTCCCGGATCCTGCTCCTTGCGTCCCATCTATTCCTCGTCAACCCCCTCACTCGCCGCTTTGACGACATTGAAGAGGCTGACGGCCAAGGAATCTTCCAGTTCCGCCAACCCGTTCAGATAAGCGATTACGCTTTTGGTAACCTGCGAAGCGCCGTTCAGCACCTCTTCGGTGCCGCCCAACCCCGCATGGGCATCCGGAATTCCGCACACGAGTTCGGACGCGCGGACGGTTGCCTGCTTATTGGCTTCGAGAATTCTCGCCAATTGCGCGTAGGATTGCGACAGATGATGGATCGTTTCGGTCATCGATTTGTGCAACCCGCTCCTCCTCCAATCGCCCGCACGCTATATCTTATTCTTTTGCCTTGAGTGTGCCACACGTTACAAACGCTGCTTCAATAAGGGCAGAGAGACGATGGGGAGACCGGCGATACGGTCGGCGAGATCAGCTTTATGGACGAATTGGACGGGCTTGAGGTGCAGGTTCCATGAATGCATGGCGGGCGTGCTGACCACCCTGCGCACCGTGCTTCCCTCCAGGTAATACACGGTACCGTCCGACAGCTGCGCCACTCCTCCCCAACCGTCCGGATCATCCAAACCGCGCCATCTGACCTCCACTTCCCGGGCATGAATGGTATCCCCAACCGGCCAGCGCCGCAAATCGACCTGCGACAGCCGGACGGACGGAAACGACAACGAACCGCGGACGAGATGACGATGTCCTCCTTCGATCCAATAAACGGAGTCCCCGACTCCCTGAACGACGACCCGCTGCGGATAAAACAAAGTTCCGGCAGGTAGACCTTCCCGCTCCTCCTGAGCCTGTATGGCGGCTCTTTGCAGCCATCCGATCGCGTCGCTCCATTTGGTCGTGAAGCAGCTTTGGTCTTGAGGATCCTGCCCGGTTAACGCATTCTCGGACTCGGCCCGGTTTTCGCTTCCGGCATGGCGGACAAAAGTATCCCTCGCGATGACCAGGCGTTTGCCGGCCAAACGTACACGGATGCTGTAGTCCAGGTCATGGAGCTTTCCGGACTCGAAGCCTTCGTCGAAATACCCGATTTCTTCGAACAGTTCCCTGCGAAACAGCAAACAGAAGCTCTGGAGCGAATCGGAGTCCCGCCATTGGGTCGGCCGGCTCCGATTGTGCTCGCGCGCGAAAGCCTCCTTCTCCTCCGCCTTGAGGTTAGATATCCGAATTCGCTGCGCTCCGCCGACCGTGTCCGAGAGCGGCCCGACCATGCCGATGCGGGCATCGCTGTTCAGGCAAACCAGGAGATTCTGAAGCCAATTTCCCGTAACCCAGGTGTCGGGCTTAAGCAGAACGATCGTCCTGCCTTTCGCCATCATGAGTCCGATATTCACCGCGCCGGAAAATCCCCGGTTCTCCTCCAACACGCAGAATCGGATCCGCCCGCGGAGCGATTTCAAATACTCCGCCGTTCCGTCGGCAGAGGCGTTATCCACCACCAAGATCTCGTAAGCGGATTCCGTATGCTTCTCGACGCTTTCCAGGCATTTTTTAAGATGTGCCAGTTGGTTATGCGTCGGGATCACGATGCTGGTCCCCTCGAAAAGGATTCCGTAATGCTGCCCGCCGGCGCGGACCCCTTGACGGAAGCCTTCCTCGAAGCCTTGCCGGTAAGCGGCCCGGCCTTGGGCTTTCAGGGACGATTCGGATATGGCCGGCAAATCCATCACCTCGCATGCGGATTCGCGGCTTTCCGCCCATTCCCTTTAAGGCAGAAAACCCTTCAACTTTTTGCCCGCCGATTCCAAGGCTTCGAAGGTTCCCGCGTCCGTCCACCATCCGTGCACTTTCGCGAAGGCCAATTTCCCTTGTATGGCATAGGCATTGTTGACATCGGTAATTTCCATTTCCCCCCGCTGGGAAGGGCTGATGTTCTCGATCAAGTCGAAAACGCCGCTGTCATAAAAATATAGCCCGGTCACGCAAAAATCGGTTTGCGGACGTTCCGGCTTTTCCTCGATCCGAACGATTTTACCGTCCGTCTCGGACAATATGGGAACCCCGTATCTGCGCGGATCATCCACCTTTTTGAGCAAGACCATCGCTCCTTCGGGCTGGCGCTCGAATCGCTCCCGGAAGTGTCCCAGGTTTTCCTCGAACAAGTTATCCCCCAGCAGCACGGCGAATTTCTCGCCGGAGGCGATGACCGGGCGGGCCAATTCGAGCGCTTGCGCGATGCCCCCCGCCTCCTCCTGCACCCTGTACGTCAAGGAAACGCCCCAATCGCGCCCGCTGCCGAGCACGTCGGCAAAACCGGCAAGCGCCGTGCGCCCCGTCACGATGACAATGTCACGAATTCCGGCGTCCCGTAAGGCGGTCACCCCGTAGCAGATCATCGGGTAGGTACCCACCGGCAGCAAATGCTTGTTCGTCCAGTAGGTGAGAGGTTTCAGCCTGGAACCCGTGCCCCCTGCCAAAATGACAGCTTTCAACGCGCAACCTCCTTCATCATCCTTCCGGTAAATCATTGTATGTTTGCCGTGTCCTATCGCAACGGCATATGTACGGTTCCGCAAACGGCAAAAAAAGTACCGGACCCGCAACCGCGGAATCCGGTACTCCGTTATCTGCCCACCGCCAGCCATTGAATCGTTCCGTGCGGTTCCGGTCCCAGACGCGTGCGCACGATCTGTACCACGGCTTCGTCCGTCCGTTTGGTCCGCAGGAAACAACTGCAGGACGGATGGTCCGACATGGCGAACAGAACGTAGGAATCGTCGGAGAAAGGCCGATCGAAGACCACCGTGACTTCGATCGCCTCGCTCGCGCCCTGGAAGGCATACGGAAGGCTGCCATACGTAAGCGTCACGCCAGGCTGCTGCGCGGCTACCGGAAGGAACGCCAGGTGCTGGGGCGTTACGCTTCCCTGCGCGAGTTTGGCGCCGTCGACGCTGTCGTCCACGAGATGCCGTCCCGCGATGCTGCTATCCATCAATTCGAGCGAGATCGGCGCGCTGGCGTAGGATACGGCTTCGGCGGCGGCATGTTCCGCCCGGGCCAGCAGTTCTCTCACTTCCGGCGACAACTTCTCCTCGGTCACCGAACCTTCGGCGAGCTTCGATTCGGTGACGGAACCGTCCTCCAGCTTCGTCTCGGTCACCGAACCTTCGGCGAGCTTCGATTCGGTGACGGAACCGTCTGCCAGCTTCGCCTCGGTTACGGCGCCGTCGATCAGCTTCGCGGTGCTGACGCTCCCGTAAGCCAGTTTGCCTTCCGTGACCGAACGGTACGCCAGTTTGGCTTCGCTGATGCTGGCGTCCGCCAGCTTCGCCTCGGTTACGCTGCCGTCGGCGATCTTCGCTTCGCTAATGCTGCCTTCCGCCAGGTGCGCGTTGCCGATCGAGCCTTCCGCGATATGCGCCGCTCCGACAATGCCGGCCACGAGCTGCTCCGGTCCGATCGCGCCTGGAGCGAGTTTGCTTGCGGTTACCGACAGATCGGCCAGTTGGTCGGTGCCCACGACGCCTGCAGCCAATTTATCCGCCGTTACGGCTCCCGAGCCGAGATGGCGGGATTCGATCGCCGCATCCGCAATTTTGCTTCCGTCCGCGGCTTGGTCTTTCAGTTGCGCCGTCCCGACCGAATGCAGCGCCAATTTGCCTTCCGTGACGGAGCCGTCCGTCAGCCGGTCTTCCCCGACCGGCCGTACGGCGTCCGCGAGTGCGTTCCGCACGAACTCGCTTAACTTCTCCGCCGTCACGCTGCCGTCCTCCAGGTGCGCTTCGCTTATCGAGCCGATCGCCAGGTGGCGGGATTCGACTGCGGCATCCGCGATTTTGCTGCCGTCCACGGCTTGATCCTTCAGCTGTTCGGCGCCTACCGCATGAAGGGCGAGTTTGATATCCGTCACGGCGCCGTCCGTCAGCCTCTCTTCCCCGATCGGCCGAATGGCGTCCGCGATCGTGCTCCGCAGAAACTCGCTCAACTTCTCCGCCGTAACGCTGTTGTCCGCCAGATGCGCTTCGCTTATCAAGCCGATCGCCAGGTGGCGGGATTCGATCGCCGCGTCCGCGATTTTGCTGCCGTCCACGGCTTGATCCTTCAACTGCGCCGCGCCTATCGCTTCTAGGGCGAGTTTGCCTTCCGTGACCGCGCCGTCGGTCAGCCGTTCTTCCCCGATCGGCCGCAGAGCGTCCGCGATCGCGGCTCGCACGGCTTCATTCAGCTTCTCCGAGGTAACGCTGCCGTCCGCCAAATGCGCTTCGTTTACGGAGCCAAAACCCAAGTGACGGGATTCGATCGCCGCATCCGCGATTTTGCTTCCGTCCACCGCTTGATTCTTCAGCTGAGCGGAGCCTACCGCATGAAGGGCGAGTTTGCTTTCCGTGACCGAGCCGTCGGTCAGCCGGTCATCGCCGATCGGCCGCAAGACGTTCTCGATCGCTTGCCGCAGCTCTTCCTCCAGCTTCTCCGCCGTCACGATGCCGTCCGCCAAGTGCGGCCCTTTCACGACGCCTAAACCGAGTTGATCGGAGCCGACCGCTCCCCCCGCGATCTTCTCACCATCCACCGATCGATCTTTGAGCTGTTCGGCGCCGACCGAATGCAGCGCCAGTTTTTCTTCCGTGATCGAGCCGTTGGTCAACCGTTCGGCTCCGACAGGCTGCAGGGCGAACTCAATCGCAAGCCGCAAGGCTTCTTCCAGCTTATCCGCCGTGATGCTTCCGTCCGCCAAGTGCGGTCCTTTCACCGCGCCGAATCCGAGCTGGTTGGAGCCGACCGCTCCCCCCGCGATCTTCTCTCCGTCGACGGCCTGATCTTTCAATTGGTCCGTCCCAACCGAATGGATCGCGAGCTTGCTCTCCGTGACCGATCCGTCGGCCAACCGGTCCGCGACGATCGGCAGCAACGCGTTTTCGATCGCTTGCCGCAAAGCATCCTCCAGCTTCGCCGCCGATACGCTGCCGTCGACCAAATGCGTCGTCCCCACGACATCGGAGCCGAGCTGCCTGAAGCCCACCGCGCCATCCGCGATTTTCGCCCCGTCGACCGCTTGATCTTGCAATTGCGCCCGACCAACCGAACCGATTGCGAGCTTGCTCTCCGTGACCGATCCGTCGATCAGCCGGCCGGACCCGATCGGTTCCAGCGCGCTTTCGATGGCTTGCCGCAAACCGTCGTCCAGCTTCGCCGCCGTCACGCTGGCATCCGCCAAATGCATCTCCCTTACGGCGCCGAAAGCCAAATGCCCCGGCCCGATCGCCCGATCCCCGATCTTATTCCCGCCGACCGACTGATCCTTCAACTGATCGGCGCCAACCGATCCGGCGGCCAGTTTGCGCTCCGTCACCGAATCGTCGACCAACCGTCCGGAACCGATCGGCTCCAGCGCACTTTCGATCGCTTGCCGCAAAGCATCGTCCAGCTTTGCCGCCGTGACGCTGGCATCGGCCAGGTGGGACTCTCTCACGGCTCCGAAAGCCAATTGCCCCGAATCGACTGCGCCGACCGCGATGATTTCCCCGTCCACGGATTGATCTTTCAGTTGCGCGCGGCCGACCGAACCGGCCGCCAGCTTGCTCTGCGTGACCGCGCCGTCGATCAGCCGATCGGACCCGATCGGCTCCAGCGAGCTCTCGATCGCCTGCCGCAAAGCATCGTCCAGCTTCGCAGCCGTCACGATGGCTTCGGCCAGATGCGTCTCCCTCACCGCGCCGAAAGCCAGATGCCCCGCACCGACCGCCCCATCCGCGATGATCTCGCCGTCCACGGATTGATCCTTCAACTGCGCACGGCCGACCGATGCGATTCCGAGCTTTCTCTCCGTCACCGAGCCGTCCACGAGCCGTTCCGTTCCGATCGGCTTCAGCGCGCTATCGATGGACGCCCGAATCGATTCGTCCAGTTTCGCCGCCGAGACGCTCCCGTCGGCCAGGTGGGCTTCCGACACCGCGCCGAACGCCAACTGCTCGGAACCGACCGCTCCGCCCGCAATTTTATCGCCATCCACCGCTTGATCCCGCAATTGCGCGTTTCCGACGGAAGCCCCCGCAAGTTTGGCTCCGGTCACCGCCCCATCCTCGAGCCGCGATTCCGTAATAGGCGCCGCGGCGAAATCGAGCCGGTCCCTAAGCGCTGCTTCCAGCTTCGCTTCCGTCACGCTTCCGTCCGCCAGATGGCCTTCCGACACCGCCCCGAGTGCCAGTTGGTCGGGACCGACCGCGCTCTCTGCGATTTTGTCCCGGTCAACGGCCTGATCCTTGATCTGGGCGAATCCGACCGCATCGAACGCCAGCTTCTCCTCCGTTACCGACCTGTCGGCAAGCCGGTCTTCCGTTACCGCCCCCGCCGAAGCTTCGATCGTTTGGAGAAGCGAGGTTTCCAGCTTCGCCGCGGTAATCGCGCCGTCCGCCACGTGTTCCGTAGATACCGAACCCGCCGAGAGATGTTCCGCGCCGACTGCGCCATCCGCGATTTTCCCGCCGTCGACGGCCTGGTCCTGCAATTGGCCGCTGCCGACCGAATTGGCGGCCAGTTTGGACGACGTCACCGCGCCGTTGGCGATTTTGCCCGATTCAACGGCACCGTCACGGAGATGGAGGGCACCGACCGAATCGGTCTCCAGCCGTTCGTAGCCGACCGGACGGTCCATTTTCTTGGTCCATTCGTAGAGATCAGCCGACAGGTGGGACATCGTCACGGTGCCTTTACGAAGATGGTATCCGTGCACGGATTCCGGCTTTAGATGTTTGCCGCCGATGCTTTCGAGAGCGAAATGCTCGCTTCTCACGCTTCCCGGCTCGAGTTTGTCAGGCGTCACCGCGCCGTCGGCGAGCTTTGCCGAAGTGACCGCGCCTTTGCGCAGCTTCGCTTCGCCGATGCTGTCGTCGGCCAGATGGTCGGCGCCCACCGCGCCTTCGTCAAGATGCGAGGATTGGATGGACTTGGGCTTCAAATGATCCGGCCCCACCGCTTCTACCGCGATATGGTCGCTCTCGACAGCGCCTTCCGCCAAGTGCTGGCTCTCAACCGATTGGTTCGCGATGTGGGGCGAACGAATCGATCCTTCGTGGACGTGGATGCCGCGGACGCTTTTCTCCGCCAAATGGAAATCCTGCACCGACTGAGGCGACAAATGCCGGCTTTCGACCGCCTCCGCGGACAGCTGTTCTCCTCTGACCGAGCCCGTGGCCAAAGCCGAAGTGGTGACCGCACCCTCGGCCAGCGCTTTAGCGCTCACGCTGCCGTCCGCCAACTGGGCCGATCCGACCGATTGGGCTTTCAGATGCTCGGTTCCGACGGCGCCGGCCGCGATCGCCTTCGCCGTAACGGCACCGCCTGCCAGAGCCGAGGCGCGGACCGCGCCTTCTTCCAGTTTCGCAGAGGTGATACTGCCGTCCGCCAATTTGGACGATGTGACCGCAAAATCGGCCAGTTTGTCGGTCGACACGCTTTCCGGCGACAATTTGAGGGAAGTGATCACATGATCCGCCAGATGGTGGGTGAGAACCGACCGCACGCCGAGATGCCTTTCCCCGATCGCTCCCGAAGCGATCGCTTTATCCGTCACCGATTCCGGCTGCAGCGCTTGGGCGCTCACCGAACCGGCCGCCAGATGGTTCGACTCGACCGCGCCCGGCTTCAGGTGCCGGCTTTCCACGGATTTCTGGGCAAGCGCGCCTCCCGACACGGATTCGGCTCCGAAATGGAACGGTCGCAGCGCCCCGGCCGACAATTTCTCGGACGTGACGCTCTCGGCTGCCAGATGGTCCGTTTTCACGGAATCCGCCGCCAGATGACGGGCGCCGACCGATCCGTCCGCGATCTTCTCGCCAATCACGGCCTGTTTGGCCAAATGGGGAGTCCCGACGGATGCCTCCGACAAATGAGGGCCTTTCACGGAGCCTCGGGACAATTGGAGAGAACCGATGGATCCGTCCTGCAAATGGGCGCTGCCGACCGAGCCATCCGCCAAATGTTTGCCATCCAGCGACTTCGGCGATACGTGCCTGGACTCTATGGCGCCGTCCGCGAGCTTGTCGGCCGAAACGCTTCCCCGGGCCAAGTGCCGGGCCAGCACCGCGTCGTCGGCGATTTTGCCGGATACGATGCTCTGGTCCGCGATTTTGGTTGAGGTTACCGCATGGTCAACGAGCTTCATCGTCGTCACGGACTGCTCGCCCAGCTTGGAAGCCGTCACCGCATCGTCCGCCAGATGGCGGGGTTCGACGGCTTTTTCGGCGAGATGCCGGCCTTGCACCGACTCGGGACGCAGATGCTCCGGTACGACGGATCCGGAGGCCAGCTTGCTTGCCGTGACGGAACGGTCGGCCAGCTCGCGGCTTCCGACGGCTCCTTCGGCGAGCTGATCCGGCCCGATGGCTCGAGGGGCCAAATGTTTTCCCTGTATGATGCCGACCGCAACGTGATCGGCCAGGATCAAACCATCGGCCAGGTGCCTCGACTCGATGGCGCCTTTGGCGAGAATGTCGCCGGTGATCGAAGCATCCCGCAGCTTGGAGGTCGTCACGGCACCGTCCGCCAGCTTGGAGGTGTCGACGCTCTCGTTGGCCAAATGCTCGCTGCGGATCGTGGCGCTGCGGATTTTATCCCCGGTGATCGCCTGGTCCTGCAGCAATTCGCTGGTGATGACGGATAAGCTCAAGTGTTTCGGCTGGATCGAGCCTTCCGCGATTTTGTCCGCGCTGATCGTTCGGTCCGCCAGCTTCTCGGACGAAATGCTTCCGTCCTTCAGCTTCTCGGAAGTGATCGAACGGTCGCGGATCTTCTGTCCGGAAATGGAGTTTTTGGTCAGGTGCTCGCCTGTGACGGACTCGGGAGCCAGCTTCGTAGAAGTAACGGAGCCGTCCGCCAGCTTGATCGCCGTGACCGAGAAATCCGCGATGGCGTCGGTGCGGACCGAGCCGGAGCCCAGCTGCCGGGTGCCGATCGTATAAGGCGCGATTTTATCGCCGGTGACCGAACCGTCCGCCAGGTCGTCGGTGTACACGATAGGCGCCGGTTTGGCGGGCAGCCGTTTTTCCTCCAGCTTGGCGTGCCTCTCCTCTGCGTTAAACAGCTCATGGTCTTCGTCCGGATCCGGCTCCATGGAGAACGGAACCTCTTCCCACGCCTCCTCCACCGCATGAACCTCGGCGGATGATTCCGTTTCGACCCGGGCGGCCTCGTCGGCCGATACGGATTCGAGTTTCTGCGTCCGGCCTTCCTCATCCGAGACTGGCGCCGTCTGTTTCGTCCGACGGACGGATTTGGGCTCCGATTCCGACTTCGGCGCGGCCGGCGGCGTCGCCGATCTCCAGACACCGGCGCCCGATTTGGCGCCGGCTTTGCCGGCAACCCGTTTCTTTTTCGCATCCGCAGGCTTCGCGGCTGCGGATTTCCCCGGCGGATCCGAGACTGCCGCTTCCGCGGCCGCGCCGGTCACCGCTACCGATTTTTCATCGGCCTTGTTTATATCGTCCAGCCATTCAAGCTCGAGTTTGTTCGGATTATCGACGTAGAATAGCGGTTTGCGGCTTTTGGGCGGCCCTTTCGGTTTGTCCTTTCTCATGTCCCTCTCCTTCCCCGTAATCGAGTCTGGAGTATCATATGCATTCACCTATGGGCACGTCACGAGGATGGGCGCTTCTCTTGCGCTTTGTCCGGTCTTGTGGCACACTAAGCAGATGCAAAATATGACGGGAATAAAGGAGTGGCCGGCCTCATGAATCGCCGACTGCTGCGTGCGATGACGGAGCTCAGCTCCCGCAAATTCGTTTCGAGGATGACCGGCGCTTTCGCCAAATCGGCGTTCAGCCGCCGCTTCATCCGCCGTTTCGCCGAAACGTACCGCATCTCCGTGGAAGAAGCGGAGAAGAAGCTGGAGGACTACCGCTCGCTGAACGAATTTTTCACGCGGAGGCTGAAGCCGGGCAGCCGGACGGTCGATTCGGCCGCCGATGCGCTGGTCAGCCCGGTTGACGCCTTGATCACCGGCTGCGGCCCGATCCGCGACGGACTTCTTCTTCAAATCAAAGGGCAGGACTATACGCTGGATGAGCTGCTGAACGGCTCACCGCGCATCCCGCAATACCGAAACGGTTATTACTGGGTGCTCTATTTGAGTCCGACCGACTACCACCGCATCCATTCTCCTTGCGAAGGTGAGATCGTGGAAACGGAGCACGTGCCCGGCCGGGTCTATCCGGTGAACGATTTCGGCCTGACGTTCATGCGCAGGGTACTCTCCCGCAACGAAAGATTGGTCACGTACGTGCGGCACGGCGAAGGCGAGGTGGCCGTCGTAAAGGTCGGCGCCCTCAATGTGAGCAGCATCCGCTACGTGGAACCGCTGCCCAAAACGCTGGAACGCGGCGGCGAGCTCGCCTACTTCGAATTCGGCTCCACGGTCGTCTTGCTCACCGAGGACGGCACGCTCGATCCGCGTACGGATTTGCGCACCGGAGACAAGGTTCGCATGGGCGAACGCCTCGGCACGCTGATTCCGAAATCGTAACCCATAGTCGGGTCGCGCAACATGGTGACATGAATAGCGGGAAAAGTTCCCACTATTTTTGACCCCATCGGAGTAAATTCAAAAATAGTAGGAAAAGCTCCCACTAAATTTTGAGATTGCCTGGGGTTTCGCGTTTTTCCAAGTGAATAGTGGGAGTTTTTCCTAATAAAGCGTGAATATCTCGAATTCCTCGAAAAACAATACCAGGTTTTCCCGCTATTTTTACTCGCAGATGAAATACAGAAAAGCAGAAAAGGCCCGTAATCCTCTGGAGGATTGCGGGCCTTTGCCGTGGGTCAACGGATTTCCGACGGGCTTTTGCCCGTGTACTGCTTGAATTGCCGGCTGAAAAAGAAAATGTCCCGATAACCGAGGGCGTCGGCGACTTCCGTGACGTTCATTCCCGCGTGGACCAGCAGATGCTGCGCCCGCTCGATCCGGGTCCGGATCATGTACGTCTGCACGGACATGCCGATCATCTCCTTGAACTTGATGGAGAAGTACCGCGGCGACAATCCCGCCCTTGCCGCCAGGTCGTCCACCCGATGGGCGGTACCGGGATGCTGGCGGATGTAGTTGGCCACCTCGTGGATGCTCTCCGTCAGCTGGTTGCTGGCCTTGCGCTCCACCGGCTCTTCCCGGTCATGGCGCAGCAGGTGGATCATCAGCTGTTTCAGGATCAGCCGGGCTTCCTCCGCCGCCGCGAAGGTCTCCACGAGGAACAGTCGTACGTAACGGGACAGGAGAAACTCGAAATCGATCGGATCCTTGAGAACCCGGTAATGCTCCGGAACTTCGGTCACGGGCTCCGAGACGTCAAAATGGATATAGGTTAAGACAAGGGGCTTCTGGGGGTTATGCGTCGCCGTCGGATGGTCGCCCGGCCGAAACAGGAAGCAGCTTCCTGCGCCCACCGGATAGACCTTCCCATTCAGCGTGACTTCCCCTTCCCCGCTCCAGACGTAAAACAAATCGTAATTCGCCATCGGTTTTTCGCGTTTCTGCCACTTCCAGCCCGGTTCACAGGAGATCTTGGCGAACGAGGGCAGCAGCACGAACGAAGACGGCGCGGCGTTGAGCATCGGAGACTTCCTCCTCGACAAATTCCAACTTGCCTTTTCTATTGTACAGCATTGTGTTCCGGCCATAAATATTGGAAGCCGCAAAAAATCACGCACCACGCCCCCAAAACGGCTTGGCCCTCCGAATCTGTATATTAGGCGAGTTACTTACCATATCAGTCAAACTGGGGGAAAGCCGCAAATGAAAAAATCGTTTATCCGAAAATCCGTCTTTGGCTTAACGGCCGCCGTCATGTTTTTCCACTCTTCCGCTTTCATCCATGCAGCTGAATCGAGTTCCCAGCCTGCAGCGGTCATCACGCCGGCCGTTACCGGTCAAAACAGCGTGACGCTCGATGCCAAACAAACGGAACTGAAAAATTTAATTGAAGAGATTTTACGCCTCGGCGCCGAAGCCTCTTCTACGAATGTTTCGGAGGATGCCGCATCGGACGACGAGGACGCTAAGGCATCGAAAGGCTGGCACGCCATCTTCAAAATCATTCTGGTTCTCTACACGCATGACGCCGAGCCGGCCGTCACCGGGGACGATCAACCCGCCAAGACGGAGGACGCTGCCAAACCGGTTAAATTCGAACCTGCGGCGGAAGTCAGTCAAACGACGGCACAACCTGCCGCAACTACTCCCGCAGTGGAAGCATCGGTCGAGAAAGCACCCGCCGTCAAAGCTCCCGCTGCGGCCCAAGTTGAAATCTCGATCAAACAGAATAAAAACAAAGTCATGATCAAAGCCAAAGTGAAAGAAGACAAAAAGAGCAAAAACAATGCGGCTTATAAGGCGAAAAAGAAAAATGACGGCAATGACGATGAAGACGAAAACGACGACGACGACGATCACGGCCATGACGATAAAGACCATGAGAAGGATCACGACCATGGCGACCACGGCCATGACGAAGATGAGGGCGACGACGATTAAGGACGACGGCCGATGACCGGAAACCGGTTATCGGCTTTTTTGCGCTTCAGCGCGATCAAGGAATGACGCTCCGGGTCCGTTCGTGTATAATACCAATGACCAATCGTTTACCGAGAAATGATTACGTGGAAGGATGAAAACATGAATCCCCTCGCACAGCAGCTCAACGAGACGATCGCCAAGGAGCAGCCCCGCGTTTTCGAAATGGTTTCGAAACTCGGCAAAGCCGTTTATTTCCCGAAGGTCGGCATCCTCAGCCAATCCGCGGACGCGAAGCAGAAAGCAGGCGTCTATAACGCCACGATCGGCATTGCCACCGAGAACGGGAAGCCGATGCATCTGCAAGTGATCCAGGAGACGCTGTCCGCATACGACCCGAAGGACATATATGAATACGCGCCGCCTGCGGGCAAGCCCGAACTGCGTACCGTCTGGCGCGACAAGATGCTGGAGGAGAACCCGTCCCTGGCCGGCAAAACGTTCAGCCTGCCCGTCGTCACGAACGCTTTGACCCATGGCCTCAGCATCGTGGCGGACTTGTTCGTCGACGAGGGAGATGCCGTTATCCTTCCGGACAAAAATTGGGAAAATTACGAGCTTACGTTCGGCGTGCGCCGCGGCGCCGTCATGGTCGAATATCCGCTGTATGACGCCGACGATAAATTCAACGCCGCAGGCCTTCGCGACGCGCTGCTGTCCCAGAAAGGCCGCGGCAAAGCGATCGTGCTGCTGAACTTCCCCAACAACCCGACTGGCTACACGCCCGGCGCGGAAGAAGGCAGCGCGATCGTCGAAGCGATCCGCGAAGCGGCGGAAGCCGGCATCAACGTCGTCACGGTGACGGACGACGCGTACTTCGCGCTGTTTTTCGAAAATTCCCTGCACGAGTCCCTGTTCGGCCGGCTGTGCGGCCTGCATGAGCGGGTGCTGCCGATCAAAATCGACGGAGCCACGAAGGAAGAGTACGTGTGGGGCTTCCGCGTCGGCTTCATCACCTACGGCGGCCAATCCGAAGCTTGCCTGGCGGCATTGGAGCAGAAGACGCTGGGCATCATCCGGGCGACCATCTCGAGCGGACCCCATCCTTCGCAGACGTTCGTGCTGAAAGCCTTGAAATCTCCGGATTTCGCCGAACAGAAAGCGCAGAAATACGCGATCATGAAAGGCCGCGCCAACCGCGTGAAGCAGCTGCTGGACGGCGGCAAGTACGGCGGTGATCTGCAATACTACCCGTTCAACTCCGGCTACTTCATGTGCCTGAAGCTCGACGTCGACGCCGAAGCCGTGCGGCAGCGCCTTCTGAACGAATACGGAGTCGGCACGATCGCCCTCGGCGGGACCGACCTGCGCGTTGCGTTCTCGTGTATCGAAGAGCCGCAGCTTGAGGATCTGTTCCACCGGATCCATTCGGCCGTGCAGGACGTTAGAAACGGTAAGTAAAACGGTAAACTTTATAAAACGCCGCCTGCGCGTCATTGGACGCGGCAGGCGGCGTTTTTTGCGTTCGCGCGATGCGAACCCTGATTGGGCCCGTGCATAGTATGGCTTGAAGGGAGTGGATGACCATGGAGAACCAGATGGACCCTGGATTGTGCCGGCGTTTCGCCGACCTGCTCGGCGGACATCCCGAACCGAGAGGTACCGGCTGCTCGGTGGGCATTCCCCGCAGCCTTCCGGTCAAGGTATTAGGCCGCCCCGCCCCGTCGACGGCGATGCTGGAGTTCGCGTACGAAGCCCCCGACGCCGACGGCTTGGCCTTATGTTTGGGCGAAGTCGCCCTTCTTCAGGAAGAGGTCAACCCGTTCATTTCGGTATTGGCCCGATACCGGATCCCGGTAACCGCGCTCCATAACCATTGGCTTTATGACCAGCCGAAGCTCTATTATCTGCACTTCGCCGCGATCGACCGTCCGCTCGACTTCGCGCTCAAGGTTCGGGAAGCCTCGTATCACCTGCGGTGAGGAGGGGTGAAGTGCAGCGCGGTCAGCTTCCGATCAACCAAACCCCGTTCCGCTGCATCAGCTTCCCGTCGAGGTACAGTTCCCCGCCGTCCTTCAGGCTTTTGACCATGTCCCAATGGATGGCGGATACGTTGCCTCCCGGGCCGCCCGCCTCATAGGCCCGTCCGACGGCCAAATGCACGGAACCTCCGATTTTCTCGTCGAACAGGATGTTCTTCGTCGGACCGGCGATGCCGAAATTCACGCCGATGCCGAGCTCGCCCAAAGAACGGGACCCCTCGTCCGTATTGAGCGCCTGCTCCAGCGCGTCGCCGCCTTTCTCCGCCGAATAATCGACGATGCGACCTTCGCGGAACGTCAGGCGAATGCCGGACACTTCCTTCCCCTGATACAACGTCGGCCACTCGTAATAAATATGGCCCTCCGTCAATCCCAGGTTGGGCGTATAGTAGAATTCCCCGTCCGGCACGTTGCGGCGGCCATGGCACAGTACGGCCTTACGCCCTTCAATGTTCACCGTGAGGTCGGTTTCCTTGCCGACGATCCTCACTTCGGCCCCCGCGTCGAACAGATCCGCGATGCCGCGCATCTCGCGCTCCATTTTCCCGTAGTCGGCAATGACCGCCCCGTAGACGAAATCCTCGTACTCTTCGAGTGACATGTCCGCTTCCTGGGCATGCGACATCGTCGGGAACATCGTCAGCACCCAGCGAACCTTGCCGGACATCAAGTACTGGGACAGCGGCGCCCTTGCCCGGCTGCGGGCGGACTGTTTCGCGCCCTCGATGCCGGTCAGTTCCTTCGGATTGTCTCCTCCTAAAATCCGGAGGTAGCAATCGGCATGATGATAAAGCCAATCCAGATGTTCGGTATAAGCCAGTTGCTGCTCGTTCGATTCCTCGAAATAGATGCGCTCCAGCTCCGGCAGATTCACCTGCGTGATCGGGATGCCTCCCGCCTGCAGCACCTTCCGGTACGTCTCCCGGATGAGCGGCTCGGCCGCCGCATAGCCCGCGATCAGCACTTTATCGCCCGGCTGCACCCGAAGCGAATGATGTATCAGGATGTCCGCCAATTGGACAACTCTCGGATCCGCCATTTCGTGATGTCTCCTTTATTCAGTCGTCTTCGTCTTCCCGCGGCTTGGCGAGCCTTCTGGGGATCACCCAAACGCTCCATAGAATGCCCGCGGCCAGCAAGGCGATTCCGGTCGTTTCCCTGTACGCCCCTTGTGGAACCGCCGCGGCCAGCCAGAGCAGAACGGTTCCCGCCGTTCCGGCCGCACGCGCCGTCTTCGCCGCCGCGAAGCGCCGTTCGTCCCGCTCCAGCGGAAGCGACTCAGCCGAGAGCGCGAGCTTGAAGCCGGCCAGCTCGGTCAACTGCACGCCGCCAACGAAAGCTGCGAGGGCGAAAGCCACCCAACTGACCGCACCGTGGTCAGCTGCGAGGATAACCAGGAACGCCGCGGCGTGCCATCTGGCCCATGCGCCGAACGTCTCCCCGCGGATAAACGTTTTGCCGTAGAGATACGGCCAGGCGCGCCCGCGATTCCATGCCATCCGCTCGGGAATCCAGGCGGCCCACCGCCGCTTCGCCGGCCGGGAATCCTGGGAAGGCACGTCCACGAACCAACTGAGAAACCGGTACCACCGCCTTCTCGCCGCCGCTTCTTCCCGGATGAGCCGCTCCCACGGCAGCTTCTGTTGCCGCGTCATTCTCCAAACCAAGCCAAGGAGCAGCAGAAGCCCGGCAGTCAAGCCTGCCGCCGGCAGCGGCGCTCCGTTCAGCAACGCCCAGACGGACGCCAGCGTCGCGGCGTACCGGGCGGCTCGGAGCAGCATCCGGGCGCCCTGGCCGATCGTCTGCCTTTCACGCCAAGCCCCATAGGCATTCCAGGCCCCGACCGCCGCGAATATCAGTCCCAGCAACGCAAGAGATCTTCCGGACGCTTCCGATTCGGTGGCCGGCGCCCTGACGTATAAAGGAACGAAGATACAATAGACGGCCAACGGCCGGAATACCCCGGTCCGGACGGCGTTCATGAAAGCCGGACGTATGTAGGAGTGAAGGACGGTCATTTCCATCGGCAGCAGGAACACCGGGTCCGCCGGCATCAGATACGTTCGCATCGGCGACCATACGGCCGCTAAAGCGAGCGCCGCGGCCCCGATAATCCCGGCGGGCAAGTTCGGCGGCATGTCGCGCAGCAGATTCGCATAGCCGATGACGGCCGCGAACAGGATCGCGGACGCCGCCAGCCCGAATCCGCTTTGCAAGACGTACCGGAAATACGGAACAACCTCAGAACGGAAAGCGGCCGCCCTTTTCCCTCTCAGCGAAAGCAAAAACCGCCGCTGCTCCTCGCTTCCGTCAGGCACCCGGGGCTCCCCCTTCCGCGTCCGCCTGCCGCACCAGCGCCTCGAACGCGTCGTCCAGCGAATCGTCGGGACCGGCGAAACCCGCCTGCCGTTTCACTTCCGACGGCGTTCCCTGGGCGATGATTCTTCCCCTGTGCAGCACGACCAGCCGGTCCGCCCGCCGCTCCAGCGCGGGCAAGATATGGGAGCTGAGCAGAATCGCGCAACCGCTGGAGCGCGCTTCCTCAAGCGCGGACAGCAGCCCCCGAATCGCCAGCGGATCAAGGCCCAGCAAGGGCTCGTCGATGATCAGCAGAGCCGGCGAAACCAGCAGCGCGTTCATCAGCATCGTTTTCTGCTTCATGCCTTTGGAGAGCGTATCGGGCAAGTTATCAAGCGCATCCGTCATGCGGAATGCTTGTGCAAGCTCGGCAGAACGGCGTTCCGCCTGCTCCTTGTCGAGCCCGTATGCCATCGCCGTAAAACGCAAATGTTCCCTCACCGTCAGATGGGGAAACAGAATCGGCTGTTCCGGCACATATGCACAGGATTGCCGATATTTCGCCCGGTCTTCTTCCAATCCGACCCCCGCGATTTTCACTTCCCCCGCCTGCGGCGTCATCAAGCCGAGAACATGCCGGATGGCCGTGCTCTTGCCCGCTCCGTTCAAGCCGATCAGCCCGACGATCTCGCCGGCGCGGACCTCGAACGTGATACCGTGCAGCACCGGCCTTTTCGCGCTGTAGCCGCCCGTCAAGGCGGACACCCGCAAGGCTTCGGCCGCCATCTCGTTACGAACCACGAAATTCTCTCCTCTCGCAGCTATCCTTCCTATTATAACTTGCCGGAGGAACGACGCACAAAAAACGCGCCCGGCCGACGGGCCGAGCGCGCTTCTGGGGGAAAGGCCGATCACGTAACGATTAGCCCGTAATTTGGATTTCTTTGACGAGCGTATTCTCGCCTTTGACGATGACCACGAGGCTAGCGGCCAAAACGCCGTTTCCTCCCGTGATTTTCACGCTGGGATCCACGTTATAGACGATCGTGGACGTCGTTCCGTTCACGTCGCGGGTCAGAGACAGCGTGGCAATCTTGCCGGAAGCATCGAACGTGAAAGAGCTGATTTTGCCGGCGTCCGTAAATTGAACCGCGGCTTGTGCCGTTTTCGTCACTTCGATGAATACGGCTTTGCCTTCATAAGTGCGCACGAGAACTTCGTCGCCCGCCAGGATGGCGGATGCCGGAGATTTGATTCCGTTGCGGAATACGAATACGTTCGCGTCAAGCGGCACGGTGACCGAAGTGTTGTCCGCTTTCTTCACCGTGATCGAAGTCGAACCGTAGACGTTCGCGGTAACCGTACCCGTGATCGCTTGGGCTTGGTTGTTCTGGTTGCCTTGGTCCGGCAATTGAACGCCCAGGCGGTCGAGGATGGAAGCGAGCTCGGCGCGGGTGATCGGCTTGTTCGGCTGGAACGTATTGTCCGTATAACCGGAAACGAGTCCTTTTTCGATCGCGACGGCGACATAGCCGACGGAACCGGCCGGAATGGCATCGGCGTCCCTGAATGACAGCTCGGTGCCCATTTTCGCGCTCGCTTCCGCTTCCAGCTTCATGCTCTTCACGAGCAGAACCGATGCCCACAAGCGGGTAGCCGGTTTCTCAGCCTGGATGACGGAGTCGTTCTCGTTGAACAGGTCGTTCTTGAGCGCGACGGCGACATAACCGACGGCTTGCGGATATTTCTTCTTCAGTTGGTCGAAATCCTTGAAGTTCAGCTTGGCGTTCATGTTTTCCGGCTTCTGGGCTTCGGATTCGAGACCGAGCAGGCGGACGGCCGCCACGATCGTCTCGACGCGCGTGATTTTATTGCTCGGCTTGAAGCTGCCGTCGTCGTAGCCTTTGAATACGCCTTGGGAAACGAGGCGGATGATGTGGGCGTAAGCCCATTTGTAGTTATCCTCGCTCAGGTCTTTGAAGTTAAAGTTATATCGGATTTCGATCTTGCCTTTGTTCGAATTGCCGTGATCGTCGTTGTCCTCGTGTTTCGATTTCGCGGAAGCGACCAATCCCGTTGCGCTGCCGGCCAGCATGCTGAGCGCAAGCGTAGCGACTGCCGTTTTCTTCCATGCCTGTACCTTGTGTTGCATAAGATTTACCACTCCTTTGTCCGATTTCACGGTGTTGTACCGTACGTTAAAAGGATTCGGGAGCGGTTTTTGATTTGGGTGGGTACCGGCATTTTTTGAGTCCATTGTCCTAAAATGGAAGGTCTATGGACGGTCGGTTCCGGGACTCGACTCCCGCTTTTCCTTCAGCCAGCGCGGAGCCCCTTTGTTTTTGCGGTCGCGTTCGCGATTTTCCTTGCTTTTCGCTTTAGCGGAAGGAGCCGGAGGCGCTGACTTCGCAGCCCTCGGTTTGGCTGGCTGGCTCGGCGAGGCCGGCTTGCGCGGCGATTCGGCGGGTGCCTTGGTTACTTCCGCTTCTTGCCGGGTGTTGAACTTTCGGCGCCCGGACTCGGCCTCCTCCGGGGAAACGATTCGGCCCTCGTACAGCGTCTTCTGGGCCATGTCGAGCTTCAGCTGCTTGGAGAGCTTATCGATGATGAACCGCTCCTGCGGCGATACCAGCGTAATAGAGATGCCTTCTTTGCCCATTCGGCCGGTCCGTCCGGCCCGGTGCACGTAATGATCAGCGTCGAGCGCCGGTTCGAATTGGATGACGAGCGGCAGCCCCGGCACGTCCAGCCCGCGGGCAGCCAAGTCCGTCGCGATCAGCAAGGCGGTCCGTCCGCCGCGGAAACGCCGCAGCGCTTCGCCCCGTTCTTTGCCGGAGGTGTCCCCGTACAGAGCGTCGACCATGAAGCCTTCGTATTTCAGCTTGGCCGACAGCTCGGCGATCCTCTCGATATCGTTCAAGAACAGCAGAACGGGCCTTACCTTCGTATTCCGCATGAGCCGCCGGACGAGGTCGATTTTCTCGCGTTTCTCGCAGACGAAGTACCAATGCGAGATCGTATCCGGCAATCCGCTTCCCGCTTCCGGTCCCTGGACCGCATGCTCGGACTCCCACGGCTGATTCAGCCATAGCTTCTCTGCTTCCTTCATCGCGTCCGAACGCGTGGCGGAGACGAATACCGTCTGGCGTTCCTTGGAGCATTGCTTGATCAGCTTCTCCACGTCGTCCCGGCCGCCCAGCGAAAACACGCGGTCGGTTTCGTCCACGACGATGTGCTTCACGGCCGGCAAGGTCAGCTTCCGGAGGGATGCGACCTCGCGCACCCGTCCGGGCGTTCCGACGACAAGCGCCGGTTTCGCCTTCATGCGCTCCAATTGCCGGGACAATGCGGCGCCTCCGATCAAAGCCACCGTTTTAATGCCGAGCGCGGCTCCGTAATTTTCGGCTTCCCGCACGATCTGCATGGCCAGCTCCTGCGTAGGAGCCAGGACGATCGCTTGCGTCTCGCGCTTCGAGCCGTCCAGCCGCTGCAGAATCGGAAGAAGGTAGGCCAGCGTTTTGCCGGTGCCTGTCGGGGACACGAGCACGCCGTCCTTGCCTTCCAGGATTGCGGGAATCGATTGGATCTGGACCGGCGTCGGCGCGGCGATGCCGGCGTCGGCCAACCGCTCGGACAGCTGCGGGTTCAGCCCCAATCCTTCGAATGTATGCCCAGTTTGCGAGGTCAACGCGAATTCCCCCGTTTCATTTTTTATTCAACAGTTTTGCGGCGATGGCATCCGTCCATCTCGGAAACAAACGGCGAATCCGGACGCCGGCGGCGGCGATCCGAGGCAAGTCCTTCTCCGGAAGCCGGTGCTCCATTACCTTGACGATCGCCTTCGCGACCTTCTCCGGCGGCATGACCATCCAGCCGACGTTGCGAAGATAGGAGCCGTCCGGGTCGGCGCGGTCAAAGAAAGGCGTATCGATCGGCCCCGGATTGACGGAAGACACGAGGATGCCCGTTCCGCTCAATTCGAGCCGCAGCGACTCCGTGAAGCCCACGACCGCGTGTTTGGTGGCCGTATAGGCAGTCGATTTGGCCGTACCGATTTTGCCCGCGAGAGAGGCGACATTGACAATGTGTCCCTGCCCCGCCTTCTGCATGTATGGAAGAACCGCTTTCGTGCAGCGGACGGTCCCCAGGTAGTTCACGTCCATCATGTCGCGGAAATGCTCGATGGGCGCCTCACCGAACGGGACGAATTCCCCGTACCCGGCATTGTTCAGCAAAATGTCCAATCTCCCGAAACGTTCATGCACGCGGGCGACCGTTTCCTCCACTTGAGCCGTATCGGTCACGTCCATCGGATAGATGGCGTGGGTTCCCCGAATCCCGCGTGCCAGCTCCTCCATCTTGCCGACCGAGCGGGCGGTCAGCACGGGAATGGCTCCCTTGTCCGCCAGCAGCTTGGCCGTCAAGGCCCCGATGCCGCTGGAAGCTCCCGTAATCAGAACCACCCTGTCCTTCAAGGATATTGACATCCGTACATCCTCCTAAAGAAAAACGCCCCTTCGGGGGCGTGATTTCCGTTCTTCTATTTTAAGCGATCAAAACTTGGATTTCCATTTCTCCGATGCCGTCCATAATCAGAGGAACCGTTAAAGCGCGTTTGGCGTTAAAATGGCTGAAATCGACCATGCGGGGAGGAGTGATATCGACGTGGACGCCTTGGTTGTACAGCATCGTGCTCGCGTTGCCGCTGATCATGTTGCCCAATTCCGATATGGCGCTTCGGCCGATTTCGTCGATTTCCGTCATCACGAAACCGCCCATCATCGCCGAGATCATGCGCAGGGCAACGGTCTCGCTGAGCCCGAAAACGATGTCGCCGGTCATTTGTCCCGTCAGCCCAATCTGGATCCACACATGATTGTCCGCGAACTTGATGTCCTTCAAAGCCAGCTGGCCGGTGCTGGGACGAACCTGGACCATTTGTTCGATGACCATGCGGGCGGACTCCAAAAATGGATTGATATACTCTGCCTTCACGCGTCTGCGAGCCCCTTTCACCGACAAAGATCGCCTTACTGGTCGAAACCGCTTTCCCTCATTATACTGAAAATAGTGGTACAAGTATACAATCATTTTGGCAAAATGAGGGTCTTGAGTTCCATGCGCCTGCGCAGAAAGTCCCGGCATCCTGTATTTTTGCTACGAAAATAAAGCTGAAAGGTGAAATAATATGCCGAATATTTGGGCGCATATCCAATTCGGGCGGGAATTCGCCGCCGAGCAGTCGATGGCTCCTATCGACGAACCGGGGTGGCGCCGTGCCTTCCAACTGGGTTGCCAAGGACCCGACTTCCTGTTCTATCATCATTTTCTACCCTGGCAGGCACAGACGCCGCTGAATCGCCTCGGCAGCCAGATGCACGGCGTGCGCTGCGGCCCGTTCCTGCTTTCGTTGTTCGACCGCATGACCGGCCGGTTGGAAAGCGACCCGGCGTTCGCCTTCTCCCTCGGTTTTCTGCTCCACCATATTCTCGACCGCCATTTGCATCCGTTCGTATTCAGCCGGTCGGGCTTTCGCAAGTGGCACCACCAGCGCTTCGAGACGGCGATGGACGCGGTCGTCATGCGGCGCAGGGCCGGCATCCACACCTGCACCGTGCCGGTTGCTCCCGAGATCGACACGGACGGAAAGCTGCCGGGCGGCTTCGCGGCGGAATTCCTGGACGTCGTGCGCGAACACTACCCCGTCTTGGCGGAACAAATCGCGTCTGAGCAGTTAGACGCAGCGGTGGCGGACATGATCAAAGCCCAGCGGCTGTTCTTCGATCCGACGGGTTGGAAAGGCAAGCTGCTGTTCGGGCAAATCGCGCCCTTCTCCCCTCCGCGCGACTTGCCGGACTGGGACGTGCTGAACGACGCGCGCTGGCCTTGGGTCGATCCGTGCGACCGCACGGTTTTCCGCACGGCGAGCTCCGACGACTTGTGGGAGCAGGCGCTGCAGGATGCCCGCGACACCGGCGGCGCGGTGCTGGCCTGGCTGAGGGCCGCCAGGGGCGGTGCTGCCGCCGACGGGTTGCGGGCCGTTTTCGCCGAGCGGCTGGGCGACGTCTCCTACGAGACGGGAAGGCCCTGCGGCGCCGCGGCGATCACCTTCGCGGACTCGGTCGTGCCGGTGTAAATTCAAGTGCTCCATTTAACACGCAATTTGCGTATTACGGGAGGCCAACCCGCACATTCCCTCCATTTAACACGCGTATTGCGTATTAATGATGACAATCCGGCCACGGCGCCCACTTTAACACGGATTTTGCGTATTACGGAGATCCCGTTTTCGGCGGTCAAGCGGAATGGAGAGTTTGTCGATGCCATTCGCCGAATTAGTGTCCAAGCGCAATAACTCCCGGCTTAAACGCCGACAACCCCCGATTTCTCGCAGAACTAGTGTTCAAAAGCAATAAAACGCCGTCTCCGTGGCCTCATGCAGCCCAGTTAGTGTCCGAAAGCAATAACTCGGGAAGGGACTTCGCACCAAACTAAAAAAGGGATCCCGACCAGCCGCCAATCCGCGCGGCCAAGGGATCCCTTTTCCATTCCACTTATATCGACGCCGTCCGTCCCGAATCCGTCGACCAGCCGTCGAAAGCCCGCTCCGCCTCCCGCTCCCCTTTCGCGATGTTGACGAACGTGAGCAGCACCATCGCGGCGACGAAGAAGAAGGCGACCGCCAGAATGGCGTAACGGCTGGAATCGGTGAACACCTTCACCAAGCCGAACACCAGCGGTCCGCCGAACGAGAAAAACCGGCTCGTAAACGTCAGGAATCCGTTGAACTCCGCCGTCCGGGCCGGAGGGATCAGCCGGCTGTACGCCGCCCGCGCGGTCGCCTGCGAACCGCCCTGCACCAAGCCGACCAAGCCCGCGAGCAAATAGAAATGAAGCGCGTTTTTCATGAAAAAACCGAGAATGACGATCGCGACGTACAATGCCATGGAGCCGTAAAGCATGTTCTTGCTGCCCAGCCTGCTCGCCATGTTCCCGAACAACACCGTCGCGGGAAACCCGACGAATTGCGTAATAAGCAGCGCCGCGATCAAATCGGAATCCTTGATCCCGATCGTCGTACCGTAACTGGTTGCCATGACGATAACCGTGTTGACCCCGTCGAAGAAAAACCAATACGCAATCATGAACTTCCACAGCTCCGGATAATGCCGGATTTGCCGGAACGTTTCCCCGAGCCGGAGAATCCCCGCGCGGACTTGGCTGCCCAGCGTGCCGTCGGGCCGAACGGAAGCTTCCTTCACGTTGCGGAACAAGGGGATCGAGAATAGAATCCACCACACGCCGACCATGGCGAACGAAATTTGCGAACCCGCCGAGCCTTCCGGCAACCCGAAAGTGCCCGGCGACATGATCAGCAGCAGATTGACGGCGAGCAGCACTCCGCCGCCCAGGTATCCCATCGCGAAACCCCTGGCGCTGACCCGCTCCCGATTGGCGGGCGAAGCCACGTCGTTCAGCAGCGCATCGTAGAATGTTCCGCCGGCGCCGAAGCCGATCATGCCCAGAATGACGAGCAGCGAAGCAAAGAGAACGTCGCCTTTCCCGGGAATCGCCAGGCATAGGCTCGCCGCCGCTCCGATAAACGTAAACACCCGAAGGAACGCTTTCTTGTTGCCTGAGTGGTCGGCCATGGCGCCAAGCAGCGGAGCCAGCAGCGCGATGATGACGGCGGACGCGGTCTGGGTGAACGCCCATCCGGCGTCGGTGCCCCCGATCGCTTTCTGATAGTAAATCGGCATCACCGCAGCCATTACTGTCGTTGCGAAGGCCGAGTTGGCCCAGTCGTACATGATCCATGAACGTACGGATTTCCGATCGTCCCACATGCGCGGATTCGTCCCTTCGGTCTGGTCTGCTCTGTCCTGTCCTGTGGGAAACATTCGACGAGCCTCGGCCTTTTCCTTTCCGGGGTCGATAAGATCGCCGAAAAAACCGGCAAGCCCGAGGAAACGAAGAAGCCTTGCCTCCGGCGCGAGCCGGTGGGCAAGGCTTCTCACACATCAAGTCGTTTTCTTCGGATTCATGAGCTCCAGCAATCGATCCGGCGTCCAGCAGGCGTCCTTGAGCGCGCCCGATTCGGCGTCGGCCAGCACGTCTTTCAGCCAGTCGCGTTCCGCCTCGCTGAACCGGAGGATTCCACGCAACAGGTGTATGGACCCTCTTGGAAGCGCCTCTTCCTTCAACTGGATGACCGCCTTCATCCGCTCGATCCTCGCTTCGCAGGCGGCAATCTGCCGGGAAGCCGCCTCGGCGACCTTCTCCGGATCGCCGTGCCGCACGAATGGCAGGGTGGGGAACAGCGGATGGTAAGGAAACTGTTTTTCCTCCATCTGCCCGTACAGCATGCCGAGAAACTCGTTTTTCCCTTTGTCGGTAATCCGGTAGATCGTTTTGTCGGGACGATTCTCTCCCGGTACGGGCACGATTTCCGAAGCTTCGATCAGTCCGTCGTCCCGGAGTTGGTCCACCGCGTAATAAAGGGATCCGTCCCGGATCCGGAACGTGACATGCCAATTCCGGTCCTTGATGGTTTGCCTGATTTCATATGGATGTCTGTCCTGTTCCATCAACAATCCCAATATCAGCAGCTTTACCGACATCCGGAATCAACCTCCGTGCATGGACGTCTCCGGCTTGCCCGCATGCTCGCCTTGCGGAGGGCCGCCCGGCTGACCGGCTTGCATAGGAGCCGCGAGCCGCGCCCGTCCCATCATCAACACGAAGACGAACGCGATGATCGGCAGGATGACGGACCATTGGAACACGTAAATGATCGAATCCGCCAGCTTCGACAGAAGCAGGTTCACCGCTTCCGCGGACAATCCGATTTTCGCTTGCACGACGGGATCGAGCAGCGCCTGGCCGCCTTTGATTTGCGCCGCGAATTGGGGGTTCATGTTCGGCAGCGCCTGGATGGCCGATTGGAAATCGTGCTTCTGGAGCGTACCGAATACCGTTACGCCGATCGCGGAACCGATCGTCCGGAAGAAGGCGATCAGGGAAGAAGCGGATCCTTTGTATTGCGGCGGCACCGCGTTCAGCGTCGAAATGTTCAGCAAGGAGAAGGATACGCCCATGCCGAGCCCGACGACGACCATGTAAAGGGAGATGATACCGCGGCTCGTGGACGTATCCAAGGCGAAGCCGAGCAGCGCGAGTCCGGCGGTGAGTGTAATGGCGGAGAGAATCATGACGTTGCGGAACACGAATTTGCCCGCGACTCTGCCGCCGATCTGCGAACTGAGCACGACGCCCAGCATCATCGGGATCAAGACGGTACTCGTCTGCGTGGCCGTCTTATGAAAGACGCCCTGGATGAAAATCGGGATGTACGTGGCGCCGGCCATCATCGCCCCGCCGTACAGCATGCTGGTCATCATGCTGCTCGTGAACAGCCGGTTTTTGAACAAGCCCAGCTTCACGATCGGATCTTTGGCGTAAACTTCGGCAACGAGGAACAAGATCAGCAGGACGCCGGATCCGACGAACAGCGATACCGTCTTCCAAGAGCTCCAAGCCCAGCCGTCGGTACCGCCCAGTTCCAGGCCGAACATCAGGCACAGGATCGCTCCCGTCAGCAAGACCGCGCCGAGCCAATCGATGTTTTGCTTGCGCGTGTTTTTGGATTCGTGGTACGCCCGCAGAATGAACAGGAAAGACAGCACGCCGATCGGCACGTTAATGTAGAAAATCCACCGCCAGCTGAGATTGTCCGAGATCGAGCCGCCCAGGATCGGACCGAACACGCTCGAAATGCCGAACACCGCGCCGAACAAGCCCATCATTTTGCCGCGCTTCTCCATCGGGAACAGGTCAAAGATGATCGTGAACACGATCGGCATCAGCGCGCCGCCGCCGACCCCTTGGATCGCCCGGTAGATGATGAGTTGGTCCATGTTCGTCGCCGTGCCGCACAGAATGGAACCGACCACGAACAATACAAGTCCCAACAGGAAAAACCTTTTGCGTCCGTACATGTCGGACAGTTTGCCCAATATCGGCGTCGAGACGACCATCGCGATCATATAAGCCGAATACACCCAAATAAAGCTATCCAAGCCGCCGAGCTTCTTGATGATCGTCGCCATTGCGGTCGATACGATCGTCTGGTCAAGCGAGGCCATGAACAAGCCTAAAAGCAGCCCCGCGACGACCAGCTTGACATTGCTTTTTTTCGTGTCCAAGCGGAACATCCTTCTTTCTTAAATACTCAAATTTGAATACCCAATCGCCATTATACTCAAATTTGAGTAAACCACAACCTTTTTTTGCTACCTTGCCGGAAAAAGCCTATAATAACAACGAGAAAAGGTTTTAATCTTTATTCCTTGAACTGATAAATAATTTCAATGCGGGAGGCGATCATTTGAACATCAGCCAGCTGGAGACGCTGCTTACGATATCCCGGACGCTTAGCTTCCGTAAAGCCGGCGAACAGCTCAATTTGACGCAGCCCGCGGTTTCCGCCCAGATCAAAAGCCTCGAGGACGAATTCAAGGCCGTGCTGGTCGACCGCAACCACCCCGTCACGCTCACGGATCGGGGTAAAGTATTTCTGGAGCACGCGGAGCGCATTCTGGGTATCGTAGAAGAGCTGAAACAAAAGCTGTCGGATCTGAACCAAATTCCGCAAGGCCATATCGTGCTCGGAACGACGACCTCGATCGCGATTCAGATTTTGCCTCGGGTGTTGTCGTATTTCCAAAACCAGTTTCCGCTCATCAAAACGTCCATCCAATCCATGTCCTCTTCGCAGGTGTTGGCGAGCGTGGAGAACGGCAGCGTGGACGTCGGGATCGGCTATTTGTCCGACAAGAGTCCGCAAGTCGAAACGTCCGTGCTGTATTACGACACGTTCGAGCTGGTCGTATCCCCTCGCCACCCCCTGGCCGACGCGAAAAACGTCACCATCGGGTCGTTGAAGGACATTCCGCTGATTCTTCTTTCCCCGGACACGCTCGGCCGGCGGTTCGTGGACCGGATTTTCCGCGAGCATCAAATCCAGCCGAACATCGTCATGGAGCTGAACAGCAGCGAGGAAGTCAAACGGATGGCCGAGATGGGCCTGGGCGCGGGCATCGTTTCTAAATTGTCCATCGCGGGCGAGCTCAAACGGGGCACGTTAAAAATGATACCCGTGAGCGAGCTGGAAGCCAGCCATCCGGTCGGAGTCATCACGAAGTCCGGACGGTACGTGAACAGCGCGATGCGCCAGTTTTTGAGCGATTTGAAAGGGATGCCGGAAGACCAATTCATCGGCAGCGAGTGAACGAGTGAGGAGGAACCGAAAATGAAATTCGACTTGCACACCCACCACGAACGGTGCGGACACGCGATCGGGACGATCGAGGATTATATACTTGCGGGCATTCAGGCGGGACTGACGGCGATCGGCATCTCCGACCATTCGCCCTATTTCGCGAGGGAAGAGGATCATCCGCAGCCCGGCATCGCGATGGCCAAGAGCGAATTCGCCCGGTACGTGGACGAAGTGCTGCGGCTGAAAGAGAAGTACGCCGGCAAAATCGAAGTGCTGCTCGGCGTCGAATCGGACTTCTTCCCGAACGAAATCGCCCACTACCGCGCGGTATACGAGAAGTATCCGTTCGATTACATCATCGGTTCCGTCCACCAGACGCGCGGGGTCAGCATTTTCAACCGAAACCGGTGGAAGAAGCTGTCGGAGGGCGAAAAAGTCGAGGACAAGAAAGACTATTACCGAATGATCCGCGACTCCGCCAACGAAGGCCTGTTCCAAATCCTCGGGCACATCGACGCCATGAAAGGCTATTTCCCCGCGTTCTCGGACATCCGGGGAGCGGAAGCCGAGATCGACGACGTGCTGCGGGCCGTCGCGGACAACGACATCGCGCTCGAGATCAATACAAGCGGCAGTACCAAGGACTGCGGCGGCTGGTATCCCGCAGACGCGATCCTGGAACGGGCGCTGCATTTCGGCGCGGACGTCACCTTCGGCTCGGACGCGCACAAACCGGGCCGCGTCGGCGACGAATGGGAGCTGGTGGCCGCCCGGCTGAAGGAAATCGGCTTCAAGCGCTGGGTGTTTTACCGGCAGAAAGAGAAAGTCGTCGTTCCTCTGTAAACCGCCGAACGACGCCATAACGGAACCGGCCCCGGTTCCGTTATTTTTTGAGGCAAAAAAAAGGAACCCGCCAAACGGTGGCAGGTTCTAATATTATGAAAAAAGGGGGTCTTGGTTATTATTGTAGCCGACCTCTGCGACAAGCACGTTTCAGCTATGTTTCAATTGTGTAACAAAGCGGGTAACACATTTCGGCCCTTTTCGATACGGAATATGATAAGATGAGAACAATTTATGGAAAGGGGGCGGCACGATGGCTCAAAACCTCGAGCAAGCGTACGACTTTCACCATTTGGAACACGTGAAGGAACAGACCAAATCCGGCAAAACCCTATGGATCGTCCTGTTGCTCACCCTGTTCTTCACCATCGTCGAAATCGTCGGCGGCATCCTCTCCCACTCCCTCGCCCTCTTGTCGGATTCTGCCCACATGATTTCCGACGTCGTGGCGCTCGGCCTTAGCATGGCGGCGATTTACCTGGCCCGGCGGAAGCCCAACTCCAGGTTCACGTTCGGGTACCTGCGTTTCGAAATCATCGCTTCCTTCCTGAACGGACTCGCGCTGTGCGTCATCGCGCTCGGGATTTTCGTCGAAGGGATCAATCGGCTCATCCATCCGGTCGACGTGGAGTTCGGCCTGATGCTCACGATCGCTTCCATCGGCTTCGTCGTGAACCTCGTCCTTACGATCATTCTGAGCCGCAGCCACAAGGAAGAGGAAAACCTGAACGTGCAGAGCGCCCTCTGGCATTTTATCGGCGACCTGCTCAGCTCGGCAGGCGTCATCGTGGCCGCGATCATCATCTATTATACCGGATGGCTCTTTTTCGACCCGCTCATCTCCATGGTCATCGGGGGAATCATTTTCATCGGCGGCGCCAAAATCCTGAAGGAATCCACGGGGATTCTGATGGAATCGGTGCCCGAAAAGTTCGACCTCGAGGAGATCCGGGGCGAATTGCGCAAGGTGGAAGGCGTCGAGGACGTCCACGAAATGCATCTGTGGGCCGTCTCCACCGACCATTACTCGCTGACGGCGCACATGTTCATCCGCGAAGACATTCAGCCCTTCTGCATCATTCTCGCAGCGAACGAAATGCTCAAGGAGAAATACGGCATTACCCACTCCACGCTCCAGATGGAGCATGCCGGCATCCATCCGCACGGGGAATACGGCAGGCAGTTCCTGCTTCACCGGGAAGAACGCCACACGTAACGCAAGCGGCGGTTATTAAGCAAAATACCGGCTTATCCGCGGAATCTCCGCCGACAAGCCGGTATTTTTTTATTTTAAGACAACCACAGCGCGTCGAGGGACAAGTCGCCCGGTCCGGTCAACGCCACCGCAACGGCGATCGCCAGCAGCACAAGGTTGTACTCGTAACCGTTTTGCGTCACCCAAAGCCCGTTTTTCCCGTGCACCTTCACGATGGCCATCACCATGGTCAGCACGATCAGCGCAGCCCCGGCCGGCGTCAGGAATCCCAAGGCGAACAGCAGTCCGCCGGCCAATTCCGCCAGGCCCGCCATCAGCGCCATTGCGCGTCCCGGCTTCAGGCCGATCGATTCGAAAAATCCACCCGTGCCGGCTATCCCGTACCCGCCGAACCAGCCTGCCAACTTTTGCATCGCGTGTCCCGCGAACAACAATCCGACAATAACCCTTATGATCAACAATCCCCACTCCATGTTGTTGCACCTCTTCTTTTTATATTATGTTGCCCTGGTGATATAATATTGTATGTTACTTACTTTTGTCAAGCATTTTACTTTAGTGAAGTTACTGCTTACTTTTCCGGAAGTACTATGTTAAAATGTAAGATAACCGAAGTTAATGTCAGTCGGAGCAGAACCACCACGCAAAGGGGGGAAGCCGTATGGATTACTCCAAAATGTGCCCGAAATACGAATTGGCCGCCGATTTGCTCTGCAAACGCTGGACCGGCCTCATCATCCGGGTATTGATGGGAGGTCCCAAACGGTTCAAGGATATCAAGGAACAAATCCCCGACATGAGCGACAAGATGTTGACCGACCGCATGAAGGAGCTGGAGTCCGTCGGTGTCCTGACGCGAACCGTGTATCCCGAGATGCCGGTACGTATCGAATACGAACTGACCGACAAAGGCCGCGACATGAAGGAAGTCATCGAGTCCATTCAGGTTTGGGGCGACAAGTGGATGTAAGCCGCATAGATGACAAAAGGGCCGTTCCCGAGGGAACGGCCCTTTTGATTTTCTGTTCGTTTACAGCACGAAGCTCAAGGCGAGGGTGATCACGAAAGCCGACAGGGACAAAATCGTCTCCAGAACCGTCCATGACTTCAGCGTCTGCGGCACGGACATGTTCAGGAACTCCTTGACCAGCCAGAACCCTGCGTCGTTGACGTGCGAGGCTATGAGCGAGCCTGCGCCCGTGGCCAGTACGACCAACTCGACGTTGGCTCCCGGCGTCACGGCGAGAACCGGCGTTACGATACCCGCGGCCGTCGTCATCGCGACGCTTGAAGAGCCGGTGGCCAGACGGATTAACGCGGCAACGAGGAACGCGAACACGATGAGGTTCAAATGGGCGTTCGTTGCGATCGCGGCAATGGCCTTGCCGACGCCGCTGTCGATCAGAACGCCTTTGAACGCGCCGCCGCCGCCGATGATGAGGATGATCGATGCGGTCGGTGCCAGACATTCCATCGTGAACTTGTTGACTTGCTCTTTGCTGAAGCCCCTTGCGAATCCGAGCGAGAAGATCGCGAAAATGGCTGCAATCAGCAAGGCGATGATTTCATTGCCGATAAACTTGCAGAACATCGTAAAGCCGCTCGTGCCTTCAGGGTCGATAATGCTTGCGGCGGAACCGATGAGCATCAGAATGACCGGCATCAGAATCGTCAGAAGCGTAATGCCGAAGCCCGGAGGACGCTTGACGTCTTTGGTGGCGAATTGCTCCATCAGGTCGGCGGGCGGTTCGACTTCAATCCGTTTGCTGATGAATTTGGCAAATAAGGGACCTGCGAGAATGGCGCTCGGAATGCCCACCAGCAGCGACAACAGAATCGTCTTCCCGATGTCCGCGTGATACGCCTCGATGGCGATCATCGGCGCCGGATGAGGCGGAATCAGGCCGTGCGCGACGGAAAGACCGGTAATCAACGGGATACCGATGGCCAGCATCGGTTTTCGCGTTTTCTTCACAAGCGTATACAAAATCGGGATCAGCAGGATCACGCCGACTTCGAAGAAGACCGGAATCCCGATAATGATGGCGACGAACAAGATCGAGTAGGCAATGCGCCGCTCGCCGAATTTGTCGATGATCGTGTTGGCGATTTGCTCGGCTCCGCCGGACTCGGCCAACATTTTGCCGAGTATCGTGCCGAGCCCGATAACGATGGCGATCGTGCCCAACGTGTTGCCGAATCCGGTCTGAACGGACTTGGCCACGTCGGCGGGCTGCATCCCGACGATCAGTCCCAGGAAGACCGCCGTCATCAACAGAACGACGAACGGATTCCACTTGAATTTGGCGATAAAGACGATGAGCAGTACGATGGCGACGAGCGCCCAGACGAGAAGCGTGACATTATGGCTAAGCCCGAACAAGCTAGTCATATACACCTATCCTTTGCTTTGATCAATGTAAGTTTTGCGCGTGAACCTTATCGGCCCAGCCAGCCGCCGTCTACGGCGAGCAAGTGGCCGTGAATATAGTTGGACGCGTCCGAAGCCAGGAAGACGACCGTCCCTTTGAAATCTTCCGGATTGCCCCAGCGCCCGGCCGGAATCCGGTCGAGGATTTGCTTGCTTCTGACCGGGTCCTCCATCAATGCCGTGTTCATGTCCGTGGCGATGTAGCCGGGAACGATCGCATTGACGTTCACGTCGTGCTTGGCCCACTCATTCGAGAGCGCCTTGGTCAGCTGCGCCACCCCGCCCTTGGCCGCCGCATACGCGGGAACCGTCAAACCTCCTTGATAGGAGAGCAGCGAGGCGGTGTTAATAATCTTCCCTTTTCCTCTCGGAACCATGTAACGCCCCGCTTGTTGGCACAGGATCCAAACCGTTTTCAGGTTCACCTGGATGACCTCGTCCCAATCCGCTTCCGGAAAATCGACGGAAGGAGAGCGCCGCTGGATGCCCGCGTTGTTCACCAGAATATCGATGGCGCCAAACTCGGAGACGACGGACGGAACCGCGGCTTTCACCTGCTCCATGTCGTTCATGTCGCAAGGAATGATGACGCACTTCCTGCCGAGACGTTCGATCTCTTCTTTGACCTCCGTCTGCGTGACGGAGCGCTGGAGCAGAGCGACGTCCGCACCGGCTTCGGCCAGGGCCAAAGCCATCTCGCGGCCGATGCCGCGAGTGGCTCCCGAAATGGCGGCGACTTTGCCGTCCAGACGAAACGATTGAAGTACCATAGCTGTCAGCCTCCTCGGTGAATTAAGGACGAAACAGGACTTTCAGAGACTCTTCCGGATTGTGCATGAATTCGAAGCCTTCGGCGATCTGCTCAAGCGGAAGCTCATGGGAGATGAGGCTCGATACGTCGAGGCTGCCGCTTTCCATCATCGTGATCGCTTTGGCGAAGTCGCCGGAAGTGTAGCAGCGCGTCGTCGTCATCGAAATTTCGCGGAAATGCATGGCCGCCAAGTCGACGGCCGGCGCTTGCTTGTAAACGCTGACCACGACGATTTGCCCCTGAATTTTGACCGTTTCGATCATCTGCTTGGCCGTGATTTGGTTGCCGGCGACTTCGAAGACGACGTCCGCTCCGATGCCGCCGGTAAGCCGCCGCGCTTCTTCCGTGACGTTCACGGTCTTCGCGTCCAGGACAGTAAACCCGAGCTCCGCCGCTTTCCCCAAGCGATACGGGCTAATGTCGGAGATGATGATCTGTCCCGCTCCCGCTTGCTTCGCGACCATTCCGATCAGCAGGCCGATCGGACCTGCGCCCAAAATGACGACGTTGTCGCCGACCTTCAGGTTGGAACGGCGTACCGTATGAACGGCGACGGCGACGGGCTCCGTCAGCGCGGCGTGCGCATCCGACAATGCTGCCGGAATTCGGTGCAGGCGGTTCAGCGGAACGGCGACATATTCGGCAAAGCCTCCGTTTTTGTCGATCCCGATCAGTTTCAGCGTCCGGCAGACGTGATATTCGCCGGCCCGGCAGGCTTCGCATTCTCCGCAGCTAAGCGTCGGCTCGATGACGACCCGGTCGCCCGCCGAGAAGGATTCGGACCCGCCATTGATCTCTTCGATCACGCCGCTGAATTCATGGCCCATCGCCAAAGGAGCTTTCGCCCGCGGATGTTTGCCCGCATAGATCATCATGTCCGTACCGCAAATGCCGGCGTAGGAGACTTTAATCAGCGCTTCGCCCGGCTGCGGGGTCGGCTTGGCGATTTGATCCATCTTCACTTGTTCGGCTTCGATAAACAAGCCGGCGCGCATTGTCGTCGTCATTTTCGTTCCTCCTAAGTAAGTGCTGTAGTGTGTGAATCCATGTTGACATGTCGACAACCTAGGCGAAAAACAAGGAGCCTTCCGCAGCAGATTCGGCTCCAATCCCCAGAGGGTTTGTTATAAAGGTTTCAGGCTCGATTGAACGGTTTCGCGCGTATCGGCGAAATGCTCTCGGATCACCTTTTCGATGTAATCCCCGTCGTTGCTCTCCAAGGCGGAAATTAATAAGCGGTGCTTCTCGATCAGCTGCGGCACTTCATGCTTGCGATCCGCAAAGCGCTTTTCCGTTGCGACGAGGAGCGCCGTAAGCACAAGGCTGCGGATACTGTTCCACAGATGGAAGATTCGGGTGTGGTCCGCTTCTCCGATGATCGTCTCGTGAAAGGTCAAGTCCTGATAAGCGAATTCGACGGCGTCGTTATGCCTTTCGGCCATCTCCATTTTGTCGACGATTCTGTGAAGCGTCTCCGTCACTTTCCGATTGTCGGCTTGGGCCAGACATTGCAAGGTGTAATTCTCGATCAGGAAACGAATGTCGTACAGTTCCTTGACGTCCTTGGAAGTGAGGCCCAATACGAAGGCGCCTTTGCGGTCCAACCGAATCAGGCCCTCGATAGACAACGCTTTCAGCCCGTCCCTAACCGGCGCCCTGCTCGTTCCGAATTCCGAAGCCAATTGATTTTCGGATAACGTCGTACCGGGCTTGATTTGACCCCGAACGATGCGAAGCCGAATTTCGGAAGCGATCTTCTCTCCGAGCGATGGGTCTCGCAACCAAGAGGAAGGGAAATCCATTTCACTCATATCCTCCCTATGTTGTCGACATGTCAGCAGGCCGTGAACTCAATATACCTCATTCACTACTTCATGTAAACGGTTTTATGCTTGGAATTTTTGGTGAAATCGGTTTAGGCATATAGCGTTGGTTCAGGAAGTTTCTCGGACTCGAACGTCTCTACGGCGGAACCGGCTGGAACTTCCTCTAACGCAGGTGCAGCAACAGGACCGGCCGCGGCGGAAATCCACGCAGCGTACAGACGGCCCAGCGCGCGCAGCACGATCGGCATGAGGAGCACGAAGACGGCGCCGATCCCTCCGGCCAGCCAGGAGCGCTCGATTCCCGACCATGTCGGTACCAGCCGGTCCCATACGACCGGGTCCGAAAACAACTCGAACGAAAACAGTCTCGTGCTGATCAGATAAGCCAGTGGAGACAGCATGACGGCCCAAGCCGTAACGGGAAGCACGATGCCGAGCGTGAAGCCGGCGATCCCGATCGGGAGCTGAAACAGTCCGTACAGGATTCCTCGGTAAGAGCGGCCGCGACCGAGAACGGCTAGCAGTGATCGCCAGCCTCCCCAAGTACGGGGCGCCGGCGCTTCAGCCTCGCGCAAGTCACCGGCTTCGCTCCAAGCCGTCGTCTTCCTGCGCTCGGCCTGCAGCATGCTTCCGCACAATACGAGCGTCTCCGCCAGCAGCGGGATCCCTACCAGGAATACGGACAAAGGCAGGCTTACGGACAAACCCGCGACGACGGTGACGAAGGCCGCGATTCCTTTGGGTAACGACATGAGGAGCATTTTCCACGCCTGCAGGGCGCTCGGTTTTTTCTTTTTCATATTGTTCGACCACGCTTTCGCTTTATCATGAATCCATTGTAGCGGTTCATCCCTGCATCGTTGAATCGGCTTGCGAATGGGATCAAGCTCGACTTAAGTCGGGTTTGGGAAGTTTCCCGGATGTCTGTCCGCGATCTTCCGACAATTTTCTTCCCGGTGCGCTATAATGGACTTATCCCTGTTTTGGAGGAATACAAATGAACGTGAAATCGACCCGCGTCAAGTGGCTGGCCGTATTGGTCGGCGCCGCGTTGGCAGGCGGATGGGTCGTCCATGCCGCCGGGGCCGGACAAGCCTCGACTTCCAAGTCGGCGGACGTCGTTGCGGCGAAACCCGATGCTCCTTCGGCGAAACCGCCTTCGGATCCGAAGGCCGGCAACGAATCGGACATGCCCGCATGGGCTTTGGAAAACCTGCCGGAGAAAACGATTCGGAAAAACGCCGACGGGCTGGCCGTCATTACGAACGCTTCGAGTTTGTACGTGCTGGTCAACAAAAAGCGCAATCTGCCTTCGACTTATATCCCGCAAGATTTGGTCACCCCGAACGTGGGGTTCTCGTTCTCCGGGGATTCCCCGAAGAAGAAGATGCGCAAGGAAGCGGCAGCGGCGCTCGAAAAGCTGTTTGCAGGCGCCAAAAAAGCGGGCATCACGCTAAAGGCGGTGTCCGGATATCGTTCCTACGTGACTCAGAAAGCCCTTTTCGATAATTACGCGAAAAAGGACGGCATCGCGGCGGCAAACCGTTACAGCGCCCACCCGGGACAGAGCGAACACCAGACGGGACTCGCGATGGACGTCTCCGCTCCGAGCGTCAAGTACCAGCTGGACGAAAAGCTCGGGGAAACGAAGGAAGGCCAATGGCTGGCCTCCCATGCCGCCGAATACGGCTTCGTCATTCGGTATCCCAAAGGCAAAGAAAGTATCACCGGTTATTCTTACGAACCGTGGCATGTCCGGTACGTCGGACAAGAAGCGGCCACGGTAATCGCCCGCAATAAGTTGACGCTGGAGCAATACTTCGACGCGCTTGAGGTTTCCGCGAACAAGTAACATGTCGGCCGTCCCGGACTCATAGACATGAAGCAGGATGAGTTCCGGGAGGTCCGGTCATGAACCCCCTTTATCAGCTATCCCCTTGGGAAGAACACCGTTTTTGGATCGAAGTGCTTCAGGATCACGCCTACTTCGTATTCGAAGCGCTTTCGCCAGCCGACACGAAGCCGATTGCTGCGGCCGCCGCCTACATCCAGGAATTCGGGGCGAAGCTGGAGGAACTGCAGCGGCTCAACCCCCAGCTCGGACCCGCGGAACCGGACATGATCCGCTTCGCGAGATCGGTACAACCGCTCTCCAACGGCTACTATCGGTTCGAAGGCCAGCTGCAAGCCCTTCGTCTGCAAAATCGGATTACCCTCGACCTGTCACCCACTTACCTCAATGGAACCCTCAGCGAAAACGCCGAGTACGACCGCCTTCTTGCCTCTTACGCCGCCGGAGTTCAGCCCGAACCTTTGCCGCAAACGGATTTGGTCGATCTATGGCTGGAAGACCAGCTCGGCCACGCGAGCCTTCTGCTTAATTACATCGACGTAGCGGAGGTCGGCTGGATCGAGAGAATCCGCGAATACGTGCAAACCTTTGCCGCCTTGATGGTGAAACAGCGGCAAATCAAAAGATACTTGCGTTTCGTCGAGCCGGGATTCCCCGTCGAGAAACAGTTCGCCGTCGAAATTATCACAGCCGTGAACGGGTTCGCGGAATTGGTCCGCCAGGTGGTCGCCTTGTATCTCACAGATCGCGTAAGCAATAAATTCACGCTGCGTTTCGTCGAGCACCATTTTCCGGAAACCTGTTACTTCCTGAGGAAAATGACGCTTTACGCCCCCGAAGTCCCCGTTGCTCCCTGCAGTTTGACCAAACCCCATTTCACTCCTTTAAACGTGAAAAACCCGGGAATCCGGGAAGTCTAGAGCGCAAAACGGCAATACTGCTATGGACGAACGACCGGCTTTTCCCATCCTTCGTGCGAGGTGGCGCCCCATGAGTCCGATAGCCAGAACCGTTTACTTGTACGGATTGTATTTGATCGTCGCCGGCCTTGTTTTTCTGTTGCTCCCGGGATGGTTCGGCCCCCTGTTCGGGGTCGGGCCGGAAGACCGCGGATGGCTGCGGCTCATCGGTTTGCTGATCGCCGACCTCGGCCTCTTCTACTCCTTTATCGGCCGTTACGACCATGAGCCGCTGTGCCGTCTGACCGTCTTTGCCCGTGTCGGCGTTGCGATCGTCTCCGCGTTGCTCGTGTTTTCCGGCAGCGTGCCGAAACCGTTCCTGCTGCTCGGGTTGATCGACCTCGCCGGAGCGATCTGGACGCAGCTCCAACCCGCAAAGAGGCGGTCGACTTGGAGGTAAAGCGAATGGCGCAAAAAAAACCGGCTCTCCGTGCGGGGAGCCGGTTTTTTGCGTTCATTCCTAGGGATGGATTTCGATCCGGTAAGCCTGCCGGACGTAATCCGGATAGTTGTATATGCGGAAGGTCAGAGGCTGAGGGTACTTTACTTTGTCCAAGTAATAGTAAACGTGCTGCGGGCCGTCTCCCTCCTTGGAGCCCGACACGACCTCTTTCAAATCGGCCATCCGGTGAGTAATTCCTTTGCCGTCGGTAAACTCGCCTTCCAGGAGGGTGTACAGCATGTTATCGTCCGGATTTACACCGTTCAATTCGAAATCCAGCCGCACGTATTGATCCGTGTCTCCGATCATGTGAAGCGTCAGCTTCTTGTCCGGAGCGGTGAGCAGCCGCCTCCGTTCGGTGTCGATTTGAATCATCATTTCGTCTTTGTCGAGGGCCCGAAACCAGCTTCCCTCCACCGTCAACGATTTCGGCTGGTTGAAATAGGGACTTTCGAAATGCACGACGAGACGATCCTTATCGGTTCCTGCGCTGCCCGATATGTTTTTCCACACCGTACCTTTGTCATCCACGAGGCGAATATCCCCGGGGCCGAAAATCTGCTTGGTATTGTTTGAATCGAACTCCAGATACAGGGTAACCCGAAGCGGACTCAGCACCGCTTTCGTGAACGTCACGGCCTGGCCTTCGGCCCGGATCGTTTGGCCGATCGGGATTTCCTTGCGAAGTCCCGCGGACTTGGCGGTATCGATCGGAATGGTCATTTTGAACTCGGTGATGCCGGTTTTAGGGGGATGTTTCACGGGAACTCCTTCGGAACCCGCAACGGAGCTCTTCGGGGCTCCGTCGATTCCGTCGGATAGTTTGACTCTTTGTAATTTCATCCCAATTATCACCTTGTCCGGCAGCCGCTGACCATCGGCCAAAGCCACGTCAAACGTTCCCCGATATACGCCGGATTCCCGAACGTCTTGCTCCTGCTCTTGCGGATAAGAATATCCGATCCCGGCAGGAAGCGGGGTCCCGCCCACGTCTGAAACATTAATCGTGTCGACCCGCACTGTTTCGTGTTTAGCGGGGACCGCAACTTCGTAAAAAACGACCATGCGGGACTCATCCGCGATGATGCCCTGTACCGTCAACTTCATGCCGTCATGCTCGTCGGAGACGCCTAGCGGCTGCAAGAAATCGTTATCCACGGCAAGCTGTATCCCTTTGTCTTGAGAGCTGGCGATCAGGTCCACGAATTTCTCGAAACCCGGGATTTCCCGGACGAAAGCGGCGAAAACCGGGGACACGCGGATCGTAAACAGACAGGCGACCAACAACAGACACGCGGCAGCCGCGCCCCCTGCCCTTCTCTTGACTGCCGTGCGGCGGCGGGATTTCTCCGACTGGCCCCTGCGGAGTCCTTCCGCGATAGCGGCTTCGATCTTCTCCGTCAAATCCGACTCGTGCACGGTTTCATTAGGCATATCCCCGCTCTCCCTCCTTCCGGAAAATCTCCCTGAGCTCGTTCAGCGCTTTGTTCAGCCACGTTTTCACGGTGCCTTCCGGTTTCTCCAGCAGCCGAGTTATCCTCGTAGTATTTCAGGATAATGACGTGACGCAGGCGCGGAGTCAGCTTGTCGATCGCCATCTGCAGGCGCAGCTTCTCGTCCAGCGCCAGGTCGGCGGCCAGCGTCTCGGGAAGTTGGAACAGGGGAAGCATTTTACGTTTGCGTTTCTGCTCGTCCATACAGTAATGGATGAGAATGCGGATGAACCAGGTATGGAAGTACCGGGGCTCCTTAAGCTTGCCCAGCTTGAGGAACGCGCGGCAGGTCGTCTCCTGGATCGCCTCCAAGGCGTCCGCCTCATTCTTCAAGTAGGCGAAGGCTATCGAATACAGCTTTGTCCGCTCCATGCTCACGAGCTGATGGAACGCCTCCGGATCGCCGCGTTGCGCCGCCCGTACCCACTCCTCGGTCGACATGCTTTCCCCCCTCTTCTCTGCATTAGACTGCCGAACCGGCCAAACGGTTTTGGGAAAATGAAAAAACGGCCCCGACCGCCCGAGAGGGGAGGACCGAAGCCGCCGCTTTCACACCATCAAGATTTGCTTCCGCGCACGAGCGCCACATAGCAGAGCACGGACAGCCATACGGCGCTCGCCATCACGATGCCCATCGGCACGGCCGTCTGCGTCCCGGCGATGCCCACCAGCGGAGCGACAATGCCGCCGAAAATGAACGACAGCACGCCGAGCAGCGCCGCTGCGCTTCCCGCGGACCGGCCATAGCGCTGCATCGCCAGCGAGAATCCTGTCGTCGTCACGAGCCCGACGCTGGCGACTGCGACGAAGATGCACGGCAGAATGAAAGGAAGCCCCGCCCCCGACAGAACGCTCGCCAGCAGACCTGTGCCGCCCAAGGCGGCCAGACAGATGCCGGTCACGAACAGCTGCCGCTCGGGGATTCTCCCCGCCATCCGCCCCGTGAATTGGCCGACGGCGACGATGCCGATGGCGTTCACGGCGAAGAACAGGCTGAACATTTGGGGAGAAGCCCCGTATATGTTCTGCAAAACGAATGGCGAGCCGGAAATGTACGCGAACATCGACGCCATCACGAACCCCTGCGCAAGCGCGAAGCCGACGAACTTCCGGTCGCGGAGCAGCATGCCGAAATCGGACAGCGATTTGCCGAGCCCTCCGCTTGAACGTCGCTCCGGCGGCAACGACTCGCCCAAACCGAACCAAACCGAGAAAAACATAACGGCGCCGATGACCGCGAGCAAGACGAAAATCCCTCTCCAGGACATGATCTGAAGCAGCTGCCCGCCCACGATCGGAGCGAGGATCGGCGCCGTTCCGTTCACGAGCATGAGCGTCGCGGAGAAACGAGTCAATGCGACACCGGAATACATATCCCGCGATATTGCGCGGGAAATAACGATTCCCGCCGCTCCCGATACGCCCTGCAGGAACCGGAAGACGATCAGCGCCCCGATCGACGGCAGCCAAGCGCAGAGCAGCGAGGAAACGACATAGACGGCGAGACCGACCAACAGTGGCCCTTTGCGCCCTTTTTGGTCGCTGAGCGGCCCCGCCGCCAACTGTCCCAATGCAAGCCCGATCAGGCAAGCAGTCAAGCTGAGTTGCACCATCGAAGCGCTCGTATGCAATTCCCTTTCAATGGTGGGAAAAGCCGGCAAGTACATGTCGATCGACAACGGTCCGAAGGCCGTCAGCGAGCCCAGAATCAAAATGACGGCGATCGTCGCACCTTGAGCTCGCGTCACGGGCCTCGCGTTATCTTTCATCTCCCGATTTCCCCCCTTTACCGCCTTTTTAAAAAGAAAAGCCTGTTGACTGAAATCAACAGGCTTCTTCGTACGATTACATGGTCAGCCATTTCTTGAACATATGCTTGGTCGTGTCTTTGTTGATCGCCGCGATCGACGTCGTCAGCGGGATGCCTTTCGGGCAGGAGCGGACGCAGTTCTGCGAGTTTCCGCAGCCCTCGATGCCGCCGTCGTCCATCAAGGCTTCCAGACGCTCGTGAGCGTTCATTTCGCCCGTCGGATGGGCGTTGAACAGGCGAACCTGCGAAATCGGAGCCGGCCCGATGAACGAGTTGCGGTCGTTGACGTTCGGGCAAGCTTCGAGGCAGACGCCGCACGTCATGCACTTGGACAACTCGTACGCCCATTGGCGCTTCGACTCGGCCATCCGCGGACCCGGTCCGAGATCGTACGTACCGTCGATCGGAATCCACGCTTTGACCTTTTTCAACGCTTGGAACATGCGCTCGCGGTTAATGACCAGGTCGCGTACGACCGGGAACGTCGACATCGGCTCCAGCCGGATCGGCTGTTCCAGCTTATCGACGAGCGCCGAGCAAGCCTGGCGCGGTTTGCCGTTGATGACCATCGAGCACGCGCCGCAAACTTCCTCAAGGCAGTTGGACTCCCAACATACCGGGGAAGTAGAACCCCCGTCCGCTTTCACGGGATTGCGCTGGATTTCCATCAAGGCGCTGATGACGTTCATGTTCGGGCGGTAGGGAACCTCGAACTCCTCGGTGTAAGGAGCGGCTTCCGGACGTTCCCGACGCGTGATGATGAATTTAACGGTACGTTGTTTGGTTGCCGTTTCCGCCATGGGTTATCCCTCCTTCTTCTTATCCGTGGAGTAGTCGCGGATGCGAGGAGCGATCAGGGAAACGTCGACTTCCTCGTAGGAGATTTGCGGTCCTTCCGCGGTCCACTTCGCTTTAGTCGTCTTCAGGAACTCCTCGTCATTGCGGTCCGGGAATTCCGGCTTGTAGTGAGCGCCGCGGCTTTCGTTCCGCATCAGAGCGCCTACGGTCATCGCTTCGGACAGCTCCAGCATGTTCCACAGCTGGCGGGTAAAGGCGACGCCGGCATTGTTCCAGCGCGCCGTGTCGTTGATGTTGATCTTGGCGTAGCGCTGCTTCAGTTCCTTGATTTTGTCGACCGTTTGCTGCAGCTTGTCGTTGAAACGGACGACGGTCATGTTGTTCGTCATCCATTCGCCGAGCTCTTTATGCAGAACATACGCATTCTCGTTGCCGTCCATGCCGAGGATCGACTCGTATTTCTGCGTTTGTTTGCGGGCTTCCCGTTCGAACACGCTCTCGGATACGTCTTCGGCCGATTTCTTGAGGCCGCGGATGTACTCGATCGCTTTCGGTCCGGTGACCATGCCGCCGTAAATCGCGGACAGCAGGGAGTTCGCGCCAAGGCGGTTCGCGCCGTGGTATTGGTACTCGCATTCGCCGCAAGCGAACAAACCGGGGATGTTCGTCATCTGGTTGAAGTCGACCCACATGCCGCCCATCGAGTAGTGGACCGCCGGGAAAATCTTCATCGGGATTTTCCGCGGATCGTCGCCCATGAACTTCTCGTAGATTTCGATGATGCCGCCGAGCTTAACGTCAAGCTCTTTGGGATCCTTATGCGACAGGTCCAGGTAAACCATGTTCTCGCCGTTGATGCCGAGCTTCTGGTCGACGCAGACGCTGAAAATCTCGCGCGTCGCGATGTCGCGAGGCACCAGGTTTCCGTACGCCGGATATTTCTCTTCGAGGAAGTACCACGGTTTGCCGTCCTTGTACGTCCAGATCCGGCCGCCTTCGCCGCGGGCGGATTCGCTCATGAGGCGCAGCTTGTCGTCGCCGGGAATGGCCGTCGGGTGAATCTGGATGAATTCGCCGTTGGCGTAGTAAACGCCTTGCTGGTACACCGCGCTGGCCGCGGTTCCCGTATTGATGACGGAGTTCGTCGTTTTGCCGAAAATGATGCCCGGTCCGCCCGTCGCCAGGATGACCGCGTCGGATTTGAACGTTTGCACTTCCATCGAGCGGAGGTTTTGCGCCGTGATGCCGCGGCAGACGCCGTCGTCATCGATGACGACCGACGTGAATTCCCAGTGCTCGAACTTCTGTACGAGTCCGGCCGCTTCCCAGCGGCGGACTTGCTCGTCCAGCGCATAAAGGAGCTGCTGCCCGGTCGTCGCGCCGGCGAACGCCGTGCGGTGATGCTTCGTGCCGCCGAACCGGCGGAAATCAAGCAGGCCTTCCGGCGTCCGGTTGAACATAACGCCCATCCGGTCCATCAGGTGAATAATGCCCGGCGCGGCTTCGCACATCGCTTTGACCGGCGGTTGGTTCGCCAGGAAGTCGCCACCGTAAACCGTATCGTCGAAATGCTCCCAAGGGGAGTCACCTTCGCCTTTCGTATTGACGGCGCCGTTAATTCCGCCCTGCGCGCACACGGAGTGCGAACGCTTCACCGGCACCAGAGAGAACAGGTCGACCCGCATGCCCGATTCGGCCGCCTTCACGGTGGCCATCAGGCCGGCGAGGCCGCCGCCTACGATGATGATTTTATTTTTCGCCATGGTGTGTTTTCCCCCTTAACCGATCGTTACCGAGCTGATAGCCGTCGTCGCTGCCGCCGCCGACGCGAACTCAGCGCCGCGGAAAGCGAACAGGGACAGCAGGAACAGCACGGACACGATGACGAAAATGCCCATGCAAATGTTGGACGACACGCGCTGAGCGCGCGGTCCGATCGTGATTCCCCAGCTGACCAGGAACGCCCACAGGCCGTTGGAGAAATGGAATACGGCCGCGACGACCGCGATGAAGTAGATGACGAACGTAACCGGATTGGATACGATATCGTGCATATGGGTACCGAGCTCGTCGTACGTGATATTGCCCAGCGCCACTTGGATGCGGGTTTCCCAGACGTGCCAGATCACGAAAATGAACGTGATCACGCCGCTGATCCGCTGCAGGGCGAACGCCCAGTTGCGGCCGTAGCTGAAACGTCCCGTGTTGAGGTTCGACTGGTACGCGATATACAGCCCGTATACGCCGTGGAACAGAATCGGCAGCCAGATGACGAACAATTCGAGGAAAAAGATCAGCGGCATGCTGTGCAGGAAATCGACGCTGTCCTTGAATCCCTGTTGCCCGCCTTCGAAGGCCGAGTAGTTCGTCAGGGCATGCTCGATAAAGAACAGTCCCAGCGGAATGACCCCCAATAAAGAATGCAGCTTACGGGGTAAGTACGAATTTCCACTCATGTCGTAGTTGAATCTCCTTTCGAGTCCGTTCGGTTGAAGGTCGGATATTGGGCATACGCAAATCGTTCCAAATTCCGTCACCGAGTTGTCACCGCATTTAAGGTTACTCTATTTTCGCTTATAATGGAACTGCTTATTTTTTATAAAACCTTATAACCATATTGCATATAGGAAAGGTTGGTCGATCCGCATGCTGGAGGATATGCGATTGTTTGCCACCGTCGTAGAGCATACTAGCCTCAACAAAGCCGCCGAGAGGCTCAACGTCTCTCAGCCCGCCCTGTCCCGGCGCATCTCGCGGCTGGAGGCCGAGCTGGGTGTGGAGCTGTTCCGCCGGATCGGCAAAAGGCTTGAGCTCACGGCCGCCGGCCAGCTCACCTACGAGTTCGCGCTGGAGCTCCGCAGGTTTCACGGTTCGTACCTTCAGAAGCTGAATGCCTTCAAAACGGACGAAGCCCAAATCGTCACGATCGGCGCCAGTCTCACCACCCTGCAAACGACGCTGCCCGACCTCATCACGGCGATGACGGAGAAGCATCCGAGTCTGGAAATCAAGGCGGTCACGGGCAAGTCCCATGAGATCGCCACGCTGGTTAAGGAACGCAAGGTCGATTTCGGACTGGTCGCTTCCGCGGTCGCCGACGATCCCGCCATTACCAGTTTACCCTTATTTGACGATCATCTCATGCTCGTGCTGCCGCGAACCCATTTTATATTGGAAAAAACGCAGCTCGAGATGGCGGACCTGAACGGACTGCCGATGATCCTCTTCGCCCCGGGGACCTGGTATCGGACGCTGACGGACGAGCTGCTCCGCCGCCACGGCGTGAAGCCGGACGTCCGGATGGAAATCGATTCGTTCGAGGCGATCGTCCGCCTTCTATCCGCTTCGCGGGCTGGCACGCTGCTTCCGAAATCCTATCTGCGCAGGCAGCTGCTGGAGGATAACGATCTGTATGTCGTGCGGGTCCGCAACCTCGAGCAGACCAAGCGGACGACCTCCCTCGTACACGGGGATCCGGCCTGGCTGACGCCTTCCATCCGTTTTCTCATCGAGGAAACGTCTGCTTTTTTTGCGCGCGGCGCCCATCTGCCGAAAGAGCTGTCGTGACGGGGGTTTCCGGCGCTTTGGGAACAACTACCGCTAGGACGGGCAGGGGGGATATGGTATTCTCTTTGCCAAGGAAGCAAGGTCATTACCCTGCTTGCCGATTAACAAAACAAGGCCAAAACTCGAATGGAGAGTTTGCTTCGCAAACTCCCGATCATGAGTGCGGGGGACATGAAACACCGCGCGGCAACGCCGCGCTTGGGGTGAGTCGCGCATGACCGCGCGTAGGGTTGTACTCCCAGCCCGAACCCGACAGCTAACCTCGCCGGCCGCACAAGGAGGATTTACCGTTGTTGAATGGTCATTGGAAAAAGGCGGGCATCCGTACCGCCGCATTGTTTCTTGGAGGCGCGTTGCTTCTCCCCGGGCTGACGGCCCACGCGGCCACCGCTTCTTACACGGCGCACGACGGGGACACGTTCTGGCTGCTGTCCAAGAAATTCGACATCTCCGTGCAGAGGCTGATGAGCGCGAATCCGAACGTGGATCCGCTCAACATCTACGACGGACTGAAGATGAACATTCCTACGGGAACCGTGAAAGCGGCATCTTCGAAAGCGGCTTCCGCCAAACCGTCCGCGAATGACGGGAAAACGGTCACGACGATGGCCGGGCAATCGCTGGAGTTCTCCAAGGTGCTCGATATCAAAGCGACGGCTTATTCCGACGCTCCTGAAGAGAACGGCTGGGGTCCGGTCGACTATTTCGGCAACCCGCTGAAGCTCGGCACGATCGCCGTCGACCCGAAAGTCATTCCTTTCGGCACGAAGGTGTACATCACCGGCTACGATTTCAACGGCCTGCCCAAAGGCGGCTTGATCGCGACCGCGACCGATTCCGGCAGCGCGATCAAAGGGAAACGGATCGACATCTTCATTCCGGGCTCCCGCTCGTTCGTTTCGGGCTTCGGTTTCCAGAGCGTGAAAGTGTACATTTTGAAGTAAGGAAACCGAGCCGAATACGAGAACGAAAACGCGAAAAGCTCCCCATCAGGGGAGCTTTTCGACGTTTCAGGGAAGCGGAATCGTTCCGCGTTTCTCGGGTACTCCAATCAGTTCCGGCAGCGTGACCGGTTCGTAATCGTGCTTCCGCAGCCAATCGATGATCCTCGGAAGCGCTTCTACCGTGCCCGAGAGGTTCTGGCCCTCCCCGCCTCCAGCGTGCATCAGGATTACGGAACCCGGGCGCACCGCCGTCGTCACGTTCCGGAACACTTCGCCCGACTTGAGCTGGCGCCAATCGGAAGAATCCACGTCCCAGTTGACGACGGTATAGCCGGCGGTTTTTGCCCATTCCAACTGCTTCGGCAGGATTTCCCCGTACGGCGGACGGAACAGCCGCGGCCGGAAGCCGAGCAGCCACTGCAGGCGATCCTCGGTCCTGCGGATCTGTTCTTGGGCTTTAAGCAGAGGAGTCTTGGAAAAGTCGGGATGAGAATACGAATGGTTGCCGACGGCGTGCCCTTCCCGGTGGATCCGCCGCACGAGGTTCGGATGTTTGCCCGCTCTTGTCCCCACCACGAAGAAAGTCGCGTGAACGCCCTTCCTTTTCAAAACGTCCAGCACGTACGGCGTATAACGGGGATCCGGAACGTCGTCAAACGTGAGCGCGACTTTCCTAACTTCGCGGGGAGCGGACAGCACGAACACGCCTTTGTAGCGCTTTTGCATTTCCGCCCAAGGCATTTTTTTCGGCTTCCCGCTTCCCTGCTCGGCGAAAGCTTCGGAACGGGCCATCGCCGCAACAAGCACGCACGCGCAGAGAAGCGCCGCCACCCTCCGTATGCAACGGTACCTATCCAATCGCGGCCCTCCTCTCCGACGCCTTTTCCGGTTCTTTCCTTAGGGTCGGCGGAAACGAAAAGAATCATTCACCGCTGGGGAGATTGTTAGACGAGGTAACGCAAATAGACATAAGCGCTGGCAAGCACGACGGAAAGCAACATGAGCGGGAAGCCGATTTTCATGTATTCGAGGAACCGGATCGGATGGCCTTCCTTGGCCGACAGACCTGCCGCGATAAGATTCGCGCTGGCCCCGACGAGCGTTCCGTTACCGCCTAAGCATGCCCCGAGCGCAAGGCTCCACCAGAGCGGCTCCAGGTTGGAGACCCCCATGTTCCCCATCTCCTGAATCATCGGAATCATCGTGGCCACGAACGGAATGTTGTCCAGGAAAGCCGATGCGATCGCGCTGAGCCATAGGATCAGCATGGATGAAGCCGTCAAATTTCCGCCGGTCCACTCGACGGCCTGCTCCGCGAGTTTGGCGATGACGCCCGTCTCCACCAAGGCGGACACCAAAACGAACAAACCGACGAAAAAGAAAATCGTCGTCCATTCCACTTTGCCGAGCGCGTGTTCCATGGCATGCTCCCCGGTGAGCAGAAGCAGGAGGAACGCGCCCGCGAGCGCGACCGTGGCGGATTCCAAGTGAAACGTTTGGTGCAGGAAGAAACCGAGAATCGTGAGGCCGAGCACGGACAAGCTTTTCGCCAGCAGGACGCGATCGCGGATCAGCTCTTTTTCGTCCATCTCCATCAGATTGCGGATATGTTCGGGCTGTGTTTGCAGCCGTTTGCGGAACATCAGAATGAAAAGAGGGACATAAACCAGCATGATGATCGCCGCGATGGGGGCCAAATTGACGATGAAGGCCGAGAAAGAAAGTTCCTTGACCTCGCTGCCGATCATGATATTCGGCGGATCTCCGATCAAGGTAGCCGTTCCCCCTACGTTCGAGGCCAGAATTTGGGTTATGAGATACGGCATCGGGGATACCCGGAGCTGCCTCGTCATGCTGAACGTGACCGGAACCATGAGCAGAATCGTCGTGACGTTGTCGAGGAAGGCGGAACCGATCGCGGTGATCAGGCATAAGGCGATCAGGATCCGGACGGGTTTGCCCCCGGCTTTCTTGGCGGCCCATACGGCGACGTATTTAAACACGCCCGTGTCGGCCGTTATGGCGACGATCACCATCATCCCGACGAGCAGGCCGAGCGTATTGAAATCGATGTGGTGCAAAGCGGTTTCCTGGTCGACGATGCCGAGGACGACCATCAACACCGCGCCGATCATGGCAACGATCGTGCGATGGATTTTCTCCGAAATGATCAGTGCGTAGATGGCGAGAAAAATGCAGACAGCGATGATTGCGGGTTGTTCCATGAATGATTTCCTCCCCTGAAAAAGACAAAAAGAGCCCGTCAATGACAGGCTCCACCGGTTGAAACGATTTTATGAAGTTACCTCATCAGTATAAGGGATGAATCCGACCTCTGTAAACGGAATTCCGCGCCGCTATTTCTCGATCGAGTCCTGGAACTCTTCGATTTGCCGGTTCGTGCCGATGACCACCATGACGTCGTTCTCCGACAGGATGTCGTCGGCGACCGGCGCGATGATCATGCCCTTCGGCTTGTTGATCGCCACGACGCTGCAGCCGAACCGGCCGCGCGGGTTGATATCGGACAGGCTTTTGCCGGACAGGCACTTCGGCACGCCAAGCTCCGCGATCGTATAGTTTTTGGACAGCTCGATGTAATCGAGCAGATTCGGCGACACGAGCTGATGCGCGACGCGAATGCCCATGTCCCGCTCCGGGTAAACGACGCGGTCGACGCCGATTTTCTCGAGCACCCGCCCGTGCAGCTCGTTCACCGCTTTCCCGACGACTTTTTTGACGCCCAGGTCCTTCAGCAGAATCGCGGCCAGAATGCTCGCCTGGATATCGTCTCCGATCGCGACCACGCCGCAATCGAAGTTCCGGACGCCCACGGAACGAAGCACCTCTTCGTCCGTACCGTCCGCCACCACCGCATGGGTGAGCACGTTGCTCATTTCGTCCACTTTCTCCTCGTCCCGGTCGACGCCGAGCACTTCATAGCCGAGCTGGACGAGCTCGCGGCCCAAGCTGGAGCCGAACCGGCCCAGCCCGATGATGACGAATTGGTTCAATTTCATGGAATCGTTTCTTCTCCTTTGAATGTCAACCGATGATGATTTTGCCTTCGGCATTGCGGTAGAGCACGCGGCCGGGCTTCGGCGCGATCGCGTACGAGAGCGTCAGCGGCCCCAGCCTGCCGATGAACATCATGAGGATGATGATGATTTTGCCGACCAGCGTCAATTCCGGCGTCAGCCCCATCGTAAGACCGACCGTGCCGAACGCCGACGTCACTTCGAACAGGATCATCAGGAATTGATGGTCTTCCGTCGTGGACAGCACCATCGTGGCGACCATGACGAGCGCCAAAGCGAACAGCGTCACGGTAAGCGCCTTGTAGACGCGTTCTTTCGCCAGACGATAATTGAACATGACGACGTCTTCCTTGCCCCGGATCATCGTGTTCACGGCCCCGATCAGCGCCGCGAAAGTCGTCGTTTTGATCCCGCCGCCCGTCGAGCCCGGAGAAGCTCCGATAAACATCAGCACGATCAGGATGAATTGGGTCGCCTGCCGGAGAGAAGCGAGATCCACCGTATTGACGCCCGCCGTACGCGGAGAGACCGATTGGAAAAACGCCGCCAAAACTTTCTCGCCGAAACTGAGAGGCCCCATCGTCAGGCTGTTCGTGTATTCGAAGATGAAGATGATGACCGCGCCGGCCGCGATCAGCAGCCCCGACATGCTGAGGGCGACTTTCGAGTGCAGCGACAGCTTTCGCTTCGTCCTGTATTCCACCAGGTCGGCCAATACGACGAAGCCGATACCGCCAAGGAAGATCAACAGAGCGGCCGTCAAGTTCATCACCGGGTCCCCAACGTACATCGTGAAGCTCCGGAAGTGCCCCATGATATCGAAACCCGCGTTGTTGAAAAAGGAGACCGCATGGAAAATACCGTAGTACAGCGCACGCCCGGGAGACATGTCAAACATGAACCGCAAGGTAAACGATACTGCTCCCGCCGCTTCGATGCATAAGGTATAGAAGAGCACCTTGCGGACGAGACGGACGATGCCTTCGATGCTGGACTGGTTGAGCGCTTCCTGCAGCACCAGCCTTTCCTTCAGCGAAATCCGCCGTTTCAGGAAAACCGCGAACAGGGTCGCCATCGTCATGAAGCCGAGGCCGCCGATCTGGATGAGCGAGAGAATCACGAGCTGGCCGAAAGTCGAATAATAAGTGCCGGTATCGACGACGACCAAGCCGGTCACGCAAGTCGCCGACGTCGCCGTGAACAGCGCGTCGATCCAACGGGTCGAGTGACCGGCGGCGGATGCGATCGGCAGCGTCAGCAGCTCGGCGCCGACAAGGATGATCAAAGCGAAGCCGAGCACGAGCAGCTTCGGCGGCGACGCGACGAGCATCCGGTAAAGTTTGCTGAACAAAGAAGTCACCTCGGGTAGATGGTCCTGAATCGTTGCTTAGCCGGTATTCCGGGCAACAAAAAAAGCATTGGAACCCCAATGCTCATAACGCGCATGCGAGTCCTGTTCCGTGCAGCCTGCGAGGTTAGCTGACGGGTTCGGGCTCGAACAGGCTGCCCTATCGTTCCGCGGCTGGCGCGGTCGAATTCACCCCGGGTAGCCGCTGGGTCGTTCCGCGGCATGGTTGGTTCCCCCGTTTTCATCCATTGAAATTCGGCTGTTTGACTATTTTATTGTAAAATATCCGGTTAACAAGCGTACTTTCGCATTATAGTCCTTCCCTCAAAACGCGACAACAGCAAATTTCGGCCAATCCGGGCAAATGCAGCGATAAAACGGAATCCGTTCCGGATGAAGAAGATGCGCGCATGCATTATCGTGCCATTATCTTCGTCTCACTTCGAAAATCGATGCTTTTTCATTGGAATTCAAGGTTTCGAATATGCTACGCTTGCTGTATGCGTTTACTTGACAGGCTTTCGTTAAAGGAGCGGTGATTTTGCGCCGAATCGGGCAAAAGTCCGCAAACCCGTTATGGGGATGGGCGGCAGGAATCGGACTCGTCGTATTTCTCTTCATTCAAGTATTCCCCCTTCTTTGGAACCGCGACGCAGGGAACGCGTTAAGCCGCGGGGCGGCCGAGCAAGCCGCCGTGAAAATAGCCGCCGAACGGTTCGGCATCGCCGGAGAACCGACGGGCTTGGATCTTACCCATCTCTCCGACAGCGACACGGTCGGCTATTTCTCGAAATACGGGCTGCTGGATGAGTATAAAAAGGAATGGTCCGACCGGCATCCGACAGACGTCTATCGGGCCGATCTTCGGTATGGAGAGGAACGATTAACGCTTTATCTTCAGATGGAAACCGGGCAACTCGTCGGGTGGCAGGACAGCCGTGCCGCCGCATCGGCCGCCGCGAACGAGGATCCGAAATCCGGGGCCGAACGCGCCTTGGCCTACGCGGCATTCTGGGGAGAAAAACCGGGGGATTGGGAATGGAACGGCGAGCCCGCGGACGTTTCCGGTACCTATACCTTTCTATCCCGTAAAGCCGGCTTGTCGGATGCCCGTCTCGCACTGAAGGTTGCGGCTCCGTCCGGCTTCAACGCCGCTTCCTCAGCCGTTCCCCCGTGGCGCGACGGCAAAGTCTCGTACGAGATCCGGATCCCGCAAAGCTTCACGGACTACATGGCCGGGCAGACGAAATTAGCCGTGAAGCTGAACGCCTTAGGCTTCGTCGTTCCCCAACTGGTTTTGCTGATCATGGCGATCATCTACTCCGCGTCCCGAAGGGAATATACGACATTCCGGCGCGGCATCGGCTTGGCCGTTGCGTTTCTGGCGATGTATACCAGTTTCTATCTGAACATGCAGCCCGCCTTCCGCGCGGGTCTGCTCCAAGAAGGGCAGAATGCGGACAGCTCGGCGATCCATGCGATCCTCATCACCAATTTCATCGTTCTCGCGGGCATGGCACTCTTTACTTACCTTTCCGCCGTGGGAGGAGACGGCCTATGGAGATCGATGGGCAAGCCGCTGTGGCCCCGTTGGCGGGAGCCGGGGTTCGGCCAAGCGGTCATGTCCGGGATGAAAACCGGGTATCCGCTCGCCTTCCTCCTGCTCGGAGTCCAGTCGGTCATTCTGGTCGGGCTGGAGAACGGAATCGGAATGTTCCAGGCTTCCGACGCCAGCCAATCTTCCTACAACATGACGTTCCCCTGGCTTCTGCTCCTTCTGGCGTGGTGTGCCGGCATCTCGGAGGAGCTGCAGAGCCGGCTGTTCGGCATCGGGCTTTTCCGAAGCTGGCTACTCGGAGGGGCAAGACGTCTGCTTGGCCGTGAGCCGTCTCCCCGCGCTTCGACCGTACTGACGGCGGTCGCCATGTTCCCTCCGGGGCTGTTCTGGGCGTTCGGGCATGTCGGCTATGCCGTCTATCCCGCCTATTCGCGATTGATCGAGTTGATCATCATGGCGTTTCTGTTCGGATGGTTCCTGCTGCGGTTCGGCTTCCTCGCCGTCCTGTTCGCGCACATCGTGCTGGATTCCGTGCTCATGGGCGTCCAGCTGGCGTTCGACGGCCTGCCGGGCGACGCTGCCGCGAGCATGATCGGCTTCATTCTGCCCGCCGCCGTCGCTTACGCGGTCTTCCGGGTGCATCGGCGTTGGAATAAGAGCGGATAATAAAAAATGGCCTTCGTTTCCCGGTTAAGGGAAGCGAAGGCCATTCTTCTTATGAAGGTGAAAACTCCGATTCCGTATCGGCAGCCGGTTTGTCGTCGTTCAGCGCGTCCAAGATCCGGCGCGCCAGCGCCTCGCCGATAGAGAGCGCGCGAAAATCCTCCACGGCGGCTTCCTTGATCGCCTTCAGCGAGCCGAAGTGGCGCAGCAGCTGTTTGCGCCGTTTCTCCCCGATGCCGGGGATCGCGTCGAGCCGCGAAGCGATCATCGATTTGGCGCGTTTCTCGCGGTGGAACGTGATCGCGAAACGGTGCACTTCGTCCTGGATCCGCTGAAGCAAGTAAAATTCCTGGCTGTCCCGCGGAAGCGGCACGATTTCGGGCGGATCCCCGACGAGGAGCTGGGCCGTGCGGTGCTTGGCGTCCTTGGCCAGCCCGCACACCGGGATGTCGAGGCCCAGTTCGTTGACGAGCACGTCCATCGCCGCCGCGATGTGCCCCCGGCCTCCGTCGACTACGATCAGGTCGGGGAAAGCCAGACCGTCCTTCAGCACCCGCTCGTACCGGCGCCGCACGACTTCGCGCATCGTTTCGTAGTCGTCCGGTCCCTGCACCGATTTTACGTTGTACTTCCGGTATTCCTTCTTGTCGGGTTTGCCGTCCGTGAAGACGACCATCGCCGACACGGGATTCGTGCCCTGGATGTTGGAGTTATCGAACGCCTCGATGCGGCTGGCGGACGGGATGCCGATCCACTCCGCCAATCCGAATGCCGCCTTCACGCTGCGCTCTTCATCCCGTTCGATGAGTTTAAACTTTTCTTCCAGGGCGACGCGCGCATTGTCGCATGCCATCGTGACGACGGACTTTTTCGTCCCCCGCTTCGGCACCGCGACCTTAATGTTCAGCCAGCGGTGCAGCGAATCGACCACTTCTTCTTCGTCGCCCTCGTCGCGGGCGGGAAGCAGCACCTCGCGCGGCAGCGCCGGGTTGTCGCTGTAATACTGCGTCACGAAGCTGAGGAAATCGTCGTAAGCCTCGCCGTAGAAGGGAAACACCGAAACGTGCCGCTGCACCATTTTGCCTTGGCGCATGTAGAGGATTTGCACGCACATCCAGCCCTTGTCCACGGCATAGCCGAAGACGTCGCGGTCCTGCGCGTCGTGCAGGTTGATCGTCTGCTTCTCCATGAGCGCTTCGATCGAAACGATTTGGTCGCGGTATTCGCGGGCCCGCTCGAACTGCAGTTCCTCCGCCGCTTCCGCCATTTTGCGCTGCAGCTCTTTTTTGATCTCGGTGTGTCCGCCATTCAGAAAACGCGTCATTTCGCCGATCATCCGCTCATACTCCGGCTTTTCGACCGGATACACGCAAGGCGCGAGGCATTGGCCCATATGATAGTACAAGCATACTTTGTCCGGCAGCGTGCGGCATTTGCGCAGCGGGTACAGGCGGTCGAGCAGCTTTTTCGTTTCCTGGGCCGCGAACGCGTTCGGGTAGGGGCCGAAATACTTGGCTTTATCCTTCACGATCCGCCGCGTCACCTCAAGTCGGGGATGCTCCTCGTTCGTGATTTTCAAATAAGGAAACGATTTATCGTCCTTGAGCAGCACGTTATATCGGGGATAATGCTGCTTGATCAGGTTGCATTCCAAAATGAGCGATTCGGTGTTGCTCGCGGTGACGATATATTCGAAATCCCGGATTTCCGAGACGAGTTTCTGCGTTTTGCCGTCGTGGCTTCCGTTGAAATAGGAGCGCACGCGGTTTTTCAGCACTTTGGCCTTGCCGACGTATATGATCGTTCCTTCGCTGTTTTTCATCAAGTAACAGCCCGGCTGGTCCGGAAGCAGCGCCAGCTTATGGCGGATATTCTCCATCGCTTTCTCCCGGTCCCGGTAAATCGTCTGATCGGTGTCCATCTGCAAGGAAGCCTCCTTCCTCAACCATGATTGCTTCGGGACCGGCAAACCGCCCGATTTTCAACCTCCATTGTAACATACGAGTAAAGCCGTGAGGCTTGGAAAAGTCACCTTTGTCGCAAACTTGTCACGGGCCGGAAGCTTTACAACAAAAAGCGAAGTTGGGTATACTAGGGGTAATGAAGTGCGACCAGGAGGCTTCCCATGGAAAACATTCGTGATCCGCGCCTGCACGTGAACGAAGAACCCCGCGACGATTTCCAAGATACCGCGGTCGGCTTCGGCGTCATGTTCGGCTTTATGTTCGTCGTGTTCGCCGCGGCGGTCATCATTAAAGCCATTATTTCTTAAAAGCGCCAAACCGAAAACGCACCCCATGCCGAGCGGCATTGGGGTGCGTTTTTTCGTTGCGCGTTTTTATTTGGCGGCTTGCTGGGATTGCCCGGCGTGACGCGAATCGGCCGAAGTCTCGTAGCGGAAACGCTCCGTCCTCTCGATCTGTACGATCCGCCCGTCATGGACGACGATTTGCACCGTTCCGTATTTCAGTCCCTCTACCGCCGCCTGTACCCTGGCCAACCACTCGTCGTTCCATTCGACCGTTTTCGCCATTTCGGGATCCCTCCTGGTCATGATTACCTATTGTTTTGTTATCTCTCGTGCCCGCTGATGCGGCTTTCGAGTATCGATTTGGCAACAAGCGTCACGACCGCCAGCAGCATCAGCAGGGACGCCACGGCGAATGCCGCCGTGAATTTGTATTCGTTGTACAGGATCTCGATGTGAAGCGGCAGCGTGTTCGTTTCGCCGCGAATATGGCCGGAAACGACCGACACGGCGCCGAATTCCCCCATCGCGCGGGCGTTGCAAAGGATCATCCCGTACAAGAGCCCCCATTTGATGTTGGGCAGCGTCACCTTGCGGAAAACCCGCCAGCCCCGAGCACCCAGACTCACCGCCGCCTCCTCGTCCTGGACGCCCTGCGCTTCCATGAGCGGAATGAGCTCTCGGGCGACGAACGGGAACGTCACGAACATCGTGGCCAGCACGATGCCGGGCGTTGCGAAGATGATATGGATATCGTGTTCCTGCAGCCACGGACCGAGCAGCCCCTGTGCCCCGAACAACAATACGTAGATCAGGCCGCTGATGACGGGCGACACCGCGAAGGGCAGATCGATCAGCGTGATGAGCAGGTTTTTGCCGCGAAACTTGAATTTCGTGATGGCCCAAGCGGCCGCGACTCCGAACAGCGAGTTGAGCGGCACCGCGATCAGCGCGGTCGTCAGCGTGAGCCGGAGCGCAGCCATCGCGTCCGGGTCTCGAAGCGCTTCCGTGTAGGAGCTCCATCCTTTGCTGAAGGCTTGCGTCAGCACGGTAGCCAGAGGCATGAGGATGATCACGGCGACGAACAGGAGCGCAAGGCCGATAAGCAAATAACGAACGGTTCTCGATTCCGTCAAATGCTTCGGCGTCGCGGCTCGCGTACGGCCGGCTTGCGGATTCGTGACGATTCCAGCCATGTCGGTTCCGCCTCCCTTAAGCCGCGTGCAGGCGACGGCCTGCCCAGCGCTGCAGCAAATTGATCAACAAGAGAAGGACGAAGGAGATCAGCAGCAGGACGACCGCGATCGCCGCCGCTTGGTTGTACTCGTACTGTTCTAGCTTCGTGATGATGAGCAGCGGCGTGATTTCCGTTCTCATCGGCATGTTGCCGGAGATGAACACGACCGAGCCGTACTCCCCGATTCCCCGGGCGAACGCAAGGGCGAAGCCCGTCATGAGCGCCGGAGTCAGCTCCGGCAGGATCACCTTGAAGAACGATCTCCACCGGTATGCCCCCAGCATGACGGCCGCTTCCTCCGTTTCGGCCGCCAAATCCTGCAGCACCGGCTGAACGGTCCGTACGACGAAGGGGACTCCGATGAAGATGAGCGCGATCGTGATGCCGAGCGGCGTGTAGGCGATTTTGAGGCCGAACGGTTCGGTCAGCCGGCCGATCCACCCGTTCGGGGCGTAAATCGTCGTCAGCGCGATGCCCGCGACGGCCGTCGGCAGCGCGAAAGGCAAATCAACAAGCCCGTCAATGATCCGTTTGCCGGGGAACCGGTACCGTACCAGCACCCAAGCGAGAAGCAGTCCGAACACCAAATTGACCAGCGCGGCGAAAAAAGAAGTCATCAAGCTGACCTTGTAGGATGCCAGCACCCTCGGCGCCATAACGGTATGCCACCATTCCGCCGGCGACAGGCCGGCCGATTTCACGACCAGCGCTGCCAGCGGAATGAGCACGATCAGGCTCAGGTACAGGGTCGTAAAACCCGTCGTGAGGCGGAAACCCGGCAGCAGCCGGTCTTTCTTGCGTGCCTGTGCCATATTCCGGTTGATCTCTCCTTGCCGGGCCTGTCGTCAGGACCCCGGCGTATAGATTTGGTCGAACACGCCTCCGTCGGCAAAATGCTTCTTTTGCGCGGCCTGCCAGCCGCCGAAATCCTTATCGATCGTCAGCAGGTTCAATTGCGGGAACTGGTCTTTGTATTTGTCGGCGACCGATTGCAAGCGCGGGCGATAGAAGTTTTTCGCGGCGATTTCCTGGCCTTGCTCGGTGTAAAGGTATTTCAGGTAAGCTTCGGCAACCTCGCGGGTGCCTTTTTTATCGACGACTTTATCGTTGATCGCGACCGGCGGTTCCGCCAGGATGCTGAGGGAAGGCGTCACGATTTCATAATCGTCGCCGAATTCCTTAAGCGCCAGGTAAGCCTCGTTCTCCCAAGCGAGCAGAACGTCTCCCAGCTTGCGCTGTACGAACGTGTTCGTCGCGTCGCGTGCGCCGGAGTCGAGAACCGGTACGTTTTTGAACAGCTTCGTCATGAACTCTTTGATTTTCGTTTCGTCGTTGTTGTACTTGCTGGCGGCGTATCCCCATGCGGCGAGGTAGTTCCAGCGCGCGCCTCCCGACGTTTTCGGGTTCGGGGTGATGACTTGGACGCCGTCCTTGATCAAATCGTCCCAATCTTCGATGCCTTTCGGATTGCCTTTGCGGACGAGGAAAACGATCGTCGAGGTGTAAGGCGTGCTGTTCTGGTCGAATTCCTTTTGCCAATCCTTGTCGATCAGACCCTTCGCGGAGATCGCGTCGATGTCGTATGCGAGCGCCAACGTCACCACGTCTGCTTCGAGGCCGTCGATGACCGCGCGGCTCTGTTTGCCCGATCCCCCGTGGGATTGCTTGATCGTAACCGTGCCGCCCGTTGTCTGCTTCCAATATTCGGCAAAGCTTTTGTTGTATTCCTCGTAAAGCTCCCTCGTCGGGTCGTAAGAGACGTTCAGCAGTTCGACCGGATCCGGCGTTTTACCCGAAGCGCTCGGCTTAGCCGACGGGCTTGCTGACGCGTCCGAGGACGCGCTGGCCGAAGCGGAAGAGCCGGAGGCGTTGTCGTTTTTGGAACCGCAGGCGGAGAGCACCACGACGAACAGCGCGACGGCCAGGAGAGTAGGAATCAATTTCCATGATTTCATTTCGAGCACCCCTCAATGAGAATTGTCGGGAAGGATTTCACGCTCGCTCTCCGGTGGTCCGGTCGATAAAGCAAGATAATTCCTACCTGTTTAGTTGGTATTGTGGCAATCATAACCGATGGCCCAGCTTATTGTCAATAAATCCAATAAGAATAATTGATAAATGATTGAATAAAAAAATAGCCGCCCGTCCGGGCGGCCGTCAAGCCTTTAACCTCTATGATTGCGTCCGCGTACATGAACGACATCCACGTATGGGCGGATCCTGTCCATTAGACGCTGGCCTTTATGAAGCTCTTCTCCTTCTTTATGGGTAAAGCTAAAATGCTTCTCCAACGCGGCCAAATCGTGGTTTGAAGTATAAAAAGTGGGTTTGCGGTTCATCCGGTAATTCAAAATCGGGCCCAGCACGTGATCCCGCACCCACGGACTTAAGTTTTCCGCTCCGATGTCGTCGAACACGAGCAAATCCGTTTCCTTCATTAACGTGATCGTTTCCTTCAGCTTTTGGGGCTCCATCATGAGCGCTTTCGCATCCTCGACGAATTCGGGCATGTATACGATGACGCCGGTGAACCCCTCCTTGGCCAACTTTTGCAGCAAATAACCGGCCAAATAGGTTTTGCCCGTGCCGAAATCCCCCATTAGAAACAGCCCGTTCTTCTGCAAGCCTTCGGATCTCGTCGTCTCCACGTAATCGAAGATTTGGTGCACGGCTAATTGCCGTACGCCGTCCTGCCGAACCATGTCCTCTTCGTCGAAACGATCGCCGAACATGGTCTCGTCGACGTAAAAGCTCGTGATCTTCCGACGGAATTCCAGTTGCTGCTCGTGCGCCGTCCATTTCGCGCAAGGCGACTTGTGATCGAACACTTGCCAGCGGCCGTTCACTTCCGAACACGTGATTCGGGTAAAATGGCCCTGCATGTCGTTCGGACACAGGTCTAAGCCCGGGCAGTCCCGGCAATTCCGCGCTTCCTTGGACATCTGGTAAAGCCGGTTTAGGTTCTGCCGCAGCACGTTCTCGCCGATTTCCGGATATCTTTCCCGCAATTTCACGACCAGCGGGTCATTCAGCACTTGGCGCGTGATTTCACGCGGATTTCCTCTTGACTCCGGTACTTGCCAGCCGCGAAGCGCTTCTCCGAGCGATTCCATGTTTCCCCTCCTCCCCTATACTACTCAACGGTCACTTTTCAGTTTTCTCGCCAACTCAAGCAGCCGTTCCTGTTCCTCCGTCGACAGCTCCTTCGCAGGCTCCTTGTCTTCCACGACGGGCATCGACGGCTTCCGCTTAGGCTGCGTTTTGCTTCTGTTTCCATAGGAGGAGCTGCTTGTCTCTTCCCCGCGGCGCCGGCGCTCGAGCGTGGCGTTGAGTTTCTCCTGCTCTTGTATATAAGCGGCGGCAAGCTCGTAGGAATGGATACCTTTGGCCAGCATGTTGGACGCGATGGAGTCGATGAACGCGTGGGTTAACCGTTGGGTATGCTTCATCCCGAACACGTAATGGATCAAAACATTGATCACCGGCTCGGGCAGCTTGTAATTCAAGTCGATTCGCTCGAAAATCCGCACGAACGAATCCGGCACCGCGCCCGGGAAATGTCTCTCGAGCATTCGGGTGTAAGGCTCCCTCCGGAGCATGTCATTGTAGCTTTCCTTCGACAACATATCACCAAATCGCGATGGCACGTCCAGCAATTGAGCAGTCGATTGCAAGGAAACCGCAGTCTGCCCGCCCTCGTCGGAAAGCTCAAGACGGCTTTCGCCCCTTGCGAGGAACCTCTCTCTTTCTTCATCTCGTTTGCGGTCCTGACGATAGATCGAGTGGGCACGGCGGTTCAGTTCTTCCCATTTGAGGGTTCCGTCCGAAGCGAATATGCCGTCCTCGTCCAACAGCCGGCAAATTTCCGGTACTTCGAGATCATATTTATACGCCAGAAAATTCAACTGGGCCATCGACTCCGGCGCCCGGCCCAAGCGTTCCACCAGTATCCGGTTGACGGAACCGCGCGGGAAACGCAGCAGCATGTCGGCGTGCCGGATCCGGTCCGGCGCTTTGGCCGGTTCGCGGGCCGTCGCGCTTTCGGTCCATCCCGACTCCAGCTCGGGGTCGACGGGGCCCGTCCCGATGCGGAACAGCTCGTAGAACGGAACGGTGATTTCCTCCCGGTTCACGAAGCGGGCAAGTTCGGCCGGGGGCGTCGGCAGCAGATTTTGGCGAAGCTCCAGCAAAGCGGGTTTGCCGATCTTATCGCGAAGCAGCAAGGTCAGATGCAAGTTCGAAAAAAATTCCGCAGCCGGCAATGGACGCAGCAGCGAATATTCATAGACGGTTTCTTCCGTCAGCGGATTGTCATGCCTGAACACTTGAAGCAGTCCCACTGCTTCCAACTTGGACGAAGCCTCAATGAGCGTTTTCCGTCCGGCAGCGTTCGGTTCCAAGCCGAGTCCGAGAAACATCTTTCTCTGCGGCTCCAGCCCGCCGTACCCCGTCTCGTCATCGCTCACGGAATGGTAGAGAAAATGATAGAGACCGGCCGCGAATGCGCCGATCATCGGTTGGTAAAATAATACGAATTGCTTCCGGTCTAGCCCTCCGAGCGAGAATTGTCGCCCGGTGAAGTACCGATGGTTTTCGGTAAATTCGAGGATATTCGATACGCGCATGGGGAAATCGACAACCCTTTTCCCTGAGATAGTCTCTCTATTGTAGCATACTTAGCGGTAAATTTATCGAATACCTATACTTCCATCGTTTGTAATCTCTCGCTATGTTCCGATTCAAGAATCGTGCTCATTGGCATGGAGATCTTGCTTCTGCCATCTTCCCATTTTCGCAAAACAAAAGGGCAAAGGTAGGCAATCGCGATCGATAAAATGATCCCAGCGAATACATCAACCGCATAATGAATTCGAAGATATATTGTTGAGCAAATAATCAATACTGTTAAGGGACCATAAACCCACGTCCAAATCCGATATCTTCTCCAAACTTGAATGAGCATCACGACTGAAATTCCCGTATGTAAGCTGGGGAAAACATCCGCTGCAGGCTGAATCAGCTTGCCTTCGGTCATCATCGCGGTTAACCCGCCGATGGGAGTGGAAAAATCATAAACGTATAAGGGACCGATTCCTGGAACAATTAAATAAATTAAATAACCGATATAATAAGTCATAAGAGCGAAGCAAACATACTCGACAACGGCCTTTTTACCTTTTATGTACATCAACATAACGGTTCCATAGACCATGGGAAACCACAATAAGTAAACTGTGCTCAATATATAAGTCAAGAACGGAGTTGTAATGGGCTCAAGCCACTCAGCAGGTTGTTTACCTCCAAACAACCACGCATCCCATTGGAGAAGCCTAACGTCCAGTAAAGGTAAGTTTCGCTCCTCGATGAAGTAAATCACGGACTCAAAACAAAAAAGCATGACCATGAACGCTCCCATCATACGAAACAGGAACGAACCGAATTCTTTGATGGGGCCGGCGGTGAGAAAACGAGTCACGATTCCGAGCAAAATGAGCAACAAAAAAAACAATTTTGTGATCGGACTGCCTTCTTCCCATATATGGGCGATGGAATATCCGATTCCCCATCCCGATAAGCCCGTTTGATAAAGGACAATCAAAAACATAACCATTAGGATACATAGCCACTCATGAAATTCAAGAGTGAAGAGGACAGCTTTTAATCTTCTCATAGGGTCTCCTTATCCGGCGAGATCGGGTGATTCACCAGAGTGGACTCCACCGAAATGGCAGCCTCCTGTCCCGCGATATTCCAGTTTTCCATGGCATACTTCAATTTCGCGAGCTCTTGGGCAATCATTTTATTCCGTTTATAAAGTTTCGAAGTTTCCATCATCAATCCATAAACAATGGCGAACAAGATAAAGATGGCAAACAGGAATAACATATTGACTGGTTCGATGATCCCGAAGAAATGGGCAAGAAACTTCCACACTCCCGGAAAAAACACGAAAACGATCAAAGTGATGCCTAAGAGAATCCACAGCAACGCATGCCGTAATTCCAATATATTTTTACGAATGGAATTGACGATATAAAGATTGCTCGCAGCTAATATAATCAAAATAAATATTTGAAGCTTTAAGTGGCCCATCGAGGTTACCCCCCCTGAACATACCGTTTTTCCGCATGTTCCCTCTTAAGCAAATCGATTAAGATAGCCAGTGTAACTTTGACCATGTAGTAAACCGTTTTAACCCCGCGAATCGACGATTTCCCTCCGGACCTGTCCCTCATTCTCACTGGAACTTCCTTGATTCGATATTGAAGCCTGTTAAGAGAAACAATCGATTCTGGTTCAGGATAATCAGTGGGGTAGGAGACTGCAAAATATGCTGCTACTTCTCGACTCACGGCGCGAAAACCCGAAGTAGGGTCCGACACCGATATCCCAGTCAGCATTCGAATCAACACGGTATAAAAACGAATGCCTCCCCTTCTCCAAAATGACGATTGGTAACCCTGCTTCTCCATAAAACGAGATCCAATGACAATATCGGCTTCTCCGGTTAAAACAGGCGCAACCAGAGCCTTCAAGTATTCAGGGTCATGTTGACCGTCGCCGTCCATTTGGATGATTACGTCATAGCCCATGCTAACCCCATGTTGATAACCGGTTTGAACAGCTCCCCCGATTCCGAGATTGCAGGGCAAATCGAGCACTTTCGTACGTTCCTTTCTGCAAACGGCTGAGGTCTCGTCCATAGATCCGTCATTGATGACTACTACGTCGAAATCCTTCATCTTGGTACGTAGTTCCTTTAGCAATTTTCCAATATTCGCAGCTTCGTTAAAGGCGGGTATGATAATCAGCTTTTTCATTTGGTATCCCCTAAAATGTGGATTAAGAAGCGCTGTTTCCATACTCTCGCGTCAAATATTCCGTTTTGACAAAACAGGTGTCACATGATTTGCCGTGATTGCGGCATAGATTACCTTCGACTTCCCAGCAATTCACCTCGGGTACGTGATAGGCTGGGCACTTTTCACATATGCTCTCGGGCGTACAGCACATTTCCCAACAAGTTCCTAACGAGCGTCCCCTGACTTCCGGCGATTTTTGTTTCTCCCTAAACCACTGAATGAAAGCCGTGACGACTTGCGGATCGAGTTGTGTCCCCGCTGCCGCCGTTAATGTGTGAAGAGCTTGATCGAACCGTAAAGGATCACGGGATTTACGGCCGTTAATCTTGGCGAGGAATGTTTGGACCACTGCTATGATCCGGGCACCCAAAGGGATTTCTTCTCCTTTAAGTCCCTTCGGATAACCGAAGCCGTCCATACGTTCATGATGGTGCATAATATACTCGGCAACGCGGGGATTACCAATGGTGACGCCCACCATTAGGGCTCCTACTTCAGCATGTAACTTCATCTTTTCAAACTCGATCTCCGTATATTTGCCCTCTTTTTGATAAAGGTCGTTGGAGATGCCGATAACGCCGATATGGCTGAGGTAAGCAGCCAAACCTACGTCTCGAATTTCATCTTCCTCCATTCCGAGCTGTTGGGCGATAACAACGGAATACCGGTTCATTTGCTCCGAATATCCTACTGTATACGGACTAGAGTCATCCAGCATCCGCGCGAGGGAGTGAAACAATTGGATATGTGCCGAAGAAAGCTGACGAAGCGGCTCTTGACTTTCAAGGACAGTGGTCATGCTTTTGATGACCGTGATCAATTGATCGATGCCGAAGCGGACTAACTGTTCCTTGTTCATTTTCTCCTCGTAGCCCACCAAAAGCATTGCGGTTCCAATCGATGTTTGCAACTGAACTCCGACAACCGATTGGACCTCATTCTCGGTAAATTCGGATGGAAGTTGAATAAAATCGGGTTCACCTCTTGAAACGACAATTGCTTCTTGCCCTCTTGGCAATGCGAACCCATTGTAAGAAAGCACAGACTGAAGCTTTATGGCGGCATTGGCGGAGAGCCCAGCGGTCTGTACTTGCCGGAACCCCAGTTTTTCCAGCAAGAAAACGGCGGATCTTCCACTGGTCGCTCTCAGGAAGGTTTCAAGCATGATCGAAACGGTCGTTTTATGATCGGACGTCACATCTGAAATCGTTTTTAGTGCCTGTACGGAATGGTGGCTGATTTCCGCCTGCATTTTAAGCATTTCCGATTCCATGAGCATGTCCACTAGCTTTTCGAGGTAAGTCGCAAAAGCGGAGAGCCCTCTTTTGGCCTTCGCCGAAGCTGATCGGAGTGGCGCGATACGTATTACGCCCGTACCGCTTTTTAGGGGAATAGAAAGTAATGGAACCTCCCCTTCCTTTACGATTCCTGTCCTGCGTGGTAATGCATCCAGCGGCAGGGTTACGGGAGGTTGATAGGATTCCTTCTGGTATCCCGTCAACCCGCTGTAAGACGGTTTGACCTTTCCAAAATCAACGGATTGATGGCGAACCGCTTTCAGGACGTAACATCCGTTTTTGGCGTCCTTCACATAGAATGTATACGTTCTGGCAAGAACAAACTCAGACGCCATTTCAAGAAATATCGTCAAGTTTTTCTCTAAACCCTTGGATACATCCAGGTTACCCAGTAATTCTGTGACTTTTTGAAGATCTTTTCGGTACTGTTTTCCGCGTGTCATTCCTATCCAAAATCCCGCCAGGCATAACACGCAAACCACGATAAACAGCAATACCGCGAGTGTAAAATGTTCCATAAAATACTGCCGAAGTTGGAGCGCCCATTGCTCCCCACGATCGATGAACCGGCTAATGTTCACACTCATCCCTCCTTTGCGCCTCTTGCAATGTTCATGACGCAGCGTACATGTAGTAATCCAATTCGCTAAGCACTTTCCAAACGTTTCTCGTGCTTAACCAGACGAATAAAATTCCTCCTGCAACCAATCCAAACACTGCATACGTATACCCCGGGTTATTGCCGATATCGTGACCAAAGCCGAAGTGCGCCCATCGCGTCGCCAAGAACCCGACGATCATGTTAACTCCGAAAGCAGGTATGATTGCCTTCGCTACCAATGCTGGTTGAGAGAGAGAGAATAATATTACGGCATTCAGCAGAGCCGACGCGATAAGCACGTATCCCGTCAGTCCCCATAGAAATACGAAATGCGTGGTAGGATTCGTGAACAAAGTTAAGCCGATCGATTGCGGATGGTGAACGAAAAATGCTTTAGCTGTCATGTATAATAATAATGCGCTAACGACTGAAATTGCTGCCATCCAGGCGGACATTTTGAGATACATTCGGAGAAAACGTTGATTCATTGCCTTTGTTTCTGTACCCATATAACCTTTTTGGCTCGCATAAATATCTTTGATGAGCTTGGACACGACGACCTCACTGATTCCCATCGGAACGATTAGAACCAACAGCGCGAAATCAAGCCCGATTTCATAGGGACCGCGAAACCATACGATATACGGGATAAAACTGTCCGGAGTAGACCAAGAGAACACGCGGTCTACGAAAAGAAAAGAGAAATATATGAATCCATAAATAAAATAGGGCATTGTCGAAAATAAAGTAATTGAAATTCTAGGCATCTGAGGGGCGATGCCTTTTTCCATTTTCCGTTCGGCATCACTAAAATATTTAGCAACGAGCATAAGACTCAAGAAAGAAACCACAAGCAAAGCGATAAGCTGGGAAACGATAATTGACATTTTAAATACGTCAAAAAACAACCAGACCAGAAATATGCCCAAAACGATCAAGCAGGTAAAAACCAATTCTTTGCGCAAAATATAGTAAACCGTTACCGATAGCCATATTGTGTTCAGAAAAAAGAAGTATAATATCGCGATCGATATCATTGCATAAGGAAATAAATTAAATACGACATTCACGCCATATAGAAGCAAACAGACTCCGATACAGACGAGGAAGCCTAATCTGATAAAATAAAAAGTCATTTTTCGGGCCATATTGTAATAGCCCAACATGATATAGAAAAAACCCCTCCGCGCGATGGCTTGAGTAAATCCACCGACAATGATAAAGCTGGCGATCGTTCCGATGCCGATTGCGGTTGCGGTGGCAACTGAGAGATTTTCGTACGACCATAACGAAAATTTTAAGGTAAGCATCGAAAGAACAGAAACGGCCATCGGCAGAGCAAAGATCATTCCCCGGAAAAATTGTTGAATGATTTCAAAGATCAATCGGCCTAATTTTTGTTTCTCTATGGGTGCAAATGGAGTGAACAATATACTTTGCTGCATTTTATCCCATATCAGCGATGCCAATTCGAAGACATCTTGGACGCCGAATGCCATCCTCGCCCTTTCATCATTCCAACCGAACGACTCTAAGATAGCCGTCACTTCATAACGATCTTCCGGCTGCAAATGACGAGCACGAATTTCCTCAATTAACTCGTCCAACCATTTTTCCTGTTCGAATCCGTCAGCTGATTTCGTTTCAGCAACTACCATCTGCGCTTACTCCTCGCCCAGCCCCGGGATGCGCATCGAGACGATTAAGTCTGCCAGTTTGCCCTCGCGATCCGCTAGTTCTATATGTTCTTCTGAAATCACTTCATTCTTTCGGACCAGGATGCGTCCGTCATGTCCAGATAAATCCTGTCCGGCGATTTTGCCGACGATGTACTTATACTTAATTTGCCGAATATCTTCTGCCAATGCGGCGCTTTCCTCGCTTAAAACCGTCGAAGGCAAATCGTCGTCGATAACAGGCTGCGGCGAAGGCGGGATAGCCATAACTGGAGTAGCAATGGCTTCAGCGATCACGGACTTGCTTAGCGGTTGTTTTACCGTTTCCATGTCTGCTGCCACATACGCATATTGGTTATCCGAGTATGCGGAAGGAACCACGTAACGTTCGATGTCTCCCCAGAAACCTCTCCCTCTTCTGATTGGTCTGGACACCATATTTCCTCGCCTCCCTCCTATGCGGACTCATGGCGTTTATCTCTGAACAGCCACTTGCGCATATTCTCCAATTCAATAAGGGCTAATTCCCGATTGCCCAGTCTGTTATATGCTTCGGCGATTTCCGAATATAGAACGGGCACCGAAGGTGATGCAGGGTTTGCCCGTATGGCCAGTCGAAACTGTTCAATAGCCTCGCGATCAAGCTGCACGGATATTAAGGCGTATGCACGGTTTGCATAAAGTCGCTGAGTGACAGCAGGCGATGGGACATGCTTCTGCGGAATCGGCACAGCTTTTTTTTCCGCCTGGCGCTCCGAGTCGATACCTAAGGAGAGCATAATATAGCTCTTCAAATAAGACTCCAGCACTTTATCCAGCGTGAAATAACTTAAAGCCCTTTGTCTAGCGTCCCGTCCCATCTCCAAACGAAGATCCGGATCTTGTATAAGGCGGATGATTCCTTTTGCCATCTCCTTCGGATTGCAAGGAGGGACTAGGATTCCCGCGTCGCCCAATGCCTCCCCGACGCCTCCGACGTCTGTTGCGATGACTGGACGGGAGACCATCATTGCTTCGACCACGGAATATGGAAATGCTTCTGAAGTGCTGGATAGGGCGATCACATCTGCAGAAGCATAAGCAGCTGTCATATTGTCCGTATGTCCAGCAAAGAGGAAAGTTTCCTCCAAACCGAGCCGTTTCAAGAGCTCCAAGCACTCTTCATAATATTCGGGCACAGCTATTGAGCCATAGACTATAAAGCGTACATCCGGCACCGTCTCCCGTACGACTGAAGCCGAGCGGATTAAGCTGATGATATCTTTATTCGGATCAATCCTTGCGATAGTGACAACAGTCGGATGTGAATTACGAGGCGGAGCCTCCTCCGTAAACACCAGCTTATCTACTCCGTTGTGAATAACTTTCAGACGATGGTCTGGAACTCCGAAAGTTTTTTCCCACCGCGTGTTATACTCACACACTGGGGAAACCTGGTCAGCCATCGTATAGTTCATGCTGGTGATGCTATGGATAAAACGGACCAAGATCGTGTTCAAGAAGGATGAATATTCCCTTTTTGATAAAGATAAATATTGTTCCCTCAAATAAACACCATGCTCGGTAAGAAGATATGGCGTTTTGTCCTTCATTTTGGCGATGACGCAAGGAATTCCGCAAAAAGCAGCTGCCGTAGCATGCGTGACTTCGACTTTCGGAATCGGCGTATTGATGATATTTAAAAATCGATATATCCACCCGAGACTTTGGGTCAAACCGTACACATCAGGTTGCGCCAAGTGATTTCGAGGATCTGCCGAATAATTGAGAATGAAAGCCTTATACTCATCCCAAACCGCTTTAGATTTAAATGTGTTTTTATATTCGTACTCTTGGAAGTACAAATACATATCCAGCAGAGTTGCCGAGAAACGAAGCGGATTCTTGTCCGGCCGAACGATCTCTTGAATTAATTGAATGAACAGTGGAATGAAGTGTGCTTTAACCGTTTCCTCATTCGTTCTTCGTTTTGCTGCGTATACTTGAGCAAAAGGAACCGTTAAATGCTCGCTCGGCTCTTCGGTGCCCCAAAGGGGCATTCGGATCAAGCCGCTGCTTTTAGGAAGTTTATACTTCTGCGTAACAAAAGGATCCGTAAGCACGCTATATATCATGAAATCAACGGAAGGAAGCTTTTTCACCAGCGTGTCGCACCAAGTACTGACCCCGCCTTGATGGAAAGGATAGGTGCCTTCTGTAGTCAGCAAAACTCGTATATTGTTCCGCACCATTATCACCTTCGCTTCCGTGAGTTTCCAAGCAAACTATTTTTGTATGATATAATAGTTCAGCAAAAATGTTACGAACAAGGTAGGATGAAACGCATGAGCTTCCGATTTTGGCCATGGAGACGTCAGACGTTCCCACGAAAACTGCCGCTTAACAGGGTTGATTCGTTTATGATCGACTATGGTCCCCCTGATAAAGGTCTTTACCGGGCATTATCCAGCTTCGATCTTGTCATCGTCGAAGCCAATCACCATGCTCCCGAGGCGCTGCAAGGTTTAAAGGAAAATGGAACTATCGTGATCGGTTATTTAAGCGTAATGGAGAGTCCCAGATGGAACCGGGACCGATGGAACCTTCTGTTACCCGAAGATTTCATGAAAGTCGGCGGACAATCACAGTACTTGGAGCAATGGGATGCCTTTATCATGGACATACGACAGCCACATTTCCGTTCAGTTCTGTTGAATGAAGCCGCAGAGCTAATTCATGGCAAACATTGTGATGGCATCTTCCTTGATACTGTCGACGACATCGATACGTTCGCATTCAATGCCGGGTTGTACGATGAACTTGTAGTCTCATTCGGCCATTGGATGGCCCAGTGCAAAGAGGCCTTGCCCTCTTCAATCCTTATACAAAATCGTGGATTCGGTTCCATATCGAAATCCGCACCCTTTTTGGACGGCTTTCTCTGGGAAGATTGGAGTGGCGAATGGAAATCAAACCCTTGGATGCGAAAACAAATGAAAAAGATACAGTCGCTAATCGATCATGGGATTACGGTTTTCACCGTCTCTGAGTCGGCTCTAAGCCAGCACAGGTCCGAAGCAGAGAATGCTGGCTTCGTTCACTTGACCCGAAGCGAAAGTTATCATATCCGCGATTGGATGAAATAAGGATCATAGGTTTGTTTCAACCCGTCAATCAGTGAATACCGAGGTGCCCAGCCAAGCTCTTCGGAAGCTAAACGGATATCCAAACCGTTATGCAGGATGTCTCCAAGCCGAGGGGGTTCGTAAAGTGGATCGGGAACGATGCCGGTGACTTCGCCTAACTTTCGAAGAAGATCGAGTACGCTTGTCCGTTGCCCTGTACCAACGTTGAAGGTCCCTCCCGATCCCCGTGTCAAAGCAGCCACATTCGCTTCTGCTACGTCTTTCACGTATATAAAATCCCTCGTTTGCTCACCGGTTCCAAAAATAATCGGCCTTTCACGATTTCTCAGCTTCCGAATAAAGCCGGAAACCACTCCCCCTTCCGATTTCTCTCCTTGCCTTTCCCCATACACATTGGCATAACGTAATACCGTATGGTCGATGCCGTGCTCTTCAGCGACTCTTTGAACATAGAGCTCGGCGGCATATTTGGAAATGCCGTACGGAGAGATAGGACGTAACGGGTGATCTTCTGAAATGTAAAAGCTTTTCGGGTTCCCGTAAACTGCGGCAGAGGATGCATAGATGAATTTTCGTATTCCGAATTCAGCGCACTTTTGCAATAACTCCAGCGTACCCATGATGTTGATCTGAGCATCAAGAGAAAATCTTGCAACGGAAGCGGCAACATCTGTTTGCGCGGCAAGATGAACCACAATTTCGGGTCGGAATTGGCGAAATACATGAGAAATTGTAGGATCGCAAATGTCCAGGTCATATAAAACGGAATCCGAAGGGATACGATCCGCGAAACCATTGCTTAAATTGTCGAGGACCGCAACGTTATGCCCATTTTCCAACAACGCCTCAACCACATGCGACCCGATAAATCCTGCCCCGCCGGTAACTAAGATGTCCATTAGCCATCCTCCGCAACCTCTATATTGATAGAATACGTCAATGGTTCTTAGTTACCAACTTAGAGAATTAGAACTAGAACCATATGCCTATAAATTGTATCGCCATTATACTAGGCACACAAGTGCGAAAAGCCCGACTATTCATTTACCGGCTTGGACTTTTCAATAATATGAATGTGGTAGACCGTTAAAGTTGGCCCGTCATAGTATACCTCAATCTTTCCGTTGCTCCGTTCGTAAAGTTCCAACCATTTTTTTAGCTCTACCATGTCAGTTTCCCTAGTCTTATACTCTTTGGCCTTTCCGACTTCCGTTTTCAGTTGCAGAAGCGCTTCGTTTTTATAAACGTGCTTCTCGTAGAAAATGAACACATCTTGCCCGATACGGGTATCTACCTTTTTTTCGCCATAACGCGTCAGACCAGGTTTTGTAGGATCGTAAACTCCTAAAAAATAAGTTGGTGCGTCGAAATCTCCGATTTTGGGCCCCACATACATATAATAGCCGCTGCCTCTAACCATGTTGTTTCCTTCGCGGAATGAATAAACGATAGTCCAGCTTTTCGGGGTAAAGGACTGATCAATTCTTAGGTATTGATTTAATCCTTCATCGCTTTCCAGTTTATCCGGAAAGATCGGCTTAGGTGGATGTACAATGGTTCCGGCGATCAAAACCAGGGAAAAAATCCCTGCGAAGCAGAATTGATTGTAACGAAAACTTCCGATCCAGCCTAACATTCGAGCGATTGCCATCCCGCAAAGCAATGGAATCATAATTGCCCATAAATCCGGAGAACGGGCGGATATCATGTCTTTCTGAGTTATCCATCCCACAAATTCATATAAAATAAAGATACCGAAACCGAAAACCGAAATGAAAAGATCCGCAAACCTTTTCTCGAAGCTTCCTCTCAAGGAAGAAACCAACAACAAAGCGGCCGAGAAAAGCGCAATCCAATCGATGATTCGGATCGGCGGTCGGACGACCAGTGATTCTTCAAACGTAAAGTTCAATGAGTTTGCATGAAAATGTTTTCCGACAACCAAACCGATGACAGCAGGCAAAATGGCAATCACGCCGGAAATCGTGCCTGCAAAAAACCACTTTAAAAACCTCTTCATTCCAGGTTTCGGCCGAAGAAACAATTCAGCGACAGCCAACGCTCCCCCACCGAGCCATAGGAATCCGAAACCAATGGCATGAACGAGTCCGACAGCGGCGGCTCCGACCACTCCCGTCCGAAAATCTGCTTCTTTCTTCTCCACCATCCATCGATAGAAGAAAAATAAGGTCGGGAGTACGATCAAAAAGCCAAATTCTTGCGATAAAGAGGCCGCTTGCCTGTCCCATCCGCCTCCCAATAAATCTCCGAATAGGCCAAGCATCGCTGCCGCTGCAATACCCGCCAATCGATTGGCCGATAGACGGCTGACGATAAAATAAAGACAAAATACGATAAGTATATTTGTCACCGGGCCTGTGAAACGCAAAACATATAAGGAATCGATCGCGGCAAACTTGTGTAAGTAGTCCAACACGTAGTAGTAACCTTGAGGGTAAATACCGTCTACGAAAAGTAATCGTTCGTCGGCATACTTCATCCAAGCCATGGTGACATAGGCATCCGACATCGCAGGAGAGGGGTTCCGAACGACGTCGTACAACCTTATATATCCGGATATCACCAATACGACGGTAAGCAACCCGTATTCTAAGGCTTTTATACTAAAAGAGACCTTGAAGTTGATTAGTTTATCCCGAAAGGCCAGTAGTCTTCTCATTCCGCTTGTCTTCAAAGAAGCCTGACCATCAGCCCAGTTGTAAAAAAATTTTCCGATTGCAAAAACCGAATCGCCTCTGCGTGTATTGTCAGGACTGAAAAGCGACTTCCGCAAAGAAAAAACAAGAAGAATGGCAAGAAGGGCCAACATTTCAAACAACTTGGTAATAATCAAAATGTAGGCCAGGACAATCATCCACATTACAGCGCGTATCGCAAAAGCAAATGTCCTCTCTACCTTCCGGTCAGACGGCAAATCGAAAACAAGACGGGGTATTCCTATGTAAAGGCAAAAAAATGCAAACCCATAGTGTATCCAATGAAACACTTGATTTCCAAAGTGACCATACATGTAGGAACTTCTCCCGGTCAGGCGAATGAGGAAATGCGAGTCTTTATTATAAATGAATTTTCTGAACAAAAACTAAAAAAGTCAAATCTTTAAAGCAAAACACGACTGGTAAATTTAGGTATACATTTAATGTAGTCACAATTGGCAAAACTTCTGGAGTTAAAACGATGAAAGCTACGAAACAAGCTGACTCCGGTAATCCAGCGCCAGCTTGTCGGGTAGGTTTTTTAGTGTCCTCTAAATGGGGTCCTAACGTTGAAACATTTCCGTATACTCGTTTGCCCGTAATTCCATCTGAGCAATCAAATGGTCATTATCATTCAAACTCGAATCATCCCTCATCTCCGGCCGCCTGCCCTCCTGCGCGTAAAGCCAGCCCCGGATCAGCGGCCCGACTTCCTCGGAGCCGTAAGTCGGAAGCGCATGGCTGCGGCCGGGCAAGAACACAGTGGAATCGTTAGGAAGCCCTTGCTGCAGTACGCGGGCATGCCGCTTCGCTTCCTCGTCGCGTTCCCCGCAGACGATCAGCACCGGCTGTTCGATTTCGGGCAGCCTCGCGACGGCCGAATATCCCCGGATGCTATCCATGTAATCCCGCCAATGGTTCAGGTGACCGCCGGCCATTTCTTTGCGGAGACGGCGGTACGTCTCGATGCTGTCGGAATTTTTCCAGAGCTGAGGGTATGCCAGCAGCTCTCTGGCCCGCATCCGCGCCGCGATGCTGCCGAACCGCAGCTTTGTTTTCGTTCTCCAGCCCGCGGCTTCCGCCATCCCGCTTAGAAGAATCGCCCCGCGGAATCGGTCTGGATGCGTCAACATCGCTTCAAGCGCCACCAAGGAGCTCGCCGAATAGGCACATAAATATGCCGAGGACATATCAAGCGCGTCCATGAGGCGGCAAGTGTCTTCCACCAGAAGCGGCATCGTGATTTTGCCGGAAGAACCGCCGCTTCGGCCATGTCCGCGGAAGTCGAACAACAGCGTGCGGTGATCCTGCGATAAATCGTTGCGCAAATAAGTGAACACCCGGCTTCCGATACAGGCCGGATGCAGGAAGACGACCGCCGTTCCTTTACCTTGCAGGTGATAATGGAATTCAACGCCGTTCGCATGGGTCAGGGGCATCTTCGGTTCACCTCGGGTGAAGGGTTTTCCCTTATTCTGTCCGAGTTTCCCTGCTTTCCATCCGGAACACCCAAAATCGGCTTCCCGCGTAATTCACCACCATAGAGACAAAGACGGATGCCGCTTTCGCCAAAATCGGCGACCACCCGAAGCCGTGCTGCAGAACAAGAAGCAAGGCAGTTGCGGCGGCGAAAGAAGTCCCGGTCAGGACGACGAAGCGAACCGCTTCGGTTACGCTGCCGTTTCCGGAAGCCTGAAAGGTCCATTTGCGGTTCCAAACATAGCTATTGATAACGCCAATCACGTATGACACTAACTGAGCCAACGCGGACGAAAAACTCAACCCGTACACCAAACTAACAAAAACGGCGAAATCGACGCCCGTGTTCATCATCCCCACGAGCACAAACTTCGCCATCCTGATTTTTTCTTTGCTTAACATGCTGGCCTCCGTTCCCCGAAGCGGGGCATCAGAACATTTTATAGCCGCCCTTGCGGAGCTTGCGGATCGCCCAGCCGCTGACGACGGCGCCAGCTACGCTGGAGATGATCGATGGCAGCCACACCGCAAGGAAGGATCCGACCGTGGTGTCAGGCTCCCAATAGTGCCATACGCCGAGCGGAATGAAGATGATGACCCAAAGCCAGACCGGCAGCCAGGTCGTTTTGATAAGCATATTCAAGATGAAGCCGATGCCGAACAACAGAACGAAGAACAGCAGGGCTCCGACGATTTCCTGTAAAATCTCGAGCACGAACTTGCAGCCTCCTTACGGATCCTTGTTTCCTTATCAGTTTACAAGATCGGTTTCTCGCGCGTCAAACGAACAGGATGTGAACAAAGCCTTGAACTTTGGTACAATGGAAAACAGCATGTTGCCATTGGACAAGGAGAGATGACCCCATGAGCGAAGCAGCTCAAACGTTGGACGGCTGGTATGCCCTCCATGACTTTCGCACGATCGACTGGAACGCTTGGAAATCGGCTTCCGCCGAGGAGCGCGACGAAGCCCTCGCCGGACTTCAGGAATTGATCGCCGGCTGGGAAGCCGTTGAAGAAAGCAAGGAAGGAAGCCTGGCCCTGTACGCCATCGTCGGCCAGAAAGCAGATCTCGTCTTCATGCATCTGAGGGAAACGCTCGAAGAGCTGAACGCCATCGAAAACGCGTTTAACCGCTCCGCGTTCGCCCGCTTCACCCATAAAGCTTACTCCTACGTAAGCGTCGTGGAATTGAGCAATTATATGGGACAACCGGGCGTCGACCCGATGCAGGTGCCGGAGATCGCGGCTCGCCTGAAGCCGATTTTGCCGAAATCCAACCACATTTGTTTTTACCCGATGAACAAACGCCGCATGCTGCAGGACAACTGGTACATGCTGCCGATGGAAGACCGCAAATCGATGATGCGCAGCCACGGCATGATCGGACGCAGCTACGCGGGCAAAGTGAAGCAGATCATCACCGGTTCGGTCGGATTCGATGACTGGGAATGGGGCGTCACGCTGTTCGCGGACGACGCGCTGCAATTCAAGAAGCTGGTTTACGAAATGCGTTTCGACGAAGTGAGCGCGCGCTACGGCGAATTCGGCCCGTTTTACGTCGGCAACAAGCTGACCCGCGAATCGCTGGCGGATATGTTTTCCTGATCGACGAATCCAAACCTAAAGAAACCGGCCATCCTCACGGATGGCCGGTTTTTTGTCGTCTATTCGTCTTCCTGCATCGCCCTCATCTGGCGTTCCCATTCCGCGCGGCGCTGCTCTTCCAGGAATTCCTGCGTCATCCGGTCGCGTTCGCGGCCTTTGTCCTTCAGCCTTTCGATGGCGGGGACGATGAGCAGATCCACTTCGGCTTGCACGACCGCCGACAAATCATGCCGGCTCTGGGATTCCAGGTAAGAGCCCACTTCCATCAGCGCGTTGTAACGGTCCAGTTCCTCTCGGGTTAACAGGCCCCGCACTTGCACGCTGCAGTGTCTCATTACAGGAACTTGCCTTTGCGCAGTACCAGCGGGATGCCGCCGATGATGAACAGGTAGCGCAGGTCGATCGCTTTCTTCAGCCAAGCGGCTACGCGGCCTTTGTATTTCTTGCCGAACGCGATGCCGATCGCTTCGCCTTTGCCGAGGGACGCAACGGTACCCTTGCTTTGGTACACGAAAGGCTTCAGCGGCTGGTTGCGGATGGAAGCGACCAGGTTGTGGGCGCAGTTGACGCCTGCCTGCATGGCGATCTGAGCGGTAGGCGGGTAAGGACGGCCTTCCGGATTGAATACGAGCGAGTTGTCGCCCAGGATGAACACGTTATCGTGGCCCGGCGCGCGCATGAACTCGTCGACTTTGACGCGTCCGCGCATCGTTTCGAAGCCGGCTTCCTCGATCAGGCGGTTGCCGCGGATCCCGCCTGTCCAGATGACGGTCGCCGCTTTGATTTCTTCGCCTTCGCCGACGATAACGCCGTCCGGCGTGCATTCCTTGATCGCGGTTCCGATCTTGAACGTGACGCCTTTCTTCTGCAGAACTTGCATCGCGTACTCGACGAGCTCCGGATCAAAGCCCGGCAGCGCGGTCGGAGCCGCTTCGATGTTGTAGATTTTCACGAGTCCCGGATCCACGTCGAACTGCTTGCACAGCTCAGGGATGCGGTCGGACAATTCGCCGACGAACTCGATGCCCGTGAAGCCGGCGCCGCCGACGACGAACGTCAGATAATCGGTGCGGTGCGGCTCGCGCTTGTAGCGGGCGAATTGGTATTCGATGTGCTCCCGGATCAGGCGCACGGAGTTGATGCTGCGGATGTTCAGCGCGTTCTCGATCATGCCGGGGATGCCGAACGTTTCCGGCTCGCCGCCGAGGCCGATGACCAGATAATCGTAGGAAAGCGTGCCGTCTTCCAGGATGACCTTGCGGTCCTGCGGACGGATTTGAACGACGGTGGACTTCACGAAGTCGATCTTGAATTCGTCGATCAGCTTCGAAATGTTCACCCGTGCGTTCTCCGGGTTGTCCGTGCCGGCGGCAGGCATATGAAGGTGGGTCGTAATATAATGGTAATCGTGTTTGTTCACGAGCGTTACGTCCGCTTCATTATAATTCAATTCCTTCTGAAGCCGCAGGGAAGTCAACACCCCACCGTAACCGGCTCCAAGGATGACTATCTTCGGTATGCTGCTCATCGCAATCCCATCCAATCGTTGTGTTTTGTCTGTCTTTGTGTAGGTTTGTGAAAAATTACACAATGTCTGCCGTCAAGCTTATACAAGGAGAATGATAATGGCTTTTTCGGCAATTTTCAAGGTTCATTTTCACAATATTGTTTGGACAACCCCACAAAAATCCTTCCCTTCGGGGTTTCCGCAAGCTTATAATGAGGAAAAATAAAAGACAGAGATTGGCAAATTCCACGGAGGTGCACACAGCTTGACTCAACCACATCCAACCGCCGTCGACGTCGCGATTATCGGCGGCGGTCCCGCGGGCATGTTTGCGGCGTTTTACGGGGGCATGCGGCAAATGTCCGTCACCCTGATCGAAAGCATGCCCCAGCTTGGAGGGCAGTTGGCGGCGCTTTATCCGGAGAAATACATTTATGACGTGGCCGGTTTCCCCAAAGTGACGGCCCAAGAGCTCGTGGACAACCTGAAGAAGCAAATGGAGCTTTTCCAAGCGGACATCCGCCTGGAAGAGAAAGTGCTTCAGGTCGTCAAGAAGAAAGAGCGCTTGTTTGAAATTGTGACCGATGTGAGCACGATCCATGCGCGGGCCGTCATCATTACCGCCGGAGTCGGGGCTTTCGAACCGAGAAAGCTGGAGCTTCCGGAAGCGGCACGCTTCGAGAAAGCGAACCTCCATTATTTCGTCGGCGACTTGGAGAAGTTCCGCGGCCTTAACGTCCTGCTCAGCGGCGGAGGCGATTCCGCTGTGGATTGGGCCCTCATGCTGGAACCGATCGCCAAGTCGGTGACGCTCGTCCACCGCAGGGACAAGTTCCGCGCGCACGAGCACAGCGTCGAATTGCTGAATCAGTCCAGCGTGAAAATTATCACCCCCACCGAGATTACGGCGCTGCATGGGGAATCCGCCATCGAGCGCGTCACGCTCACCGACGTCAAATCCGGCGCCCAGACGGAGCTTGAAGTCGACGCCGTCATCGTCAATTTCGGCTTCATCAGCTCGCTCGGCCCGATCGCGGAATGGGGACTCGAAATCGACGGCGGCTCCATTAAAGTCGACTCCCGCATGGAATCGAGCGTTCCCGGCATTTTCGCCGCAGGGGATATTACCACCTATCCCGGCAAGCTGAAGTTGATCGCGGTCGGATTCGGCGAAGCGCCGACGGCCGTCAACAACGCCAAGGTGTATATCGATCCGGACGCCAAGTTGTCGCCCGGACACAGCAGCAACATGAAGCTGTAACCCCTCCCTAGAAGTATGTTTCCAAAACAAAAAAGGCATCCTACTTCGGAATCACCGGCGAATGCCGCCGTTCCTGAAGGAGGTGCCTTTCTTGTTGTGTCCGGTCTGCAATGGCTTGAGCCCCCTAGCCGCGTCATGTCCTCGCTGCGGTACCGTTGCCGAAGACGAAGGTCGTCGGGAAGACTGGATTGGGCCCTACTCTCCCTATGAACCCTCTCCGCTCGGCATGTCCTCCGGCGTTTCCGTATGCCAGCATCTGGCCCGGTGTCCGGATTGCCAGGGCGACTTCCTCGTCGAAGTCGGCGCGTGGCATCTTTAGACCGCCCTTGCTTCCGGCAGCGGCAGCTTACGGCGTCCGATCTCCGAACGGAGCAGCCGGATGAAATCCCGTTCCAAACCCAATCTGAGCGCGCTGCGGTAAGCGTCAAGCAGCAGTTCGTCGGATAGCGTCGGCAGCATGTCCCTCACCCTTTCCTGAATATTGGAAGTGTTCGTGAGGGCATCATAGCATGCCTCCGAAAGCACGGACAAGCATCGGGATATCCACACGAAATTGTGGATTTGTTGTGGGTAAATTGTTGAATTTTCCCGAGAAACGCGTCGTTTAAAGGTGGATTCTGTGGATGAAGTTATACACAGGCCTGTGTATATCGATACCATAAAAAACTTTCATTCCGGCTATTACGTTGATTAAAGGTTTTAATAGAAAATAATGTCATATGTTCGCGATTAATGCGGTCGAGTATTGACCTCCAGGAGCCAGATTTGTCCTTTGCGGTCGATTCCGTAATCGTAGCCGAGCTGCCGAATGCCCGGAAAACGCTGTTCCAGCAAGGCCGTCGCGGTTTTCGTCAATTCCCGCATTTCCTTTTTCTTGGTTTCGGCGAGCTCCGGAGACAACGATCTCTTGATCGCTTCCGCTCCGCTCACGAGCTTGCCCCCCCTGCATATGTTCGTGACGAACAATCCCCGTCTGGCAATTCGCCCCACCACCGCCCGAAAGACCCAGCCATTTTCCGTTTTTACGTATTTCACCCGGTAATCCACAGGCCTGCCCTCGATTTCAGCCAAATCGATCCCTTGCTGAATCAAGTAGGCTTTTCTGCCTCGAATGCGTTCCACGGCCCGAAGCAGGTCTCCGAATGGAAGTGAACTCCGTTTGCCGGATCGATAAGCGTAAGAATACCCTTTGCCGGACTTCCCGATTTTTGCCACGCCGACGCCGCCCGTACCGCGCACCGGCTTGATGAATACCGTCCCGTATTGATCGACCATTTGGCGCAGCCGCGAAGGACTGTACAGCCTGGTCGAAGGAATATGCTTCGCGATTGCGGGGTTCTTGAGCAAATCATTCGTCTTCAGCCACTTGCTTGCGAGCTCTCGCCCTCGGTTTCCATCCATGCACAGCGCCCCCTGTCCGAGTAAAATGAGTCCTATTTATTCCTATTCTCAGGAACGGACAAGTTCTTGGATGGATGCCGCCGGCTTTTCGCCTTATTGAGGTGCGGTATCGGGCATAGTTCATCACGATCGCGCATAGGCTCCCAAGACGAAAACGGCAAAGGAGAGCACGGATGCGGAAAATCGTATGGTTTACGGGAGCGACCCTGCTGCTTTTACTGCTTGCGGCTTGCGGGGGATCCAAGGACGGAGACCTTAAAGTTTCCGAAGGAAAAGAGGACGGCAGCTTTACCATGGAGGCGAAGGATTCGGGGGGAGGCAACGTACGGATCGAAACCGGCAAATCCAAGCTGCCGGACGACTTCCCCAAAGAGGTTCCGATACCGGACGGGGCAGAAATCGACAGTTCGCTCAAAACGACCTCCGATCAAGGCAGCGGTTACGTGGTCTCGTACAAGGTAAAGAAAAGCCCGGAGGAATGCGCGGACATTTACCGGGATTTCCTGAAAAGCGGAGGTTATCAGACGTCCGAACTGAAATCGGACAATAACATTACCCTGACCGGCACGTCCGAGACGAAAAGCTTTTTCATCGGCATCATCCCCGACGAGGAGAATGCGAGCCTGACGACGGTTACCCTGACGTTTGGGGATAACGCGGGGTCTTGAAGCACGGCAAAAGAGCCATCCTCAACTTGCGAGGATGGCTCTTTCAAGTCCCGTATGATGACTGCTCAGCACGCGTCCGGGTTCGGTTTGCCCGCGTCGGTCGCCGTGCGGAAAGAAGATCCGCAGCCGCAGGTCGCCACGGCGTTCGGGTTGTGGATCGTGAAGCCGCCGCCCATGGCGGATTCCTTCCAATCGATTTCGACGCCGTACAAATACTTGGCGCTGTCCTCGTCCACCACGACGGTCAACCCGCGGATATCGAGCACTTTATCGCTATCATGCTTCTCGTCGTCGAAGCCCATGCCGTAGGAAAATCCGCTGCATCCGCCTTCCTTCACGCCGATGCGCAGAAACAATTCCGAAGATTCCTCGGCGGCGAGCATTTCCTGGATCTTCTCGCTTGCCGATTCGCTGATATTAACCATGATTCCACGCCTCCTTCTCTCTACAGTATACCCCACGCGGTATAGCGTCTCAAGACGCATTTCCCCATGCATCGCCACCTGCATGGCGTGTAAGAAACAAAAACAGCCGGCGCCCTCAGGCACCGGCCTCTTCGTCTTTCCATTCTTTCGCGCCCGGGACCTGCCCGGCGATGGCTTTCAACTCGATGCGGCAGCGGAACTGCCCCTTCTCGTTCATGAGGAAGTCGGACAGCCTGCGGAATACTTGAGCGAGCTCAGGCCCGCTGGAATCCGTATCGAGCGTGTAGCGGAATTGGTCGGCGGACAACCCGCGTACCCGGCTGCGATCCGAGTCGCGCGCGTCGCTCTCCTGCATCCGCCGCCATTCCTTGGACGGCTCGAACTTGTCCGCTTTACGGACGAGATGCTCGTAAATCCGCTGTTTCTTGAGCCACATATAATATTGAATGGGATTGGATAATCCCCAAGCCTGGCTCAAATCTTTGATCGTGTAGGCTTCCCTGTATTGTCGCAGCGTCTGAATCTTTTCTTGTTCTTCCAATTGCTCCAATTCGCTGAGAGGCAAAACGTCGATTTTCAGGGCCATTCACCCTCCTTAACAAGGTTCATCATAAACTTGGCTTTCTTTCATAAGTTAACCATTTATTGTTCGATATTCAAGTTGATTCCCATTTTTCCGGCGAATTATACCTTTCTTTCCTTTCGACTATTTCCTGTTGCCGGGAAATAAGCGTAGGATTATAATGTTTACGTTAAAGGCAACAAAAGTGATCGGGTCGAAATGATAAGTTCTTTTTTTCACAAATACGACTCCAGACCGACAAGGAGGCAGGTACATTGACACTTGTCACGACGAACGCTGCGCAGCGGATGGCCGAAATCTCGGAGAAAGTGAGAAACGGCGAACGGTTGAGCCTCGAAGACGGCGTTTTCCTCTACCGTTCCGACGATCTGCTTACGATCGGCCAACTGGCCAATGAGGTCAATCTCCGCAAAAACGGCAAAAAAGTATATTTCATCGAAAACATGAGTTTGTACTTTACCAACGTTTGCGAAGCGCACTGCGCTTTCTGCAACTTCCGTAAAGACGAGGGCGACGAGGGAGCCTATACCCTGACGCCTGAACAAATGATCGCTTACGTGGACCAGCACATCCACCCCGGCGTCCGCGAATTCCACATCGTCGGCGGGCATAACCCCCACGTTCCGTTCGACTACTACGTCGAATCGATCCGGGCGCTCAAGGAACGGTATCCCGACGTCACGATCAAAGCTTACACCGCCGCGGAAATCGACTTCTTCTCCCGGATCTCCGGGCTCAGTTATAAGGAAGTGCTCGAGAAACTGGTCGCTGCCGGCTTAGAGTCCTTGACCGGGGGCGGCGCCGAAATCCTTTCCGATCAATACCGCAAAAAAATGAAAGTGGACAAGGCCAACATCGAGCAGTATTTGGACGTTCATCGCACGGCCCACCAACTGGGGCTGCGCACGCATACGACGATGCTGTACGGCTCGGTGGAATCGGTGGAAGAACGCGTGCAGCACATGCTGCACATCCGCGAGCTGCAGGACGAGACGAACGGATTCCAAGTGTTCATTCCTCTCTCGATGCAGCCGATCAGCCCGAACGCCGGCATCCGGCGGCGCAATTCCGCTTTCGAAGATCTCAAGGCGATTGCGATCAGCAGGCTGATGTTGGACAACATTCAGCATATCAAGGCTTACTTCATTAACATCGGAACCCAGTTGACCCAAGTGGCGCTCACCATGGGCGCATCCGACGCCCACGGCACGATCGTGCGGGAGCGGATCAGCCACTCGGCCGGGGCGCTGACGCCGGCCGGCATCACGCGCGAGGATCTGATCTGGCTGATCAAAGGCGCGGGCAGGATCCCCGTGGAGCGGGACACGTTCTACAACGAAATTCGGGTATATGAATGATAAGCCGGCCCCGTCGGGTAGACGGGGTCTCTTCTGTGCCATACTAAACGGACGATGAAGGAAAAGGGGTAAGGCAAGTGAACAATGTAGTGGTTTTGGGTGGAGGTTATGGAGGACTGACGGTCGTCCATGAATTGCTGGAATCGGATCTTCCGAAGGGCGCCAAAATATTTCTGGTGGACCGGATGCCTTATCAGGGCCTGAAAACAGAGTATTACGCGCTGGCGGCCGGTACGGTGACCGACGTGGACATCCGCGTGGCGTTTCCGGTTCATCCGCAGCTGGAGGTCGTTTACGGGGAAATCGCCGGAGTCGATTTCGAACGGCGGACGGTGGCCGTATCCGGGCATGACCCGCTCCCGTATGACTCCCTCGTCATTGCATTGGGCTGCACCGACAATTATCACGGCATCGCGGGAGCTTCCGAATTCTCCTGCAGCATCCAGTCCTTGTCGGCCACCCGGCGGACCTACCAGCAATTGAACGATGTCCGGCCCGGCGGGCAAGTCACGATCGTCGGCGGAGGCCTGAGCGGCGTCGAAATCGCGTCCGAGCTCCGTGAAAGCCGTCCCGACATCAACATCCGGATTCTCGACCGCAGCGCCAGCATCCTGAACGGCTTTTCGCCGCGGCTGCAGAAATACGTGGCTTCCTGGTTCCACGAGCATGACGTCGAGATGCGGTCCCACATCTCCATCACGTCTCTGGAGCAAGGCGTCATCCATAACGGCGCCGAAGCGATCTTGACGGACGTGACGGTATGGACGGCGGGCATCCAGCCGGTCCCGCTGGTCCGTAACCTCGATCTTCCGAAAGACAAGCAGGGCCGTCTGACCGTCAACGAATACCACGAGTTGCCGGACGTTCCCAACGTGTTCGTGGTCGGCGACTGCGCGTCTTCCACATTCTCGCCGAGCGGCCAATTGGCGGAAGCCATGGGTAAGCAAGTCGCTCAAGTCATCAAGGCCCGCTGGGACGGCAAAGAGCCGAAGCTCGGCCGCATCAAACTCAAAGGCGTGCTCGGCTCCCTCGGCAAAAAAGCCGGTTTCGGGCTCATGGGTTCGACGCCGATTATCGGCCGTGTTCCCCGCGTGCTCAAAAGCGGCGTGTTGTGGATGAGCAAACACCATCTCGGATAAATTCCGGCAGAAGCGCCGTTACTTTCGGCTTACAGATCGTCGAGAAGCTTGTCGAGCGCGGCTTTGTCGGCCTCCTGCTTGTCGATTTCTTGCTGGATGAGGTCAAACAACTGGTCTGCGGATTCCGCGACGACGGACTCTCCGTTCACGAGCGCGTAAGGGGACAGGTAACACTCCCCGCAATTTCCGAGGCATCCGTATTCGATGACCTCGATGCGCGGATCCTGTTCCAGCCTCTCCAACACTTTATCGGTGCCGTGGTGCATGTTGCTGACGCAAAATTCTACGATGTGCATGCGGTTTTCCTTTCCGGAAGCCCCGCCCGTTCGCGCGAACTTCCGTTTGAAATCGGAATGATTTGTACTATAATAGAATTTGAAAGGAGTGGATGACCATGAGTGACAGCGTACAAAGCACGACCCAGTACGACGAAGTGCTCGAGGTGCTCGATAAATTGCGTCCCTTCCTGCAGCGGGACGGCGGCGACGTTGAATTGGTGGACGTGGAAGACGGCATCGTCAAGCTTCGCCTGATGGGCGCTTGCGGCAGCTGCCCGAGCTCCACGATCACGCTGAAAGCCGGCATCGAGCGCGCGCTTCTCGAAGAAGTGGAAGGAATCGAAGAAGTCGTTCAAGTGTTCTGATTCGTTTTCTTCGCCATAAGGTTTCAAGAGGTCCTGCCATTCGGCGGGACCTTTTTATTTTTTCACGCTCGTCCGGATGGGATCCAGTCCTCCCGATACGTCGATCGTATTGCCCGTGATGAAATCGGACTCCGGCTGGCAAAGGAACGTAATCACGCGCGCCACGTCCTCACCCGTTCCCGGCCTGCCCCGCGGCGATTCCTCGTCCGGGATGCCCGCGACTTCCGCGATTCCCTTCTCCTTATTGTCCCCGCGGATATCGCCGGGACAAATCATATTCACCGTAATCCCGTTTCCCGCTTCTTCCACGGCGAGCGTCTTGGTAAAAGAGACCAGCCCGACTTTCGCTGCCGCGTACACGGCCCGATGGGGCCAAGAGCGGGCTTCGCCCGCATGGCCGAAGCCGAAGTGGATGATCCTTCCCCACCCCCGGCTTCTCATCCCCGGAAGGACGCGGTGGTCGAGCAGCATCGTGCCGACCAGATTGCCGTTCATCAGGTAATGGATGTCTTCCGGACGGTAATCGGCGAACAGCTTGCGCTCCCGGATGAAGGGCCCGGCATTGTTGATGAGAATGTCGACGGTGCCCAGCGCTCGCTCTACCTCCGAAACCAACCGTTCCGCTTCGTCCGCCTGGGCGATATCGGCCTGGATGGCCAAGGCCCGCCTCCCCATCGCCCGAATCTCTTCCGCAAGCCGTTCCGCTTCTTCCCGGCTTTTCACGTAATTCAAAGCGACGTCGCAACCGGAAGCCGCCAGTTCGAAGGCCGTCCTTCGGCCCAATCCTTTGGCGCTTCCCGTGATCAGCGCCGTTTTGCCCGTCAGCAACGTCTTCCGCTCCCCCTCCGTCATGGACGATGCCGCAGCCGATCGCATGCATACCGAAACGATCTCTCCAGCGTCCCCAATACCATGTCCCAGCCCATCCGCAAGTCGGCCAAATTGACGGAGAGGTTTTCCAGCCTCCCCGTTTCCCCCGCCTCCCGGCCATGGGCCGCTTTCTCGGCAAACAGATCGTCCTGCAATTCCGCGTTCATAAAATGAATCTCCGTATTCCGTCTCGTCCGCAGCCGGTTCATCGCATCGCGGTTGGTTTCCTTCAATGCCGTAAGAGGTCCGGCGAGTTCAGGATACCTTCCGGTCTCGCGCATTCTCCGAAGCACGGTGAAGTAAGAAAACTTCGGCTTGATCTTCTCGGTCTTCAGGCCGAGCAAATCGTTCATCAACGTCCCGAGCTTATCGAGCAGCGAGAACATACGGATATAGGCGTTTTTATCAAAATAGACGTGGCGGTCGTAATCCTTCTTTTCCGGACCGGACAGCTCGCCCCAGCGTTCATGCTGAATCCGCGCGGCGAAAAAGCCTGCGGCGAAAATGCTCTCTTCCAGCTCCTCCAGAGAACGGCGAAGTCCCTCCGCCCATATGGCGTAGGTGCGAAACCGGACGGCTTCTTCCGGGTTTCCCGAAGAACGTTCCCTTACTAAACCGATGAAAGCGCCCATGGCGCGGTCCGTCTCCCCGAGAAGACCTTCCCATTGGCCCGGCGCCTCCCCGAGCAGCGATCTGAGCAATCGATTATCCTCCCGCGGCACGCCCTTGCGGGCGAACCTCCGTATGACTTCATTGTAACGCATGCATAGCCGGGCGCTCAACCGATCAAAGTCCCCGAACGGTGCGGCTGTAAACAATAAGGCTCCGAAGACGAAAGCCTTCGGAGCCTTGGATTTGGCGATTAACGCGGGAAATATTCGGACCAGCGGGTGTCTACCCGTTTGACGATATCTTCCCGCGGGAACAACTCGTCCGGGTAACCCGGCTTCATGCGGGCATCGATGACGATCGGCAGCTTATAGGCGATATGATGGCGTCCGGGCTCGCTGGCGGCATAGATGTCCGCGGCCGGATTGAACCGCGTGAACGTCGTCCACAGGAACGGCGTCTGCCCGCTCACGATATCCGCGTCATCCGCGAGGATAACGAGCGGCCAAGGCGATTCCGCCAAGTGGAGGAACTCCGCCAGCCGGGCGGCAAGCTGCGGATCGTCCGAATAGGAGGCGCCCTGAACGACAAGGCAGCCCCTGCAGTAAGGCTTGACGCGGTCGATACCGGGAAGCGCGCCGCCCTGATATTCGCCAGGCAGCTCGCGAACGGGCTCCCCGACGCCCATGAGCACGGCTTTGCTTCCGTGGTTAAGCCGGGGACCGGTGTAATCCAGCGTGTCGTGCGACGTATTGTCGAACACGACCAAATCCCGCGCCGGGTCGAACCGTTCGAGCACCGTCTCGAGAAGCCGCGGGAAATCCCCCAGGTCAAGCGGACGGTCGGTCAGCATCAGGAACTTGGTCAGCGTGAGCTGCCCTTCCCCGAGAATCCGGAACGCCGTTCCGAGCGCTTCCCGCGAGTAACTCTCCCGGACGACGGCCGCCGCCAGGGAGTGGAAGCCGGTCTCGGCGTACGTCCACAGGCTTTTCACCCCGGACATGACCATCGGGAACGCCGGAGACAGCAGCCGCTGCAGGAACTCGCCGAGATAGTAGTCCTCTTGCCGCGGTTTGCCGACGACCGTCGCCGGGTAAATCGCGTCTTTGCGGTGCCACACATGGTCGACATGGAAGACCGGGAAATCATGCTGAAGCGAATAATAGCCGTAGTGGTCGCCGAACGGGCCTTCCGGCCGACGTTCGTGCGGCGGTACCTTGCCGACGATCGCGAATTCCGCTTCCGCCGGAATCCGGTGGCCGCCCAGCGGGTTGTCCGCCATCGGCAGCTTGCCGCCCAGGATCAGCGAAGCGAGCAGCAGCTCCGGCACGTTCTCCGGCACCGGCGCGATCGCCGAGGCGATAAGCGCCGGCGGCCCGCCCAGAAACACGGACACCGGCAGCGCCCGGTTGCGCTTCTCGGCTTCGTGGTAGTGGAAGCCGCCGCCTTTATGGATTTGCCAATGCATGCCCGTCGTATCGGCGTCGAAAATCTGCATCCGGTACATGCCCAGATTGTGCTGCTTAGGGTGGTCCGGATGCTCGGTATAGACGAGAGGAAGCGTGACGAACGGTCCGCCGTCCTCCTGCCAGCTCGTGATGACAGGCAAGCCTTCCAGCGGCTTCTGCCTTCTGGAGGCTTGCAGGACGGGCGCCTGGTCTTGCGATACGCTGCGCATGCCGACCTTCATGAGATCCAGCAGCATGTCCTTCTCCCGCCACAAAGCGGGCAGCGTCGGAGGGATCAGCGTATCGATCGCGCCGACCAGCCGTTTCGTCAAAGCCTCGGGTCTGGGGCCGAACGCCAGATCGACTCGGCGGCTCGTCCCGAACAGATTCGTCACGACGGGAAACGGGCTTCCTTTGACGTTCGTGAATAATAAAGCGGGTCCTTCCCGGTCAATCACCCGCCGGTGGATTTCCGCGATTTCGAGCACGGGATCGACCGGCGCTTCGATTACCGCAAGCTGCCCTTCGCGGCGAAGGGTCTCCAGAAAGGGCCGCAGAGAAGAAAAGATCATGTCGGAATTCCGCCTCCGATTTTCGTCTTACTTTGCGGACAAATGCCGGGCGCGCAAGGCGAGCAGGCAAATGACGCTGAATAACGCGGATATGATGATCGTATGGAGCAATCCGGTAAACACGTAAACGTTGTGGTCGCCGATCGTGACGGAGAGCAGCCCGCCGCTGAGCACCTGGAAGCACACGAGCCACAGGGCGTAACCCGCGATTTTCGAAGGCTCGGAACCGGCCCCTGTCTGCCTGCGGACGAAAAAGACGAGCGCGACGACGACGATCAGCAGCAGCAGTGCCGCCAACCGGTGCGCGAAGGCAATGCTGACCGAATGGGTCATTTCGGGGATCACGTCCCCGTTGCATAACGGCCAGCCTGCGCAGGCGCCGCCCGAACCGGTATGCCGGATGTAAGCGCCGAGATAGACGACCCCGTAGCAATAGATGAGCACGCCGACCGTAAACCGGTAGACCGAACGCGGAATCCGGCCGGACACCGCGCCTCCGGAAGCGGCCACGCTTGCCGGTTGTCCTTTGTTCGACGCCGTTCGGGAGGCATAAGTATAGAGCAGCCAGGTACTCGTAAACGCGAACAGCGAAATGCCGAAATGGAGGGCCAGTACCGCGTCGGACTGCGGCCAGACGACGGCCATCGCACCGAGCGCGGCCTGCAGGAACGTGAAGAACAGCGACGCCGAAGCGTACGCGATCGGTTCCTTGCGTTTGACCGGTTTCCACAGCAGCGTAACGAGGAACGTCGCGCCGACCAACAAGCCGACGCCGCCGCTGATCACGCGGTGGGAATATTCGACGAGCGATTCCAACGTGTAGGCCGGAATGAATTTTCCGTTACAGAGCGGCCAGTCGGTGCCGCAGCCCGCCTGCGAGCCCGTATTGGTGACGAGAACGCCTGCGATCAAGACGACGAACATGCCGAGGCAGGTCAGGAAAGCGAGAATTTTGTATCTTTGCAGGGTCATGCCCATCCCCGATTTCTTTGTGAAAGTAGGCACTTGAACGGCCATTTCCCATTATACAGAAGCGCAACCCCCAATACCATGTTCAAACTGTGACATCTGCCTCCGGCCATCACGATGAAAAAACCGCCGAAACGGGGTTCGGCGGCGCGTTCCGTCCACTACCGACGGATAGTCCGGTCAAGCTTGCGCCGGCATGGCTGCCGCTACGGCGACGGCGCGATTGAGGAACTCTTCGATTTCTTCCCGCGTTTTGCGGAGCTTGCTGACGAACCGGATCAATTCCTGTCCGTTCCGGAACGCGATGAAGCTGGGAATGCCCAAAATGTTCAGCTCCGAGCAAAGATCCGGCATCTCGTCACGGTCGACTTCGAAGAAAGAGATGCGATCGGCGTATGCTTGCTCCACGTCGGGCATAAAGGGTTCGATAAAATGGCAATCCTTGCACCAAGCCGCCTTGAACACGGCGACCGTCAATCCGTCCCCCGCCGTCAACCGGCGGAATTCCGCTTCATCCGAGACGCGCTGCATGCCGACTCCTCCTCGTGGTTCCAATCTTTAGCGATTCGCGTACGGATATTATACGCTTGGGGGATTTCCTCTACAAGTATTCGGTCACGCTATAGGCAGGGTCTGAAAACGGAAAAGGGGTTTGAACCGGTGAATTCGATTTGGCGATCGGCAGGCGCGTTGGCGAAGGGCTTTTGGCGTAAAACGTCCGTTTGGAGACGTTCCGCCCGCTTGACGGCGGAACGGGCCGAGCTGCCCCTGTCGCGAAAATCAATACGGGAGATGGCGGCGATTCTGGACAGCAAGGAAACCCGCACGCCGTCCCGGGCCATCGTCCGGGGACCGGAAGTACCGTTCGAGAGGGAGCTGGCGGAGCGCATCCGCAAGGAAACGGACGTCTGGAACCGGAATAACGTCACCCGCACGCAGGCGTATTGGAACCTTTACAGAGAGTTCCCGGAGCTCCATTGGGCGCTGCTGGCCCATTTGGTGTCGCGGAACGGCGGCTGGTCGATGACCGATTTGAAGGGAGAATGGCTGCCGTACCTGCTCGACGAAGATAAAGCGGCCGACCAATTCAAGCTGCTCGAAACTTGCAACGCCCTCATTTTCCGTGACGCTTATCCCCAGCTGCGCGTTTACGCGGAAAGCCGCCGCGCCGGCGCCCCCCTGTTCGGCCTGCTTCCCTCGTTCGGCGTCTCTTCCTTCATGTCTCCGTTTTGGGAGCGTTTTTGGGTGACGCGGGAATCGCCGCTGCTCACCGTGGCGCTGATCGTCAACGAACAGCATGTCATCCAAGCCCCCGTCGTGGAAAACTCCTTCTTCCGCGAGCGCGTGTTCGACCTGAGCTTCCGGATGCTTCCCTTCCTGCAGGAGAACCAGCTGCTGTTCCCGCTGCTGCAGCCGGATTCGAGAAGAGACCGTTCCTTGACGCTGGCCGGTAGAGTGCTCGAGAAATTCACGAACCTGGATGAGCGGATCGCTTTCGGCAAATGCCTGTACGGCATGCTTTTCGCTTATCCGCGGGTATTGACCGGCGCGGTCTATTTCGCGGCGAAAGTCCCTCATACGGGCTCCCGGGCCGACTACTGGCCGGAGCGCTTCACCGCGGCCTCGCAGCAAAAAAGCGGCGGAGTTTCTCCTTCCGGAGAAAACCCCGCCGCCAAGCGATGGTACAGCCCTCCATTGCTGGAGGCATGGCCCGACCAACCGCTGCCGCAATCCGAACTGCCGGACTGGTTCCGCGATCCGAAGGCGCTGCATTACGTATCCAAGCCGAAGCCGCCGCGCATTCTCGACATGACCGCCGAGCATCTGTTCGGTCAGCGGAAGTGGCAGACGGCCGTCCGTATGGCCGCCAGAATCCGTTAGGATCCCGTTGCCCGGCTTCCGCGCAGCTTGAATATAGGAGCCAGCAGCTTTCGGACCGCCTTCGGATAAGAATCCGTTTCTTCCCGGGTGATGACGTTCAGCAGGACGAGAAGCGTCGGATATACGCCCAGGACGGCCAGTCCCATGACGGCCGAGGAGAACAGGAATCCGACCTTCTCCGGGAGTCCGCCCAGCAGGCCGAGAACGCCCTTCTGAAGCCCCCACAGGACGGCAGCCACGATCACGACCGTTGCCAGGAACCCCGCCCAACGGCGGCCTTCGATGACTTGGAGGGCCGTTCTTTTCTTGAGGCTCAGGATGTTGAAGCCGAGCGCCCAGATGAAACATACCGAAGTCGCTAAAATGAGGCCGTAAACGCCGAGCCAAGGAGCCAGCGCAAAGCTGAGGATGACTTTGATGAGCATGCCGGTGATGACGTGCATCGTCGCTTTGCGCGGCTGGCCGATCCCGAGCAGCATCGAGTTGGTGATCATCATGCCGATCTGGAAAATGGTGCCGAACGTCAGCATGGCGACGATCAGGCTGCCGGCGTCCGAGCTGAACAGGAACCCGTTCACGCTGTAAGCGCCGACCGACATCAGCAGCACGACCGGCATGCCGCTGAAGACGGCGATCCGGATCGCGAGCGAAGCTTGCTTGCCGACTTTGTTGCGGTCTCCCGTCGCGTGGGCGGATGAAATGACCGGGATGATGGACTGGCCCAGGGCCACCGCCAGGATGACGGGAATGCCCGCGATCGACTGCGCGCGCTGGACGAGTACGCTGCCCCACTCGTAAATCGTGTCTGGCGCGAAGTGGCCGCTCAGTAGCGGTTTGATCAGAATCGAGTCCAGCGTATACGTCAATTGCACGGTCACGGAAGTGAAGATGATCGGAACGGAAAGCCGGAACAATTCCCGGTAAATGCCGGCGAGCGCCAGCTTGACCGATGCTTTCCGGTCAACGCTGCCTCCTGCCTGTTTATCTGCCGCGGACAGCTTGCGGCCGTAGTACAGCATGACCAGGAAAGCGCCGATGCTGCCGAACACGCTCCCGAACGACGCGCCGGCGGCGATCCATTCGTCTCCCCAGCCCCACGCCGCGAAAGAGAAGGCGATCCCGATCGCCGCCGCCACGCGGAGAATCTGTTCGATGATCTGGGACATGCCGCCCGCCGCCATGAAATGGCGGCCCTGATAGTACCCTCGCATCATCGCAATGATGGGAAACAGCAGCAGCGAAGGCGCGATGGCCCGGATCGAAGCGGCCGCTCCCGGCTCGTGCATGATCGGTCCGGCAATGAGCGGCGCGAGGCCGAACATGAGCAGCGTGATGACCAGGCCTGCCGCGATACCGAACAGAAGGGCGGCGCGGTAGATTTGCCGCGCTTCGTCTTCGCGTCCGAGCGCGTAACGCTCGGACACCATTTTGCTGACGGCGCTCGGTAAACCGGCCGTCGCCACCACCAACAGAAACAAATAAACGTTGTTAGCCACACCGTAGTAGATGTCGCCTTTATCGCTCAGCACATGCTCCAGCGGCACCCGCTGGAGGATGCCCAGGGCCCTCGCCACGAGAGCCGCCGCGGCGAGGATGAGCGTGCCTTTAAGCAGCGTGTCCTTTTTCACCTGTCGTTACGCCTCAATTCCCTTGATCGCTTCCAGCGGCTTGTGGTTGCCGCGCACCGGCTTGGCCGCGCCGGAAGGTGCCGCCCACTTGACGCCGTTGGCGATTACGCGGCGGACGGTCGGATCGAAATAAGTGGGATACGTCTCGTGGCCGGGACGGAAGTAGAAGATTTTGCCTTGACCCCGATGCCAGGTGCAGCCGCTGCGGAACACTTCTCCGCCCTCGAACCAGCTGACGAAAATCAGCTCGTCCGGCGCCGGAACGTCGAAGTGCTCTCCGTACATTTCCTCGGGCTTGATTTCGAAATACTCCGGGATGCCCGCGGCGATCGGATGGGACGGATCCACCGTCCAAATGCGCTCCTTCTCGTTGGCTTCGCGCCATTTGAGATCGCAGCCCGTGCCCATCAGCTTTTTGAAAATTTTCGAGAAATGGCCGGAGTGCAGCACGACCAGCCCCATCCCGTTCAGGACGCGCTCGTGGACGCGGTTCACGATGGCATCGTCCACCTCGTCATGCGCCATGTGCCCCCACCAGACCAGCACGTCGGTATCGTTCAGCACCTCTTCCGTCAGCCCATGCTCGGGTTCCGGCTGGGTCGCCGTGCGAACTTTCAGATCGGCGTCGCCTTCCAGTCCTGCGGCGATCGCACGGTGCAGGCCTTCCGGATATACCTTGCGCACTTCCTCGTGGATTTGCTCGTGTTTGAATTCATTCCATACCGTAACGCGTACCATGTACGTTTCCTCCTTGAAATGTGCGCGAATAGAGTCAAAAAACAAGCCAAATGACGAAAATGACGATCATCGCCAGCTGCAGGAGCACCTTCACGACCGTACTGCTGAGCAGTCCGACCAACGCGCCCCAGCCGACTTTCAGGGAACGGACGAAGAAGGCCTTGTCCAAGCGGACGCCGCGGGCGACCCCGTCGATCCATTCCCCGAGCACGGCGCCGGCGAGCGGACCGATGACCAAACCGAACGCCGGAATGACGAAAGGCCCGATCAGGATGCCGATCGTGCTGCCGATGACCGAAGCCCTGGAGCCGCCGTATTTTTTTACCCCCCAGGCATTGACGAGGTAATCGGCGACGAAGAGCAGCGCGACAATGAGTGTCTGGATCGTCCAAAACCAGAACCCGAACGGCTCGAACGAGAAGAACAAGCCGTACACGAAGAAAGCGGCGTAAATCGCGAGCGCACCCGGCAGCACCGGGAACACCGCACCCGCCATGCCCAGCGCGAACAATGCCGCGATGAGCAGCCAACCGATGATGTCCATCCCCGATCAGTCCTTCAGCACGTATTCCTGGATCATGAAGGCGACTCCGTCTTCCAAATGGCTTGCCGTCACGAAGTCGGCGGCCGCTTTCACTTCCTCCTGCGCGTTGCCCATCGCGACGCCGAGTCCGCAGGCCCGGATCGCGGCAATGTCGTTCAGGCTGTCGCCGACCGTCGCGACCTCGGACATGTCGCAGCCGATCAGCCGGCATACTTCCTCGAGCGCCGTCGCTTTGGAGACGCCTTCGGGATTGATTTCCAGATTAAAGGGAGAGGAGTTGCTGATCTCGAGTCCGCCCCACGTTTGGATTTCATCCAAAATGGCTTGCAGCACGGGGAGCTCTTCCGTATAGTAACCGAATTTCAGCCAGTCGCGGGAGCCGATGTCGTCGACCCAGCGTTCTTTGTTGTAGATATTTTCCGTCGAGTACGCCCAGAACCAGGTGTCGCCGTGCTTCTGCGCCAATTGATGCAGGCGGTTGACGATGTCGGAATCCAGCAAGGTCCTGCGGTGCAGCTCATGCGGCTTGCGCCAGATTTCCCCGCCGTTCACGACGATCATCGGATTGTCGAGTCCGAGCTGCTCCGCGAACGGAAGTGCGCTCGGAAATCCCCGGCCGGTGGACAAAACCACCGTGACGCCGGCTTCTTGGGCGCGCTTTACCCACTCCGCATTGCCGGGACTGATTTCGCTGTTCTCGTTCAGCAGCGTCCCGTCCAAATCCAGCGCCAATAAGCGATATCGCGGCATGCTGTCAGTTCCTCTCTTTCCATCCCAGCCGGATGCCTAATTCATCGTCATTCTACCACATTTGCGAAAAATCCGCTCCTTGGGGGAGCGGATCGTTGTGACTTTGCGCCGTTTGATTTAGACATCCATCTAATAAGTTAGCGGGATAGGCGGGGTAGTGGACTTGTGCGGCGTGCCGGTCAGCCCGACGGCGGCATCGTACGCGTCGAAAATCTTGCGCGCGATCGGAGCCGCCGCCCAGCCGCCGAAGCCGCCTTGCGGTACGACGACCGCGACGGCCAGTTTCGGGTTTTTCGCGGGCGCGTAAGCGATGAACACGCCGTTCTCGACGAGCTGTCCCGCGACGCCCTGCTCGGAGGTCCCCGTTTTCCTCATGAACTCATAGGGGAAGTCGTCGAAGCCTTTCACGCTGACCTTGGACATCCCGGCTTCGATCGTCTTCCAGTAGGAATCCGGGAAACTGACCGTATTGAGAACCTCAGGCTGATAAGGCTGCACGACGTTGCCCGCCGCGTCTTTGATTTCGTTCACGAACTGCGGCTTCAGCCGTTTGCCATGGTTAGCGAGCATCGTCGCGTATTGCGCCAGCTGCAGCGCCGTATAGCGACCTTGCTGTCCGAAAGAAGCGTAGACGAGAGCGGACTGGGTACTCGCCTTCTTGGCTTCGATCGTATAGTTGATAAAGCCGCTGCTTTCGCCCGGCAATCCGCTGCCTGTCGAGACGCCCAAGCCGAACTGCTTCATGTAGCTGTCCCAAATGTCGATGCCGGCGTCGCCTTTCTTCAGGTACAGCGCATTGCCGATCATCGCGGACATGAAGGCGTTGGAGGACTTCTCGATCGCCCTGGCAGGGGTGAGCGTTCCGTTGACCGCGTTGTGGGAGTTGCGGACCTTCACCTCATGCCCTGTCGCGCCGAACGCGAAATAACCGATGTCGTTGAAGGTGGACGAAGGCGTGATGAGCTTTTCCGACAATCCCACCAAGACCGAAAGCGGCTTCTGCGTCGAACCCAGGTAAACGAGCGAGGACGGGTGCTTGCTGCGTTCCTTGTTGTCCTCGTAAGGAGCCTGAACCTCGCGGATCGTCCCGTTGCCGGTGAAAAACTTCACGGCGTCGTAGTCCTTGGAGCTGATGCCCCCTTGCCACAAGTTCGGATCGTAGTCCGGCATGCTGGCCATCGCGACGACCTTCCCGGTGTCCACTTCCATGGCGACGGCGTAGCCGGTCGTGGCTTGGTAGCCGTCGTGGTACATGGAGGTCGCCGGCGAATTCCGCAAAAACTGCAGGTGGTCCATGATCGCTTTCTGCGTCGCGAGCTGGACGTCCTCGTTGATCGTCAGGTACAGGTTATTCCCCTTGACCGGCTTCGTCAGTTGCATCGGTCCGATGATCCGGCTTTCGTTATTGACCGGATACGATTTGAGGCCGTTGCGGCCGCGCAGCTCGTCTTGGTACATCAGCTCCAGGCCGTCGAAGCCGACTTCCTCGGTATCGAGGTATTTAAGCGTCGGATCGGTCTCCTCGGTTTTAATGTCTTTGTACTTCGTGAGAGAGCCCGCGCCGCTCAGCTTCTTCATGTAGCCGACGAGCTGCACCGCGACTTTGTCGGGGCTGTACTGGCGGATGCTCTCTTCGACGACGTCGATGCCTTTGAACTCTTCCCGGTGCTCGGAGAAATACGCGATTTCTTCCTTGCTCAGCCCGGACTTGATCCGCCGGGGCTGGAACGGGAGATGCACCGCGCCGTCGAAGTCCATGTAATCGAAAACTTCGCCCGCCGTCAGCGGCTTCGCGGTTTTGCTGCCGTATTTGTTGAATACCTCGACCAGCTTCGCGGCCAATTCCTGGCCTTTTTCCTTCTTCGTCCCCGGCTCCAGCGTGAAGTACAGCGACTGCGTCGAAGAGGAGTAGGCGATCGGTTTGCCGGTCGAATCGTAAATATTGCCGCGGATCGGGGGAATCGGCACGTTCCGGGTCCCGATTTCATGCTCCTTGGCTTTCAAAGTCGGCCCGTCCACGAATTGCAGGAGAGCCAAACGAACGATCAAAACGGAGAAAACGAAAAAAGTCGCGAAAAAGAACACGTTCAAACGGAAGCTGAAATGGCGCCGATTGCGCAATTCTTTTTTTTGCGCTTCTTCCGTCGTGGAATTGCTCACTTGCGAAACCCTCCTTGCTTTGCGTTGCTGAACTTGCATCCCGTACATAGACGATTAAGAGCGCCGATAAGTTGTTAAGCTTGCCGAATATGAGTGTCGGAAAATCTTGGGGAATTGAACCAGTTCCCCGAATTCGCCCACGTAGGATCGAGCGGCACCCACTTGCCCGTCTCGGACAAGTAGACCTCGTTCCAGGCATGCGCCCCGAATCCGCCGCGTCCGTCATAGCCTTGCCCGGTCACGACACGGACGTCGAGGTCGACGGCGCGAGCCATCGCGGCATACAGCCGGGCGTAGTCGATGCAGACGCCTTTTCTGGTTTCGAACGTCTGCTCCGGATTCTGTTCCCGCCATTCCCCGCGAACCTCGTAGGCGGTCACCTTATCATGGTCATAGGCGATCCGGGAGCCTACCCATTCGTACAGGGCGCGTGCCTTGGCCTCGTCCCCGGTCTTATCCTTCGTGATCTCCTTGGCCGCCCGCACGATATCGTCCGGCACTTCCGCGTCGATGACGTCGTATCGGCGCAGCCAGAGCTGATCCAGCTCTCCCGACATCGCTTGGGCGAAGACGGGAAGCCGCTTTTCCAGCAGCGGCCCCGCGGCGGGGCGGATCACTTGGGCCGCGACCTCCCGGTACAGGCCCGACTGCTCGATGTAGCTGGTATACGGACCTTGAGGGAACAGCGCGCAGTATCCGAACAGCAGCGCCGTCAGCAGCAGCGCCCTTACCGCTCCCATCGCCGCGCCGATGGCGCCGCCTGCCGACCGTCCCACGACGCCGCCGGACGGCAACAGCGCGAAAGGAGCGGAGCCGATCAGCGCGAACCACCGGGTGAACAAGCCGGTGAGAAGCCGAATGATCATGTAGCACAGAAGAAAAACGACGGCAAACCGGAATAACGGCAAGTCCCGGAGGCCGGCCATCACGGTATAGCTGAATTGCTTGAAATAACTCGCTCCCGGCGACGGCCGGGTGAGTCCGGTCTCCATCAGCCATTCCCTGAGGCGGGCGGAAACCGAGGAAGCGGCATAGGCCGACAGAACGACGGCCCCGACCGTCACGACCGAGTGGATCAGAAAGGAAAAAAGCTGCCTGGCGGACCCGCCCCCCCCTTTGCGAATGCCTTGGAGCAGCGACAGGGCGACGATCGCCAGCAGGACGGCCGTGACCAGATTGGTCTCCTGCACGTTCCACGCGAACCAACCGGACATCTTATCACCCTCCCGTGAAGAAAAAATAGCCCGCGAGGGGAGCGGGACTTTACGAGATTTACTTTTTGGCGGCGGCGCGGGATTGCTCGATCAAGGTGCGGACCGCCCCCTCCACCTTCCACTTGCCCAGAGACAAGCCCTGGTATTTGACGGACACTTCGCCGGAGTTCGGAACGCCGTTCAGTTCCAGGTTCGGCGTCTTGATCGTGTAGCTCCCGTCTCCGTTGTCTTTGTACTCGGCCTTGGAGACTTCCCCGGCCATCGCTTTGATCGCCTGGTCCTTCGCCGTCGCTTCCACTTTGGAGCCGATGGCCGACAAATCGTCGATGCTGTAGCCGCCGTATACGGCCACGCCGATGACGATCGCCGCGATGAGCAGCCATTTGACGACCGTCTGGACGAGTTTCATGATGACGAAAATGACGACGATGGCGGCTGCGACGACGATCCAGTGATCTTTCAGGAACTGCATCCATGCATCCGGAGTCCAGGACTCTGGGTTGAACATGAAGACCGACTCTCCTCTGACGATAACATCCATGAATAAGGGCGATAAACCTTGCGAACAGGCATCTCGATCATTATACCTTACGGACTTGTACCCCGTAAACGAGGGGCATAACCCGAAGCGCTCCGACGTACAAGTAGGATATGCCGCCGCCTGCGGACAAGGGAGGTTCCGTCCATTGAAAACTGCCGTCTGGCTCTATTTTTTCCTGTTCGTCGCCTTCTTCGATTTGCACGCCCAATACCCGATGCTGACGCCCTTCGCCGTCTCGCTCGGAGCGGCTCCGTCGTTCATCGGCCTGGTCATGGGCATGTATTCCATCACCCACCTTCCCGGAAATCTGCTCGCGGGTTACGGCGTGGACCGCTTCGGCAGCCGCCTGTTCATTTCCGCCAGCTTGACCGGTGCGGGCATTCTCCTGCTGCTTCAGGCGAGGGTCACCGACCCCTGGCAGCTCTTGTACATCCGTTCGGCGAGCGGGTTCGTCCTGGCGTTTCTGTCCCCGGCCTGCATGGCGCTTCTCGCGCGGATGGCCCGCAACCATATCCACCAAGGCAAGCTGATGGCCGGCAACGGTCTCGTCCATACGATCGCGTCGGTCGTCTCTCCCGCCGCCGGCGCATGGCTGGCCGCCACGATCGGCTTCAACGCTTCGTTCACGGTGCTGGGCTGGATTTTGCTGTTTACGGGTTTAACCTCGATCGCGTTCATCAAAGAGCCGGCCAAGCTGCCCATGAACGCCGAAGGCGTGCCGGGAGAATCGCAAATCGAAGCGGAACCCGGACGCTCGGGCAAAGACGCGGCCCCCTTCCCTCGGGAAAATGGGAAGTTCCCGTGGATCGTGTTCATCCTGCCCATCGCGCTTTCCTGCTCCCAAGGCATCCTGTCCTTCGAGCTCCCCATGCGCGCCCGCACGAGCGACGAGGTGCTGGCAACGGGACTGCTTTTTTCGGTCATGAGCCTCGGCGCCCTCGCTACGCTGGGCTTGCTCTTCCTGAACCGCTACCTGCCCTACTCCCGGACGATCGCCGGATTGTGCCTGCTGGCCGCCGGCTATTACGCGCTGGCGTCGGGCTGGCCCGTCCCTCTCGCCGCGGTTCTGTTCGCGCTCGGCATGGCCAAAGGAGTCATCTTCCCGGCGATGACGTCTTTCCTGCTGCAATTGAGCGGCGCCGGCCGCTACGGAAGAACGTTCTCTTTCCTGTCCATTTCCATGTCCATCGGCTCCTTCATCGGCCCCGTGGCCGCAGGGGCGATACGCGGCCATATGTCTCCGTTTTTCCTTTCGTTTCTCGCGTTGATGGCCGCGCTCATTCTGCTGTACCCCCGCCGCGTGTACCACGACGGCTGGGAAGGACGTCCCGCCATTCCTCCCGCCTGATCCGGGTATTCGCCCGCGTCAAACCCCTGCCCGGCGCATATCCTGCATCAAGGCCCTCGCCCGTTCCGGCCATTGCCGGGGACGAAGGAAATCGGGCTAAGAAACGGGGGGAACGGGAATGGCGCACGCGCGCGAATATCCACTCCGGCTTATTTTCAGCTTGCTGGTCCTGATTTTGTTCATTTTGCTCGTGATCGTGTTGGAACTTGGGCTGACCTGAAGTACCTCCTGCCCTTTCGTGGTACAATACTCCCAACAGGAATCAAGCCAAACGCCGCGAAACGGGGGTTCACGCCATGGATATCGCCATCATCGTGGAAGGGAAAAACGACAAAAGCCGCCTTTCCCGCGTCCTATCGCCCTGGATTCCCGTGCACTGCACGTTCGGAACGCTGAACAGCGGCCGGATCGAAGCTTTGCGCAAAGCCGTCGGAAACCGCCAAGTATTCCTTTTCATGGACAACGATTCCTCCGGCCGTCGGATCCGCGGCATGCTTCGCGACACGTTTCCGGACGCGGAGCATATCTATACCCGCAAAGGCTACAAAGGCGTCGAAGGAACGCCGGAAGATTACCTCATCCAGCAGTTGGAGAAAGCGGGGCTGGGAGAATACATTCTGTACCCGGAGCCGGCGCCTTACAGCCCCTCCCCTATTTAACCCAGCCGTCCTTCAAAAAAAGGCCGCCCCCGAACGCACTCGGGAGGCGGCCTTGTCGTTACAGCAAATCGGTGATTTTTTTGACGAAATCGCTGAGCGGCAGGTTATCCTTGCCGTTCGCGAAGTAATCGTTGGCGGAAATCCAATCGCGGATTCTGCCTTTCTTATCCAGGAGCACGATCAGGTTCATATGCCCGAAGTTGCCCTCTTCATCCTTGGTGACGAGAATCTGGTATTTCTTGGCCAGCTCGGCCGTCGCTTTCTCGTCGCCCCGAAGGAATTTCCATCCGCTCAAGTCGGCGCCGAGCTTGCCGCCGAACTCCTTCATGCGCTCCGGGGTATCCCGCGTCGGGTCGATCGTGACCGACAGGAATTCCACGTCCTTGCCGAAGTCTCCGGTCTTCTTGAGCTCGTCCTGCACTTGCGACATCAGGAAAGTCGTCGGCGGACATACGTCCGGGCAATAGGAGTAGAAGAAATAGAGCAGGCGGACGTTGCCGTTCGTGTTTTTCAGCGTGACCGTTTGACCATCCGTATCGGTGTAGGAAAAGTCCGCGCCTTTCGGATACTTCGAGGTGCTGTTTTGACTCCAGAGGATGTAGCCTCCCAGCACGAGGCAGACCGCCAGCACGATCAAGGGGAACGTGTAACGCTTCCGGCTCACGGCCGTTTTTTGCTCTTGTTCCACAGTCGTTACACTCCGTTCGTATTGAGGATCATGACCAAAAACATAACCATCAAGTAGTTAATGGAGAGGAAAAAGTCGGCTTTCGCCCATTTTTCGTCGTCTTTGGCACGCAGCCCGGTCAAAGCGTGGACAAGCCAAACGACGCCCAAGGCCAGCGACAGAATCAAGAAATATTTGCCCACGTAACCGTAAGTGTTCATCAGGATGGAAGCCGGAAGCAGCAACGCGATATAAGGAAGCATCTGCCACTTCGTCCGCGTCACGCCTTTGACGACCGGCAGCAGCGGGAATCCGGCCGCGCGGTATTCTTCTCGTCTGCGGATGGCAAGTGACCAAAAATGCGGTGGCTGCCATAGGAACAAGAGCGCGAACAGGATCCATGCCCCTTCGTCCACCGTATTCGTCACCGCGCAGTACCCGATCACGGGCGGCATCGCGCCGGAGATGCCTCCGACGGACGTGCTCCAGGTCGAGTTGCGTTTGAGCCACATCGTGTAAATGACGACGTACACGAACATGCCAAGCAGCCCGAGCCAGCCGGTCAACGGGTTGACGAGGATAAACAGAATCGCCGAGCCGATTACGCCGAGAACGACCGCATATCCGAGCACGAATGACGGTTTCATGCGGCCTTGCGGCAGCGCGCGGTTTTGCGTTCTCGCCATTTTGGTGTCGAAATCGCGGTCCAGATAGTTGTTGAAAACGCAAGCGGATGCCATCGTCAGCGCAGAGCCGAGAAGCATCCAGATTAGCAGCCATACATCGATATCCCATTTGGAAGCGACCCAGAAACCGCCGAATGCCGCAATCAGGTTGAGCCGAATGATGCGCGGTTTGGTCAGGGCCACAAGATCTTTGAACACGGTGTTCCTCCTGACTAGTCCCCGAAAAAACAAGAGGCGAACGTTATGCTTTCCATGATACCCATTTGGAAAGCGAATGACAATGTTCGCGCTCCCGTGTTCATCAAATCGCCACTACGTGTGTCCATCCTGGGAACTTCCGCCGTTTTCCGGATTCCGATTCACCAAAAAAGGGCGCCCGAAATACACTGTAATGCGGCAACTGCCTATTGCGAAAAAAAGAAGGGATGGCACATCCGATGGCCGTGATCAAGGCAAGCAGCAGCGACATCCAAATGCTCGGCCGGCTCATGCGCGCGGAAGCCGAGGGGGAAGGCGAGCTCGGGATGCTGATGGTCGGCAACGTCGGCGTGAACCGGGTGCTCGGCAACTGCCTCGACTTCAAGAACATCCGCTCGATCCCGAACATGGTTTTTCAATCCCCGGGCGGATTCGAAGCGGCACAGAAACCTTATTTTTACCAGAGGGCGCGCGGGAAGTATACCCGGTTGGCCACTAGAGCGGTGAACGGCGAGCGGACCCATCCCGCGTCGAACGCGCTTTGGTTTTTCCGTCCTGCAGGCTCTTGTCCCGGCAATTGGTACGGCCAAAGGAACACCGGCCGATTCAAAGCGCATTGCTTTTTTGCGCCGGCCGCATCCGAATGCCCCCGCGTTTATTAAATGAAGGAGGAATGGAATCGATGTACATGAGAAGTTGGGCCGGGTATCCCCAAGCAGGAGGTACGGCCGGATTGAACATGCCGATGACGGGAGTGGGAGGCGTAACCGGCACGATGCCGGCGATGCCGACGATGCCGACGATGCCGATGCCCGGCGCCGGATTTCCCGGTACGATACCCGGCACGACGCCCCTCGTAGGAGGCGTACCCGGCATGATGCCGACGATGACCGGGGCGGTGCCTCCTTCCGTGCCGAGCGGCTTACCCATGACGCCCGGCGGGACGGTCGTTCCCGGCGTGGCCGGAACCGAAGAATCTTACGTGGAAAATATTTTGCGCATGAACCTCGGCAAAGTCGCCACGATTTACATGACGTTCGAGAACAACTGCGAATGGAACGCCAAAGTGTTTAAAGGCGTCCTGGAAGCCGCGGGCCGCGACCACATCATCATCAGCGACCCCACGACGGGCAAGCGTTTTCTCCTGCTCACGGTCAACCTGGACTACATTACGTTCGACCAGCCGCTCAATTATACGCTGCCGTTCGGCTCAGCCGGAGCCATGGGCACGATGGGGCTTACCCGCGAGGAATGATCGGACGGAACGTCCACACGCGCACGCCCTCGGCGCCGCCTTTCACCCAGGCCTCTATTTGTTTCCAATCGGAACGCCCGTCGAGGCGTTCTTTTTGTTTGCGGAGCGCCGCGGATTCGTCTGCCACCGGCCAAATTTCCACGAATACGCCGGGCTGCGTCACGTTTTCCATCAACTCTCCACCTTGCCATAATTCGGGACGGGCTGCCGCCCAGGAACGGAACGTTTCACGGTTCGGCTCCGGAATCGCATATTCGCAAAAAAGGATCATACACGGCTCTCCTTCATAAGAATGGCGGACGACGTCCATACTGTACTGTACCTCGACCGTGAGAATGCAGCACAGAAGGAGACGTTCCTATGGATACCGGAACCCATTTCGTATTCGGGCTGGGCTTAGGCGGTCTGGCCATGATCGACCCCGTGATCTCCTCGCACCCTTACGGCGCTGCCGCGATTCTTCTAGGTACCGTGGCCGGTTCCAACGCGCCGGATTTGGATATGCTTCTAAGGTTGAAAAGCAATGCCGATTATATCAAAAATCACCGGGGGATGTCCCACTCCCTGCCCGCGATCTTCATTTGGACCGGTTTGATCACGCTATGCCTGACGCTCGCTTTCCGGGATATTCCGTGGTGGCATCTGGGCTTCTGGGTGTTCGTGTCCGTCGTCGTCCACGTGTTCTCGGATCTGTTCAACGCCTACGGCACCCAAGCTTACCGCCCGATCAGCAAAGAATGGGTCAAATGGAATATCATCCACATTTTCGACCCGTTCATCTTCTCGGCGCACGTGCTGGCCATCCTTCTCTGGGCTTCCGGGTCGGCCGAACCGAGAGTCATCTTCCCGGTTCTGTACGTGCTGCTCGCGATCTACTATGTATGGCGAACCGCCGTACACCGCAAGTTGTCGCGAAAAGTCTCTTCCTCCGATCCTGAAGGGCGCCGCGGGGACCGCTACACGCTGCTTCCGACCATCTCCCCCTACCGTTGGAACGTGGTCCGCCGATCGGAGGACGGTTTGTACGGCGTAGGAGTATGGGAACGGGGGCGCCTGCACTGGCACGACACGCTCTCCTGCGACGATCATCCGGCTGCCGAAGCTTCGAAAAGCCATCCGGACATCCAAGCCTTTCTGGGCATCACCCCGTTTCCTTGCGCGAGCGTCAAGGTGCAGACATGGGGATACGAGGTCCGGTGGGTCGATATCCGATACCGGTACCGCAAACAATACCCGTTCGTGGCGGTCGTCATGATGGATTCGAGTTACCGCCCGCTTCAATCCTACGTCGGCTGGCTAAGCGAAGACCGGTTGGAGAAAAGGCTGCGCATGACGACGTATTGACAGGTATCGGACTCGGGACCCGCAAGGGTCTTTTTTCTTGACGTTCCTTCACCCGTCCATCACTATAGAAGAGGTCCGCAGCGGCAACGCTAAAAGCCCGAGGCTGGCCTCGGGCTTTCGCTTCAGGATTACGGAAGCGCGTTAGCGGTTCGTGAATTGGCTGCCGCCGGACAGTTGTTGTTCCGCCATGGCTACCAGGTTTTTGGTGATGTAACCGCCAAGCGAACCGGTTTCGCGGCTGGTCACGTTGCCGTAGTATCCGTCTGCCGGGATTTGAACTCCAAGAGATTGAGCGGCTTCCATCTTCATGTTATTCAGGCCTGCGCGAGCTTGGGGAACCAGAACTTGGTTCCGGCTGCTGCTGCCTTGAGACTGTTGATTTGCTGGCATTTTTGAAACTCCTTTCGCCTTGCTGTTATGGGGTGCAAGCTTGCCTCTTTATTATGCTGGACCCGCAGAAAAATATGCTTAGGAGGATTCGAAAAAATGAGCAAAACCGCTTCGTTACTCTTTGCCGTAACGTCCGTTATCTGGATGAGCGCCACGGCGATCAGCATCAGCTACAATGTGTGGCTCGCGATCTTGTTCGGCGTGTTGACCGTCGCCACGATCGGCGCGGGATTCGTGTGGAAAGCCCGCAGCCGTCGGTAAAGCTTAATCCCGGGCGGGCAGCACGAACCCCATCGCCTCTTTCACTTCGCGAACGGTCGTTTCCGCCACGGCGGACGCCCTCTCGGCTCCGTCCTTCAAAATCCGATGGATTTCCCCGGATGCGCGGATATCGGCGTATTTCCGCTGGATCGGCTCCAGCACCGACACGACCGCTTCCGCGACGTCCTTTTTGAACGTGCCGTAGCCTTGTCCTTCGTAGTCCTTCTGAATCTCGTCCAGGGATTTGCCCGTACATTGGGAGAAAATGCTCATCAAGTTGCTGATCTCCGGCTTCTCCGCAGGATCGAAGACGATTTCCCGGCCCAAGTCCGTCTTGGCCCGGGATATTTTTTTGCGGATATCGTCCGGGGAATCCAGGAGGGCGATATAACTGCCGGGGTTCGGATTGCTTTTGCTCATTTTTTTGGTTGCGTCGTCCAGGGACATGATCCGGGCGCCGACCTTCGGGATGAAAGGCTCCGGCACGACGAGCGTCTCCCCGAAACGGTGGTTGAAGCGGCCGGCCAAATCCCGGGTCAGCTCCAAATGCTGCTTCTGGTCTTCTCCGACGGGAACGAGTTTCGTTTTGTACAGCAGAATGTCCGCCGCCATCAGCGCGGGATACGTGAACAAGCCCGCTCCCACCGCGTCTTTGCCGGCGGCTTTGTCTTTGAACTGGGTCATTCTTTCGAGCTCGCCCATGTACGAGAGCGTGGTCATGATCCAGCCCAGTTCCGCGTGGGCGCGCACGTGGGATTGCAGGAAAATCGCCGCCTTCGCGGGATCCAGCCCGACGGCCACGAACAGCGCGGCCACCGCCTCTGATTGTTCGCGCAGCGCAGCCGGTTCCTGGGGCACCGTAATCGCGTGGAGATCGACGATCATGTAATAGCAGTCGTGCTCATGCTGCAGGGCGACATAGTTGATCATGGCGCCGATGTAGTTGCCGAGGGTCAGTTTGCCGCTCGGTTGAATGCCTGACAATACGCGTTGCTTGGACATGGAAATCTACCGCCTTCCGGGCAAAATAAAAAGGCCTCCCGTCCGCAAGGGACGTGGAAGCCGTGGTGCCACCCTTATTCGCCGCAACCTCCCCCGGGCCTGCCGGATCGGAGAGTCGCAACCTTAGGTTCCTGTAACGGGGAACAGTCGGAGAGCTTCGGGCGATCTTCCGCCTTGCACTCCCGGCTCCGGGATCCATTCGGCGTGGGCGTCGCACCGGTTCGCAGCATCCACCGGCTCTCTGAAGCGCCTTGACCCCCGCTTACTTGTTCCGTTCATTGCCGATTACTCGTCGATTTAGAAAGTCATTATACGCCTTTACTCGATTTGCTTCAAGTAGGCCGCGACCGCATCCAATTCCTCGTCGGTGATATCGCCATCGGCAGCGGCCGCCGTCATGCTGTTTGGTACAAACAAACCCGGCCTCCATGAGGAGACCGGGTTTTCCGTTGCTTATGTAGAGGCTACTCGCTGGAAACGTCCCGTCGGTTGCGTGCTTTAGGCGCGCGGCGGAACAATACGTTCGCCATGTTGTAGTTGGACTCGAACTGGACGCTTACGAACAATTGGCCTTGCCGAAGGACGAAATCGTAAGCCATTTCGCCGTGTGTCCATCCCTTTTTGTGCCGGAGCGCTTCAATGGCCATTCGCCGAAGCAGGCGTACCTGCTCGGAGGTCATCCCTACGGTGTCTTTTTCCCGGGTACCGCAATCAAGGGGCAGATGGCGAATCCCGAACTTCCCGATTTCATCGTTGCGGATTTGAATGACGATCGTCCCTGCGGACATGCCGGTCAATTCCCCATCGAGCTGTTCCAGTGCCAAATCCACTTGACATGCTAAAGACACTTGCTCCAAACTTCATTCTCCTCCTTTTGGCTTATCCCAAAATTTTACTGGTACTTCGGACTCAGTATAATCAAGAAACTAGAAATTTTCAATCATTTTGTCAAAATTTGTTTGAAAATCGTGTCAGGATTAGCGGAATGGTTCATAACTGCGCGGTCTGGGCTGACTTAACGTACCACAGTTCCGCTATCGCGCGACATCTCGGCGTTTCCGCCGATTTAGCGTACCGCAGTTCCGCTATTACGCCGTCATCGCGAGTTTTTGCCGATATAACGTACCCCGGTTCCGCTATTTTGTCGTCATCGCGGGTTCGTGGAGCCAATTCGTGACACCCAGTATCACTATTTCGGCGGATGTACGAACTGGGAGCCAATTAGTGATACGCTGTATCGCTATTTCGGCGGATGAGCGGGTTCGGAGCAAATTAGTAATACGCAGTATCGCTATTTTGGCGGTTGAGTGGGTTTGAGCAAATTAGTGACACCCAGTATCGCTATTTCGGCGGGTGAGGGGGTTTGAGCAAATTAGTGACACCCAGTATCGCTATTTCGACGGGTGAGCGGGTTTAAGTAAATTAGTGACACCGAGTGTCGCTATTTCAGCGGATGAGTGGATTCCGAGTCATTTAGTTACACCCAGTATCGCTATTCCGACGGGTGAGCGGGTTTGTTTCGCGAAATCAAAAAGCCTCCCTGCATTCGCAGAGAGGCGCACAAACGCTAACCGTATTCGTCAAGCTTGCACTTTCTTGATCAGTTCCTCGAACAGCGCGACGTCGGAGACGGCGCGGGCGACCGCCGCCCGCCAGAACTCCGGTTCGTCCAAGCGGACGCCCAGATGGCGGGACGCGAGCTCTTCCACCGTCATGACGCCGGTATCGCGGAGAAGGGCATCGTACCGCTCGGCGAAGCCCTCTCCTTCTTTCTCCGCAGCAGCGAGGATTCCGGTGCTGAAGAGGTAGCCGAACGTGTAGGGGAAGTTGTAGAACGGCACGTCGGTGAGATAGAAGTGCAGCTTCGAAGCCCAGAAATGCGGATGCCAGCTGCCCAGCGCGTCTCCGAACGCTTCTTTCTGGGCGTTCACCATCAGCTCGTTCAGCTCCGCAACGCCAAGCATGCCTTTGGCACGCTGCTCGTAGAACCTCGTTTCGAACAGGAACCTCGCCCGGATGTTCATGCAGAACGACACGGCGCTTTGCAGGCGAATGTCCAGCAGGGCAAGCTTCTCTTGGTCGCTCTTCGCGCGCGCCAGCAGCTCGTCGCTGACGATCGCCTCGGCGAAAGTCGAAGCCGTCTCCGCCACGTTCATTGCGTAGTCTTGGTTAAACGGCGGCAGTCCGAAAACGAGCTCCCCGTGATAAGCGTGCCCAAGCTCGTGCGCCAGCGTGGACACGTTGCCCGAGCTGCCGGAATAGGTCATGAAAATGCGGGTGACGTTCTCCAGCGGGAAATCGGTGCAGAAACCGCCGGGCCGTTTGCCCGCGCGATCCTCGGCCTCGATCCAGTTTTCCTGGAACGCGCGCTTGGCCAGGGCGGCCAGACGGGGGGAGAACCGGTCGAAGGCTTCCTCGATCAGTTCGGCCGCTTCCCCGTATGGGATCTTGCTTTGCTCCGTCGGCAAGGAGGCGTCGACGTCCTGCCAATCCAACTTGTCTTTGCCGATCAGGCTCGCTTTCAGAGACAAGTATTTTTTCAGCGGCTCGATCGAGTCGTCCACCGCCGTCCACATCGCGTCCAGCGTCGCTTTGCTCATCCGGTTGATCCTCAGCGGATCCTTGAGGATTTCCTTCCAGCCGCGCAGCCCGTACAGCTTCAGGCGGAAGCCCGCCAGCCGGTTCAGCGCGTCCGCGCACAAATCGGCCTGCTCGGCCCAAGCCTTCTCCCACTCAACCATCATACGGTCGCGGACGGCCGGGTCCGAGTCTTCTTTCTTGTTGGCCGCCTGCCCGGCTGAAAGCACGATTTTGCGCCCGTCTTCTTCCCACGGGATGCCGATTTGGCCGACGATCGTTCCGTAATGCTCGCCCCAGCCGTGGTATCCGTCAACCGCCAACTCCCCGGCCAAAGCTTCAAGCGCGGGAGGCAGCTTGTCTTGGATGCCGGTCCTTCTTTCGTTCAGGACGAACCCCAGCTCCGCCTGCTTCGGATCGCCGATCCACGACTGCCAGCGGTCCTCCGGCATTGCCGCCAGAGCGGCGTCGAACAGGTCCAGCGCCTGGCGGTAACGGGCGTACAGCGTCTGCACCCGCTCCGTCCAGGCGACCGCTTTGCGGTCTGCCACCTGCTGCGACGTCAAGCACCCGACGAAGGAATCCGCTTCCCGCATGCGCAGCTGCGCTTGCTGAAGCTTGGCGGTCCAATCCGCCAGCTTCTGCGCGTCGGGTTCGCCCTCGGACTGCTCCTTCAATTCCTGCAGAACCCCCGCGATCAGGCGTTCCGTCTCGTCGATGAACGAAGCGAATTGCGGCGATTCCGAACCGCCCGGGAAGAAAACGTCCAAATCCCAAACCGTTCCATAGTTCCGTGCCATAGGCATGACCTCCGTTTGCGCGGCATTTAAGTCTGGTGTATGTTGTAGTTACAAATTGGGGGGATAGCGATGATACCGTTTCGAAACAGCTTGCCTTATGACATCGTGATGAAAGACGTTTACGTAGCCGAATGTCCCTTCTGCGGACAATCCCAAGTGATCCTTCCCCTCAAACCCGAGGAAGTGCGGGACCTGCGGGGAGGCGCCCGCAAACGCGCGGTCGTGTTTCCCTGCTGCCATACGAGGCTCCAGCTGGTCGACGCGGATCAGGACTACTTGCTGGCCGACCGTCCGATTCGCAACGGAGAATAACCCGCTCGCGCCGTCAGACGGTGTTCTCGTTCATTTCCTCCGGCAGATCGAGCCCGCCGTTCGTCATCTCTTCCCGGACAGCCTGCCACATTTCGCGGGAAGCCCGGATCATGCCGGCGTCCATGATTTTCTTGTCGTTGATGACCCGGCCGAACCAACGGACCGCTTCGTGATAGTTCCTCAGGCGGCGGTTCAGCTCCCCGATCAGATACATCAGCCTCGCGTTGCTCAAGGAGTCGCGTTCGGTCTCGAACACCTTAATATACGCATCCAAAGCATAGGCCAAGAACCGGTTCTCCTGCTCCTTGTTACCCTGGTACCGGTACAGCCACGCAATGTGGTGAAGCAAGCCGGCGATGACACGAATGCTTTCCCCCACCGTCTGGGCCGTCAGCAAGGAAAGCTTGTAGCACTCCATCGCTTCCTGCTCGGTCCGTTCCTCTCCGTAATCCTTCGCCGCCCAATGGTTCCCGATCTTCTCGTAGTAAGCTTCCTTCTGCTTGGAATTGAGCTTGTCCGCGAAATTTTCGGTCGATGCGAAGCCGCAGAACGGACATACCCGGACGACGTAATAATCCGGATTCACCGTTTTGAAATACGAGCAGAAATCGCTGTCGCTGCGGATCGCCCTCTTGAGGCTGGGCCGCACGCGGGACGTTTTGAAGCTCGCCTCGCAGCAAGCGCATTGAACCGTGATTTGGTACAGCGGATCCATCCGATGCTCCTCCTTGGAATCGGTCAATCTTCCGTATTGATAAAATGGTGCGCCGGACCCGACAGTCTCTCGAGAACGACGGCGTGGAGCGGTTCCGGAATGGCCGTTTCCGACAGCGCGCGCGCCATGCAGGAAAGCCATGCTTCCGCCCGGGACCGGGTCACCGGAAAAGGCAGATGCCTTGCCCTCATCATCGGATGCCCGAATTCGTCGGAATACAGCGAAGGACCGCCGAAAAACTGGGTCAAAAACAAGTACTGCTTTTCCATAACCGGATGAATGTCATCCGGAAACAACGGCGACAGCAACGGGTCGGCCTGCACCTTCGGGTAAAATTTCTCGACCAGATCCCGAACGGCCGGCGCTCCCCCGATCGCTTCATAAAGGCTTATGTAATCGGACAATTTCGTCCCTCCTGAGGTCTCTTTCGCGGTTCGCGGACTAAGCCCATTATACCACATTTAGGACATTCGCCGCGGGGAACGAAAAAAAGCCCCTTACGGGGCTACGATAAATGCGTCACAGGCACGCACGGCTCAAATTTCTTCCTCGGGATTGACCAGCGCTTCGCGAACGACATATACGAAAGCGCATACAAGAAGTCCTGCCACGATTCCCGTCATCCTCATCACCCCGGTCGCCGCCGTGTTCCCGGCATTGGTTTTATGGTTCTATTGTACCATAAGATTTTTGTTTTGGGCGAAAAATTTGTAAACGGTTCCATTGGTATTTATTGCAGGATATTACCAATTGGAAAGTCGCACGGCTTGCCCTCATATACTGGACAAGAAGGTAAGAACGGAGGGATCCCTTGGACATCGATACGGCAAACGGCAAACGGGGAAACGGGGGCTCGGCCGCGTTCGTCCTCGGGATCGGGGGAACGGCGCTTCTCATCGGGGGGCTGGCCCTGGCCATGCCGGAAGTGGCGCTTGAAGCGTCGCTGCGCGGAGTGAAGGTATGGTGGGAAGTGCTGTTTCCCGCCCTGTTCCCATTTTTCGTCCTGTCGGAGCTGCTGCTCGGCTTCGGCATTGTCCATCTGGCCGGCACGCTGCTCGATCCGCTCATGAGGCCTCTGTTCCGGATTCCAGGCGCAGGCGGATTCGTCGTGGCCATGGGCTTCGCGTCGGGGTATCCGGTGGGAGCCCGGCTTACCTCCCGCTTGATGGAGCAAAACCTGGTAAACCGCGCACAGGGAGAGCGGCTGGTCGAAATGACGACGACTTCGGATCCGATTTTTCTCATCGGGGCGGTGAGCGTCGGCTTTTTCGGACGCCCCGAAGCGGTTCCCGTGCTGGCGGCCGCCCACTACGGGGGAGCAATGCTGCTGGGCATCCTCGGCCGTTGGCGGAAGGATCCGGAAGAGACGGGGGCGATCGAATCCACCACCACCTCGGCTGCCGTAACCGGCCACCCCCGCCGCGGCAGCCGCGTTCGCCGAGCATTCTCGGCCATGCATGAGGCTCGGATCGCGGACGGCAGGCCTTTCGGCGTCCTTCTCCAGCAATCGCTGCAATCTTCGCTGGCATTGATGATGATCGTCGGCGGGCTTGTCGTGTTCTTCTCGGCCGCGCTCGACCTGCTGCTTCACAGCGGCCTGCTCGCGCTGTTCCGGGATACCGTATCCTGGATTCTTGCTGCCGTCGGCATGCCCGGCGAATTGTCATCCTCCTTCGTCCAAGGCATGTTCGAAGTGACGCTCGGCGCACGTGCGGCCGCTCAAACTGCAGACGGCGGCTCGCTGCTTCCGCTGGTGGACCGCTTGGCCATGGCCGCGTTCGTGCTGTCCTGGGCCGGATTGTCCGTCCATGCCCAGGTGGCGGGCCTCATGAGCAAGACCGGGTGGAGATACGGACCGTTCGCGAGGACGCGTTTTCTGCACGGAGTCGCGGCGGCCGCCGGCGTTTATTTGATCTGGCCCCTGTTCCGTTTCGGAGAGGCGGCTTCCGTACCCGCTTGGTGGCCGGCTGCAGGAGATACACCCTTGACTTTGGCCGCGTGGCCGCCCCTTATGGCTGCCGCCGTGTTGTCGCTGTTGATCGCCGCCGGTTTGGCCGCCCGGGCAGCGTCATCGCTCAAACGCCGGATCCTAAACAAATAGCGGGACGGGAAGGCGGGATTGTCTTCCCGTCCCTAATTGTTTATGATCGTATAAGAATCCAGGGATTGTCCCTGCGGCAAAGGAGCGTCCGATTTTGAAATACGCGCTGCTCGACCGGGGAGACCCGTTATCGCGTGAGCTATCCGAACAATTCCACTCGCTGGCGGCCGCCAAAGGTCTGACGCCGGACGATACGTCGCCCGACCTCGTCCTCTCCATCGGCGGCGACGGCACGCTGCTCCAGGCTTTCCACCGCTACCGGGACCAGGTGAAACGCGTCGCCTTCGTCGGCGTCCACACCGGCCACCTGGGATTTTACGCGGACTGGCAGAAAAACGAGCTCGCCGAGCTGGTCGAACTGATTGCGACGAAAGAACCGCGCGAGGTCAAGTATCCGTTGCTGCAAATCGAAATCATTTCGGACACGTCCGCCACTTCGTACCTGGCCCTGAACGAATTTACGCTGAAGAGCGTGGACGGCACGCTGGTCGCGGGGATCAACATCAACGACGAACCGTTCGAAATGTTCCGCGGCGACGGCATCGTCATCTCTTCCCCCTCCGGAAGCACGGGGTATAACAAGAGTTTAGGCGGAGCGGTGATCCATCCGTCCATCGAAGGGCTGCAAATCGCCGAGATCGCCTCGATCAACAACCGCGTTTACCGGACGCTCGGCTCCTCGGTCATCCTGCCGAAGCACCATCACTGCGACATCGTGCCGGATCCCGAAGAACCGCTGTTCGTCGGCATCGACCATCTCGTCCTGCAAATGACGGGCGTCCGGTCGATCATCTGCCGGGTCGCGCAGGAGAAAATCACGTTCGCCCGCTATCGTCCGTATACGTTTTGGAACCGCGTCCGTGAGGCGTTTATCGGTTCCGGAACGGACAAGGTCTAAACCTTCGAAACAAACCCAAAAAGCCCCCAACCCCATGGAAACATGGGATTCGGGGCTTTCTTCATGCAAGAATAATCGCTTAATCCGCGCCCGGATGGCCCGGCGCACCGCCGTCCGGCCGATTCGGCTTGCCGCCGAAACGGTTCCTTCTGCGGTTCTTGCCCGGCCAACGGCTGCCGTTCTTCTGAGCCGCATCCGGTTTCGGAGCGGCGTGCTCCGCCGTCCGTGCCTGTTCCTGCTGGCGTCCGCCTTCGCTCGGCTGGCGCCATTGGCCGCCCGGCTTGGAAGGCGCGCCTTGGCCTTGGCGTTCGCCTTGCGGAGGTCTCTGGCCGCGGTTGCCCGGCTTCCCGGACGACCGGTTGTCGGCTTGTCCCGCGTTCGGCCCGCCGGAAGAGCGCCTGTCCGATCCGCCGCCGGACGAAGGCCGGTTCGCTTGTCTGTTGCCGTAACCGCCGTCTCCTCCCTGGCGATTCGAGGAGGTGGAGGCCCTGCCGTCGCCCGGCTTGCCGCCGGCCAGCGCCTGCTGGCGCCTCTCCGCTTCCGCGGCCGCGCGCGCCACGGCGGCGGCGCCCGGAATGCGCACGGGACCGCCCGGGCGCTCCTTCAACGGCCAGCGCATGAGGATGCCGTTGTGCGTCGCCAAAGCCGCCGCCGTCTCGGCCGTCTGCGCGTCGGGATTATCTCCCGCGGCTGGCGTGGGCGCGTCGGCTTGCTTGATCAAATCCGGCGTCCCCGGGGGTACCGCGGCGGCGTCGGTTTTGGCCAGCACGAAATAGGCGCAGCCGAAATTGCAGTATTCGTTCAGGTAATCGACGAGGCTGGCGATCGACGTTTCCTTCGTCGCGCGCGGATGCCCGTCCTGGTAGAATCCGCGCAGCCGAAGCTGGTTGTAGCCCCAGTCGCCGACGATGAAGTCGTACCGTTCCAGCACCTCGCTGTACCGTTCCTTGAAGGCTTCGGCGTTCCAGCCGTTCTTATGCTCTCGGGCCATGGTGTAGGCGTTGCCGCCTGCCAAAAATATCACGTGGGTTTCCTCCCGGTTCACGCTTTCCCGGCTTCGGCCGCGGAAGCGGATTTCACCTGCTCGTGCGCATGATAGGAGCTGCGGACGAACGGCCCCGATTCCACGTGGGAAAATCCGCGCGCCATTCCGTCCTTTTTCAGTTCGGCGAATTCGTCGGGATGGACGTATCTCTCCACATCCAGGTGGGCGGGCGTCGGCTGCAGGTACTGGCCCAGCGTCAGGATGTTGACGTCTACGCCTCGCAGGTCGTCCATCGTCTGCCTCACTTCGTCCAACGTTTCCCCGACGCCGAGCATGAGGCTCGATTTCGTCGGAATGTCGGGGTTCATTTCCTTCGCCCGCCGCAGCAGCTCGAGTGAACGGTGATATTTGGCCTTCGCGCGTACGCGGTCCGACAGCCGCTCCACCGTCTCGACGTTATGGTTCAAAATGTCCGGCTTGGCGTCCATGACGATCTGCAAGGAATCGCGGTCGCCCATGAAATCCGGAATGAGCACTTCCACGCTGCAAAGCGGCAGCTTTTTGCGGATTTCGCGAATCGTCGCGGCGAAGATGGAGGCTCCGCCATCCTTCAAGTCGTCGCGGGCGACGGACGTCACGACGCAGTGGCGGAGGCCCATCTGCTCGGCCGCTTCGGCTACCCTTGCGGGCTCCTGCAAATCCAATTCCGTCGGCAGCCCCGTCTTCACGGCGCAAAACCGGCAAGCTCTCGTGCAAATATCGCCCAATATCATGAAGGTCGCGGTTCTGTTGGCCCAGCACTCGTAAATGTTGGGGCAGCGCGCTTCTTCGCATACGGTATGCAGCGTCCGGGTCCTCATCATATCCTTCAGTTCCCGGTACGGCTCACCCGTCGTCAGCTTGATCTTCAGCCAGTCCGGCTTGCGCGGTTTGGCGCCGGTCGACATCGCTATCCCCTCTTTCTGTCCCTTATTATAATGCAGCGCGGTCGGATGAACAACAAAACCGCCCAGAAGAGGGGGAACGCTCTCCGCGCGGCAGGGATTACATGATCTTAAAGCCTTTTGCAAAGCCTACTCCCTATATGGACTCGAAGAAGGAGGAATCCGCGGTGCTGCATAAGCCCCAATCGCCGGCGACTCCGCGCAGCCGTCTCGCCCGGCGCGTGCTCGCCGTTTTTCTATCGGTCGGACTGTTGACCTTCATGGCGTCTCCCGCTTATGCGACGGACAAAAGCAAAACGAACGCGCCGGACCCCGAACAGCGATTGAAAAAAATATACGACCAAGTCAGCCGGAAAACGGGCATGCCCTGGCAGGAGGTGGCCGCGATCGACAAATACGAGCGGGCTTTGAGCCGCGCCCACCGGAAAACCAGGCCTCTCCGGGAGGGAGCCGCGGTCGGCGTCTTCATCTCCGAAGCGAGATGGGCCGGCGAATTGAATCCCGATCCGCAGGACGACCAACCGGTTTCCATCCGCTTCTTCGGCGGCGTCGGACGCGACGGATCCGGGGACGGGATCGCCGACCGCGGATCGGACGTCGACCTGCTGTACACCGTCGCCAGCCGGGTCAAAGAACACGGCAGCGGCCCGGACGATTTCGCGATCGGACTGTGGGAGTATTACCACAACACGCGTTCCGTCCAGCGGATCCTGCAATTCGTGAAAATCCTCGAGGCGTTCGGCAGGCAGGACCTCACCCGCCATGCCTTTCCGCTGCCGATCGGGTCGAACTATTCGTACCGAAGCACTTGGGGGGACAGCCGAGGCTGGGGCGGTTACCGGATTCACGAAGGAACCGACATTTTCGCCGGTTACGGAGTGCCCGTCCGAAGCACCACGTACGGAATCGTCGAGCTCAAGGGTTGGAACCGTTACGGCGGTTGGCGAATCGGCATCCGCGATCTGGATAACCTGTACCACTATTACGCGCACCTGCAAGGGTTCGAGAAAAACCTAAAGCCCGGCGACGTCGTGCAGCCGGGCCAAGTCATCGGTTGGGTAGGCAGCTCCGGCTACGGCCGTCCGGGCACATCGGGCAAATTTCCGCCTCATCTCCATTACGGGGTGTACCGCGACCGCGGCTTGGTCGAATGGGCGTTCGATCCGTACCCGATGCTCCGCAAATGGGAACGCGAGGAAAGAAAAGCGCTCCGGGTTACCCGCTAGCGCCGGCTCCGTCGTGCGCGGCCGGCTCCGAGGACGGCGCCGCGGAAGGGGCGGGCAGCGTGATCGAAGGCGCGTTCCCGGCACTTTGGCCGACGGGATTGCCTTTACCGTCGTAATAATACATGGGCACGTTTCCGACGACCAGCGCGTAGGAAAGCGGAATTTCCGTCTCGAGCGTCTGCGGCGCCTGGTCAAACGGGATGACCACCGCGATTTCCGTGCGGATGCGGATAAACACTTCCACCAGCAGCATGTTGATCGCCGTTTCCGTCTGGCGGGTATCCACCTCCGCCTGCACGGCGCTTGCCGGGTGGAAAGACACCGATACGCTGGGTCCGAAGGAAGACAGCAGGGGACTGTTCAGCGCATGTCCGATCGGGATATGCTCCGGAACGTCCTCTTTTTGCTTCAGCACTTGCTCGACGATTCGGACCGTCCTGGACGTGAGCTTCATCTGCTCCTTGTAATCGATCAGAAAACCGGTCACTTTGCCGTCTTGGCCCATCTTCCACTGGATCATTTTGTCCGCGTCCGCCGTATCGGCAATCTCCTGGGTAATCGCGGTGTTGATCGCCTCGGTCGCCATTTGCTTGATTCGCACCTGCGCTAGAAACAAGAGAGGACCTTTCAGCTGTTTATCGAAAAAAACGAAGGTCTGAATCATCGCGAAAACGAACAGCAATGCGACGATGATCCAAATCTGCCTTCGCTTCAGCCTGCGCCTCGGCCGCCTGGGCGTCCATCCTTTGGACGAATAGCCTCCTGCCGACACCGACGGCTTCGGACCCCATCGCCTTCCGCCCCATCTGCGGGGAGCCGGCTTCGGAGCCGTCCAGTTTTTCGCCAAGGGAAACGTCCTTCCCCATCTGCGCCGCATGGGCGACCCTCCCCGCCAGCATGATCCGCGGCGAGTTCGTCCTTCGCCGCTGTCTCATGCTTATGCGGGAGCCCCCGCTTTCTAGACCCTTAGACCCGAACCAGTCCGGCGAGGATTTCCCGAAGGCTCAGCTCCGCGCAAGCCATCGAGGAATCGGCAACGCCGTAATACATGCGGACCGTATCCCCGTCGGCGAGCGCGCCGCAGGAAAAGACAACGTCCCCGAAAAAGCCTTCCCTCTCGTACTGCATTTCGGGCTCCAGCACCGGAACGTCCGACCGCGCCAGCACCTTGGACGGATCTTCGAGATCCAGCAGCACCGCTCCCATGCAGTACCGGTGCTCCCGAGTCGCGCCGTGGTACAGCTCAAGCCAGCCTTCGGACGTGCGAATCGGCACGGCGCCGCCGCCGATCCTGCCGCCGTCCCACATGCCGGGCCTCAGGCCGATCAAATGCCGGTGATTCCCCCAGTACAGCAGGTTGTCGGACTCGGCCACCCAAATTTCGGGCGATCCCGTGCTTTTCATCGTCGGGCGGTGGAGGGCGTAGTATTTGCCGCCGATGCGTTCGGGAAAAATGACCACGTCCTTGTTGTCGGGACAGAAAATCATGCCGTGGCGTTCCACCTGGCGAAAATCCCGGGTAGAAACGAGGGTAACGCCAATGCCGGTCGGAGAAACCGCCGAATAGTACACGTAATAGACGTCACCAATCTGAGTAACCCGCGGGTCCTCGATCCCGAATGATTCGGACGCGTCCGATGGATAAAGAAAAGGAGCGTCGTCAACGGAAAAGTTCCTTCCATCCTTGCTGCGCGCTATTCGGATATAAGAGAGGGAGGTCAAATAAGCGAAGCCGACGCCGCTCGTCACGTCCCTCACGACCCGCGGGTCCGAGAAATCGTAGCGGGGATCGTCCCTGCGCAGGTCCATCACCTCCAGCCGCCCGGATTCCGGGCGGACGATCGGCACCTTCACGATGTCCGGATCGCCGCTGAACGGACGTTCCGCCACCCGCAGGAGAAGCAGCACCTCGTCTCCGTTCCGGGCGACGCCGGCGTTGAAAGCGCCGATCACTTCGAACCCCGGATGATACGGCTTCACGTCCACCGGTTTTACGATCGGATTTTCTTCGTACCGGTAGGTTTTCATATCAGGCATCGCTCCTCTTCAAGCTCTTAAGGCCCCTCATTTTCCTATGCGGAACCGACAACGTTTTTTCCCCTTGCCTTCCCCCCTTGAATCAGGACGCAAAAAGCCCACTCGCGTGGGCTTGCGGCTGCCAAGTATGCTCACTCACTTCGATTTCGCGGTTGACACCAATTCCACGCGGAACTCGGCTTCGGGCACCGAGCGCAAAAATTCCCGCATTGCGTCCGCCGTATTGTGGCGCGGGTCCAGCCAAGTATCGAGCGCATCTCCTTCGAGCACGAGGGGAACGCTTCCGATCTGGGTGGAGGGGCGGGACACGCTGATAATCGTGCACATCGGATACTCGTTTTTCTCCGAATCGAGCCACACGTCGTAAATGCCCGCGGCCGCGAATACTTTCTTCGAGGCATGCTCACGCCTGTAAACGGAACGGTACTTGCCTTCGTCGCGTTCAAAAAGCATGCCGCTGCAGGGAACGACGCAGCGTTTTTTGGCCAGCATGTACAGCAAATAAGGTTTCTCCCCGAGGCTTTCGCGGTCCGCGTGAAGGGAGCTTTTGCCCCAATAAGGCATCAAGCCCCATCGCTGGCCGCTGAGCCGCCGTTCGTCGCCGACCCTCCGAATGACCGGAATTTGGCCGGTCGGCCGGTAATCTTCGTTGTCGTAATAAGGGAATTCGATGCGGTCGACGCGGAACTCGCCGGTTAAATCCGACATCTCCGCCGTGAGCGCGTAACGTTCGTTCATGGAATCCGCCACCGTTTCCTCGAATTGGGAATCTACGGTAGCTTTTGCCGTCGGATCGTTATTTTATACGGAGCGTTAAACGCGGAACAAGCCGTAACCGCTTAAGGAAGGGTAGGAGGACTCGTCCCCTCTTAGTCCCTGGGAACGGCCGTGCAAAGCGACGTCTACGAGCCAGCGGGTCATTTCGGCCACGTTCATCGTTTCCATTTCCTCCGGGCTGAAGAACCCTGCGCCGTCGACCTCGAATCCGTCGGGAATCGGCTCGCCCGACACGTATTCCATCGCGAAGGCCAAATAAACGTTATGGATGCTCCGGGGCTGATCCCGAACCGCCACGATGCTGCGGACGACGGCGTCGATGCCGCATTCCTCCCGAACTTCCCGGCGGATCGTCTCCGCGATCGGTTCCGTTTGCTCGATATATCCTCCCGGATTGGTCCAAAAGCCCTTGCCCGGATTTTGCGCCCTTCGGACGAGAAGCACCTTGTCCCCCTGGACGACGAGCGCGCCGACCCCGATGCTGTAATTTCCCCAATGCACGAAGCTGCATTCCGTGCAGGCCAACCTTACCGTACCGTCCACTTCTCTAGCAGCCAACGCGCTGCCGCACGACATGCAAAATTTCGCTACCATCCTGAAGTCACCTCGCTCCTGATTCTACCACTGCGTCTCCCTCCCCGAAAACCGCAAAAAACCGGCCGCGCCTGGCGCGTGCGGATTCCTTTTAAAAGAAACCAAGCGCCCAGCAATAACGTAAATACGAGCATGCTGGCCACCGAAACGGTGTAATAAGTATTGGCATACGTCTCCTGCCGAATGTTATAGCCGTTCAGGAATGCCGCAAGCAGCAGGATTCCCGCCAGCATCAGATCCGGTTTTCGCCCGGCTGACGGATTCTGAAGATTTGCTGAGAGTTAAGCTTGATTTCAGGTTCGGGGTTTAAGATGACTACGTGAACTGAGCAAAGGCAGTGGCCTGCTAACAGAAATGAGGGAATTCTATGAAGAAAGCAAAACGCATGATCATGGCCGGTACGATGGCTGCAACGATCACCATTGGAGGAGGCTTGTGGAACCCCAAAACAAGCGAGGCTTCCCCGCTCCAGCCGGCTTCCGTGCAGGTTCCGGTGAGCGCGGCCGCCGCGGCGGTTCCCACGCAACGCAAAAAAGACGATTTCCTCGAGTCGCTCGGGAAATCGTCCGATGATGAAGTGTATGAAGCGTTGTACGGCGGCAAGTCCCTGGCCGCTATCGCCGAGGAAGCCGGCCAGGATGCGCAAGCCGTCGTTTCCCTGCAAGTGGAGGAACTGACCCGCCAATTGGACGACCGCCTGGCGAGCGGCATGCTGTCGCCGGAAGCGTATCGGGCGCAGCTCGCCGAACTGCCGGAAATCGTGGCCCAAAGCGTACATGGAGGGAAGGCCGCCCATTGACGGGCGACCCAACAAGCCTCAGTTGCCGTGCCCAGCGCACGGCAGCTTTCGTATTTACAGGGCGCTCCGCTTCAAGAGGCGGATGCCGTGTACGGGCAGCCGCATAACCCCCGACGTCTCTTCTCCGGTTTCGGCGTCCTCGTAAACCCGATCCAGGACGACCTCTGCCTCCGTTCCCGAAAAGTTCATCACGAATACATAGTCCCGCTCTCCGTCCGAGCGCAGCTGCGCCGTCACGCCAGCCGGAAGCGCGCTATTGAGCGCTCGGCGAACGCCGGCATCCGCCGCCAGCCGGCCGTAAAGCTTCTCGTAAAACGCCGGGTCGCTCACACGAGCCGCCAGGTAATAAGCTTGTCCGCGTCCGAACGCATTCATCGTCAAAGCCGGACGGCCGGCGTAGAAGTCCGATTCGTAGACGCCCAGCACGGATGCGCCTTCGGCATGGATCAGGTCGCACAGCTCGCGGACTTCGTACGTGCCTTCGATGCCGAGCGCGTTGCCCGCGTTCATCTCAAGACCGTTTCGGTCATGATCGTGGAGCCCTTCGATTTCCTCCGCCCAAATGCCGAGCGTTTTCCTCAGGGGACCCGGAAACCCGCCCAAATGGCACAAGTCGTTCTCGTCCACGATGCCGGTCCAGTAGGTGGCGAGCAGCGTGCCGCCATTCTCCACGAATTTCTCCAACCGCTTCCCGGTCTCTTCCCGCAGCAGATAAGCCATCGGAACCGCGATCAGCTTATAAGCGCCGAAATCGTCGCCCGACCCGACGACGTCCGTCGGGATGCCGAGCTCCCACATCGCGCGGTAATGCTGCATGACCGTTTCTTCATAATGGATGCCTTGGTTGCGCGGGCCTTGCGCGTCCTTCACGGCCCAGCGGTTATCCCAGTCGAACAGAACGGCGGCTTCGGCGGGAACCGGCGTGCCGATCAGCTCCGTTAGGCCGGACAGCGTCTCGCCGAGCGAAGCCACATCCTTGAACACGCGCGTATGCTCATGCCCGACATGGTCGACGACCGCTCCGTGGAATTTCTCGCTTGAGCCCCGGCTCTTGCGCCACTGGAAATACTGCACGGTGTCGGAGCCGTGCGCGACGGCCTGCAGCGAGGACAGCCGGTGCATGCCCGGGCGCTTCAGCTTGCTGACCGGCTGCCAGTTGGTCAAGCTCGGCGTGCTTTCCATCAGCATGAACGGCTTGCGTTTCAGCGAACGGAACAGGTCGTGGTTGAACGCAAACCAAGATCCGACGGCCGCTTCCAAATCCGAAGCATGCCAGGTCGGATAAGCGTCCCAAGAGATGACGTCCACGGCTTCGGCGAATTTGCGGTAATCCAGCCCTTCGAATAGATCCATCATGTTCGCGGTGCAGGGCAGCTCGGGATTCGCTTCCTTGAGCGGCACGATTTCGTGCTTGTAGAAATCGATCGTCTGGTCGGTGACGAAACGCCTCCAGTCCAGGTTTTGCCCGTGCACCATCGTCTCGCCGTGCGGCGCGGGCGATTCGACTTGCGACCAATCCGTATACGTGTGGCTCCAGAAAGCGGTCCACCATGCCGCATTGAGCGCCTCCAGCGAGCCGTACTTCCGCATTAGCCAAGCACGGAACGCCTCCTGGCAGTAATCGCAATGGCATTCCCCGCCGAATTCGTTGGAAATATGCCAGCCGACGACCGCCGGATGCTGCGAGTATCTACGCGCCAGCTCGCGGTTCATGATCGTCACTTTCTCGCGGTATACCGGAGATGTATAGCAATGGTTGTGGCGAAGCCCGTGCAGGTTGCGCTGCCGATTCGGCGCCACGCGGAGCACCTCCGGATACTTCTGCGACATCCAAGCCGGACGCGCGCCGCTCGGCGTGGCCACCCAGGCATAGATGCCGTTTTCGGCGAACTGATCCAGCACGTTATCCAGCCAGTCGAACCGGAACGTCCCTTCTTCCGGTTCCAAGGTCGCCCACGAGAAAATGCCGACCGCCATCACGTTGCAATGCGCCAGCTTCATCAGCCGGATATCTTCTTCCAGTACGGCGGGATCGTGCAACCATTGGTCCGGATTATAGTCGGCCCCGTGCATGAATACCGGCAGCTTCGCGCTGATCGGAGGAAATTTGTTGCTCATTCGTCTGCCATCTCCCTATCCTGTCTGGTCGTGTTTCGTGCTGCGACAATACTTTATTCATACTGCGATATAGCAAAAGAAGGGGACGGTTGTCTCCCCTCCTCTTGCGTTTGCGAGGAATTCTCTTATTTCGCCGCGGCCAGGAATGCGTCGATCTGGCTTTGCAGCTCTTGCTGGACCTTATCGATGCCGGCGGCCTTCAGTTGCTTGATCAGGTCCGCTTGGCCTTTGTCCAGGTCTTTCACCAGGCCGTATTCCAGCGGGATCGCGTAGCGCAGCATGACGTTGCCGACGTTGGCGACTTCGTTTTTCACTTTGGAATCGTCGAAGACGAACGTTTCCAGAGGGAAGTGGTACACTTTTTGCAGCCAGGTATTGCCCATGTCGCTCGCTTCCTGCGGATAAGAGGCATCCGTGCGGTTCAGCGGAGAGTTCCAGCCCCAGTTGGAGAAGCCCGTGTAGTTCGCCGCATTCGGTCCGGCTTTATACTTGTTGTCTCCGACCGGCTCGTAGTTTTTGCCGACGATGCCGTACATGGTGAGATCGTGGATCTCCTTGTCGTTTTGCAACAGGTCGATCAGCATCAGAGCGCGCTCGACGTGTTTGGAGTTCGCGTGAATCGCCAAGCCGTTCTGCGTGGAAATCGCGCCGATTTTCTTCTTGTCCGGCGTCAGGTCCGCGATCGCGAGCTCGACGTCCGGCTTGTCGCGGCGCATTTCGGCCAGGTTAGCCGCCACGGTGCCCAGGTTCTGAGCGTAGGAAGCCGCTTTGCCGGCTTTGATGTCCTGCCATTGATCGTTCTTGTTGCTCACGACGTTGCGGGACCATGCTTTGTTGTCCGACAAGTCTTTGTAGTACGTGAGGAGCTGCTTGAATTCCGGCGTGTCGTAGACGTTGAACACTTTGCCGGAAGCGTCGTCCAGCTTATAAGCGAGCGGGATGTTGTAGTCGACCAGGTTCCATTCGTTTTGCTGCTCCAGCAAGATTTGGTCAAGCTCGTGCCACTTCCAGCCGTCCGCCGCTTTCGCTTGGAACGGCAGGATGCCTTTTTCGTTTTGGGCCAGCGTCTTCAGGTAGTTCGCGAACGTCTCCGGGCTGTTGACGGCCGGAAGGTTGTATTTCTTGCGCAGATCTTCGCGGATCAGAACCGCTTTATCGGTCACTTCCTGGTTGTTGTTCGGCACCATGTAAAGCTTGCCGTTCACTTTGGCCTGCTCCCAGGACACCTTCGGCATCGCTTCCCACGTTTTCGGAGCGTATTTGGACAACAGGTCGTCGGTCAGCTCCAGGAAACCGCCTTTCAAAGCCTGGTCGTTATAGAAAGCCCAGTTCGCGGTGTACGCGATGTCGAAATCTTCGTTCGCGGCGAATTTCAACGGATATTTCTGCGACCAGTCGGCCCAGTCGAGGAATTCGGCTTCCACCGTCGCGTTGATTTTCGCTTTGAGCAGCTTGTTCAGCTCCGTGAATACGGCGTCGTAATCGGCCGGCTTACCCCCGACGAGCAGCATTTTCAGCTTCACTTCTTCGGGTGTGTCCGCGCCGCCGCTCGGCGACGCTTGTCCGGATGCGGACGCAGACGCCGTCGCGGAAGGAGAGGCGCTTTCCGAAGCGGAAGGAGACGAGCTCGATTTGTTGCCGCCTCCGCAGGCGCTCAGCAAGGTTGCCATTGCCAGCACGAGGGCCAGCACGAGCGATACGGGCTTTCTTTTGAATGTCATGATTGCGGTTCCCCCTAAATAGAGTAGGATGTTTTTTCTTATCGATAACCAGGGAGGGTTTCCCTGAGGTCATCCTTTGACGGAGCCGATCGTGAGTCCGCGCACGAAATACCGCTGGATGAACGGGTAAGCCAGCATGATGGGCCCCGTCGCCACGATGGTCATCGCCATTTTCAGGCTTTCGGTAGGCAGGTCCATGTTCACGACCGCTCCGGATTGCATCATCGCCTTGCGCATGCCGTCCATGTTGCCGAGCATCCGGTAGAGATAATATTGCAGCGGCATCAAATCGTCCTTCTGCACGAAGAGCAGCGCGTTGTACCAGTCGTTCCAATAGCCCAAGGCGATGAACAGTCCGATCGTCGCGAGCGCCGGCTTCGACAGCGGGAGAATCAAACGGCGGAAAATGAGGAAGTCGCCCGCTCCGTCGATTTTCGCCGATTCCGTGATCGCTTCGGGAATGCCGCTCATGAACGATTTCATGACGATCATGTAGAACACGTTGAGCAGCATAGGAAGGATCAGCACGACGAAAGTGTCCTTTAAGTGAAGGTAGTTCACGATCAACAGGTACCAGGGCACGAGGCCCCCGCTGAACAGCGTCGTGAAGAAGAAGAAGAACGAGAATTTCCCTCGCCATTTGAAATCTTTTCGGGCCAGCACATAAGCCGTCATCGCGGTCAGGAACAAGCCGGCGACCGTGCCGATCGCCGTCACGCCGATCGTGATGCCGTAAGCTTTGAGCATCTGGGCAGGATAGTCGAACAGAAGGCGGTAAGCTTCCGTCGAGAAAGCGCTCGGGAACAGCTGGTAGCCGTTCTCGATGATCGTGCTTTCCTGCGTCAAAGAGGAGGAAACGACGAGAATGAAAGGAAAGAGGCAGAACACCGCGAGTACGGTAAGCGCGGTATAGCCGATTCCGGCAAGCAGCAGGCGATCTGTTTTCATGGCGATTCCTCCCTCCTAGAACAACGCGCGTTCTTTGTCGTATTTGCGCACGGCGTAGTTCGCCAGCATGATCGTCGCGAAGCCGAGCACCGATTGGTAGAAGCCGGCGGCCGCGGACATGCCGATTTCATTCGACGTCGTCAGCGAACGGAACACGAAGGTATCGATGACGTCGGTGGAGGAGAACAGCAAGCCGTTGTTGCCCACCATGTTGTAGTACATCCCGAAATCCCCGCGGAAAATGTTGCCGACGGCCAGCAAGAACAAAATGATGACGGTCGGGAACAGGTTGGGCACCGTGATCCTCATGATCCGTTGAAACACGTTGGCGCCGTCGATTTCGGCCGCCTCGTACATCTCGGTATCGATGCTCGTGATGGCGGCCAAGTACATTACGGTTCCGTAGCCGAGCGTTTTCCAAGCCGCCACCGCTACGAGAATGACCGGCCAGTAGGCAGCCGTATTATAGATGTCGATCGGCTCCATGCCGACCGCTTTCAATACCGCGTTCACCGTGCCCACGTCGTAGTTGAACAGGTTGTACGCAATGGCGCCGACGACGACCCAAGAGATGAAGTAAGGCAGGAACAATACCGTCTGCGTGATTTTGCGGAACCACTTCCCCGCCACTTCGAACAGCAGGATCGCGGCGAAAATTTGCAGCAGGTTGTTCACCAGGATAAACGCGATGTTGTACAGCGCCGTGTTCCTCGTCACCATCCAGGCGTTGCCCGAGTCGAAGAAAAACCGGAAGTTGTCGAACCCGTTCCAGGGACTTCCGAAGATGCCGCCGTCGTAGTTAAACTGCTTGAAGGCCAGCACGATGCCCGCCATCGGCACGTAAGCGAACAGGATGAAAAAAAGGACGGCCGGCGTCAGCATCAGCAATAAGGTTCGATATTTGCGGACGTCTCCCCAGAAACCCTGTCCGTTCATGTCTGCACTCCTCTCGTTGTCTCTGGTGCCATTATATAAGGACGAAGCGCCTCAATAAGAGATAGCTGAGCAACTAAAACCTATACAAATTCACCGATTCATGACGAACGGCCCGGGATCGCCAGAGGATCCGGGCCGCTACGAGGGTCCAAGCCTTTAAATCCGGTGTTTCTTGCGGTATTCGCCGGGCGTCATGCCCGTGAACTGCTTGAACTGGCGGTTGAAATAGATGATGTTCTTGTAGCCGACCCTCTCGGCGATCTCATAGACTTTGAGAGTCGGGTCCCCAAGCAGCGCGCGCACGCGGTCCATCCGCTTCTCCTGCATGAAGTCGCTGAAATGGAGGCCCGTCTCCTCGTGGAACAGGTGGCCGAGATAATTCGGCGTGAAGGCGAAATGGGCCGCCACTTCCTTCAGGGTGACTTTCTGCTCGAGCTTCTCCTCGACGTACCGGATGATTTCGTCGATGATCTTGCGTTTTTGCTTCTGCTTTTTGGAATACAGCAGTTCCGACAGCTCGAAAAAACGCCTCCTGAGCCAGGAAATGACGTCCTGGACCGTCTCGAACTGGAAAAGCAACATAGGCTGATGCGATTCCCACTGAAGCAGTTCGTACAGATTTTCGTTCATCTTCTGCAAATCCGCGTGGAGCTTGGACGTGATGCGGATAATGAGATCGTAGACGTCGTTTTTGCGCAATGCCAGCTCGCTGCGGCCGAACAGTTCCATCAAGCTGTCGTCGATCGCGACGAGGTCGTATTCCAGGATGCCCTGAAGCATACGGTCGACCGCTTCGTCCAGACTGGAAGAGGAGACGCCTCTCGGCTCGGATTCGGACGAGTCCTTGATCAGCCGGTTTTTGCCGAGCAGCCACTTGGCGCTGAGCGCCGCTTGGGCCTGCCGGAACGATTCGTGCAGCCGCTCCATGTCCCGCGCGTATTGGCCGATCCCGATCGTCACGGTAATCGGCAGCTTCCCCCGGATTTCGTCGAGCAGTCCTTCGAGCAGCAGCGTGAACCGGTCCTCCGGCTCGGTCGCCAGCACGACGAACCGTGCGTTGTGGCTGACGAGCAGCCGGCCGAGCGGCCAGTGCTCCGCGAATTCCTTGAGCAAATGTGCGGCTTGGGCGGTGATCGCCCGCTTGTCCGTTTCCGATCCGTTCCGGGCTGCGCGCTCCAGATCGTCGATTTCCACGATGGCCGCGGCCGTGCCGCCGCGGAGCAGCGGCTCCAGGAAGCTGCGGATGTGCGACTCGACTTGGCCGGGGTCGACGTCGTGGAACCAGCGCAGCAGCAGCTCTTCCCCGACGAGCGATAAGGCTTCGGAGACCGAGCGGTTCCGCTCCCGCTCCTGCTCCACCTTCGCGAACACCGACGACAGCATGCCGTGCAGCTCCTCGTCTCCGACGGGCTTCAGCAAATAGCCGTGCGCGTTGATTTCGATCGCTTCCCGCGCGTAGCCGAAATCCTCGTGCCCGCTGATGAAGACGATTTTCACGTTCGGATGGATTTCCTTGGCCCTGCGGGCGAAATCCGTTCCCGACATGATCGGCATCCGGATATCGGAGAGGATCAGGTCCACCGGCTCCTGCTCGAGGATTTTCAAAGCCGCGAAACCGTTGTTCGCCGTTCCGGCGATATGGAGATCCAATGCGCTGCCGAGCACCCTTCGCCGCAGCCATTCCAGGTCTACGGCTTCGTCGTCGACAAGCAGAATATTCATTTTCATGGCGGTTCCTCCCGGGTCGTTCCGATTCGGAACGTTTCATTCATATTGGCCTGGGCGGTCACCTTGAGCATAGCGCAACCTAAGAAGCCTTAACATGGCGCTGAACAATGATAATGCATACGAAAACAATGATTCCGGTTAACGCTACGCTCCTTGCGCTTGCTCGGCGTCGCGCAGCTCGGGAACGTCCTCAGCCGGCAGCAGAATTCGAACCGAGGTACCGCCGCCGTACACGCTCGCGATTTCGATGCCGTAACCGGGGCCGTATCGGAGTTTGATCCGCTCGTCCACGTTTTTCAGGCCGTAACCTCCCGATAGGCTCGGTCCGTCGAGCAGGCCCCTCACCGTTTCCGGCTTCATGCCGATTCCGTTGTCGATCACCTTCAGCTCGATCCGGTCCCCGAGCTTCCGGCCGACGATGCGGATGGCGATCGTGTCCTCGAACCAGGCATGCTTGAAAATGTTCTCCACGAACGGCTGCAGGATCAGCTTGATCACGCGGTCACCCAAAATGCTCTCTTCCACGTCGAACGAAACGGTAAACCGGTCCGCGTATTTCACCCGCTGGATATCGAGGTACGTCTCCACCTGCTCCAGCTCTTTCGCAAGCGGAATGTAAACCTGGCCTTGGTTCAAGGTCAGCCGGTAGAACTTGGACAATCCCCGCACCATTCCCGTGACCTTGTCCGTCTCTCCGAGATTGGCCAGGCTGCTGACCGCGGACAGCGTGTTGTACAGAAAATGCGGATTGATCTGCGCCTGCAGCGCTTCGAGCTCCGCTTGCTTCTTCTGGATTCCCTGCACGTAGACGCTGTCGATCAATTCCTGGATGTTCGTAGCCATTACGTTGAAGGCGTCGGCGATATGGACGAATTCATCGTTGCCGGAGAAATGGATCCGTTTGCGGAAGTTGCCTTCTTCGAAGGAGCGGACGAGTCCGACGATACGGGACATTTTGCGGCCGGACAGGCGGGCGACCACGAGCCCGATCATCGCCATGACGAGGAAGCTGGCCGCGCATACGGCGCTGATGGCCATTTGCAGTTTGCTGGCGTCCTTCGTCAGGTAAGATGGCGGCACGAAAGTTTCGATCGTGAAGCTGGAACCGGGAATGTCTTCGGTCAGCTTCAGCACGTCTTGGTCTTGCGCCTGCAAGGCGGCTTGTCCTCGTTGGTAAAGGCTTTCGCCGGTCGTCCGGTCGATCAGCCGCAGGGAGATGCCTTCCTCGACGGGGAACGTATCGAAATTGCCGAGCAGGTCCTCAAGGTTCGCCGTGATTCTGAGATAACCGATCGTCGTCGTATAGTCGTTGAAGGAAACGAGCTTGCGGATTTGCGAAATGTTCTGCAACTCGCGGTCGGTATCGAGCGGAACCCATACGTTATCCCGATTCTGGGAGGTAAAAGACCGGAACCAGCCGGCGTCGCGAATGGTATCGAAGGGGAGGATATAATAATCGCTTTTCGTGATCGGCTGATTGAGGTCTTCGCCAGGAACTTCGTTGAGATCCGGGTTCATGGTATACAGGATCAGCCGGATTTTGTTGCCGAACAGCTGCAGCGGAGCCTGGATTTGCGGCACGATTTCGTCCAGCATCGTGAGGTAAATTTGCAGCGGCTCCCCTCTTCTCTGAAGCGCACGTTGAAAAGGAACGCTTCCGAAAAGCGTGTCGGACATCCGCTGAATTTCGTCCATCTGGTATTTGACGTTATTCCGGGTTTGCTCCATGGCGGTCCGGATGTTCGTCTCCGCCATCTCGGTCCTGGAGTCGATCAGCATCGTGTACGAAAGATAGCCGACCGAAATGTCGGTTAGCAGCACGAGCAGCAGATAGGGGATCATCATTTTATATGTGAACGGCATGTAGGCTTTGAGGCGCGTCGTATGCTTCATGGTTCCGTCCCTCCCGGCCGTCGGCCGATCGATCTTCCTCGGATGAGCCTTATCTTAACGCCTGGATGGGTAGAAATAAATAGCGTTTTCAAGGAAACATCCAGGAAAAACAGGAAAACTCCCGCCATCCTAGGGGATAGCGGGAGCTTCTATGTTCGCAATCGGTTTTTAGTACAGCGAGAGAGCCAGCGTGCCCCGTTCGCGTTTGGAGTACAGAATCGCTTCCGATCCTTCGATCTCGACGCTGTCGAGATGGCTCAGGAATCTCCGGACGAGCTGCCTGCCGGATACGAGCTTCTTCTCCAAAACGGCTTTGAGCGTTTCGATCGTCCCTCGCCGGTCGTCTTGGCAATAAACCGGGACGTGCTGGTCGTGGAAATCGATGACTACTTTTTTAACGTTGGTTTCCATATCGATCACCTCTGATTGGAGTGAATCGAGCTTCTAACTCGGGTATGGCTATACCTTACCACCCGTTTCTAAATCCCAGCTTAATAAAATGTGAACAGTTTGTGGCAATTGCTAGGTTGCTAGACGAGCGCCGAATTAGCCATACTGGGTGTCACTAAAACTTCCTGCCGAATTGCGTCTCGAAAAATGCTTGAACCTTCGTCTCCAATTCTTCATTCGACTCATAATAGACATTCTGAACGGAGTTCGGGATGAAGCCGAGCTTCAGCTCCTCCCCTTGAAACAATTGGATGCCGAAACGATAACCGGCTCTTCCTTCCTGATTGTCGTCTGGAATGAGCCTGATGTTTTTGATCGCTGTGAGCCACTCGCGTATCGCTGCCGGATCCTCAACCGTTCTCGTTTCCCCCGTTGAGCCGTCGAGCAGCTCGATCCTGTCGGTTTTCAGGATATCGCCTGGATACGCTTGCGCGAGCGTGATGGGGTTCAGATCCACAGGCGTCGGCTTGTCATTATCCCTGCACGCGGTTAATCCGATTAGGAACAGGAAAGCGAGACAGAGCCACGCTGGCTTAAGCATCAACTTCATCATAAGGCCCCCTTGATCGCCAAAGGTAGTCTAACATTTAGACGGTTCGCCGCCGGAAAATGTTTCCACAAATTCTCTGCAACCTTTTCGCGGATCAGGCGCGTCTGAGGGGTTGAATGCGGGAAAAAATAGTAAACATTTCAAGGAGGTCCTCAAGATGAAAAAACGACTGGTGATGATGTTGGCTGGCGGAGCGGTGCTGGGAAGCGTCTTGACGGCGGGCGTCGGATATGCAAGCGATTTCATGCAAACGATCAAAATCAATACGAAACCGGTCACGATCACGCTAAACGGCGAAACGATCGTATCGGGCGACAAGGCCAATACGTATCAGAACGGCAAAGAAAACGTGCCGGCTGCCTTCCAGTATCGCGCAACAACGTACGTGCCTCTCAACCTCATGGCGAAAACGTTCGGCAAAGATATCGCATGGAACGGTTCCACGCGAACGATTTCGCTCACCGATCCGGCTCCCCAGCCAGGCATTTGGGCGGGACGTTTGGAACCGAGCTTGACCGCAACCTCGGACGGCAAATATACGTACTCGGTGAAAAACCAAACCGAGCGCGCATTGAAATTCGAATTCACGTCCTCCCAGCGTTACGATTTCGCGATCAAGAACGACAAAGGGGAAACGGTGTACCTCTACTCTTCCCTCGCTACGTTCGCCCAGGTCCTGGGAGAAGAAAACTTGAAGCAAGGCGAATCGCTCTCGTACGATATCAACGTCGGCGAATTGGGTTTGGAGAAAGGGACTTACATCCTCGAAGCTTGGCTCACGCCTAAAGATGGAACGACCGGAGATATCTCCGTTCCGTTCATTGTGAAGTAATACCTTAAGACGATAAACCGTCCGATTCAAGGAATCGGACGGTTTTTTGATAAGTTACAATTGTTATTTGATTCTCTCGGACGTTGAAGTCCGATTAAATAAGCTCCGATCACAATATCTACTGCGGCGCAAAACAACGGATACCATTCCGGAACGCCGGGATTGAGGAATAATTGATCATGCACCACATCGAACAATCCATGCGCGAACCAAAGGATTCCGATGATTTTAAACGACATCCTCACTCGGAAAATCAGGCACGCCAGTCCTCCTATGATAAAGGGCGCTCCGAATAGCAACTCATTCACAGCCGCGTTAAAGTCCCCATCGAAGAGAGCGAAAGCTACGTATATGAGGGGGAGTAAGATGACGACGGCGGAATAGAGCCAACCTTCCCGTTTATTTTTACGTGCGAGTAAGATTGTCACCAATCCAAGCGATAATCCGACAAGTACTTCGATTAACAAGGGATGTTGCCTCCTTTCCTCACCTTGCGAATGAATCGCCGATCAATAAAGTAAGCAGTAAGCAACGCTGCTAAAGTAATCAAAACCGGTATGCCGAATGCTTCATAGGAAAAAGGCTTACCTTCGAATTTAAGACGGTCCGCAGCACGGTACTCCACTCGCTTGGCATCATATTTAGCGGTTAGGACGTCTTCCTGCTTCGCCAAATCCTCAAGTGGTGCGTCAAAAATAAATCTGTTCGCGGAGCCGCTGTGAATAAACTCAGGCACGACGTTGCTACCGCCTGCATTCCACTTCTTGACTTCTTCCGCAGCTAAAGACTCGGCTTCTACTCCCGGAACGAGCAGCCGATTGAGCTTCGGCGCATTCGACGTTTGATAACGGGTGACCAGGTTGAGGTGATACTTCGTCACGATAGGCTGCTTGTCGTCCGATACGGTGTAAACCCTTGTCGTTCCGGAAGTGGCGTATGTATCGAATATCGTCGTAAGCGCTCCGTCATCCATCCCTTTGTACAACAATGCCCCTGATCTTTTTTTGTTCCATTGGAATGCTTGGTTGAACGTAAAAATCAATTCGGATGCATCCACGCGATTAGGATCGATGTTTGGATTTTTAACGAAACCATAAGAGGGGTAATTCATCTCTTTCGCGATTTTGTCCGCCATCGGTTCGCCTAATTGCTGCGAGATCACATAGAGGACGGCATCGATGCCTGAAGTAATCGCTGCAGAAGACACGATGTTGCCGTCTGAGACATAACGCAAATCCCTTTTCCACTTCACTTCAGGATATTTTTTGATATCCCCGTAATCAAAGCTCTTCCAGTCGGTCGTCGCTTCTTTCCCGTTTAACAAACCCGTATCGGCCAGATTCAGGGCTCCGGCGCAAATGCTCAGCAGCTTCGTATCCGAATGTTTTCGTATCCATTCCCGGACAGGCTTATATTTGGCTTCGTCCACGATAGGCATAGCCGGAATCACGATAAGGTCGGGACTTTTGCCTAGCAATCGATCCAGTTCGTTAAAAGAATAATGGGGCATCAGATCCAAACCGCCGGAGAGCGTCTTGATGTTTTTGTCCGGGGCAACGGCATAAACGTTATAAGCCTCGGTCATCGCAAACATTTCATAAGGAACCATAAAATCGAACACTTCCGTCGTCTGGTTGGACAAAAGGACAGCTACCGTAGGTTTATTCGGATTGTACTCAGGAACGCTCACGCTTTGTAGTTCCGGCACCGGTGTTTGCCGAACGGGATTCCAATACTCCTGATTGGAGCGAATATACCCGAACGCGCCGATCCCTCCGAAAAAGATAACGAACGTAAGTAAGTAAACCGTTACGCGTAATAATATCTTCATCTTTCATTCTCCTCTGACCCTAAATATTTATCGAATCAATCGTCTATCGCAGGAATCATCTTATCGCAAGAAACGATTAACAAACGCGCAAAAAATGACGGCATATCCGCAAAAGATTCAGTGAAAGCCTATTTTTTTCGAACCATGCGGCATTACCAAACGACTTTTCCCTGCCATAAAGCCGAACAAAAAGATAATAAGAGCAGCGGCAACCGAGACCGCAAATACGTGAAGAATTCCTGTACCCATACCGTGTTGCAAAATATGGAGGGCCTGATCCGGAACCGTCTGTTGAAGCGCGGGGTCCATCAGCAAGTTCGGGTCTTTCAGCGAATCCATCTGTGTACTCGAAATGTTAACCGTATCGATCGTGGAAGCGGACTTCGTCAGTTGGTTGTTTACCAACGCGGCAAGCAAACTGCTTCCGACCGCCATTCCGATATTGCGGAAAAAACTGAGCAATGAAGTCGCGCTTGTCGTTTGGTGATGGCTCACGGAAGTTTGGGCCAACAGGGTAGTGGTCGGGAAAAGCGGCCCCAGCCCCAATCCCATAAAGAGCATGGCAACGAAGAAGTAAATATCCGACGTTTGAGGATCGATTTGCGTCAGCATATACCCGCCAATGCCGATCCAGACGACGGAAAGCCAGATGATGGTGCGGGCCGGCACCTTTTCAAGAAGATGACCGCCGATTCCGGTCCCGAGAATCATCGCGACGATCATGTGGGTGAGAATCGTTCCGACATGCGTTACCGTGCCGCCCATTACCCCTTGGATATAAAACGGAATATAGACCATGACCGCAATCATGACGATGCCCTGCAAAGCTCCGATCACAACGGATGAAACGACTTTCTTATTAAAAAGGTCAAGGGCGATAATCGGTTCTTTGGCTCTTCCCTCGGTTCGGAGAAACAAATAAACGAAGAATGCGCTAACTCCGAACAGGGTAATGATTTGCCAAGACGCCCAAGCAAAATCCCTTCCGCCCATCACTAAAGCAACCATTAGAGGTGATATTGCACACACCAGCAGAGCTGCCCCGATGTAGTCGATGGCCCCTTTAGAACGATGACCCTTCCCTTCCTTGTAAAAGAGACTGATCATGATGGCCGCCGCTACACCGAAAGGAACGTTGATCCAGAAAACCCAATGCCATGAAAAGTGATCGGTAAGATATGCGCCGATAATGGGTCCCAGAATCAACGAAAGGCCGTTAACCGCCGCGAATAACCCCTGAATCTTCCCTTGCCTTTCCGGTTTCACCAGATCGAAAATCATGCTGAACGCAATAGGCATCAAAGGAGCTGCACCCAAACCTTGTAATGCCCGGTAAGCAATCAGCTGCCCGATCGATTCTGCATTTGCCGATAAGACCGATGCCAGAACGAAAGTTGAAAAGCCAATCAACAGAAAGGGTTTCTTGCCGAATTGATCCGCCAATTTGCCGAATACGGGAATGAAAATCGTTGAAGTCAGCAAGTACACGGAAAACACCCAAGGAAAAACATTCATTCCTCCCAGTTGAGCAACAACTGAGGGCACTGCAGTTGCCATGATGGTGTGATCCAGGTTTTCCATGAACACTCCGATAAATAAAGCGGCTAGAACAATCGCGACGTTCGTTGACTTCATAACCAAGCTCCTTATCATAAATTTACCCATTAACAAACCTTGTATGTATACAAATATAAAACATTATTTTTTATTGTCAATGTATAATTGTTGTATTGTCGCAACTAATTACAATAAAAAACGGCTGCCTGCTCATGAGACTGCAGTTCGGCCGTTGCTCGCGTTAATGTTTAAAATTCGAATGCTTGACGATTTTCAATAAAATAGCCAGACTCTCATCGACTTGCTTTCTTTTATCCTCGGGTACTTGGTCTAACAGGTCGGCAAACAACTGATGGTGTTTTTCATGAGCCACCTTCACCGCGTCCATGCCCTTTTCCGTGAGTTTGATCAGTACTTCCCTTCTATTGTCCGGGTTGGATTGTCGATCCACCAAGCCGGCTTTCGCAAGCGGATCCAACGTTCTTGTCAACGTGGAAGGCTCCACTCCGAGAATGCCTGCCAAATCTCCATGCCGGTACGTTTGCGAACCTATTTCCATCAGGAGATGCAACTGTTTAGGAGTGAGCCCTTCGACGAAAGATTTTTCCCCGCCGAGTACACCCGACATTTTAATGATGGAGAATAAGAGTTCTCCGAAAGTATCATGGATCATTCGTTTTCACCTGTCTCTCGCGTTCTATTACTGGTATAACAAAATATTTACGTTTCTGCAATAATTGCAAAATTGATATTGACACGCGATAAAATTCATTTATATTTGTATATGTACAACAATTGATTGTCAGTAACAGTTATACCAAAACAAATATCGGAAAGCAATGACAAGGAGAGAGAGAACATGAACATCCACTTATTAGAATGGGCACTCGTATCTTTTATCCTCGGTGTCGCATTGTCGCTGCCGCTTGCTGGGGTCCATTACGACAACTCGAATTCGTGGGCCAAACTATTCACGAATCCCCGTAAGCTTAAATCGGCTCATATCGATTTCTTTATGCAAGCATTTTCCGCCGGGCTTGTCTACCTGCTCGAGTGGGCGACAAAATCCGAACTTCCGCCATTCATCGTCATTCCCCTGATTTTCGGGATTATTTGTAACCCAATCATCCTCTTGTTGGAGTCAACATCATTCTATCGCTCCGGATTTACCGCGATGGTTTACCGAGTACTTCAATCTACGAGTCCCGTTGGCCTGCTTTTCGCTTGGATCGCGATCGCCGTTTACTTCTTGCCTCTAAAATTAATGATTTTCATTTCCTTCCTGTTGCTGATCGGGGTGGTCGTCATCTGGAAGCATCGTCGCGAAATCATCATGGGGAGGGGATCTATATGAAACATACAGTCCTAATTACAGGTGCATCGAGCGGAATCGGAAAAGCGTTCGCTGAGCTATTCGCTGCGGATGGCTGTCAATTGGTTCTTACCGCGCGTAACGAAGTTGATTTGTTGACGGTTCAAGCCTTGTTGGAAGTGAAGTATGCTGCTTCGGTTAACGTGATCCCACTCGATCTGTCCGCACCGAATTCACCTGAAGAATTGTTTCAAGAACTCCAAAAACAAGGAATTACCGTTGATGTCTTGATCAACAATGCCGGATTCGGTATCCTTGGAGCTTTTACGGAAACTCCTTTGCCGGATGAATTATCGATGATCGATTTGCATGTTCGGAATCTAACCCATCTGACGAAGCTGTTCTTGCCGGGCATGTTGGAACGCAAGCAAGGCGGCATCCTGAACGTCGCCTCTACCGCGGCTTTTCAGCCGGGTCCATTCATGGCGGTTTATTATGCAACCAAAAGCTATGTACTCTCTTTCACCGAAGCGCTGGCAAATGAACTCCGCGGGACCGGCATTCGCGTGTCCGCTTTATGTCCCGGTCCGACGGAAACCCGGTTTGCGAACCGCGCCGAAGTCGGAAACTCAAAATTGTTCTCAAGCAGTCTCATGAACGCGAAAGCGGTAGCCTATGCCGGTTATGTGGGGTATAAAGAAGGAAAAACCGTTGTCATTCCAGGTTTTCGCAATCGCCTTATGGCTGCCTCCGTTCGATTTGCGCCAAGGAATCTCGTATCCATGATCGTTCGGTATTTACATAGCGAATAATGAGAAACGGCCTATTGCTAGTTGATTCTCTCAGCCAATTCCAAAATGATTCCTTCTGGCCCACGAACGTAACATAACTTATAACTTTCTTCATATTGATAAATTTCACTGAAGATTTCCGTGCCCTTCTTTTTCAATTCGGCAACAATGGCTTCTATATCATCGACAACAAATGCAAGATGTCGGATCCCCAGCGTATTGGCCAATGGTTTCTGAATCTCTCGTTCATCCGACGGCGAAATATACTTGACTAGTTCTATCCATACCTGACCGTCTGGCGTTCGCAATGCTACACATGAGGTTTTGGCGTCGGTAAGCCCGACGATCCGACCCAACCACTCCCCTTCAGCTTCCCATTCCCCTTGCACTTCAAGTCCCAAATCGAGAAAGAACGCTTTAGCTGCTGAAAGATCATTTACGTTTATACTTACATGGTCCATTCGTTTGATCTTCATATCCCATACCTCCTAGTACCGTTCAATCTAGAAATCGAACACTGTACCCATTTTCATTGCAGCTCACAATCCCATATGCCCAATTGCTCAACGATTTAAATATTTAATTCTTTTCCACTCGTCTGGTACATGTAGCCATAGTGCAGGTGTAAAGCAATTACTGAATCGTTCATTATTTGAGAACTCCCTGATATAATTCCATGCTGCTTGATTTATGGAGTGAATTTCTTCTTGCGTTACCGTTCCCGTTTCTAACGTATTGTATTGAGTTTCTGAAATTTCGTACGTTTCGTAATCAAGCCCCATTTCACTATAATACCCATTACAACAATTGCACTTTGGGCCACCCATACCGTGAGGACAACCGTAAAGATCCTTATTTTCCTCTGTACTATGGCACCACCATGTAACAGCGTTTACAGCAATCCCTGCATTTGAAAGATCATGTAGTAGCTTTTCGCTTAGCTCATGCTTCGTAATAATGTCAATGTAACCTGTGCCGACGGGGTAAGACTGATATTTCTCTAACGATGACTCAATTTTATTTTGAATTTCAATATTTCTTTGTCTTAAACCTTCTAAATAACTCATTAGAAATCAACTCCCATCAGGCTATTCTAATCCACTAGGCTGCCCGTTTATGAAACAGGCTGCCTATCGGATCATTGGCAGCCTCGTATGATTTCTTTATTCAGCTCTCGGTCGTCAAGTACTTCCGCTCCCAAAGCTCGACCAGTCGACCTTGTTTTTACAGGGAGATCATACCACAACAGATATAGATTAAGAATCCAACGAGGTATCCGAATCTGTAAAGAAGAACTCGGTATGGCGGCAAGAAGGACAAACGTAGATATCGAAGGAAAGACGCTCCTCTACATCGAATAACGCGCCGAATAGACCCCGATTGGCGTTCTGTGAGTCAAATTTGTATTCCTTTAAGTAAGTCAATTCATTGCCGCATCGCAGACATTTTAGAGCATCACTCATGAAATAAAGACCTCCCTCGAATTCATACAACTATGCGACATCCTCCCTCACACAGCGTGCATAGAGCAACGGAACTCACCGACCTTATTCGTTATTTTCGATCCTATTTGGGAGGCTAACGGAACTTAGCGTCGCTATTCAGCGATTTCGGGACCGATTCTTCGTGATATCCGGATCATAACGTCATTGAGTTCCGTTAGATTATAAAAATGCCTTTTTACCGACGAATAACGCCTTTCAGTTCCGTTAGCTCCTACTTGCCAATGTTCAACTGGAAAGCAAAAAGCCTTGCTTAGCAAGGCTTTTTCATTAACCCATCCGCTGCCGCTGTGCTTCGAAAAGCAGCACCGTGGCGGCCATCGCCACATTCAGAGACTCCGCTCGGCCCGTCATCGGGATGATGACGTTCTCCTCCACCAGCGACGAAACGGCATCGGACAACCCTCCGCCTTCGCTGCCGAACGCGAGCCAGACGCCGCGGCGGAAATCGAAGTCGTAACAGGAGCGAGCGGCCTGCAGGCTCGTACCGACGACGGCCATGCCGCGCTCCCGCGCTTCCGGCAGCAACTCCGCCAAATCCGCTTCTACCACCGGAACATGGAACAGAGCTCCCATCGTCGCGCGAAGCGTCTTCGCGTTGTACAAATCCGCCGTGCCCTTCCCGAGCACGACCGCCGTCGCGCCGCAAGCGGCCGCGCTCCGCACGATCGTGCCGACGTTGCCGGGATCCTGAACGCCATCAAGCACGGCGACGAGTCCCGCTTCTGCATCGAACAGCTTGTCCGCGGCTAGCGGGCGTTTCTCCGCCACCGCGAACACCGGCTGGGGCGTCTCCGCCTGGCTGCACTTCGCGATCACTTCGGGCGAGACGGGAACCCACGAAGCGCCGCCGGATACGCCGGGCCCTTCTGTCCCGTCTTCCGCCCACGCCGCCAGCTCTTCCGGCACTCCGAAGCCGGCGTCATAGACCACATAAAGCAACGGCCATTCAGCAAGCAACGCTTCCTTCACCAGATGGATGCCTTCCAACAGGAACTTGCCCTCGCGCTCGCGGTATTTGCGTTCCGTCAGCTTCGCCCATTCCTTGACGCGAGGATTCGAGGCGGAACTAATGTAAGCCTCATGCTTCGGCATAAGCCTGCTCCAATTTCGTCAATTGATCGTTGCGGCCCACGAGGACCAGGATATCCCCCACGTCCAAAGCCTCGTCGGCCCGCGGGGTAATGTTCATCTGGTCGTTGCGCTTGACCGCCAGCACGTTGCAATTGTATTTGGCCCGGATGTCGAGCTGTTTCAAATTCTTGCCGATCATGTCTACCGGGATCTTCATCTCGACGATGCTGTATTCCGGGGATAGTTCGATATGTTCCAGAATGTTCGGGGAAATCAGATGGTGGGCGACGCGCAGCCCCATGTCCCGCTCCGGGAACACGACTTTGTCCGCGCCGATTTTGTTCAGCACTTTGCCGTGCAGCTCGTTCTGGGCTTTGACGATGATGTTCGGAACGCCCAGATCCTTCAGGATGAGCGTCGTCAGGATGCTCGACTGGATGTCCTGGCCGATCGCGACGACCACGACGTCGAAGTTGCGGATGCCGAGCGCCCGCATCGCTTCTTCATCTGTCGAATCGGCGGATACCGCATGCGTCACGGCATGCGCCACGTCCTGCACCCGCTCCTCGCTCTCGTCGACCGCCAGCACCTCGTATCCCATCTTCGCCAAATAAGTCGCTACGCTGGATCCGAACCGTCCGAGTCCGATAACCGCGAACTGTTTTCTTGCCATGCTGCGCTCCTCCTTCCCCTCCGGCGATTCAACCTTGAAAATCCCTGGCTTCGTATACGACCGCTCCGCCGACCACCGTCGCCGCGACGAGCGGAATGTCCTTCCATTTTCGCACCACGATGAGATCCGCGGCTTTACCCGGCTCAAGTGAGCCGACATCGCGGCCTCGGCCGACGGCTTGCGCAGGATGCAAGGAAGCCATCGCGGCGGCGCTTTCGAGCGGAACGCCCTGCCGCTCCAGATCGAAGACGGCCTGCAGCAGCGAAGCCGGATGGTAATCCGAGCACAGGATGCCCGCCGCGCCTTCCTTCACCGCTTCAGCGGCGTTCAGGTTCCCGTCGTGGGAGCCGCCCCGCACGACGTTCGGCGCTCCGACGCAGACGCCCATGCCCCGATCGGAAGCGTACCGGGCGGTGTCGAGATCGAGCGGAAATTCCGAAATGCCGGCATGGAACCCGAGCGACCGGTCGACGGTTTCACGTGAATCGTCGTCATGAGACCCGACGGCGATGCCCCGCTCCCGCGCGTAAGCCGTCAGGCTCCGCAGCTCATGCCAATCGATCCGCCCGCGCCGTTCTTGCAGCTCCTCGACGATTTGGGCGACTTCTTCAAGGTTTACCCCTTGGTTCTTCATCACGTACCGCTGGAAAGCGCCGGGTCTCCGGTATTGACCGATGCCGGGGGCATGATCCATCAGCGACAAGTAATCGATCGCCCGTTCCTCGATCAGTCTTCTCGCCAACGGCAAACCGGTTAGATGCGAAACCTCGTAGCGGAGATGGATGCCGTGCCGGATCATCGCCCGTTCCTCCCGGATCGAGCGGATCAGGCCGATCATCTCGGAGACGAGGTGCTCCCCACGCAAACTAAGCCCTACGCCGAGCGACAAAGAATGAAGCATCGTCGTGATGCCGTGACCCGCCAGCTTTTTCTCGAACTGCAGGAAAGCCATCGCCATCGGAAACAGCGTGTTCGGCCGGGGCTCCGTCTCCTTCTCGATGGCGTCGCAATGGATGTCGACGAGCCCGGGCAGCACCCAGCGCCCTTCCGCGTCCAGCACCGTATCGCCCGCTTCCGCCATCCGGGCGAATCCCGACCCGATGGCCGCGATCCGTCCGCCTTCGGCGATCACGTCCGCTTCGATGACTTCATGAGGCAGCACCACGCGTCCGCCCTTCACGATCAAACGGCCCATTTTCCGACCACGCTCGCTTCGTCCTTTTTTCCGACCTTACCTTACGGAGCCGTCTCCAGGAACTTCACGTCCGGCATCCGTTCCATGGCGGTCCGCATCGCGTACTCGTTCTCGAACAGCGCCACGTCATTATCGTTCTTATCCTTCACCAGCGTGGAGTTGATGCGGAACTTGGAGGCATCGACCTTATCCGCCACGAGCCATCGCGCGAACTGGAAAGGCGTGCGGTTCAGCAAGATATCCACGCCGTATTCGTTTTTCATCCGGTATTCGAACACCTCGAACTGCAGTTGGCCGACGACGCCGAGGTACGTGTCCTCGAACGGGCCGACGGACCGGAACACCTGCACCATGCCTTCTTCGGTCAGCTGGTCCAGGCCTTTGAGGTACTGCTTCTGCTTGAGGGCGTTCTTGATCGACACCTTGGCGAAAATTTCCGGCGAGAACGTCGGCAGCTCGTCGAACACGATGCTGCTTCCTTCGCTCAGCGAGTCCCCGATCCGGAAAATGCCCGGGTCGAAAAGACCAATGATGTCGCCCGGATAGGCGACGTCGACGATATCGCGGTCCTGTGCCAGGAACTGCTGCGGCTGCGACAGCTTGATGTCCTTGCCGGCGCGCACGTGCTTGACGGACATGCCCCGCTGGAACTTGCCGGAGCAAATCCGCAGGAACGCCAGACGGTCGCGGTGCGCCGGGTTCATGTTGGCCTGGATTTTGAAAATGTAGCCGGAAAACTTCTCGTTCTCCGGATCGATCGCCCCGTCCGTGCTTTTACGCGGCGTCGGCGCGGGCGCGAGTTGCAGAAAGTTCTCGAGGAACGTCTGCACGCCGAAGTTGTTGACCGCGCTGCCGAAGAAGACCGGCGTCAGCTCCCCGGCTTTGACCTTCTCGTAATCGAACGGATCGCCGGCCACGTCGAGCAGCTCAAGCTCCTCGATCAGCTTATCGGCCAGGTAATCCCCCGCCATCTCGCGGATGACCGGGTCGCGGTAGTCCGTGACTTTCCGCACCTCGATGGTGGAATGGTCGTTGCCCTGGAACAGCTCGACCTGGTTTTTCATCCGGTCGTACACGCCGCACAGCTCGCGGCCCATGCCGATCGGCCAGTTCATCGGAACCGAACGGATGCCGAGCACGCGCTCGATCTCTTCAAGCAGCTCGAACGGATTTTGGCCTTCGCGGTCCAGCTTGTTGATGAAGGTGAAAATCGGGATTTCGCGCTTGCTGCATACCTGGAACAGCTTGATCGTCTGCGCCTCGACGCCTTTGGCGACGTCGATCAGCATGACGGCGCTGTCCGCCGCGGTCAGCGTGCGGTACGTGTCTTCACTGAAGTCTTGGTGGCCCGGCGTGTCCAAGATGTTGACTTGGCGGCCGGCATATTGGAACTGCATGACGGACGAGGTGACGGAAATCCCGCGCTGCTTCTCGATTTCCATCCAGTCGCTCGTGGCATGGCGCGCGGCTTTGCGCGCTTTGACGGAACCGGCGATATGGATCGCGCCGCCGTACAGCAGCAGTTTCTCGGTCAGCGTCGTTTTCCCCGCATCGGGGTGGGATATAATCGCGAACGTGCGGCGTTTCTCGACTTCCTGCCGCAATTCGTCGCGGGTCGTTTGGCTCATGGGTCGTAATTTCCCTTCTCCTGTGAAAATGACGGATTCATTATATCATATTTCCAGCCCCTTGTTCGGGAACTATGGTGCAACAACGCGAAAGCCCCCATCCAGGGATGAGGGCGAACGCGCCTTCTTTTAAGCGGCGGCGGATTCGGCTTCCGGCTCCCGCTTCTTCAGCACTTCTTTCTTCAAAAACCAGCAGATGAAGAACGCGGCGATGACGAACCCGACGGAAATGGTGAAAATGTTCTGGAACGCGTCCGCGAAAGCGGTTTGAACCTGCGTCAGCAGATCGGGCGCGAGCCCCGGCGGGATCCCGCCCGTCTCGATGTTGTTCGCCGTGCCGGGCGGCAGTTGGCCCGCCAGCCCCGCGACGCCCGAACGAATCTGATTCGCCAGCAAGCTGCCGAAGATGCTGAGCCCTATCGTGGCGCCGAGCGCCTGGAACAGCTGGACGGTCGACAATGCGATCCCGCTGTGCTCCTTGTCGACCGACTCCTGCACGATCAAGTTGTCTCCCCCGAACAGCGCCCCCATGCCGATGCCGAGGATGAAGAAGGATACGATGATATACAGGACCGTCGTGTCGATCCCGATCCGCGACAGCAGCAGGAAGCCGACGATCGGGAGCAGGAAAGAGACGATGAACAGATTACGGTAAGCGATGCGGGTGATCAGGAAACCGTTCAGGATGCTGGAAGGAATCGCTCCCGCCATGAAGGCAAGCATTAGATACCCCGCCTCAGAAGGAGTCAGTCCCATGACGTTCTGCGCGAAGAACGGGAAGGAAGCGATGCCGCCCATGATGCCGAGCATCAGAATGAAGACGAGCGTCGACAGGACGACGACGTTCCGGTTCCGGAACAGGTGCAGCGGGATGATCGGTTCCTCGGCCCTGGATTCGATCCGGATCAGGACGCCGACCAGCAGCGCGGACAACACGAGCAGGCCGATAATCAAAGGCGAAGACCACGTATATCCTTTATTGCTGATGAGCACGGGGGCCAGCAACAGAGCCAGCAGAGCGAGCACCAGCGTTGCCGCTCCCGCCCAGTCGATCGATCGCTTGCCTTCCCCTCTCGATTCTCGCATGCCTTTGGAAAGCACGAGCGCCGCAACGATGCCGACGGGAATGTTGATCAGGAATACCCAGTGCCAATTGACATTGCCGACGATGTATCCGCCGACCGTAGGACCGAGCAATTGGGGCAAAATCATCAGCGGCCCGAACAGGCTTTGGATTTTCGCCCGTTGCTCCAGGGGATAAGTTTCCCCGATGATGACCAAGGCGAGCGGCATCAATCCGCCGGCCCCGATGCCCTGGATACCGCGGCCGATGAGCAGCACCGCCATCGACGGGGCGATCCCGCAGACAATGGAGCCCAGCATGAACAGGGAGATACAGCTCAAGTAGACGCGTTTGCGGCCGAACAAATCCGCCAGCTTGCCGAGGATCGGCATGAATACCGTGACGGCCAGCATATAGACGCCGGCCACCCAGCCGTACAGCGGCAAGCCGTGCAGCTCGCGGATGATCGTCGGCATGGCCGTCGAGACGACCGTTTCGTCGAGCTCCGCGAAAATCAGTCCGATCAGCAGGCCGGTCAACACCAGTTTTTTGTTGTTTTCTTTGGCTAAAGCCATACTTCCACTCCTTATGATTCGGAATGTTCTCTTACGCTTCCGAATCCGATTTCTGGAGTTAGCTTACGAAGCCGATATGAACTGCATATGAACGGAAATCCATGGGAAGTTCGCCGACTTCAATGCCCGCCCATCTGCCCTTGCATTTCGTTCGGATCGAGCCGGCTGCGGCCCATGAACAAGGCGACCAGCAGAGCCAGCACGGCGGGAATGATCGCCCAAGCGAACGTGTAGACGATGGAGGAGGACAGCGAATCGGTGATTTTATCCAGGACGCCGGCCGGGATATGCGACCTCGTCTCGGGAGACAGCAGCGAATGCGGATCCTTCAGGTCGAGCCCTTCGGGCATTTGTGCTGCGCCGCCCCCGGCCGCGAACAAGTCCGTCAGCTTGCCCGTGAACACGTGGCTTTGAATGATGCCGAACGTCGTGATCCCGATCGTCATGCCCAGCGAACGGATGAAGTTCAGCGTCGAGCTGGCGGTACCTCTCTGGTTCGCCGGCAGCCCATGGATGGCCGCGTTTCCGAGCACCGAGAAAGAAGCGCCGATCCCTAATCCCAGCAGCACCATATAGACGGTCACGAGGAATCTCGTGGAACCGGTTGTCAGCGTCGTCAGCAAAATCGCACCCGCGACCAAAATGATGAACGTCGGTACGAGGATGTTGCGGTACGGCAGTTTATTCATGAGAAAACCGCCTGCGGTGGCCGTCACGACGGAACCCAGCATCATCGGCAGCAGCACGAGACCGGAGTTCGTAGCGGTACCGCCGAGCACGCCCTGAATGAAGATCGGAATATAGACGGAAGCGACGATGAAGGCCGCCCCGCTGAACAAGGCGCTCAGGATGCTCGTGGTGTACAGCCGTTTTCGGAACAATGAATAGGAAATGATCGGTTCTTTCACCTTCGTCTCGGCGACCAGGAACACGATCGCCAGCACCGCGAATCCGCCGAACAGGCCCAGGATCTCCGCCGAATCCCAAGGGTACTGCTTGCCGCCCAGCTCCAGAGCGAACATCAGGCACAGCACCGCCCCGATCAGGGACAAAGCGCCCCACCAGTCGATCGGATGCTTGGAATGCTCATGCGATTCTTTATAGAAGAAAGCCACCATGATGAAGGCCAACACGCCCAGCGGCAGGTTGATATAGAAAATCCATTCCCAGCGGACATGGTCCGTGAGGTAAGCGCCCAGCAACGGCCCGAAAATACTGGACATCCCGAATACGGCGCCGAACAACCCGCCGAGCTTGCCGCGCATTTCGACCGGCACCGCGTCGAACATGATCGTGAACGCGATCGGCACCAAGGCGCCGCCGCCGATTCCCTGGACCGCCCGGTAGATGGCCAGCTCCGTGATCGAGTGCGCGGTTCCGCACAGCACGGAACCCAGCATGAACATCAGCAGTCCGAAAACGAAAAACTTTTTGCGCCCGTACATGTCGGAGAGCTTGCCGAAAATCGGCATGCCCGCCATCTCCGCCACCATATAGGCCGACGTGACCCATACGAACTTATCCAATCCGCCAAGCTCGCCGACGATGTTGCCCATCGCCGTGGCCACGATCGTGTTGTCCATCGAAGCCATCAAAATGCCGAGCAGCAAACCCGCGACCACGATGCCCAGGTTGCTTTGACGCCCAACCGTCATTTCTTCCACTCCTCTGTGTTCTCTCAATATCTCTTTTTAAAGTTTCACGCGTTCCTGAACCGAAGCCCGACCGTGGACGGACAGTTCTCCACGGTACTCCACGCGTCCGATTTCGCAGCCGGGGCCGAGCGTCACGCGGTTGCCTCTCACCACAGCCGCGCGGGTATGCTCCAATTCAAGGATATCCCCTTCGATCAGGTCGGCCTGCAGCCCCACGTTCCCGCGGGTGAACATCTTGAAAACGGAAGTGCGGCTTCTTTTCACCGAAACGGCTCCCCCGCCGATCTCCTTTGCGCGGCAAGGTCCGAGCATCCGCAGTTCGATCGTTTCCGCGTTCAACAGCCCTTCGACGGTCAGGCCGCCTCTCACTTGAAGGGATTCGGCCTCGCCGTTGCCACGCACGCGGACGTCGCCGGTCAGCTTCACCCGGTCTCCATGCAATTCGCCGGCGATTTCGATATCGCCGACCGCGCTGATCCGTCCGCTCCGCATGTCGCCTCCAACCTTGCATTCGCCGGTCAGCTTGAACGTGTCGGCCGTCAGGCTTCCCTTCAGATCGGCCGTTCCCGTGCAAGACAGGCTTCGGCACTCGACGTCGCCGGTCAGCGACGCTTCCCCGGTAATCTTCACGTTGCCGAACCGGCCCCCGGATGCCGACGTCGTACCGACCAGCTTCAAATTCGGCAGATTCGCTTCACGCACCGGTCTTCACCTCCTCATTCGCTTTGGCTCCCGGATGGCGCACCAGCTCCGAGCCGTATTCGACGCGCCCGATCCGGCAGCCCGGCCCGAGAACGACTCGGTTCCCTCGGACGACTCGGGCGATCGTGTTCTCCAAATCCACGTCGTCGCCTTCGATGACGTCGACCTCCATCTCGGGATTCCATTTCGGGAACATCCACTCCCAAATTTTCTTCCACGCGCTTCTGGCCATCTTGCGCACGCGGATCGATTCCCCCCCGATTTCCCGGGCCTTGCCTCTTCCGTACAGCCGGATGTCGACGGTGCCCGCGTTCAGCAAGCCTCCGACCTCGAAGCCGCCTTCCGCTTCGAAGCGCTCCACTGCGCAGTCGCCTTTAACGCTCAGCATCCCTTTCAAAATCATGTGCTCTCCGTCAACGGAACCCGCGACGTCGGCCAATCCGTTGATCCTTGCCGTCCCCGCCGAAAGGCGTCCTTGAACTTTAAATTTCCCGTCACCTTCCAGCTCGTGCGCCTTGAGATCTCCTTTCACCGTGACCACGCCGTTCATGCGGGCCAGGCCGTCGACCTGAAGCGCGCCTTCCACTTTAATGACGCCGTCGATCGAAGCCGAACGGTAATGGCCGCCGGGGGTGCTGCTCACCCCATTGATATGCATATCCGGCCGAATCTCCGTCATGACCGATTCCTCCCTTATCCCAAAATTCCTTTCAATTGCTCGATGCACTCCGTCATGGACAATCGCGCCACGATTCGGACGCCGCCGTCGAAATGCCATTCGGACGGTACGGAGACGAGCGCGAAGGAAGAAACTCCCATCTTGCGGATGAAGATGAGCTCGCAAGGCTTGCCTTCGAATTTCGGAAAATGATCCCTCATCGTCTCCATCAGCCGGTCGCCTTCCTCCATGCTCATGTCGCCGGCCTGAAGCAGCTTGTCGACCACGTAGAAGAACAAGATCTTCTCGAACGGATACACCGTCTGATCCGGGTCTTCGCCGGCGAATCGCTGCATCGTCACGCTTGTAACAATGTTTCGTTTCATTAAATCGCTTTTCCTGGCGTCATAGTCCGGCAACGAAGGGGAAAGCCTGCCGGCCACCTGATCCAAAGACAGATCGTCTTTCATGTTCAGGATTTTATCGATGCGAGTCAGGATCAAGTCCTTCGGAAAAAACGTCTCCTGCCCGGTAAACGTGGATTTGCGTATAAACCACTCTTCGGGGATGAGCTGCTTGCGTTTCCACCGATAGAGCTGCCCGTAGGAGATGCCCATCGAGTCCAGCAGTTCTTTCTTGGATATGAGCTCTCGTTCCATATTCATCATCCCTCCTTGAAATGAAGTGTAACATAACACTGTTACGTTGTAAACACAAAACAAACCCCTTTTGCCGAAATTATGGCAAAAGGGGCGGTCTTCAATGCGTTATTAGTCCCCGATCAGGAATGCACGAGCCGGGGCGGCATCGATTCCGGTCAGCTTGAGCGGCGCGAGGATCAGCGTGTAATTGCCCGCTTCCACGTGCTTCAGCCGCAAGCCCTCGACGATGACGATGCCGTTGCGCATCAGCGTCCGGTGAGTCGGATATTCCGGCTGCGCACGCTCGATGCCGAGCGCGTCCGTGCCGACGATCGACACGCCGATATCGGCCAAATACTCTGCTCCGTCCGCTCTCAGGTACGGGAATTCCAGGTCGAATTCCTCGGTCAGCGAGCTCGACGTTTTGAACAGGATCCGCTCTCCCCGCTGAATCGCGAAAGGCACCAGGTCCTCTTTGGAGATGTGGTCCTTCAGATGCGTAAGATCCAGGACGCGCGCCGCGCCGTTCAGCTGCTCGAGCGTCACCGTCTCGATCGTATCGCCGCCCGCAATCATATGCAACGGAGCGTCGACGTGCGTTCCGGTGTGGACGTTCAGGCTGAGCAGGCTTTCATGCGGCTTGCCTTCGTCGTGGTTCTGCACGTTCGTGATGGAAGGCTTCTTATGCGCGTAGTTTTTCCATACTTGCATGCCTTCCTCGATCGTCATGCTGATATCGATAATGCGGCCCAATCCCATATCCGTTCCCTCCGCTCTTCCCCGTAAACGTGTTTGCTCTTATTTTTCCGAGTTCGTGACCCAGATGACGTTGTCTTCGTCCTGGCCGTTGACCGGCCACCAGTGATACCCGTCGTCTTGCAGCAGCTTGTCGGCCTGTGCCGGCCCCCACGATCCCGCCGGGTAGAAAGACGGCTCGATCGCGTGCTCCTTCCAAGTCGCTGCGATCGGATCGATGAGCTGCCACGCGGCGGCAAGCTCGTCCCAGCGGGTGAAATACGTGGAATCCCCGCGGGCCGCGTCAAAGATCAGCCGCTCGTAAGCTTCCGGCGTATTGATGCCGATCTGGCAGCTTTGGCAGAATTCCATGGCCACCGGCTGGATCGTCATGTCGTTGCCCGGCTTTTTGGCGTTGATTCTGATGTAGATGCCTTCCATCGGGTTCACCCGAATGACGAGCAGGTTCGGCGCCAGATCTTGCTTGCGGGCGAACAGCACGTTGTTCGGCACGTTTTTGAATTCCACGACGATCTCGGTCGATTTGACCGGCAGGCGTTTGCCCGTCCGCACGTAGAACGGCACGCCGGCCCAGCGGAAATTGTCCACGAATACGCGCGCCGCGAAGAATGTCTCGGTCACGGAGGCCGGATCGACGGAGTCCTCCTGCCGATACCCTTTCAATTCTTTGCCTTTCAAGGAACCGTTCGAATACTGCCCGCGGACGATCCGCGTCCGGACGTCGTCGGCCGACGAGAACGGACGGATGGAACGAATCACCTTGACCTTCTCGTCGCGGATGTCTTCGGCATCCAGGCGGCTCGGCGCTTCCATCGCGATCATCGTCAGCATCTGCAGCATATGGTTCTGCACCATATCGCGCAGGGCGCCGGATTTGTTATAGTATGCGCCGCGCTCTTCCACGCCGACCGTCTCCGCCAGCGTGATCTGGACGTTGGCGATGTGCTGGTTGTTCCAGAGCGGCTCGAAAAACGCGTTCGCGAAACGGATCATTTCGATGTTCTGCACCATTTCCTTGCCCAGGTAATGGTCGATCCGGAACACTTCCTCTTCCTTGAACACGCGGCTGATCTCTTCGTTCAGGCTCTTCGCTGACGGATAATCGTAGCCGAAAGGCTTCTCGATCACGAGGCGGTGCCAGCCCGAGCTCTCGAGCATCCCTCCGTCCCGAAGGCTGTGGGAGACGGTGCCGAACAGCTCCGGAGCCAGCGCCAAATAGAACAGGCGATTGCCCGGGATGCCGAATTTGGCCTCCAGTTCTTCCGTATGGGCCTTCAGCTGGCGAAAACCGTCGACGTTGCCGATATCGAGCGATTGGTAGCTGAAATGGTCGGCGAACGCGTTCCAGTCCTCCGCTTCGCCGGGCTTGTACCGGCAAAACTCCCGGATGGACTCATGCACGTCGTCGCGAAACTGCAGATCCGTGCGCGGGCGCCGGGCCAGGCCGACGACGGCGAATTTCCTGCCGAGCTTGCCCTCGCGGTACAGGCTGTACAGCGCCGGAAACAGCTTGCGGCGGGCCAGGTCGCCCGTCGCGCCGAAAATGAAGTAGACCGCATCGTTCGCGGATATCGATTCCGTTTTGTTGTCCGTCATGATCCTCATCTTTCTTCCAGGCATGGTTATAGCGGTGCGCTTATAGGCTTTCCGCGGCCTGCGGGGGTTCATTCATGTATTGTAGTTTAGCACAATCATAGGACCAATGCCATGTTCTTAACGGGTTTTTCCAATTCCGCAAAAAGCGGGGCGCACCCGGATACGGGCCCATACGCATTCGCCCGATGCTGAATAAAATGGGGCGAGGACACAAGGAAAGGAGGGTGGGACGATGTTTGGGCAAATGCTCGATCCCGACGCCAAACAGCTTTCGCCGTTTATCGGGCTGCCGGTCTGCTTGATCATGAAAGACGGCAGCCGAAAAATCGGCCAGTTGACCGCTTGTAAATCCGGCCGGATCATTTTGAACGGGGACGACGGGGATTCCGGCGACGCGACCGTCTCCCGCAAAACGGGAACCCGCCGTACAGGGCGCAGGCGCGCCCGCAAGTCGGAGGACGCTCAGGAGGCATTCCGTCCGGGGACGGAAGAAGCGTCGCTCTGGGGTGAATTGCCGGCCGAACCGTTCGGCCTGGATCCGATGTTCTCCCCCGTGGCGCGGGAAAGCGTTCCGCTGAAATCGGTGGAATCGGTCTTGGTGCTTTAAAGGAGATTGGAAGCATACATTCGGAGGTAATAGGTCTGAGAACCGCTGGGTGGGAGGAGGAAGTACATGGTCCGGTACGTGCGTTATTCCGATCGCTGGGGGCCGATCTCTCCGGTACGGCGGGTCGAAGCTTTTCGGCGGGAAGATCCCGCCGAACGTGAGTGGGTACGGATGCTCATGGACGACGCTCCCCGCCCTGAACGGAAACCGAAGACCTATGCCTCCGCCGAATGGTTCGGCGACGCTTCCGCCCCGCTCTATGACGAAGCCGGGAAAATTCGGCATATGAACGCGTTGGAGGTCGGCGTCCGAATGGACGTTCACACGTAACCAAAGAAAAAAACCGTCCGCGGACGGTTTTTTTTCTTTGGCGGCCGAAGCCGCCGTCATTTCGCCAAGCCGTGACGATGCGCATAGATGGCCGCCTGTGTACGGTCCTCGACGCCCAGCTTGCCGAACAGGTTCGTCAAATGGTATTTCACGGTTTTGATTCCGATGAACAGCTCGTCGGCGACCTCTTGGTTGGATTTCCCTTGGGCGATGAGCTGAAGCACTTCCATTTCCCGCTCCGTCAGTTCCTCGTGGGGCAGAGCTTCCGATTGGGCGGGCCGGCGGAACCGGTTCATCATTTTGGAAGCGACCTGCGACTCCAGCACGGACTGTCCCCGGGCGGCGGCGCGGATGGCGTCGGCGATTTCGTTAGCCCGGGACGTTTTCAGCAAATAGCTGAACGCCCCCGCTTCGATGACCGGATACATCTTCTCGTCGTCGAGGAAGCTGGTGAGCACGATCACGCGGCAATCCGGCATTTCCTCCATGATCCGGCGCGTCGTTTCGATGCCGTCCATGCCTTCCATGACCAGGTCCATCAGCACGACGTCCGGCTTGTATTCCCGGGCCAGCCGCAAGCCGTCCATTCCGTTGCCGGCTTCCCCGACGACCTCGATGCCTTCTTCCGTTCCCAATACCGCGGCCAAGCCGATCCGAACCATCTCGTGATCATCGACTAACAGCACGCGCGCGAGTTTATCCTCTTTCACGCCATTCATCCCCCATCCGCCATCAGCGGCACGCGAATTTCGATTCTCGTCCCTTTGCCCGGGGCGCTCACCACGTGGAACGAACCGCCGAGCTCGTTCACGCGCTCTTCCATGTTCATCATCCCGTAAGAGGCTTGTTTACGTTCTTGCACGTCGAAACCGACTCCGTTGTCCCGAATGCCGAGCCGCACCGCATCGCCGCGCCTCTGCAGCTCGATCCCCATTTTGGTGGCCCGGGCATGCCGAAGCGTGTTGGACAGCGCCTCCTGCACGATGCGGAACAGGTGGTTCTCCATCCCTTTGTTCAGCGGCAAATCCTCTTCCATATCGAGGGAGATATCGACCGGCACTTTCGCCTTCATCTCGTGGACAAGCTCCGGAATGGCCTGCGACAACCGTTTGCCTTCCAGATGGATGGGTCGCAAATGCAAGAGCAGCGCGCGCATCTCCGATTGGGCGACGGACGCCATTTCCTCGATCAGCTCGATCTGGCGTTTGGCCCTGTCGAAATCCTGCTCGAGCGTCCGGCTCACCGCCGTGGCCGTCATCGAAATCGCGAACAGCTGCTGGCTGACGGCGTCGTGCAGCTCGCGCGCGAGTCGTTGGCGTTCCTCGACGACCGCGCTCATTTTCGCTTTGGCCTCCAGCTCCGTATTGTTGCTCGACAGCCTTTGCAAAGTGGTGACCTGCTCTTCCCATTTGCGGCCTAGCTTGCCCAGTTGTTCGCCCAGCCTCCCGATCTCGTCGTTACCGAGAGGCGGCAGCGGAGGGCTGGGATTCCCTTTCTCCAGCAGCAGCATGACGTCGCTCAGCAAGCGAAGGCGATGCCGGACCGGATACCCCCGGAGGAAGCCGAAGGCGGCTCCGCCGATCGTCAGAACCCCGATCGTGGTCAGGATGAAAGGAACGACGGAGCTCCATTTGTAAACTTCGGACGCGATCCCGTACCTCATGACCAAATAAATGACCAACGCCCCGATGCCGAGGGAGTACAAGACGGATTCCCCCATTTGACGCCATACCATATTGGCGACCTTGCGCGATTCCATCCGCCGTCGTCCTCCCTTCCGCTACACCGTGCGTATCTTGATATCTCCTACGAGATAGAACAGCTGCAGTTTCAGACGGTATTCCCGCCGGTCGTAGTCGGGAGAACGCCACGACAGGCGGTGCAGCATGCCGCCGTCACGGGTATTCTTATATCCGATCTGGCCGACGAGCACCGACGCTTCCACTTGCAGCCCGTAATCCTCCGGGATCGTCAGATCGACGTCGCCGACCAATCCTTGCAGCACGATCGTCGTTTCCTTCTCTTCCGGAATGGCGAGCGACATGTCCATGCGGATTTCGCCGACCGCTTGCCAGCAGCTCATCGACTGCAGCACCCAGGACTGTTCGTCCAGTCTCATGTTCAGCACGAGCCGGTGGGCGTTGCGGTACAATCCGGCGGCGGCAGGACGGGATCGGAAATAATAAAATCCGAGCGAGATCAATACGATGACGGCGAATAAGACGAACTGATTCACGATGAGGATCAGCGTGCAGATCGCGATCAGGACCATCGCCGGACGGCAGCGGTCGATCCTGAATCGATAGATGCCGAGGACGAGCAAAATGGCGGCGTTCACCGTCGCGTAACCGGCGATGCCGCCTAAAGCGAGGTAGAGTCCGGCCGCTATGAACAGAAACGCATGATTGGGCAATTTCATGACCGGCCGCACCTCCCGCTGGCTGTAAACCCTTTTTTACGGCGAAAGCCATAACGGATAAACTCCGTTATGGCAAATCGACGCCGATTGCGTTTGCTGTCGATCGGCTGATATAGCTTGCCTTTTTCGACACGCATTCCATTTTATCACAACTTGCCCGGCCCGAGAATCCGGGATCTTATTCGGCGCCGGCCGCGGGAGCGATGCGGCTCTTCAGCGCAGCGAGCTCATGCTCCACTTGCAGCGACTTCTCCGGATCCAGGCGGATCGGCGCGCCGCTGAGCGGGGAAACCGGGATGCGGGCGACGTCGGCTTCCGCTTCCATCTGCAGGATTTTTTCCTCCATCCGGTTGAAGCCGGCGGCGGCATTGCCCGCTTCGATCGCGTGTAAGGTGTTGACTTGCGCCATTTGCTTGCGGGCTTTGGCCATTTGGGCGCGGGCCGCAAGGTCGTTGCGCTTGTTGCGGAGCTTGTAGAACTCCTCTTTCATTTCGTGCAGTTGGGCGGTCAATTCGGCAACTTGGGCGTTGGCCTGGGCATGGAACCCGGCCAGCTCGGCGACTTGCTGATCGAACTGGAGCTTCTCTTCGAGCAGCTTGCGGGCGAGCAGCTCATTGCCGCCGCGCAGGGCAAGCTCGGCTTGCGACTCGCGTTCCAGCCCATGGCGGGAAGCTTCGTCCAGGCGCTGCTTCATGCGGCGTTCGGCCGCCATTTGGCGGGCGACGGTCACTTCGGCCTCGCGGATTTCGATTTCCATGTCGCGCAAGTACTGGTTCAGCATGACGATCGGATCTTCCATTTTGTCCAGCAAATCGTGAATCGAAGCTTTCGTAATGTCTTTCATTCGTTGGAATACACCCATGGGTTATTCTCCTTTCGAATCCTTCTCGATTTTTGTGATTTTGGCTTTCAGTTCTTCAATTTCGCGCCTTAACGCTTTTTTCTCGATATCTTCCATCATGGCGTCCAATCCCTGCGCTCGCTGGGGTGCAGGCGAAGGTGCTGCCGTCTGCGGCGCCGGACGAACCGGCGGCGGGGTCGGCGGAGCGCCGGCGCCCGTCCAGCTGCTGCCCGGAGGCCAGCCTTGCGTGCCGTATTGCGGCGGGTGGTTCGGTTCCGCGGCTCCGTACCCATTCCACCCGTAAGTCGTCGGGCCGGGACCGAAGCTGCCGGGATAATCCCGCGGAATTACGAAGCCCGCGATGATGTATACCAGGATGACCGAGCCCGCCGAGAACACCGCCACCACGATCAGGAGAATCCTGAGGAGCGTGGCGTCGACGCCTAAGTAATCCGCCAGCCCGCCGCAGACGCCGAATATTTTCTTGTCTCGCGACGAACGATACAGTTTTCGCATGAACGTTTATCCCTCCTCGCTTATTTCCCCTGCTGCATTCTGAGCTTTAGTTGCTGAAGCTCTCGTTCGATCGTTTCCTGGACGACGCTGCCCACTCGGAGGACCGATTCCTGTCCGATTCGCCGGAGATCCCGAAGGCTCTTGGCTTCCAGCTCGATGTCCGTCATCCGGTCGTCCAGCTTACGGAACATGTTCGACGGATCCTCCGAGCCCGACCCGAACCTCGCGTTCAGCCTTTGCTGTAGCCTGAGCGATTCCATGCGGGCTACGTAGAACTGCCGGCGATCGTACACGGTGCGGTATTCGCTCCGCAGTTCGTGGAGCAGCTGCTCCAGGTCGTTCAACTCTTGCTTGCTTTGTTCATACAGCTGGCGGTACCGTTCCGAACGTTCCTCGTGCGAAACCTTGTCTTGCAGGGCGAGCTTGGCGGCATGCTCTTCGCCGGCTTTGAGGGCGGTGAGCGCCTGCTCCTCCCGTTTGTTCATCCATTGCTCGGCATCTTTCCATTGGCGAAGCAGGCCGTCGGTATGGGCGGCGTATTGCCGCTGCAGCTGCTCGCTTTGGACGATTTCCTGATGCGTCGACCATAAGAACTGATCGATGACGCGGACGGGATCTTCGGATTTCTCCAACCGGTCGTTCAACGTCGCGACCGTCATGTCCCGCACTCTTTTCATTACGCTCATGCATGTCCCTCCATTTCCGGCTTTCCGTTATCGTTGTTTCATTTAAACTCTCGTGCCCGCCCTGCGGCGAATCATCGATACGCCGAAGAAAATCAAGGCGATGGCGGCTGCCCATACGAACAGGAAGGACAGCTTGCCCAGCAGCATCAAGCCGCCGATGAGGCCGATCACGCCGCCCAAGAACCGATTGCCGTTTCTCCAAGCCATGACGCCGAGGCCAACGATCAGGATCGGGATCAGAAGTCCCATCAGGAAACCGAAGATTCCGAGTTTGCCGAGAATCAGCAGCGCGCCGAACGCGATCAGCAGCACCGCGAGTCCGTTTCCGCTTCTCATGTGTATCACCTCTTTTCTTTCATCTCACAATCTCATTGTAAACGGAGCGTGATTTCCGCATAACGGACCCGCGTACGTTTTTGACCCTGGACTGTAGTCGGGGCAGCCCACCGTCCCCGGACCTTATCGGCTCCGCCCTGCGTCCTTTGCGTGTTTCGAGCGAACCTCCTTTGTCCAAAAGGTACATATTAAAGCCATGAACAGGAGGGGATGGGTCATGCCTTGGTCGCACGGGGATTACCCGGAATCTTTGAAAAACTTCACCGCGCCGGTGCGCGACAAAGCGGTCGAAATCGCCAACGCCCTGCTGAAGGACGGGTACGATGAAGGGCGGGCCATCGCGATCGCAACCTCGCAAGCGAAGGAATGGGCGGAAAACCATGACAAACAGATCCGCAAAAAGGGCCATTAATGGAAGCGCCGGACCGGGACCTGCTTTGGATGCTGAAGCGGCTTCCGGTTTTTTTATGCTCTCTTTCAGCAACCTGTTGACAACGCGGTAAGCTGACATTATCTTTTATTTATCACTCAATAAATAACCGAGAAGGAACCGAAGCCATGGCACCCAAAGACGAAGCTTCCCTGAACCGTAAAGAACAAATCCTGGAGGCCGCCGCCGCCCTGTTCGCCGAGTCGGGCTATTACAAGACGACGACCGCGGACGTCGCCAAAGCCGTCGGCGTCACGCAGCCTTACGTGTTCCATTTCTTCAAATCCAAAGAGCAGCTTTACCTGGCTGTTCTCGAGCAAGCGTCCCAGCGGATCCTTCAAGCTTTCGACGCCGCGCAAGCCCCGCCCGAGCAGCTTCATATCGAGATGGGAAAAGCGTTCGCGAGACTGCTGGTGAGCCACAGGAACGAAATCCTGCTGGTCATGATGGCCTTCACGACGCCGGAGCCGGCGGTCCGCGAATATACGAAGCGCGAATTCGATCTGGTTTATGAACGGGTCAAAGCGCGTTTCGAGGAAGCCGGGATACCGAATGCCAGCTACCAGGCGAGCGCATTCATCGGCCAGGGCCTGATCTGCACGATGGCCGAAACGCTCAATCTCCCCAAGCTGCTTCCCTGGTATGGGCACGAAGACGATTTTGTTTGACCTCTTTGGCAAAGCGAGAAGGGTTTCGACCCCGCTTTGCCTTTTCTTCCGGGATTCATTTATTTATTAATAAATTAAATTTAACAAGGAGTTGGGAGTAAAATGTTTACCGCCGCAAGAGTCCGTTTGTTAGTCGTCACCTGCGCCGCCTTGTTCATGGCCATGCTGGACAATCTCGTACTGGGAGTCGCGCTTCCGTCCATTCAAAAATCGTTCGGAGCGACGATCACCGATCTCCAATGGTTCATGAATGCTTATACGCTGGCGTTCTCCGTGCTCCTCATCCCATTCAGCGTGTTGGGCGAAAGGTTCGGCCGCAAAAAAATGTTCCTCGCCGGCGTCGTGCTCTTCACGCTCGGCTCCGCGCTATCCGGGTGGAGCGACACTTCGATCCAGCTCATCCTTTCGCGGGCTCTCCAAGGAGTCGGGGGTGCCGCGATCGTACCGCTCAGCCTCACCCTCGTCCATTCCGCTTTCCCCGAGAAAATGCGGGCAGCCGCTCTCGGCATCTGGTCCGGCATTTCCGGTCTCGGTTTGTCGATCGGCCCCTTGGTGGGCGGACTGATCGTGGAAGGGGCTCCTTGGCAGCTCATTTTCTGGATTAACGTCCCGATCGGCGCATTGGCGCTGTTGTTCGGCGCCCTTTGGCTGAAGGAAGAGAAAGGCGTTCGGAAACCGATCGACCCGTTCGGCATCCTGCTGCTCGCAGCCGGTTTGTTCGGCATCGTATTCGGCTTGGAAAAAGGGAATTCCGAAGGCTGGGGATCTGCACTCGTCGTCGGTTCCTTGGCGGGCGGCATGCTGCTGTTGATCGCCTTCTACTTATGGGAACGCAAACGCGAGACTCCTTTCGTCCGTTTCGCCCTGTTCCGAAGCGTGAAATACTCCGCCTATATTTTCACGGGTTTCTGGATGAACGCCGGGATCTTCGGCGCGATCTTCCTGCTGACGCTTTTCCTTCAGCAGGGCCAAGGCTATTCGGCTCTTGAAGCCGGCGTCCGCACGATGGCATGGACGGGATGCACGATGATCGCCGCCCCGCTTGCCGGATTCGCCGTTTCCAAATTCGGCAACCGCGCGGTTTTATTGCTGGGCCTGTTGTTTCAAGGCGCCGCGCTGGTCGGATTCGCGGTTCTCATCGCCCGGTTCGGCGTCGACTTCCCCTTCGGTTACCAAGCCCCGTTCATGATGCTTGCCGGCGCCGGCATGGGATTGAGCTTTACGCCGTTGACCCATGGCATCATGTCCTCCGTACCGGAAAACGATTCGGGCGAAGCTAGCGGCATCAGCAACGCGACCCGGGAGCTGGGCGGCGTCTTCGACATCGCGATCGGCGGACTCATCTTCGAATCCGGCAGCGCCATCCGTACGCCCGCCGATTTCGGCGACCACATCATCCCCGCGCTTCTCTCTAGCGCCATTATGATCACACTTGCGCTCATCAGCGTTGTTCTTTTCGCCAGATTCTCCGCGAAGAAAAGGAGCGCTCAGGAGGCCATTCCACCTAAGACTGCGAAACAAATCGGATAACCTGCAGAACAAGAAAACACCCCGCAGCAGCGGGGTGTTTTCTTGTTTTGAATTAACGTAAGATGCGTCCTTCCTTGATCCATTCCATGATCAGCTTGTAAGAAGCGCCGGATTTCTCGCTCGCTTCTTGCACCGTCAGGCCCGGGTTGCTCAGGATGACGTCCTTCACGGCTCTCAGCTTCGCTTCGTGCACCGCGTGGCATTCCGTGCAGTGCTTCGCCTCCCGTCCGTCATGACGGAACATTTTACCGCAGATAATGCAGTTGGATATTTCCATTCCCGATTTTCAGCCTCGCTTTGACAAAAACGCGGTTATCGATTGTCGGATCTTGTAGGAATATTGTATCACACGACAAGTCCTGGCGAAATACAAAAAACCCTGAAGAATCATTTGATTCTTCAGGGCCTCATTGTTGAAGTTGGTGCCGGTGAAGGGACTTGAACCCCCACTCCCTTGCGAGAAACGGATTTTGAGTCCGTCGCGTCTGCCATTCCGCCACACCGGCATATAAGTGGCGCGCCCTAAGAGATTCGAACTCCTGGCCTTCAGATTCGTAGTCTGACGCTCTATCCAGCTGAGCTAAGGGCGCGCGATATGAAATTGTGGAGGCGCCACCCAGACTCGAACTGGGGGTAAAGCTTTTGCAGAGCTCTGCCTTACCACTTGGCTATGGCGCCATAAAATAAATGGAGCGGAAAACGGGATTCGAACCCGCGACCTTCTCGTTGGCAACGAGATGCTCTACCACTGAGCTATTTCCGCGTGTAAATGGCTGGGGCTCTAGGGATCGAACCTAGGAATGACGGAGTCAAAGTCCGTTGCCTTACCGCTTGGCTAAGCCCCAATATGAGGTTAAAAGATGGGGCGATCGATGGGACTTGAACCCACGAATGCCGGAGCCACAATCCGGTGCGTTAACCCCTTCGCCACGACCGCCACGCTATTATGAAATTGGCAGGGGCAGCAGGAATTGAACCCACACTAACGGTTTTGGAGACCGCTGTTCTACCTTTAAACTATGCCCCTAAGGTAATACAAGTATGGGTACCTGGCCCTGGTACTTACTGGTGGAGGCTGATGGATTTGAACCACCGAACCCAGAGGGAGCAGATTTACAGTCTGCCGCGTTTGGCCACTTCGCTAAGCCTCCATGATGGAGTCGCAATGGTGCCGGCGAGAGGACTTGAACCCCCAACCTACTGATTACAAGTCAGTTGCTCTACCAGTTGAGCTACACCGGCATATTTAGAGTGATAAATGGTGGCTCGGGACGGAATCGAACCGCCGACACGAGGATTTTCAGTCCTCTGCTCTACCATCTGAGCTACCGAGCCATGTCTTCGGTTCTTTGTGACTATGCGTTTGGTTAAGTTTGAAGAATGGCGGAGCCGACGGGATTCGAACCCGCGGTCTCCTGCGTGACAGGCAGGCATGTTAGGCCTCTACACCACGGCTCCATGATCGATTCTTCAAAGAAAATTGGTTGCGGGGGCAGGATTTGAACCTGCGGCCTTCGGGTTATGAGCCCGACGAGCTACCGGACTGCTCCACCCCGCGTCGTTGTAAAATCTCCCGTAGAGGCGACGTTCACTATCATAACGCATTTGCCTTACTGTTTGCAACCCTCAATTTCAGATTGCAGTGAGGAGAATTTGGTGACCCGTAGGGGATTCGAACCCCTGTTACCTCCGTGAAAGGGAGGTGTCTTAACCCCTTGACCAACGGGCCTCAGTAACCATGATTGCGGAAGAAATAACTGGCGGAGAGAGAGGGATTCGAACCCTCGAGACGCTTGTGACGCCTACACGATTTCCAATCGTGCTCCTTCGACCAAACTCGGACATCTCTCCATATGGCTCCCCGAACTGGACTCGAACCAGTGACAACACGATTAACAGTCGTGTGCTCTACCAACTGAGCTATCAGGGAATGTGTAAACCCGGCCTGGCAACGTCCTACTCTCCCAGGACCCTTCGGTCCAAGTACCATTGGCGCTGGAGGGCTTAACGGTCGTGTTCGGGATGGGTACGCGTGGAACCCCTCCGCCATTGCCACCAGACCGGGATAGCAGCGAGAAATATCATACCATAATCTCGCTCGCTTGAATACCGGTAATATTTACCGATATTCTTTCAAGGCTTGCGCCCTGAAAACCGGATAGCGAAACGTGAAAGCAGTGCTGAAGAAACAATCACCTGTGTTACTGCGTAGGATAAGCCCTCGACCGATTAGTACCCGTCAGCTGCACGCGTTGCCGCGCTTCCACCCCGGGCCTATCAACCTGGTGTTCTTCCAGGGGTCTTACGAATTGGGAAATCTCATCTTGAGGCGGGCTTCGCGCTTAGATGCTTTCAGCGCTTATCCCTCCCGCACTTGGCTACCCAGCGGTGCTCCTGGCGGAACAACTGGTACACCAGCGGTGCGTCCATCCCGGTCCTCTCGTACTAAGGACAGCCCCTCTCAAATTTCCTACGCCCGCGACAGATAGGGACCGAACTGTCTCACGACGTTCTGAACCCAGCTCGCGTACCGCTTTAATGGGCGAACAGCCCAACCCTTGGGACCTACTTCAGCCCCAGGATGCGATGAGCCGACATCGAGGTGCCAAACCTCCCCGTCGATGTGGACTCTTGGGGGAGATAAGCCTGTTATCCCCAGGGTAGCTTTTATCCGTTGAGCGATGGCCCTTCCATTCGGTACCACCGGATCACTAAGCCCGACTTTCGTCCCTGCTCGACTTGTAGGTCTCGCAGTCAAGCTCCCTTATGCCTTTGCACTCTTCGCGCGATTTCCAACCGCGCTGAGGGAACCTTGGGGCGCCTCCGTTACTTTTTAGGAGGCGACCGCCCCAGTCAAACTGCCCGCCTGACACGGTCCCTTCACCGGATTCACGGTGACAGGTTAGAACTCCGATACGATCAGGGTGGTATCCCAACGTCGCCTCCACCGAAGCTGGCGCTCCGGCTTCTAAGGCTCCCACCTATCCTGTACAGACCGTACCAAAGTCCAATATCAAGCTGCAGTAAAGCTCCATGGGGTCTTTCCGTCACGTCGCGGGTAACCTGCATCTTCACAGGTACTAAAATTTCACCGGATCTCTCGTTGAGACAGCGCCCAAGATCGTTACGCCATTCGTGCGGGTCAGAATTTACCTGACAAGGAATTTCGCTACCTTAGGACCGTTATAGTTACGGCCGCCGTTTACTGGGGCTTCGGTTCACAGCTTCGGGTTGCCCCTAACCGCTCCCCTTAACCTTCCAGCACCGGGCAGGCGTCAGCCCGTATACTTCGCCTTACGGCTTCGCACAGACCTGTGTTTTTGCTAAACAGTCGCTTGGGCCTCTTCACTGCGGCCCCCTCGCGCTATTCACGCTACCGGGGCACCCCTTCTCCCGAAGTTACGGGGTCATTTTGCCGAGTTCCTTAACGAGAGTTCTTCCGCGCGCCTTAGAATTTTCATCTCGCCTACCTGTGTCGGTTTACGGTACGGGCACCATCGCCTGGCTAGAGGCTTTTCTCGGCAGCGTGAGCACAAGACCTTCGGTACTGCAATTTTCCCTCCCCATCACAGCTCAAGGTTATAGTGTGCGGATTTGCCTGCACACACCCCTCACTGCTTGGACGAGCTATTCCATCAGCTCGCGTCTTTGCCCTCCTGCGTCCCCCCATCGCTCGTAACGGCTTACGGTGGTACAGGAATTTCAACCTGTTGTCCTTCGACTACGCCTTTCGGCCTCGCCTTAGGTCCCGACTTACCCTGGGCGGACGAACCTTCCCCAGGAACCCTTAGGCTTTCGGCGGACAAGATTCTCACTTGTCTTTTCGTTACTCATACCGGCATTCTCACTTGTATGCAGTCCACCAGTCCTTCCGGTCTGACTTCTACCCGCATACAACGCTCCCCTACCCAAGACACCTAAGTGTCATGCCATAGCTTCGGTGGTGTGTTTAGCCCCGTTACATTTTCGGCGCAGAGTCACTCGACCAGTGAGCTATTACGCACTCTTTAAATGGTGGCTGCTTCTAAGCCAACATCCTGGTTGTCTTCGCAACTCCACATCCTTTCCCACTTAACACACACTTGGGGACCTTAGCTGATGATCTGGGCTCTTTCCCTCTTGACGACGGATCTTAGCACTCGCCGTCTGACTCCCGAGTACACATCCATGGCATTCGGAGTTTGACTGGACTTGGTAACCCTTGGCGGGCCCCGCACCCAATCAGTGCTCTACCTCCATGATGCTAAACCTCGAGGCTAGCCCTAAAGCTATTTCGGGGAGAACCAGCTATCTCCGAGTTCGATTGGAATTTCTCCCCTACCCCCACGTCATCCCAGAGCTTTTCAACGCTCACGAGTTCGGGCCTCCAGTGCGTATTACCGCACCTTCACCCTGCACAGGGGTAGATCACACGGTTTCGGGTCTACGACCACGTACTTAAGCGCCCTATTCAGACTCGGTTTCCCTTCGGCTCCGCCTCTTCAGCTTAACCTTGCACGTGAACGTAACTCGCCGGTTCATTCTACAAAAGGCACGCCATCACCCATTAATCGGGCTCTGACTTCTTGTAAGCGCACGGTTTCAGGTTCTTTTTCACTCCGCTCCCGCGGTGCTTTTCACCTTTCCCTCACGGTACTGCTTCACTATCGGTCGCCAGGGAGTATTTAGCCTTGGCAGATGGTCCTGCCGGATTCCCACGGGGTTTCACGTGTCCCGCGGTACTCGGGATCCGTCTCGGAGAGAGCAGGCTTTTGGCTACAGGGCTCTTACCCTCTATAGCGGGACTTTCCAGTCCTCTTCGCCTAACCTGCTCTTTTATCACTCCATGTGAGACGTCCCACAACCCCAGGGAGCAAGCTCCCTGGTTTGGGCTAATCCGCTTTCGCTCGCCGCTACTGACGGAATCACTCTTGTTTTCTTCTCCTCCAGGTACTTAGATGTTTCAGTTCCCTGGGTGTGCCTCTTCATGAGCTATGGATTCACTCATGAGTAACTGCGCATTACCGCAGCTGGGTTTCCCCATTCGGAGATCCCCGGATCAACGCCCACTTACGGCTCCCCGAGGCATATCGCTGTTCGTCGCGTCCTTCGTCGGCTCCTGGCGCCTAGGCATCCACCGTGCGCCCTTATTAGCTTAACCTTGCTGCAATCACAAGGATCACAGTTGCAGTCAAGACACAAGGTGCTTGATGTTTTCTTCAGCGCATTGCTTTCGTTTCGCTATCCAGTTTTCAAGGTGCAAGATTTGAAGGGAATTGACCCCTTCAAAACTGAACTCGAGCGTAATACGTGCCACTCCGCAAGCGGATGTGGACTTTACTGCCCCGAAGGGCTCCTTAGAAAGGAGGTGATCCAGCCGCACCTTCCGATACGGCTACCTTGTTACGACTTCACCCCAATCATCTACCCCACCTTCGACGGCTGGCTCCTTGCGGTTACCCCACCGGCTTCGGGTGTTGTAAACTCTCGTGGTGTGACGGGCGGTGTGTACAAGACCCGGGAACGTATTCACCGCGGCATGCTGATCCGCGATTACTAGCAATTCCGACTTCATGCAGGCGAGTTGCAGCCTGCAATCCGAACTGAGACCGGCTTTGCTGGGATTGGCTCCGCCTCGCGGCTTCGCGACCCGTTGTACCGGCCATTGTAGTACGTGTGTAGCCCAGGTCATAAGGGGCATGATGATTTGACGTCATCCCCGCCTTCCTCCGGTTTGTCACCGGCAGTCAGCCTAGAGTGCCCACCTTTACATGCTGGCAACTAAGCTCAAGGGTTGCGCTCGTTGCGGGACTTAACCCAACATCTCACGACACGAGCTGACGACAACCATGCACCACCTGTCTCCCCTGTCCCGAAGGCCGCCTCCATCTCTGGAGGATTCAGGGGGATGTCAAGACCTGGTAAGGTTCTTCGCGTTGCTTCGAATTAAACCACATACTCCACTGCTTGTGCGGGTCCCCGTCAATTCCTTTGAGTTTCAGTCTTGCGACCGTACTCCCCAGGCGGAGTGCTTAATGTGTTAACTTCGGCACCGAGGGGTGGACCCCCCCGACACCTAGCACTCATCGTTTACGGCGTGGACTACCAGGGTATCTAATCCTGTTTGCTCCCCACGCTTTCGCGCCTCAGCGTCAGTTACAGTCCAGAGAGCCGCCTTCGCCACTGGTGTTCCTCCACATCTCTACGCATTTCACCGCTACACGTGGAATTCCGCTCTCCTCTTCTGCACTCAAGTCTCCCAGTTTCCAGTGCATCACGGGGTTGAGCCCCGCACTTAGACACCAGACTTAAGAAACCGCCTGCGCGCGCTTTACGCCCAATAATTCCGGACAACGCTTGCCCCCTACGTATTACCGCGGCTGCTGGCACGTAGTTAGCCGGGGCTTTCTTCTCAGGTACCGTCACCCAGAGAGCAGTTACTCTCCCTGGCGTTCTTCCCTGGCAACAGAGCTTTACGACCCGAAGGCCTTCCTCACTCACGCGGCGTTGCTCCATCAGACTTGCGTCCATTGTGGAAGATTCCCTACTGCTGCCTCCCGTAGGAGTCTGGGCCGTGTCTCAGTCCCAGTGTGGCCGTTCACCCTCTCAGGTCGGCTACGCATCGTCGCCTTGGTGGGCCGTTACCTCACCAACTAGCTAATGCGCCGCAGGCCCATCCATAAGCCACAGCTTACGCCGTGTTTCCCAGCAAGATCATGCGACCTCGCTGCGTATCCGGTCTTAGCATTCGTTTCCGAATGTTATCCCGGTCTTATGGGCAGGTTGCCTACGTGTTACTCACCCGTCCGCCGCTAACCTCATCGGGAGCAAGCTCCCTCGGAGATCCGCTCGACTTGCATGTATTAGGCACGCCGCCAGCGTTCGTCCTGAGCCAGGATCAAACTCTCCATAAAGGTAAAACCTTATTGAAGAACCTTGAAGGCTCAAAAGTTAAAGCTGGTTTGTTCGAGCCGAAGCTCAAACCGTATTACGCTCGATGTTCAGTTTTCAAGGAGCAATTCAGCTCGGCATCCGGATCAACCGGCGCTTCGCTTTTTCGTCCGCCGCGCTAACGGCGACTTGAATAATATATCACAGCGCGCTGGGCAGATGCAAGAACTAATTTTTGCCTTTTCTCTTGCTTCGCTGTTTTCGCGCCGTCGCTTCTGCTCACTCGCAAAAGCAACGAAAGCTAATTTATCATACATCGGCGCCCGAAGTCAACACCAAGCCAGCACTTTTTACGACCTGTCGTCTCCGAGCGTGTAACGCAGTTCGAGCTTCAATGGGCCGCGTCCGCGGCCGGGCCGCGCGATCTCCCTGGCCAACCCGCGGTGAACGAGCCGCTGGAGCAGCAAAGACAAGTCGAGAGGCAATCCGCGCAGGCGCGGTTCCATCTGCAATTCGGTCACCGACCAAGGCTCCGTTCGGCTGCCCAGCACCTGGATGAGCAGGGCGCAAGAGGACTTCATTTTCGTCAGCACCGAAAACTCGCAGGCCAGCAAGACGAGCTGAACGCGCTTTTCCAGCGTTTCCGGACTCGTCGTCAGTTCTTCATATAACTTATAAATGCCGGGATTCACCCTGCGCATCTGCTCCCATACCGTCATCTCGGGCAGCATCCCCTGTTCTACCAGGGAGATATGCGCCCAATAATGCAGCGCCGCCAGCACATTGCTGTATGCATCGAGCGTCTGCCCGTTATGGCTGTCCGTTTTCGCCATCAAATAAGAGACGATGAACCGCGAAAACTCGCTCAGCAGCTTCTGATCCCGCAGCAGGGCCGGCCATTCGTCCAGCCGACGGCGAAGCTCGTCGAGAAATCCGGATTCGTCGGACAAAACCTCGCCCTGCACGAGCCACTGGACCTTGCTGCGGTCGCCGTTCACGACCCATTTTTCCAGCATGCCCGGCGTAACCCTGCGGATTTGGATCCGCGCGTCCTCTCGAATCCAATGCTCGATCTCTTCCTCGGACGAAACGCTTTCCCGGACGATCAAGACCAATCGGTCCGAGCCGTCCATCAATGGCCTGCCCGAATAAGGGTCGTCCACGAGCAACAGCCCGACGAGACCCTCTTCCCGAGCGAAAATATCGCGATAGTACCACGCTTTGGCATCCAAACGATTCAAAACATTCACCGTCCGAACCATTAATCGACTTTCCCGACCGTTCGAGTTGGCCTGCGCGCAAAATGTAAGCTATAATGTTTTTTGCGAGTATGGTCTAGTTCTACAACGCCCTGCCGGTTTCCTGCCTGTTCATCCGGCGGTATCGAGGGATGGACCGGAAGAAGGAAGATTTCATGGATAGGAGCCGATACGGATGAAATGGAAAACGAGCAAAATATCGACGATGCGCACGTGGGGACTGCTTCTCGTGTTGATCGGTCTCGGACTGTGCGTTCTCGGGACAAGCGGAATCATACTATTCGGGCAGACGGGCAAAATCATCGCCGCCATCTTCATGGTATTCGGGATTATCTCCTGCTTCGTCAGCATGGGCGTCTATTTCTGGGTCGGCATGATCTCCACGAACGCGCCGGTGCTGGAATGCCCGGAATGCGGCAAAAACACGAAAATGCTCGGCGAAACGGACCGCTGCATGTACTGCCATACGATTCTCACCTGGAACCCGGACAAAGCGACCGCAGCTCCGGCCGAATCGGAATCGCCTGCAGCGCCCCTCCAATCTTAATATTGCGCCTAAACGCCAAAAGGACCCCTTCCGGGGTCCTTTATTTATTTGCGTTTAAGGGCGGCTTTGCAAATCAAGATCCATTGCGCTCCAAATGCTGCCTGTGGCGAAACTACGAGCCCAAGTGGCCGCGCCTGCCAGGTTGTACTTCTTGGCCAAGTTCATCCTGGCTTTGACGGAAAGGGCGTCCTCGATCCAAATTTTCATCGTGTTGTCCCCATCCTTGTACTCCACGTAGTTCTGTCCCGCGTCTTCCGCGTACACGGGTTTCAGCTTCTTCTCCGCGATCAGTTTGTTTACCGCGTCCATGCTCATCGTTTTCGAAGTGACCTTGACGCCTCCGTTGCCGTCCGGCTTCTCCGTCCACAGGCGGGTGTACAGCGGCACGCCCATCACGAGTTTGCGCGATGGCACTTTGTCCTCCTCCAAAATACGGCGAATCGAATCTTCAGCCCACTGAAGCGATGAGACGGAGCCCGCTTCCGGACTCGTTGCCCAATGCTCGTCATACGCCATGACCATCATGTAGTCCACGGATTGGCCGAGCTTGCCCCGATCCAAAAACAAAGACCAGAATTCGCTGTTCGATTTGGGGGTGACGTCGATCGATACGACGAGATTTTGCTCGTGCGCCAGCGGGGTGAATTCGCGTACGAACTGCACCAGGTTTTCCTTGTCCGAGGTTTTCACGTTTTCGAAATCGAGATTGATCCCCTGAAGCTTAAACGCCTTCGCGTAGGCGAGCAGCTGCTGGATCATATGAAGGCGCGTCTCGTAGGAGCCCAGCGCCTGTTCCGTCCGCTCAGGTTCGAATCCGTTGCTGAACAGGGCCCATACCTGCACGCCTTTGGAACGGTACCATTGCGAATAGGAAGCGTCCGCTTTGCTGCGGATATTCCCTTTGCCGTCCGTCAGCTCGAACCAGGTCGGACTGACAACGTTCACGCCGGTCAGCTCCCCGATATCCGCGGGAACCGGAGCTTTCGTATAAACGGCCTCCCACGTCAGGTTGATGCGCTCGCCGACCGCTTTCCATGCGGTAAACGGATCTTGCTCTTCCGCAGCCGTGAATGTCTCCACGTTGAGGAGCTCGGCATCCTTTTTAGCCAAATAGCCGATCTGCCCCGATGCGGATTGCGCGCGGTACCAGCCGTCGCTTTCTCCCCACAGTCTGAGTGCCGTACCTGCGGTTAAATCCTCCACGATGCGGAACGACTTGTCCGGTCCTTCGCGAAGCTTGGCGCCGTTTTTGCTCTCTTTCGGAACTTCGGCGCGCTGAACGGCTTGATCAGGCGCCAGGAGCGTTACGATGCCGGTCTTCGCGTCGGTTTCCGAACGGAATCCGAACAGTTCTTTCAACGGGGCCATCGGCAAATAGACTTTGCCGTCCTGCTTCACCGCCGCGAATTTGAGTGAGAACGGTTTGCTGTTTGACGTCCCGCCCAGCTGTCCGACCTTGAAATGAATGACCTTGGTGTTCGTCGTCAGAATGACGGAATCGGTCGATTCCTCGTACGCAATCCCGTCTCCGGTCAGCTTTTGGCCGACCTCGAGCGGAATCAGCATGCCGTCGCCGTCGCCGATCGCACGGCTTTTCGTCCATTCTCCCCCGATCATGACCGGATGCGGAGCCGACATATAATCGGGCACGACATGCTCCGAATTGGGGAGTTCTTTCCAGACCCACCATGCCGTACCTGTTGCGGATACCATGAAAAGCAGCACGAGCCCTATAATCCACGGACGGGACCGCCGCTTGCGGAATCCCGTTCCGGCTGTATTCAACCTGCTCAATTCCGGTTCACTCCTTCTCCGCGTTCGCCTGCCGTCCCGTATTGTACGGGAGCCGAAGGCCAAAAGTTGCAGAAATCGTCCGCAAACAAAAAGCGCGCGTAGAAACTTCTACACGCGCCTCATTGAATTTGCCGAAAGGTTTAGTTGCTTCTGTCGCGACAGGAAGGACACAGTCCGTAGATTTCCATACGGTGTCCGTGGACCTGAAACCCTGTCGAATGGGCCGCCGCTTCTTCGACGGCTTTCACCGGAGGATGCTCGAAATCGACCATCGTCCCGCATCCCGTGCAAATCGCGTGATAGTGGTCCGACAGATCCGCGTCGAAACGGCTGGAATCGTCGCCGTAAGTCAACTCCCGCACCAACCCGGCATCCACGAACAACTTCAGGTTGTTATATACGGTCGCAACGCTCAAACTCGGATATTGAGGAGAGAGCGAACGGAAAATATCGTCAGCCGTCGGATGGACGTGGGACTCCATCAAAAATTCCAATATCGCATATCGCTGCGGGGTCATGCGGACTCCGCCGGATTTGAGCTGGTCCACGGCATGATGAACCCGGGATTCCATGCTCTTCACAGCCTTTCATGATGACGTATGGCTCCCGCCGTCCAGCGGCGTTCGCGCGTCAGTGATTTAGACTTATTTTAAATAAGGTTTCTTGGCCTTGTCAATGGAAGAAGAGTCCTTCAGGGCTCTAACTTCTCCAGAGAGATGTCCCCTCCGTGCGTTTCGGCGGTGATCTTCCGCGTTCCGTCTCCGATTGTGCCGGAAACCTCGTTTCCATTGCCGTCCAGCGACCAGGAATCGTGAACATCGCCCATGGTCGTTCGGGCGGATACCGTTACGCCCGTTCCTTCCGGCCAAGCGAGATCGATATCGCCGATTTTGCTGGATGCTTTCCAATCCCCGCGGACGGCGGATCCCCGCACGCTGACGTCGCCGGTGACGGTTTGGGCCGAAATCGCCGCTTGCGGATCCCGAACTTTGAGGTCGCCGTTGACGATCTCGAGGTCGGCATCGCCCAACAGGCCGGTTAAATCTATATCCCCGTTCAGCAATTTCGCGCGAAGGCGTCCTCCTACGTTATTGCCGATGATGCCCCCGTTTTTCACGTCCAACGAGAGCTCCGACGACTCCGTCAGTTGATCGAGCCGAACGGAACCCCTGCCCACGTTCACCTCCATGGAGACGGGCACGCGGCCTTGCGGCAGCGTAACGGTAATGTCCATACGGGGCTTACGCAGATTTCCGATGCCGTATGGTTCTACATATGCCGCGATCTGAAGGCCATCGTCGTCTGTGATGCGAACCGAAGAACGGTCGGCAAGCTCGCGCGCCCTGTCCATATCGGAAACGTCCACGTAAACGACGGCCTCTACCTCGATCTCCGAGACAGGACCTTCGGTCAGCGTCACATTGCCGTTGACGTCGGACACGGTCACCTTGGTGCCTGGCGCGGGCAAGGGTACGGAGGTGACGCCCTTGTCGAAGGAGTGCTTCGCCCGGTCGGAATCGTACAGCCCCCAAGTGATTCCGCGCGTCCACTCCTGCACTGACGAAAAATGATAGTTGCTTCCCCGTGCCGCCGCCAACACGAAGCCGCCGAGAATGAGCGCCCCGAACAGGATGCCGAACGAAATGCGGACGCGTTTGCCCTCCTGCCGATGAATCGATTGAATGACAATGAGTTCGATGCCGAGCGCGACCAGGGCGGCCGGCCACCAAGCGCCGAGGACCGCGAAAACGTCCAGGAACCCCGCGTGATCCAACAACAGCAGGATTCCCAGCGCCGTTAGCGATAAAGCCGCGGTGTAGCGGCCGATTTTGATCATCCGGCTTCCTCCGTCAGTTTTTACTTCCGCGGTCATTGCGCAGCTCCCAAATCCACAGCCCGATCCCCGCCGCGATCAGCACGGCGGCGCCTGCCATGGAACCGGAAGAACGGAAAATGCCGTGGGACCATCCGATGTTCGTTACCAGGAACAAGACGACGGCTCCGCCTGCCAGCAGTACGATTCCCGGCGCGTTCAGGTGCCTGCGGGATCCCTCCGGCCCTTGCATCGGTCCCGGTATCGGTCCGGGTATCGGTCCCGGAGCGGGACCCCGCTCGGATTCCGGCGGGTGCGGCGGAATCGAAGGCGCGGGACCCATCGATTCGGGCGGCGGAACCTCAGCGGCGCGTTCAGCGAAGCCTCGAGGAATGCCGGGTGCATGAGGCGCAGCGGGACCCGGCATTCCGAATGTCGGGGCGGTATAGGCATGCCACGCGGAGTGATAGCGCCTTTCGTTTACCACGTCCGTGCTTTGGATGGCGTCGAATAGACTATAGAAGTAAATGATCGGAAGCAATAAGCTTAGCAGAACGATGGCGAGCACGTTGTTCAGCTGCTCTACGGCAAAAACGATCGAGACGATGTTCATCGCAAGAAGCAGCATGACGCCGATCCCTTTCACCATTTGGCCCAGATAAAAATGCCCCGTCCCCGGCACGAAGAATGCCAAAAGGCCGGCGAGCCATTTTCGTTTTCGGGGGTATGCCATTCTCGGGTCACGGTATCCCGGCGGATAACCGGGCGGGTATCCCGGATGGTTTCGATGGTCGTTCGATGCGTTCCATTCGTTCATACGTTCGTTTTCCTCCAACTGGTCCCGGCGATTTTCCCAATTGTAGCACGACCGAAATCTCCCCAACAACGGTTTACGGGCGGGGGACGGACCTGGCCTCAGGTCTTGGTCGGCGGGTCAATTCAGTTGCGTTCGAGCTGCAATTGGATCATTTCGATGTTGGGTGCGGGACGGAACGAACCGACGGAACGGAAACCGGCCCGTTCGTACAACCGGAGTGCGGGTTCGTTCCTCGCTTCCGCCGTGACGTTCCACACCCGGTCCGGCGCTTCGGATATCGCATGGCGAAGAAGCGAGCCTCCGATTCCTTGCCGGAAATGCTCCGGATGCACCATCAACCGGCAAACCACGCGTCTGCCATCAGACTCCTCCTCTACCGAAACGGCTCCGGCCAGCGTACCGTCGTCCGCCACGGCTCCGTAAAACGTTTCTCCACATTGTTGAAGCGACTGAACCGTATCCCGCAAAGGCGGAAGATCAGCTACGCCGATCAGCTCGGCTTCCCTGCGGTAGGCCGCATGCTGCAACGCCCACAGCTCTTCGGCGATTTCGATGTCGGAAAGGTCAAGAAGTTTAAAGTTCACTGAGTTCGTCTCCTACTCTTTGTATATTCCTTCTTGGGTATAGAGGGTTTCTCAATATATCTGACAAGCTCGGGATATCGACCCATCAATACATATTTATGCACGGTGTTAACCGTAAGCAAAAGGATAAACGCTAGCATTAGCAGCAAACATGCAAGTACCGCCATTGATACGTCGTAGCTTGGATTTTGGGCGAGAAAAAACTGCGATCCTACCATACCAACTCCGATCCCTAATCCGACAAAACCGGCTTGTTTAAATTTCTTCGCTTTATTGGTTCGGCCATTGAAGTACACCCCGGAATATAGAGTTTTCACATGCACGCGCCAGAGCAGATAGGCTAGGATCAGATATCCTGTCACGATGAAACAGGGGTACCAAGTTTCCCGTACATTCATCGTGAAGTAGATTAATTTTATGGAGACGATAACAAGACCAACTGATGAATATGCATTGAACAGCCCTAGATACAAAAAAATAATACGCTGAGCTCGATAAGGAGCAGTCGCAATCCATATTCCCCATAACAAAAAAGCAGCAATGCCTCCTATCAAAAAATAAACCATAAAAGGCAGCAAAGGGGGCACAAATGAACCAAAACTAATGAATAACACCGGAATTATGAAAGACGTTATGACGTACGACCTTATGAGACCCGGAGAGATCCCGCCCAAGTAAGAATGCAGATAAGCTTTCAAATGACCACTATCCACGGTGCTCGGCATTGCAGGTCCCCCTGAATCATCGACGACTAAAATTTGGATTTTTCTTACAACCTCCATTATGTCGAACGCCCTCACACTAATCAACAATAAGTAAAAAACAGCGACAAAAAAAGCCATACAATCGAGGTCAACAGGAATGAACTCTCCTGTTGCTCGAAGCATGGCCTTTTTTATAAAACCGCTCTTTCCGTTATCCCTTCAACCGGTCCGTCAACAGCTTGTTCACGAGGCCGGGGTTGGCTTTGCCCTTCGTTTCCTTCATGATCTGGCCGACGAGGAAGCCGATCGCTTTGTCTTTGCCATTCCGGAAATCTTCTACGGATTGCGGGTTGGCTGCGATGACGGCGTCGACGATGGCGAGGATCGCCCCTTCGTCGCTGATCTGCACCAAGCCCTGCTCCTCGACGATCTGCTGCGGGGACTTGCCGGATTCGATCATTCCTTTGAATACCGTCTTGGCGATTTTGGTGCTGATCGTGCCTTTCTCGATGAGCTGGATCATTTCGCCCAGCCCTTGGCCGGTGATCTTGACGTCCTCGAACTCCAAGTCGTTCGCGTTCAGGTAAGCCAGCAGCTCGCCCATGATCCAGTTGGCGGAAGCTTTGGCGTCCGTCGTATAACGAAGGCTGTCCTCGAAAAAGTCCGCGAGCTTCATGGAAGCCGTAAGCACGTCGGCATCGTAAGACGACAGTCCGAATTGCTCGACGTAACGGGCTTTCCGGGCGTCCGGCAGTTCGGGAATCGAAGCGCGGACGCGGGTCATCCATTCTTGGTCGATATGGACGCGTACGAGGTCCGGATCCGGGAAGTAACGATAGTCATGCGCTTCTTCCTTGCTCCGCATACTGAACGTTTTACCTTGGCTATCGTCCCAGCGCCGCGTTTCCTGCACGACTTTGCCGCCGCCGTCGAGAACGTCGGCTTGGCGCAGTTGCTCGTATTCCAAACCGCGCTGAACGCCCCGGAAGGAGTTCATGTTCTTCAGCTCGGCTTTCGTGCCGAATTCCTTCTGGCCGTACGGGCGCAAGCTGATGTTCGCGTCGCACCGCAGCGAGCCTTGCTCCATGCGGACGTCCGAGACATCGCAATACTGCATGATCGCCTTCAACTTCTCCAGATACGCTTTCGCTTCTTCCGGAGAACGGATGTCCGGCTCCGAGACGATTTCCACGAGGGGAGTGCCGACACGGTTAAAATCCACCAGCGACCCGTATCCGCCTTCGATGTGCGTGAGCTTGCCGGCATCCTCCTCTAAATGGAGGCGTGTGATGCCGATTCGCTTCGTCTGTCCGTTCACTTCGATGTCGATCCAGCCGTTCTGCCCGATCGGCTGGTCGTATTGGGAAATCTGGTACGCCTTCGGAGAATCGGGATAAAAATAGTTTTTGCGGTCGAACTTGCACCACTCGGCGATTTCGCAGTTGATCGCCATGGCGGCTTTCATCGCGTATTCGACGGCCTGGCGGTTCAACACCGGCAGGACGCCGGGATGGCCCAGGCAGATCGGGCAAGTATGCGTATTGGGCGGCGCGCCGAACGAAGTCGAGCAGCCGCAGAAAATTTTCGATTTCGTGTGCAACTCGACGTGGACTTCAAGTCCGACGACCGTTTCGTAATTGTTCAAGGACATGTCAGCCCAGACCTCCTCAGGAAAGCGCCGGACGGCGGGTATGAAAATCGGTATGGGATTCGTAAGCGTGCGCGGCGCGCAGGACTCCGGATTCGTCGAACGGTTTGCCGATGATTTGCAAGCCGACCGGCAATCCGTCCGCGAAACCGCAAGGAACGCTGATCGCCGGAACGCCGGCCAGGCTGACCGGGATCGTCACGATATCGTTCAGGTACATGGTCAGCGGATCGCCGACCTGTTCGCCGATCGGGAACGCCGCCGTCGGAGCGGTCGGGCCTATTATCAGGTCGTACTTCTCGAACGCCTGGTCGAAGTCGCGCTTGATCAGCGTGCGGACCTGCTGCGCTTTTAAATAGTAAGCATCATAGTAACCGGAGCTGAGCGCATAGGTGCCTAACATGATGCGGCGTTTGACCTCGGGCCCGAAGCCTTCGCTGCGCGAGCGCCGGTAAAGGTCCATGAGGTTGTCCGGATTTGCGGCGCGTACGCCGTAACGGACGCCGTCGAAACGCGCCAGGTTCGAGGATGCCTCCGAGGATGCGAGCAAATAATAAGTGGCGACGGCGTATTCCGTGTGGGGCATCGAAATCTCTTCCCAAACGGCGCCCATCGATTCGAATACCTTCAGCGCCTCGAACACGCGTTCTTTGACGCTGGGATCGATGCCTTGGCCGAGGTACTCCTTCGGCACGCCGATGCGCATGCCGCGAACGTCGCCGGTCAAAGCCGCCGTATAGTCCGGAATGTCCACGTTCGCGGAAGTCGAATCCATCGCGTCGTGTCCGGCGATCGCTTGCAGCACGTAAGCGGCGTCCTCGACGTTTTTGGTGATCGGCCCGATCTGGTCCAGCGAAGAAGCGAACGCGACCAAGCCGAACCGGGAGACGAGACCGTAGGTCGGCTTCAATCCGACGACGCCGCAGTAAGCCGCGGGTTGGCGGATGGAACCGCCGGTATCGGAGCCGAGCGTGAAATACACTTGGCCCGCCGCGACCGCGGCCGCCGAGCCGCCGCTGGAGCCGCCGGGCACGCGGGACTTGTCCCACGGATTGCGTACGGGGCCGTAGGCCGAGTTCTCGTTGGAGCCGCCCATGGCGAATTCGTCCATGTTCAGCTTGCCGACGGTGACGGATTGCGCTTCGCGGAGTTTCCGCACGGCGGTCGCGTCGTAAATCGGGATATGGTTGTCCAGGAACCGGCTGGCGCAAGTCGTGCGAAGCCCTTCCGTGGCCATGTTGTCCTTGATGCCGGCGGGAAGGCCGAACAGCAGTCCCCGTTCTCCTCCGGCCGCCAATTGGTCGTCCAGCGTCCGCGCCTGCCGACGCGCGCCCTCTTCGTCCAGCGTCAAGAAAGCCCCGATCTCTCCGTCTGTGTCGGCAATGCGTTTCAGGGACGCTTCCGTCAGCTCGGATACCGAAAGCTCTTTGTGCGCCAGTTTGTTATGTAAATCCGCCAATCGCAGATCGAAAAGCGACAAAACGGGTTCCTCCTTCAATCACGGGTAAAATGTATGCGAGAATTCACTCGATGACCGCAGGTACCTTGAACTGCCCGTCTTCTTCGTCGGGCGCGTTCGACAACACTTTCTCGATCGGCCAGGACGGCCGCACTTCGTCTTCCCGCATGACATTCGACAGCGGAAGCACGTGGCTGGTCGGCTCCACGTTCGTGGTGTCGAGTTCGTTCAACTTCTCGGCGTATTTCAAAATCGCGTTCAACTGGCCCGCGAACTGCTCTTTCTCCTCCGCGGACAAATCCAGCCGCGCCAAATTCGCGACGTGTTCGACGTCTTTCGCCGTAATGCTCATGGCCGAAATCCCCCTTGCTCATTCCGATGGATGATCATTCATATCATTATATCGGACAACCAGGGCGAACTCAATGACGCCTTGCGCGGGTTCGGATTCATATTCCTCCGCACGGGGTAATACTAATGAACATCACGATCCCGCCCAGAGGGAGGAATAGCCATGCTAGAACCTTATCATTTCGCATCGACGGCTCCGCTTCGGGACGAGGGGGTCATCGAGTTCGCCACGGAGGACTTGGACACTTATCCGAGGCTTCACGACACGATTCGGGATTTCGCCGACGCTGCGGGCCGAAGCGGCACGCTGGATGGCGTATCTTTCCGTTACGACAACTACCGCCAATTGCTGCAGCTGCTGAACCGCCTGCAGAAAGGACTGCTCCGCGAGGAGACCGACAACATTCGTTTCCGTTTGAAGTACGGAGACGACGGTCTTCCGTGGAATCCGCTCTCCACCCTCTTCGAGACGGTTGGCGGACGCGGCGTGTCCGAATATATTCTGCACCGTTATTTTACGACTTTTTTGCAGCCGATCGTTCAGCCGAACGGGCAAATCGTCGGCTACGAGTGCCTGCTTCGCCCGCTTCCCGAGCAAGCTCCGTTCCGCCCGTCGGAATTATTCGAGAAAGCCCGCAAAATCGGTCAGCACTCTTTTCTCGACAGAGAGGCGCGGCATGCCGCGATCCGGATGAGCTCCGCCCATCTTCCCGCCGGCGTGAAGCGTTTCGTCAATTTCCTGCCGTCTTCCCTGTATAGCATGGAAAGCTGCCTGAAGGGGACCTTCGACGCGATCCGGGAAACGGGCACCGATCCCGCGGATGTCGTGTTCGAGGTGGCGGAGACGGAACGGTTGGATCATCCGGAAATCATGAATATTTTCGACCACTACCGGGTTCAAGGCATCCGGCTTGCCGTGGACGACATCGTCTCCGGCTACTCCACGGCCGAGATGATCGACCGCCTCAAACCGGACTACGTGAAGCTGGACCGAAAATGGGTGAACGGGTGCCATCAAGATCCCGATAAACAACGCCACATCGAGAATCTGCTCGAACGGGCGTCCCGCTTCCATGGAGTCGTGCTCGCCGAAGGCGTGGAGCGCGAACAGGAATGGGATTGGCTGCGCCGCGCCGGCGTGCCGTTGCTCCAGGGATACTTGTTCGGATTGGCGGCACCGGTACCCGCTTCGGGCTTACGGTCGCTGTCCAAAATCTAAATAAACGGCAAAAGAGCCGTACGGCAAGCGGGATCACCGCTCCGTACGACTCTTTTTTTGTAATCAGATCCAAGCTTTGAGGTTGACCTGACGGATGAAATCCTCCCGGCTCTGCACCTCTTTATCGTGTTCCTCGAGCGGCTGGTCTCCCCCGTCGCCGCGAACGATCCGATTGAACAGCTCTTCGTTGCGGGTCGCCAGCGCGAAGTCGATGAGCGCTTCCCGTTCGATGCGTTCCGCCTCGAGCTCAAGCAGCGTCTCTTCCAATTCCACGTCCGAAGAAGGGACATAGAATTGCCTGTTCGCCTTGGGTACGCGGATGATATATTCAAAGGCGCTGTCGTTGTTGCGGTCGTATGCGATGACATAGCCGTATTCCCCGATCGGCAGGTTTTGCTCGAAACGGTCTCCGACGACGATGATCCTCTCTCCCAGTTTCAGCACGCCGTTCTCCCCCTCCCTGTTTGAACGCGGTGATACCCTCATCCTACTAAAAAGCATCCCGCCGTGCAAATGGGTAGAAAGTCTGGCATGCGGATAACGGAAACTATCCGTTCAGCGGACGCGTCCGGACTCCTCCGATCGCCAGCCACACGAAGAGGGCAAGCGCCGCGACGGTCGTCGCGGAAGCGCCCCAAACCGCAAGAGGCTCCGAGGCCCGCAAGGAGTTAATCGCTTGAGAGGCGAGCGAGGAAGGCAGAAACTTCAACCCTTGAAAGCCGAATCCTTGGACAATCTGCAGCACGGTTGCACCGGCAAAAGGGATGAACGCGGCGGCTGCCGGCGCATTCATCCAAGCGCCTGCGGCCAGCACGGCCGTGACGATCAGCGCCAGCCAGCCCGCATATGCGATTCCGGCTTTTAGAGCCAAGGCGGTATCGGGGGTACCGATCAGTACCGACGTTTCGTACCAGGCGGCGGCGTAGCCGACTGCGAACGAGGCCAACGTGATCAGCATCGACACCGACCATTTGGACAGCAAATAGGCGAGCGGGGATACCGGCTTCACCAGCACCCATGCGGCGGCGCCGCTCCGGCGTTCTGCGCTGATCATGCCCATAAAACCCAAACATACCGCGAGGATGCCGATAGAACCGAATTGGCTGAGCGTTTGCCCCAGCACTTCCCCAGGGGCGGCGATCGGGATGTCGATCACCGCTCCTTTCGGCAAGGAGCCGGCGGATTTCAAAATATCCGGCATGAACTTGGCGAGCACCGGCTGGGTGATCCCCAGGATCGCGAATACGGCGGGCAGCCAGATCAGCTTGGAGGTGCGGACGGCTTCCGTCCACTCCTTGTTCAACAAGACTAGAAACGCATTCATGATTGCACGGCCTCCATAAACCATTCTTCCAAACTCGGATATCCGGCTTCGAACTGAACAATCGGGATCCGATTCTCCGCCGCGCTGAGCAGGATGCGGGCACGCAGTTCGTCGACCGAATCCGTGCGGAGCTTGCGCTCCCAGCTCTCGCCTTCGGAACGGATCACGCCGGGTAAAGACGGCAATGCCTCCAGCCAAGCCTTGGATGCCGCCCCTTCGGCGGTTTTGATGCGGATCGCGGCCGGTCCCGAGCCGGTTTGCAGTTCATCGAGCGTACCTTGCGCCAGCACCTGTCCTTTATGGAGCAGGATCAAATCGTCGCAGACCTGTTCGGCGTCATGCAAAATATGCGTGGACAGCAGGATCGTCATTTCGTGCTTCCAGCTCCGGATCATGTCCAGCACGTCCCTGCGCCCGACCGGGTCCATCGCGGATACCGGTTCGTCCAGAATCAGCAGTTTCGGCCGATGCACGACCGCTTGGGCCAGCCCGAGACGCTGTTTCATGCCGCCGGAATAGCCGGACACTTTGCGGCGCGCCGCGTCCTTCAGCCCAACCGTTTCGAGCAGCTCCTCCGCCCGGGCGGCCGCCTCTTTCGGGGACAACCCGCAAAGCCGGCCCGCCGTCTCCATCGTTTCCCGCCCTGTCATCCAGCCGAAGAAAGCCGGATTTTGGGGGAGATAACCGATCCAACTGCGGCGGTCACCTTCCAGCCCGGGAAAACGGATCGTCCCGGATGTCGGCTCCAGCAAGCCGGCCAGCATGGACAACGTCGTCGTTTTTCCTGCGCCGTTCGGGCCGAGCAAAGCGACGCAACGCTTTTCGCCGATTCGGAAATCGATGCCTTTGACCGCCTGTGACGTGCCGAATGTCCGCGTCAGGCGCTCTGCTTCGAGTAGGTACACGTCAATCGTTTCCTTTCTTGCCGATCGTGAAGTAGAGAATCGGTCCGATCGTCTGGATGAAAAGGATCACCAGCACCCAGACCCACTTTTTGCCGCCCAATACCGACTCCGCTTTCGCCAACGAGATCAAGGCCGTAATCGCCAAAATAAGTTCGACTGCCGCGAGAGGCAGCAGGGCTTTCATCAACAACGCTTCATCCATTCGTCATTCCTCCGTGTCGTTCGTCGCTTGATTGCTATCGTGTTCGTGCCTGTTTTTGCGTTCCTTCCACCGCAGTAGGAGGAGATACACGACGGTCGGCATGGGAAATTGGATAAATCCCCAAAGTCCCCAAAACCACGCCCTCGCTCCCCGCTTGCGGGCATCCAGGAAAAGCCACGTGCCTTGGGCCAATAAGAGCAGCGCGACCGGAATGAGTACCGGCCAAGCCTCACTCAACGGAACTTTGTTCATGAGGCGCTGCCCCCTCCGCCCATACGCGCGGCCCGCTTGACTTCCGAGATGAGCAAGGGAACTGCGGCGACGGTGGCCGCGGCTTGGAACAGCCAGAATAAGTTTTGCATCCCGGTCATCAGCAGGATCATCAGACCCAAGATCCCGAGCGCAGCCGTCCAAAGGATCGCGAGTTCTCTCCAAAGCTTCCTTTTGGCCTGCCTCTTGCTTTGCTTGACCAGCGCCGTCCAATCGGCGAGCGGAGCGGGTTCCGCCTCGAAAGCGGCGTCCAACTGCGCCCAAGTCTCGTTCAGGGCCTTGAGCAACCGTTCCTCCTGATGGCGGTCATCCGATGGCTTCGTCATCGTTCCACTCCTCCCTGATTTTGCGGATCGCATGATGGACGCGGGATTTTACCGTGCCCGGAGACACCGACATCATGTCCCCGATTTCCTCATACGTGTAACCGTAATAATGTTTAAGCACGAGCGGCATCCGGGTATCATCCGGAAGGCCGGCCAGCAGTTCGTTCAAATCGTTCCAAACGCCTCCGCGGGACAGCGTTTCGAATCGGAGCGCGGCTCCGCTTCTCATCTCCTCGGACAGATGCTCGCGTTCCCGCCGGCGTTTGCGGAGCGTATCCAAGTACAATCGGCTGCCGATCGTGATCAGCCAGGACGAAAATTTGGAGCTTCCGTCATACCGGCCGTAATGCTCGATTGCCCGGACCATCGTCTCCTGCGCCAGATCCTCCGCCAGGGGCCGGTCCATGGTCACCTTGAGCAAATAATGAAAAAGCATGCCGTAATGCTCGCGCAGCAGTACGGCTAAATTCTCGTCGGAAGAAATTCCGGCGGCGGAACGTTTGTCGATGCGGTTCGTCATGGGTCCGTAGGTTCCTGCCTTCCTGGCATGTTCTCCCGATCATTCCGGAACGCCGTTAATACGTCCGAGAAGTTCAAATCGTTCACGTGGTTCTAAAAAATTTTTGGGGGAATTTTTCGAGTGGCGGGAAAACGACAGAAAGACTGCCCTTCGTCCAATGACGATCAGGGCAGTCCTGTTATTCTGTATGGTCAGCTTTCGGTGATTTCATACAGGCGCTCGGGCGAGAGCGTTAACTGACGGGAGCCGTCTTCCGTGATCAGATATGTATTCTCGATGCCGACGACGCCGACGCCTGGGAACGTGAATTTCGGTTCGACCGCCAGCACCATGCCCGCTTCGAGCGGCTCCCGAAATCCCTTGGCCAGAACGGGCCATTCATCGATTTCCAGCCCGATGCCGTGGCCGAGAAATTTGACCTGATCCACACCGAAGCCCATAAAATGTTCGGCCAGTCCCGCTTCCGCCGCCATCGCCAAAGCTTGCTCGTACAGGCTTTCCGGCGTGGTGCCGGGTTTCAGGTTTTCTTCCGTTCGGCGCAGAATGGTGACGGCCGTTTCGTACGCCGTTCTGAGCTGCGGGGATAACGTGCCGATCACGGCCGTGCGCGTCTGGTCGATCGTATAGCCGTCGATGCAGCAGCCGATGTCGATCAGGATCGGTTCGCCCGCTCCGATCGGGCGGAAGCTTGCGCCTTGCGGCACCGCCGTGGAGAGCCCCCTGCCGCCTGCCGGGCCGTCGAAGTAGGTCGGCTCCGCCGCCGCTTCCCCCGCCGCCACCATACCGGTGACGAGTTCTTGGTTGTAACCCCGCATTCTCATGATGCCGGCATGGCCGGCCCGGCGCATGACTTCCTCGATGATCATGATGAGCTCCAGCTCCGTCATGCCGGTTCGCAACCGGCGAATGCCCTCGTCTAACGCATCGGCTGCCGCCCGAGCCGCTTTGCCGATTTTCTCGATTTCGTGTGCGGTTTTGACGCTTCTCACGCGCCGGAGATACGCGGAAGCGTCCTTCCACTCCGCGGCTGGGATGGCTTCGATCAGCCGCAGGTAGAGTTGCGCCGGCAGCACGTCCAGGTCCGCACCGATGGTTGGGCGGGTGCCTTCTGGGAAAATGGCCGGATAATCCGCGGCCAGCTTGGCGCCGAATTGCCGGAACGAGCCCAACTCCGCGGTGGGGACGAGCGACTCGGCTTTCGCTCTCGCGACGCTGCGGCGGACGTAATACGTCGGTTCGCCTTGGGCGGGCACGAACAAGTAGCCGGTCTGCATCGAACCCGTGAAGTAGTAGATGCCGACGTTTTGCGTGACGAGACAGCCGTCCGCCCCCGCTTCTCGCATGATATGTTGTAAGCGGCTCAGCCTGCTTTCTGCTTCCGAGCGAGGAAAAGCTTGCATGGGAGGTCTCTCCTTGGTTGCCGTTTTCCTCATTAGAACAGAGAGGAAGAGCTGCCGTCAACGACAAGGTGAGCGGGACTACGGTGGGATTTCCACACCCTGGATGGTGCTGTAAAATGAAGACGACGAATTAGCCACCCGAGAGGGGGAAGCGCAGTGTCGATCGCGAAGGTGACCGGCGTCCTGGGGGCGCTGCTGGGAATGGCGGGGTCCGTGTGGCTCATTGCAGGCGGGTGGCAGGATATGCATGGCTTCGATTCGCAGACGGCCGAGTATCATAACGGGATGATTTTCGTGCGATACGGGATTGCATTCCTCGTCACCTTCCTCGTGATCGCCTGCCTGGTGACTCGCGGTAATTGGAAATGGTGTCTCTTCATCGGCGTCTGCTGCACACTCTTTTCGTTGATCGGGATGTTCAGCATCGGCTCGGCGCTCATTGGAGGTTCACTGTACGTCAGCATACACAGTTTCCTGAACGTCATGAGACAGCGGGAAATGGCATCCTGATTCTTGTTCCACCCTCAGACGTATACCATTTCCGCCGAGCCCTTGAGATCCCATTCAATCGGCGATATGACGCCGAACATTCGGGGGAACGCAAGATGAACGATCAGCACCACGCCCGGACGGCGCAGCGTCACTTCGTATCCGAGCGTGTCATTCCTGTACGTATACGGGAAGCTTACTTCCGGACCGATGACCGCAAACTGCAGGACTCTTACGGGTTCCTTCAGGAAACTCCCCGGCAAAGGCGCAAGCCCCTCGTCCAGGCGCAGGTTTTCCCGTAAGTAGGCGAGGGCAGCCATTTCCGCCCGATCGGCGTCCAAAGCGAGCTCACCAACCTCGAGCTTGTCCCGGTCCACCTGCTGGGCAGCCGCGTGAGCAGCCCGGTTCACCGCCCTCTTCGCTTCATGGACGGTTCCCAGCGCCAGCTCTTCGTCCATCTGCAAAGCGTGAAGCATCCACCAGATTACGGTCATCATCACGGCGAAGACCAGCTTTGCCATGGGCTCCTCCTTCCCCCTCCACGGCCCTCATCCATTCTGCCCCTTCATCCCCTATGGCACATACTCGCTCATTTTCATCCCTCCGGCGGACAAACGCGCGCTTTCCGGCGGCGGAGCGATACCGATCAACCGGTCAATGTCGAGCAAACGGTCATACGGGTACCGAATCGTCAGCTTTAACCCGACACCACGAGGAAGCGGGGAGAACGAATCGTCCGCCGGCACTCCGGTCGTGGAGGACAGCTCATATTCCAATCCCCCTGGCTGAAAGCCGTGCGAAGCCAGCCGGTCCCGAGATTCGGCGATCATCCCGCCGTCGATATAACCGTATGTGCCGCTTGCGCCGACCTCCAGCAAGTAGTCCGCTTCCTGTTGAAGCAGCGCTTGCCGGATGACCAGCACGTGTTTGTAAACCGGCGAAAACATCAGCCAGCAAAACAGCGCGGCGAACAGGACGAAGACGAGCAGCTGCTTCATGGGCTGATGCGGGAAATCCCGTCCGCCATCCGGTTCCCCGAATCGCGGATCTTCTCCTGCATGCCGCCTTCGCCCTGAACCGACGAAGCGTACAAAGATACGACCGTCGCGATCAGCAGCACGGTCATCAACAATTGCCGCATGGTTCGTCCCCTCCTTGCCTTACGGCTGCAAATTGCCGAGCGTCGTATTGGCGGTCGTTCCTTGGTTCTCGATCCGCGCCCTCGTCCCGGTATTGTCCTGGGCAATGATGGCGTTGAACATCAGCGCGACGACGATGAGCATCATCACCGTAATCAAAATATTCCTCACCCTGCTTCCTCCTCTCCTAAGGATTCAAAGCATCGAACAGTTGGGCCGCTTCCTGCACCCAGGGGTACAGAAAGACTTGAAACGTATACAGCACCGGGATGCCCGCCAGCACGAACAGCGCATAGGAAGCCGTCTCCTTGCGGCCATCCCGGGCCAGCTCGATTTTCGCCTTGTACTCGCGAAGCATTTCCCTCAGCAGATCATACCCCTCTTCACTCTCGTGGAGCCTGAGCGAGCGAAGGCATTCCGAGAATCCGAAAGCTTCGTCGGTACCCAGCCGCTCCTGAAAAATCCGCAGCGCCCTGTCCGGGTCATGGTACCATTCGTTCAACATAAGCCCCATCTCATGCCGGATGATTCTGGTGAGCGGGAGACACCTCATCAATTTGCCGTGAAGATGAAGTCTCGAACCCGTGTAGTAGAGCAGTTGGCTGCCCGCGGCGATCAGTTCCCTCCGGATTCGGTCCGTGCGGTAACGTCTTAACGCATGCAAGGCCATCCCGTCGAACCATGCCGCGAGTACCGCGGACGTCGCGGCGATAAGACACTCCAGCTCGTGAAGCCGCCACCCCAACGCCGAAACAACGAGGAGTAAGCACATAATGATTCTGCGCCACGCCAGATAGAGGACCGGATCCATCCGGAACCCGCATCCCGCCAGCAGTACTTTGCGCTCATGCAATGCCTGGCTGTCCCGGTCCGCCCGGCACAATTTCACCAACCAAGGAGGCAGGTCCAAGGAGCGCCAAGCCTTGCGCGCAATCTTCCAACGGGCGCGCCGCGGCCGGAAAACCACCCCTCTCAAAATCGCGGCAAACCCGGCAAAGCCGAGCGCGAACGCCGGCAGCCAACCGCTCCAAGAAAGGAGAAACCGTTCGTACGCCGCCATCCAGTCAAACTCCTTTCTTCTACAGCTTCCTGCGGGATAAAAAGACGCCCATCAGCAGTGAACCGAACAACAGCGCCAACGCATTCAGCAGCATGCCTCTGCCTGTCGGGTCCGTCACGTAAGCCCGATAGCTCCCTTCCGGATTCAACCGGAAATTGATGCCCAAAAACAGAACCAGAAACAACGCCGGTGTGAAGTTGGCCAGCCGGATTTCGAGCATTTTATGGCGCTCCTGCTGGTTCGCCAGCTGGGATTTGCGCATGTCGCCGATTAACTCCTTCAAGTTTCCGGCCACATTGTTGCCTTCCGTCAAAGCGACCTTCAGGATGCTGCCGAAGTAGTCGGCCCATGGATGGCCGAAAGCGAGCGAGAACCTGCGCAAGCTTTCCTCGTCGTTGCCGGTCACGGAGAGGTGCCGGGACAGCTGCCCGAACACGGCCTGCACTTCCCCGGGAAGGCGCCGCTCCTCGACCGTTTTCTGCAATGCGGTTCGTACGTGGCGGCATCCCGTAATCAAATAGCATTGGTAAAACAGTTCGACGGCCGGCAAAAACTCCAGCCGCGTCGCCATCTGACGGCTGACGAGGCGCATTCGAAGCAGCACGTAAGGCAGACCGCCCATCATTGCGGCAAGCAAAGCGGCGGAACGACCCGTTTGGAACAGCGCCAACCCGCCGGAGAACCCCAAACATCCCAGAAAGGCGGACACCGCGAAAAACGCGCCCGGCGCCGTTCCCCAGCCGACCGCCGAAAGCAGGTCCGCCATATGGACGTAAGCTCCGCCGAACATTCGCCTTCCCCGGTCGTAGACCGGAGGTTTTCCCGGCTTCGACACTCTTCTGCCGGCCAAGCGATGCCGCAGCGCCACCCGATCCCAAATCGCGGCCAAACCGAACCACAAACCCGCGAACATAAGTAGGAACAGCAGCGCGCACAAAGAAAGCAATGTTAAGTCGGACATCCTTCCACGCCTCCCCGCTCCCGCAGCCAAGCGTATCCCTCGGGATCCCATTGCCTGATCCGTTCGGAGCCCTTGGCCGTAAAGCGCTCCGGAAACGTCCATCGGTCGCCCTGTTCCTCGTATTTCACGAGGTCTCGGACCCGGATCTCCCCTTGTTCCCAGCAGAACTCCCCGATTCGCACGAGTCTCCTCACGCCGCCGACCAACCGCATTTCAAGTCCGATATGCGTCACGTGCTCGGCGATCCTTCTGGCCAATCGGACCGGGTTCATGCCGCGCCCATCGAGCAGGCACATGTCGGCGATCGTATCCGGCACGTCCTCGAGCGAGCTGACGTGAACGGAGGTGATGCTGCCTTCGTGGCCGCGCGTGCAGGCGCGAACGTAAATGTTCGCGTCCTCGTCGCGGATCTCCGCATGGCAGATGCGCTGGGGTGACTGCCGAAGCGCAAGCTTGAAAGCTTGCCGCGGCCCGTGCACCGCATCGTCCTCGTCCGCCTCGTATTCCACCACGTTTTTGCCGGGAAAGTCGCGCGCCAGCATCAGTTCGTGGCGGGTCTCGATCGTGACGATCCTCTCTTCGTCGGGCATTGCCGCGATCAAGGTTTTGATCAAGTGCGTCTTGCCGGTATTGGTGGATCCGATAACGACGAGGTTGAAACGGCTCTTCACAAGGATCAACAGCAGCCTCTTCACGTCCTCGTCGATCGTCCGGTATTCCGGACGGCACAGCGTGTCCAAATCGAAACGGCGAACCGTATAAAACCGGATGGTCAGCGTCGGCTGAGCCGTATAACCGAAACCCGTCATCGTCACCCGCGAGCCGTCCAGCAGCACCACTTCGGCCCAACGTTTTCGGGGGTTGATGCGGTCGTTGTTGAACAGGACGAGGTTTTGCTGAATTCGCTCCACCTGGGAGATTTCCTGGAACCGATACGGAGACGGAACCGCCCGACCGTCTCTCACCTCGAAGATCCGAGTACCGACAACCTGCACTTCCTCCAATCCTTCGCGGTTTCGCAGGACGAGCTCGAGCATATTCATGCCGATCACCTCGGCGAACAGCGCTTCCGCCAGCGTGCCATACGCAAGACCGCCGACGCTCACGTGCTGAAGCCGTTTGCGGATGATCCAGTCGGAGATGACGGCGAGCATTTCCGCCCGCTCCTGCGGAAACCCGATGACGGCGCGGTTCAGTTTTTCGGCGTACTTCCGGCGTTCCTCCTCGCTCCACCCCCGAGGCGCAGCGAGCATCAGCCGAACTTCATCGGTCAGCGCACGAAGGGGCGCCAAACCGGCTGCTTCATCGGAACCTTCGCCCAGCCCCGCTGCCCGCACGCCGTTCTCTGCCTGCTGCAGTTCGGAAGCATAGGCTGTGGCCGAAAACTTGCCGCTCCCTCCGCTCATCCGTCCTTCCGCCTATGCGCCATCAGCCTTTTCAGCCAAGGACGCTCCGTGAGTTTCAGGCGTTCTTCCCAATTCAACCGCCGTAATAAAGGCACCGCAACCGGGTCGAAAACTTCGGCATTCCGTTCCTGGGAAGCCAGCCATTCGTCCAGCCTTCCGCTGTCCAGCTGAAGATGGACGCTTTCGAGCAGCTTCAGCTCGGCAAAGGACGGACTGCCGATTTCTTTGCGAATCTCTTTCATTCCGAATCCTCCCGTCGATCTGTGGGTTCCCTGCAGCAGAATCACCCCGAATCGCTCGGCCGAAAGGCCGAACAATGAACCGACCTGCCCCGTCCATCGCTGGACGTCCTCCTGAAAATGGCTCAAGCTGCCGGTCGTCACCAGAAACCGGTCATCCGCGTTTTTCATTGCGCATACCGTCGCGGCGTTGTCCCAATAGGCACTGACATCGGCTATCGTCAAATCGAACGCTTGGCGGGAGGCTTCGAGCAGACGGCCGATATCCTCCGGCTCGTAATACTCCGCCTGTTCGCGGGCCAGATTGCCGAACAGGACTTGAAGTCCGCCCAGCTTCGGCAGCCGATAGGCGTAGCGGGAGAGCCGGTCCGCGGTCAGCGTTCCCGCCCGCAGCTCCGGACGCAAGCCGTCAAGCGTCACTTGCGGCTTATCGACGCCCAGGTACAGATGCGTCTTCGCGCTTTTCAAGTTCAGACACAGAAAGCCGACTTTCCGGCCCGTCGCCTCCGCGATCCGGTAAGCGGTCCCGAATGCGGTAAGCGTCGTCCCGATGTTCGGCGTGGAGCCGGCAAATGCCGCCAGCCTTCCGCTCATCGCTCCGTCTCCCCCTCACCTTGGCCGCCCAAACCGGAGGAATCGAAGGCTACGACCAGCTTGGCCTTGCCCGTTTTGCACGCCGAATCGATCGCCAGCCACTGCTCTTCCGTCAAATTCAAGTTGACCGAATCGATCGTCCCGTTCGCATCCCTCCGCGAAGCGTACATGCTTTCCTTATTGCCGCTGGCCATCGAAAGAAGATTCGGGTTTTTGGGATTGTCCAGCTCGAGGTTTGCCGCGGTTTTCACGCCGGCGACAATGACGGAGTGTTCGAACAGGCGCCGCGATGGGGACGATTCGTCCGACAAATACACGAAAACGGTGTCCCCCGCCCGAATGCCGCTGGAAACGGATTTCACATACTCTCGCGGAATCTGGAACGTCGCTTCGCCCGCCCCGGGGAGCAGCCGATAGCGGTCCAACTTCCATCGAAGCAGCGGCTCTCCGGCCCCGAGCGGAGCGGACGCCTCCATTCCGACGGCTTCCTCCGGATGAAGGATCATGTCCTCCGTCACGGCCGCGCGGGGCAGCGTTCGGGTCTCCAGATGCTCCAGCGCCAGCATCGCGCCCATCGGCACGAACCGCTTCGGAACGACGACCTCTATCGTTTCTTGGAGCTTGACCTGCCTGAGCTGCAGCGCATAAACGCCGTATACCAACGCGCCGGACAGCACGGCGGCCGACAAGCTGATCGCGATTTGCCTTTTCCGGTTCATTCCTCCACCTTCTTTCGGAAAAATAAAAAACGCAGGCGCGGAGAGGTCTCCGCAGCCTGCGTGCTTCGCAGTCATGCATGAAATGCTTTGTAGGAAAAGCTTGGTAAGGCTCACTATATCAAATGCATTATAGGGTGTAAAGCCCCTTTTTTCAATTTACTTCAACATGCCGCCCGTCAAGCGCGAACGTACGGATTCTCCCGCTTTTCTTCCCCGATCGTCGTGTCCGGACCGTGTCCGGGAAGCACGAGCACATCCTCCGCCAGCGTATACAGCTTCTCCCGGATGGAGCGTTCGAGTTGACCGGAATTCCCGCCGGGCAGATCCGTCCTGCCCACCGAACGCCGAAACAGCGCGTCGCCCGCGAACAGGAGATCGCCGCACAGAAAGCTGACGCTCCCCGGGGAATGGCCCGGCGTATGCAGCACCTTGAACGTTTCACCCAGCAGTTCCAGTTCGTCACCGTCCGCCAGCAGCCGGTCCGCCGGTTGACCCGCGATGGGCGGGGTGGCTTCCGGCCAGCGAAGAGAGCCGTTTTTGGCCGGATCCGTCAGCCAATCTTTCTCCGCCGAGTGGATGAACACAGGGCAGCCGAAGCGGCGACGAACCTCTTCCACGCCCCCGATGTGGTCGAAGTGGGCATGCGTGAGAAGAATGGCTTCTACCTGAAAGCCGTCCAGCCTGCGAATCAGAGCCGCGTCCGGCGTACCGGGATCGATCACGATCGCCCGCGTCCGTCCCGCGTCCGTCACGACGTAAGCGTTCGTGCCGAGAGGTCCGAGCGTGAAGGTCTGAAAAGTCATCATGCCGGCTTACACCTTCGCCAGCACGTCGCGCAGCTCTTGCAGCACCAGCGTCTGGTAGGCGGCATCTTCGCCGTACCGGCGCATGATCTCCTGGCGCGCGGCCGACAGCTTCTCTTGGTAATCCGGCGCTTCGCGGTCCGGGTTATCCCGCTTGAACGCCACCATCGGCTCTTGAATGTAACTCGGGCGCGGTCCCCATTTTTCGAGAATGACGCCGCCTGTATCGGTGAAGAACACGACCGGAATCGAACGTCCGCCCATCGTCAAGTGTTGATCCATCAAATCCAGATGCTCTTCCATGATGAGGATTTGCGTCGGAATGCCCGCCGTCTCCGTCGCGCGGAGCACGACCGGCACGTTGCGCACGACGTCGCCGCACCAGTCCGCCGCCAAAATGAGGCAGCGCAGGTCGTCCCGATTGTTGAGCGATTCGAAGAATTCTTGCAGCTCCGCGTCCGGCCACTCGAACTTGTCGTACCACGACGCGAAAGCGTCTTTGTTTTTGGTCATTTCCTCTTTGAACTTGAGCGGCGCGATGCCTTGACCCCACTTGTGCCCGATTTGTTGACTCATCTCGTTTCCTCTTTTCGAAATGGAATGGTCAAGCCGTTTTCTTATTTCTGCTGCGCCAAACGGCGTAGACTACGTAAATCACGAGCAGCGCGATGGCCGCGGGGATAATGATTTTCGTGTAAGGAGCCGCTTCTTCGCCGATCTGCTCCCAGTTGTCGCCGAGTTTCCAGCCCAGCCAGACGAACAGGAACGACCACGGGATCGAGGCGATCAGCGTAAGCAAGGTGTAAACGGTGAAATTCATGCGCGCCATCCCGGCCGGAATGGAAATGACCTGCCGCATGACCGGCACGAAACGAGCGGTAAACACGATGATAGGCCCGTACTTGTCGAACCAGCGTTCGGCGACGTCCACATGCTTTTCTTTAATATGCAAGTATTTGCCGTAACGGAGAAGAAACGGCCTGCCGCCGTACTTGCCGATGGCGTACAGGAGCCACTGCTGCAGCACCGCGCCGATCGACCCGCAAATAACGGCCCCGACGAACGAGATGTGGCCTTGGGATACCAGGTATCCGCCGAATCCCAAGACGATTTCGCTCGGAATGACCTCGATGGCCAAGCCGATGATAATGCCCCAATAACCGAGGCTTTCCACCCATCCCAGCGCCTGCGCCAAAATATCGTGAACCAAACTTATCGACCTGCTTTCTCTCCCATTTCCCAATCCTTCTCATTCTAGCATAGGCGGCGAGGGCTCTTCCACCGGAGAGAAATCACTTTCGATGCGTTCAGGCTTGTCATGCGGGGACGGGCCGTCGCATATGCTTCGGTAGATGGACAAAGTTGAGGAGGAATGAACGGCATGAGTAAAGTCGTGTTTATCGAACGGAGAAAAATGCAGCTGTACGCCTTTTTGGCGGTTGCGGTCATTTTGGCCGGGGCGTACGTCGGCTGGCAACAATCCAAACCCGCGGCGGCCACCGCGCCCGCAGCCTCCGACCAGAAGCAAGTGTTCCAGCTCGTCACGGGTGAATTCAAAGCCACATCGGACAACGGCAAAGAACTCGAATCCTATCGCTGGGACCCGGGTACCGTCGTCGTGAAGAAAAACCAACCGGTCGAGCTCCGCATTACCGGCATCAACGGCCAATCGCATCCCTTCGTAATCGAAGGGCTCAATATCAGCGGCGAAGTCCATAAAGGCAAAACGACGACCATCCGGTTCACCCCGACGGCGGCCGGCATCTACCCGATCGTCTGCCAAACGCACGACGTGCCGCAAAACGGCGGCCCGATGGTCGGTTATATCGTCGTCCAATAAAATCCGAGATTCAAAAAAAGACGCCCGCGAGGGCGTCTTTGTCGCTTCCTGGGCCTGCTCCGCATAAGGTATCGCAGGAAAGTGAGGCGAGAATAGTCCATGAAAGACGGCCAAGAAAAACACAAAACTCCGCTCCCTACTCCCCGAAGCATCCGCCGTGCCTGCGACAACGAGCTCTACCGGACCCTTAAAAGGCTGAAACTCTTCGTGCCGCCCGAAAAGGTCAAAGAAGCGGTCGAACTGTATTACAGGAAAGTGATCGGCAACTTGGAATGGATCACGCTCAATCACAGCAACCGGAAGCTTCTCGCGGATTGGTGGGACGAAGCGGTCTGCGGTGAAATCGCAACGCTGTGGGCCGTGGAGCCCGCCAAGTTATCCCGGGCTTTCCGCGACGCGTTCGGAGGCTGATCCTTCGTCCAGCTTCTTCAGCAGCTCCTCCGCTTCGTCCCGCCAGCCGTCCGAGTCGGCGGAGATCAAGCCAAGCAGAAGCCCCCGCGCTTTGGGGATCCGGCCCAAGTCCGCGTAAGCTTGAGCGGCGTTGAACTGGGCGGACGGCGCCATCGCGAAGCCCCGGCCGTTGGCCGGATGCGGCTCCGCCTCCACTTCCCGCGCGAGCGCGGCGAACCGCTCGTAGAAGGAGACGGCCGCCTCCGCCGCCGTGCGGGCGCCCGCTGCGTCGCCGCGGAAGCGCAGCGCTTGCGAGAGCCGCGCCATCTCCGCGATCGCGGCGACATGTGCTTCGCGGCTGAACCGCTCCAGCCGCAGCGCCTCGCGCAAGCGAACCTCCGCTTGCGCGGCAATGCCCAGCTCGGCTTCCGCCAAGCCGAGCTGCAAGAGCAGCGGCGCGGACTGCGGTTCATACCGCAGTCCCGCCGCCAGCACGCTCTCCCGCTCCTCCGCCTGCAGCAGGATCGGGGCGAGCGCCAAGCGAATCCGGACAAGCGCCGGATTCGCCGTAAGCGCCGCGCGCAGCTTCGCTTCGCGCGCGGCAGGGGTCGCCGTCCGCCGGGCGGCGGCCAAGTCCCGGGCGGCGGCATGGCCATGCCAAGCCGCCCACAGGCCCCACGCCGACGCGCCCAGCAGCAGCGCGGCGGCTACTCCGCCGGCGGCCCGCCATCGGCGTGCGTCGGGCCGACCGGCTTCCGCGTTCGCGGAGAACAGCGCAAACCACGCGAGCAGCAGCAGCCAGATCCAGGCGTAGGAAAAATCGAAATCCACGGCCGCATGCAGCAAAAGAACCGCGGCGGGAGCCAGCGCCTCGCGCCGCGTTTTCCACACCCGGCGAATCCAAACGACGAGCATTACCGCGAGAGCGGCCAACCCTAGCAACCCCGTATCCAGCAGCATATCGAGATACCCGCTGTGCACTTCGCTGCCGACGTAAGGCTGGGATTGATAGTAACCGAACAAAGATCGCCAGCTGTCGCCTCCGAAGCCAAGCCAAGGCGAATCCAGGAACATGCGCCAACCGTCCCGGTAGAAGAGCAGGCGCGAAGCGGCGGTGCCGAACTCTCCGCCGGACAGGCGGCTGCCGTTCCCCATGCTCCCCATCCACGCATAAGCAGCCGCACCTAATGCCAACGCCAAAACCGTCACACCCGCCCACAGAATAACTGTCGGCCAGCCTTCCCCTTTTCCCCGCCGTGAAGTCCACAGCCACAAGCCATACAGAGCGCCGGCTCCGGCAACGAGTACACCTGCCGTCAACCAGCCCCAAGAGCCGCCGGCGGCGACGGCGCGAAGCGCACCGCCCGCGGCCGCGCAGCCGCCAAGCAGCGTCCAACACGCGACGAGCAGCAGTTTTCCCCTCTCCCTGCGCCCGTCCGCGAAAACCAGCGCCAGCACGAATCCGGCCAGCAGAGCGGCAATCGCTCCCCTGGATTCGGTTAACGCGATCGCCCCCGCATAGGGAATGGCGGACAAGCTCGCCGCGATCGCCCTCAGCTTGCCGGCCCCCGCCCATCCCTGCCATTGCCGCAGCAAGAAGAAAGCCAAAACCGCGGCGTACGCGTTAGAATACTGCAGGAATCCGGCCAGACGAACGCCGGTCGCGGACAATTCGGGGTCGTCGAATCGGAGCACGATCTCGGGAAAAGACAGCCATCCGAACCAACCCAGCCAGCCTCCGACGAGCAGGAACAAACCTATTGCCTGAATGGCCGCTTCTCCCCATCCCCGATGACCGGGCTTCTTCCCCCACAAGGACAACAAAGTCAGCCAGCCGGCAAACGCCGTCCACCGAAGCATCGAATCTACCGTTCCGGAGTAGGAAGCGGGACCCATCAGCAGGGTGATGCCGTAACAAGCAGCCACGCCCAGCGGAAACAAAGCCGCGGCAGGCAAGGATTCCTTACGGCCCCACACAACCCATGGCAATCCCGCCAGCACGGCGGCGAATACGAGGAGCTCGGCCGAATACGCGTCATCGTCGTAAAACAGCCCAAATCGCCAGGCCGACCACCCGAGCAATCCCGCCAACACCGCCGCAGCGGCGAAATGACCGAACTTTCTCACGATCCTGAATCCTCCGAATCTACGCATGCCGTAAACACGAAAAACGACAGGTCCAGTATGAAGGACCTGCCGGAATTGAGCAATATGGACGACCTTAACCGATCAAGCTTTTTTGAAAACGGCGGTATGCTTCTTGTTCTCGTTCTCTTTGCGGGTGCGGACGTTCCGCTCCACCTGCTGGCGAAGGATCAACGCGCGCAGGGGACGCAGCATATCGGGCTCCAGCAGCTTCATTTTCGCGCCGCACATCAAGCCTTCTTCCTGGCGATCCCTTCTCACGATTTCCAGCTCGCAATTGAACTCGAAGCCGAGACCGACGGTCGCTTTCATTGTGGCTTCCTTCGTAAACGCCGGCAGGTCCGGCGCCTCGAATGCGATGCCGGATACGCTGATATTCCGCAGGGTCACTTCGACCGGATTGCCTTCCTTATCCAAAACGTCGACGAGCTGCACGCTGCCGCTGACTTCAACGCGGGGATGCTCGCGCTTCTCCTCGAATTTCTTATGCACCTCGGGAGGCTGGATGAGCGCGATCGCGCCTTCGTATTTCGCGAAAATGGTAGACGGAAACGTCTGGATGCCCGCCGGCGTGTAAATCGTCAGTTTGACTTTCTCGCCCAGCTCGAATGATTCGAACTCGCTGAGCTCCACCTCGAACAACTCGCCTTCGACGTGCGTCATCAGGCCGGTCGTTACGAAATTTTGCGATTCCACCACCGTCCGGCAATGCAGCAGGACATTCAGCGGAAGCAGATCCCCGTTCGCGCTCGCCAGGCCGGCCTGCGAGCTCCAACCGTTTCTCATGCCAGCGACCACCTTTCCCTATCTCACTTTGTCTATGTAAAATAAAAAGGCGGCTCCCGATCGGAAGCAGCCTGTTCGCCAAAATCCCTATGTACGGTGTACGGGACGATTCGGCAGCCAGGCTGTCGTAGTTCGACGAGCGAACGTTAGACCCTGTAGCTTTGCGTCCTTGCCTTTCGGCAAGTTTGCCAATTATCGACGTCTCAAGTCTGTCATATTGATTCTATATTACCACATGCATGTCTATTTGCGTAAGACTTTTTTCCCGGTTTCTTTATGCTTTCAGCCGCTGCTGGACAACTTCCTTGCGACGGTGCTTGTCGGCATACATGCCTCGGTCGGCCGCTTGCACGAGCTCGTCGAGCACCCTTCCGTCATCCGGGTAGACCGCCGTTCCGACCGATACCGACAAAGGCCGGTTCCATTGCGCCGAAATGCCTGCGATCTGCTCCGAGATCGCCCGGTTCAGCGCCTCGAGCGCCGAACGGTCGCCGTACGGGCATAGAAGCAGGAATTCGTCGCCGCCCCAACGTCCCACGATCTCGCCGTGACGGGATGCGTTCATCAGTCCGCACGCGAGTTTGCGGAGCAATTCGTCGCCCTTCGCGTGTCCGAGCGTGTCGTTGACGGCCTTGAAATCGTTCACGTCGACGAGCAGCACCGACATCCGCTTGCGTCTGCGGTCCGCCTGCGCGACGAGCCTCGGGTAACCGGTCTGCAGGAACCGGCGCGTACAGGCGCCGGTCAGCGTGTCGCGCTCCGCCCAACCTCTCAGCTTGTCGTATTGGACGCCGAAAAAACAACCGAGAGGCACCGTGATCGCAAGGAAAGCAAGCCCGATCCACGCCGCGGTAACCGCCTGATCCGGGCCGCTTCCCCAAGCGAGATGCACGGCCGTAACGGCCGCGCTGAACGCGATCGACAACCCGATCCCCAGCGATAGTCCCAAACGTCTCATCCCGACACCTCCGACACGACGAACTGAACTTCGTTAATGGGCCAGTACGACCCGGTTTCTTCCACCGTTTTTCGCTTTATACAGCGCGGAGTCCGCGCGGGCAAACACTTCCCGCAAATATTCCTTGGGATCTTCGAAGCGGATATCGTCTCCGTCCTCCGTCACGATGCCCATGCTGATGGTGATCTTGACGTTCTCGGAGCCGGCCGCCACTTCGTTATGGTTAATGGCGTACATGATCCGTTCCGCCAGCAGCTCCGCCTGCTCCCGTCCCGTATGCGGCAGGTAAATCGTGAATTCCTCGCCTCCGTACCGGGCGAGAATATCGGTTCTCCGGAGCTTGTCCCGCACGATTTCGGCGGTGCTCTTGATGACTTCGTCCCCGACCAGATGGCCGTGGCGGTCGTTGATCTGCTTGAAATGGTCGATATCGAACAGAAACACGGAGAACGGAATCCGGTAACGCATGTTCAGCAGCACTTCGTGCTCCAGCTGCTGCATGAGGTACCGCCGGTTGTAACAGCCGGTCAGGCCGTCGGTAATGGCCATCTGCTCGAGCTTCTGGTTGACCCGGAACAGCTCTTCCTGGATCGTGACCAGCTCGAGGTTCCTTTCGTGCAGCGCTTCGTTCTTCCGGTTCATCTCGTCGACCAGCTTGCGCAGCTCCGTGACGTCGTGAAACGTGATCACGCGCCCGATCAGCGATTTGCGGTCGTCCAGCACCGGGGAAATCTGGATGGTCACGTGGCGGGTCATGTTGTCGGCGAGCGTAATTTCGGTTTGCATGCGCTCTTGAGGATTATTTCGGTATTTATACAGAAATTCATTAACTTCTCCCTGCGTGTGCAGCGGAGACAGGAATTTCTCCATCTCGAACACGTCGCCCTTGGCCGTATGGACGAACGGAGCGGCGCCCCGGTTCACTTCCAGCACTTTGCCGTTTTCGTCCACGACGATGATCCCCATGGTCATGTGCGAGAAGATATCCCGCTGGGCCATGCTGAGGATGTCGAACATGCCGTACCGGTAGATGGCGACGACGAAGCAGCAATCCGACAGCAGGATGCCGAGGGACATCATCCCCGGAATGACCGGCAGCCAGGGAGCCAGCAGCACGTTGATCAGCAGGTCCAGCACGCTGAAACCGGTCAATACGAAAATGCCGATGACGGCGATCGCGAGCTGCTTGCGCTGATTCAGCGAATGGACGGATTTCAATGCGTGGAACATGATCAGAAGCGCGATGATGAAATAGAGGAACTCCACGACCACGAGCAGCCAGAAAAACGGGCCGTACTCGTGATGGAGATAGGAGCCGTCTTGCGGCGTCATGAAGATGTTCCCCGGGTTCCATAGGACGCCCGCCGCGCAGAGCAGAGAAGGCAGCAGATACAGCAGTGTTTTGGATGCGGTCAAAAGCGCCGCTCGGCCGGTCAGGAAGAAAACGAAAACGAGCCAGCCCGGACCCAGCAGCGACAGCGCGGTAAAGGCGAGCTTAATATAGGCTTCCTGAAAATGGAGATACCCCGTCGTGTTGACCATGAATTGGCCGAACGGCCAAAGCATCATCACGAAATGAAAAGCCAAATACACCTTGTGCGTTTGCGTGATCCGGTTGAACGCAAGCACGCAAACGAACAAGATGAGCAGGGAGACAAAGAGGAGCATATCGGGCCAGAAAAGTGCCAAGGCGGTCACCTTTTCATTGGAAAGGTCTCTTATTCAAAATTCCGGTTAGACAAGCTTCCCTCCATTTTAACATATGCCATCTTTTTCCGACAATCGGGTTTCCCTAATTTTTTCCTAAACTGTGCTCGCTCGAAACACCTATCGCCCCGCGACCGGCAAGTCTTTCGGCCACTCCCTCTCCATATAAGGAGAAACCGAGAGAAAATCGCGGAAAGCCTCGTATTCCCGCCGGGCATCGTCCGCATCCCCCTGCTTTCCTTTTACCGCGCGGATCAGCAGGTTTTTGGGCGTATGCTCCAGATCGATGAATTCGAGCATCTGCGTTTTGTAGCCGGCCGTCTCCAGCAGGTTCGCCCGGATGGCGTCCGTCACCAGCGCGGCGAAACGCTCTTTCAGGATTCCGTGTTTCAGCAGGGGCTTCAGCACGGGCTGGGAGATTTGCCGGAACAGCTCGTGCTGGCAGCAAGGAACGGACAAAATGACCGAGGCGCCCCAAGAGACGGCCTTCAAGAGCGCGGCATCCGTCGCCGTATCGCACGCATGGAGCGTCACGACCATGTCTACGGATGATGATCCCTCGTAATCCGCGATGTCCCCGACGGAGAAGTTCAGATTGTCCCACCCCAGGTCCTGCGCCAGGAGGGAACATTCCCGAATGACGTCCGCCTTCAGGTCGAGCCCGACGATGCGCACGGGCAATCCCTCTTTAACGGCGAGCAGATAGTATAGGGCAAACGTCAAATAAGACTTGCCGCAGCCGAAATCCACGACGGTGAGGGGACGGCCGCGCGGCAGCTCGGGCAGCACGTCGGCGATCATTTCGAGAAACCGGTTGATTTGCCGGAACTTATCGTACTTCGCTTTGACGACGCGGCCCTCCGGCGTCATGACGCCGAGGCGGACGAGGAACGGCACGGGCTCGCCGTCGGGAATGACGTAGGATTTGACCCGGTTATGCGAGGTCTCCCGTTTCGCCGGATTCCCGGTCGGCTTGCCCTTCAGGAGGGTGACCGCGCCCTTCTTGTTCGCCAGCAGCTGCACGTCGGCGTCCGGCGTTTTCACCAGCGCTTGCCGGTATTCCGACATCGTCTCGATCAGCTTGCCGCCGGCCTCGCTTTCCGGCACGTTCTCGTGGAACGCCTTGTTGTCCTGCAGCCTCTCGAACTGATAGAACTTTTCGTTTTTGAGACGCAGCGGACGCACGGACACTTTGCGCGCCGTCTGTCCGTCCTTGCGCCTGGGCTGGCTGAACGTCGCCTGCAGCAAATGCTCTTCCGCCACGGTCATCTTCAGGAATTGCTCCCAGCCGCCCTCTTGGCTACCCGTCTTCATCCCGCATTCTCCTTCGCGGCCGCCAGCCATTGCCGGCGGCCTTCTTCCACTTCCTCGCGGGACAATCCTCCCGCTTGCAGCGTCTCTTCGTCAAGAAGAGCCAGCCTTTCGTAGAAGGCCAGCCCTTCTTCCCGTCCGATGCCGAACCGCTCGCGCATCTCGTACAGCAAGTCCTCGGCCTGCGACAGCTTGCCGGAAGCTTCGAGCCACGGCCAAACGGCGCGCGCGGTTTCCTCGTCCCACTCGTACGGCGCGAGGGAATCGAGCAGACGCCCGATTCTCTCCTCGATGTTCCAGCCGTCGAATCCGCCGTTTTCCCGCATGAGGTACAGATTCAGACGCAGTGCCTTGGCGAACCGCGGCACGCTCTCTTCCGTCCGGCCGAGATCCGTCAGCACCTCGGCCTCCTCCTGAAGGAAGGCGGCGATCACCGCAACCGATTCCGCATTCGGCACGCCGCCCGCCGTCAGCATCGACAGCAGTTCTTGATCGGATAGGCCCATCGCGATCCGGCTCCGCATGCGCAGCTCACGGGCCAGAAACTCGTTGATTTCCTGGATCGCCTGATCCGGCTTTTTCTGTTCCCGAAGGCCCATGACCGCCCCGAGCGCCGAAGCCGCCCGCGCGATCAAACGCATCAGGTAGTCCCGTTCATGCACCCTCGTTCCCCCTGCTCTTTTCGATAAAGGCCGCTATTTCATCCGCGAACCGGGCCGGGTCTTCCATCATGCCCATGTGCCCGACGCCCGGCAGCGTGACCGCGGTAATGTTGGCGTGTGCTACCGGAAATCGGCGTTCCTCCGGAATGACCTCGTCCAACTCGCCGGCCAGCAAAAGCACGGGAAGATCCGTGCGCATGAGCACGTCCGTGCGGTCCGGCCGATCCCGCATGCCGAGCGCGCAGCCGATCGCGCCTTCCGCCGACGTAGCGTAACCCATATCTTTGGCCGCCTTCACCTTCTGTTCCATCGAGGTACGGTGCTCCGGCGCGAACAGCTTGGGAATGAGGCCGTCGACAAAAGCTTGGACGCCTTCTTCGCGGATTTGAGCCGCCGCTTTCAACCGCCCTTCCCGCCCCGCCTCGGTATCCGGAAGCGGAGTGGAATGAACGAGACCGAAGCCGAGAAGACGCTCCGGATACTTTTCCGCGAAAGCGAGCGTGGAATAGCCGCTGAGAGAATGGCCGAACACGAAGGCTTTCTCGATTTTCAACCGGTCAAGCAGCGCCAGCGTGTCGTCGGCCAGCCGCTCCATCGTATACGTACCTTCCGATACCGGCGAGGAGCCGTGGCCCCGCAAGTCGGGCACGATGACGTGATAATGCGAGGAGAGAACGGGAAGGACATCGTACCAATAGCGCCGGCTCCCGCAAAATCCATGCAGCAGCACGATCGGTACGCCGCTCCCTTTGTGTTCGAATGCCGGCAGGTAATCCATGTTGGAATCCGCGTTTTGCATGCTCAGCACATCCTTCGTTCGATAGTTAGGGCAGCCAGCCCCGGACGAGGGCGTCGGCGATTTCGCGCGCCATGTTCATGACGCGATATACGGACGCGGTTTGCAAGGCCCGGTAAGGCTTCGGCCCGGCCGCCCCCACGATTCCGGCCACGCTGTAAGTGCCGAGGGGAGGGAATTTCTTGCCGACGGACCGGGCCGGCGTGAGCGGGCCCGCATCCACCAGGTAGAAGCCCGCCGATTCCGGACGTCCGAGGCAGGCGTCCACCGTTAATATTTTACCCGCCGCGGGGAGCGCCGGAATCACTTCCGGCAGCCGATCCGCGTCGCAGGGGTTCGCCAGCGTTCCGATGACCTTCGGGAATCCTGCTTCTTCCAGCAAGGTTCCGACCCATGGTCCCAAGCAATCGCCGGACGACCGGTCCGTACCGATGCATAGAAAAGTCATTTCTCCAAGCGGATGGCGCTCCGCGATCTGCCGCGCGAATGCCGCCATCCCCGGCCCGTCCACCCGGATCGGCCGATCCGGCCATACCTCCCGCATTCCTCGTTCCCCGTCTTCCCCGCCCAGCGGTTCATTTCCTTCAGGTTACCATGCCGGAACGCGCAACGCCAATTCCTGTGATACAATAAAGGCATCCCCAAACGCGAGAGGAAGATCGGCATGGACTTATCGAAACCGACCCAAGCCAACGTGGAATATATGATCGAGACGATCAAAACGAAGCTTCGCATGGCCACCGGGTCCGCGATGCAGGCTTCAAGCTTCGACGCCGGCAAATACGAGGACCTCAAGGACATATACGATATGGTGATTTCCAAGGACCGTTTCAGCATCAGCGAAGTCGAGGCGATCGTCTCCGAGTTGGGACGGCTGCGGAGCTGACGGAGCTTGGCATCAGGAGAACAAGAAAACCTCGAAAGCGGGCTCGCTTTCGAGGTTTTGTTTTGTGCAGAATCTTGCCGTAATGCGTAAAACGCGTGTTAAAGTGCTGCATATTGCGGGACTGACCTGCGTAACACGCAAAACACGTGTTATTAAGCCGCGCGATACCGAAAAGCATTCGATAATACGCAAAACCCGTGTTATTCCGCAAAAGGTGCGATCGCCTTCCCCATTCTGAGCCGAAGGGATACCGAGAAACAGTTACTTCACGTAAGGCTTCAACAAGGATACGGCATCCTCCGGGTTTCCTTGCTTCAAATCCAGGCCGGCGACCACTTGCCACGTTTCCTCGTGGACGACCGCATCGCCCGATTCGACTTCCCGCAGCTCCCCGAGCGTTTCAAGTTCCAGCATGAAGCTGTTCGTGTACATCTCGAAAGAAACGCCGAAGTCCGGATAAACGCCGCCCGGAACCGGACGGTAACGTTTGATGAAGGTATCGCCATGATTGCTGTAAGCCGCCCAGCCCGCTTCGTTGTCCGTCCCGATTTTGTAAGGCGTCGGGCCTTCTCCCTGATCGACGACCAGTTCCGTTTCGGTAAACCGGACGCGCGGATCGTTCAGCCGGTTGTAAGGCCAGTGAATGAACCGGCGGTTCGGCAGCAGTCCCGTGTCGGTGCCGGCCATCGGCACGACGGCGCGGCCTCCGCCACCCATGACGGAGAGCGCCCACGGCGCGAACGTGATCGGCCAAGGACCGTTGTTCGTCACGCGGTGAACCAGCCGGACGGTAGAGCCGTCCGCGTCCACGGTCAGCTCGATTACTTTGGTGACCTGATTCCAACGCTCCTGCGGAGCGCGCAGCCGGATGCCGTTGTCCCCGATCTTCTCCCATTCCACCGGGTTGTTGTCGGGGTACGTCGTGCGCGGAATGCGCTCCGGACTCGTCCAAAGGCGATGGCCGCCGTAAATGTTCCACGCTCCGCCTCCGACGACGTCGAAGTCCGCGCTCGTTTGGGCGATTTTGCTTTCCGAATCCTCGAAGAACAAATTGGTGCCGCCCGCGGAAGACAAATGGATGATCCGGGGTCCGAAATCCAATGTCGCGAGAATCTCCAAGCTGCCGTTACGGATCGAAACGCAGCGTCCCCAACGCTCGTGCTGAATGACTTCCGTCAATACCGCTGCCATACGCTCACTCCTCCATTTTAAGAAGACGCTAGAATTGCAGATGCTTCGAGAAACCTGCGGAACGCCGCTTCGCCCGCGCCGTCCGCCTTGAATACTCCGGCGTCCGCCAGCACCGCGTGGAATTTATCTCCCACGGCCTCCCGCAGAATCGCGGCCGCCCGGTCCGGCGCGACGGCGACTCCGTGCTGGGAGACGAGTTCGGAAATCCAAGGCGCATGCTTGTTCAACGGATGCCCGGCTTCGGCCAAAGCGGCCGGATCGTAAGCGGTCTTGCCGCTCAGGATAGCGCCGATCGCCGCCAATTCGTCCTGCAGACGTCCGGGCAGCACCGCGAGTCCCATCACTTCGATTAAGCCGATGTTTTCCTTCTTGATGTGATGCAGCTCCCGATGCGGGTGAAAGATGCCGTCGGGATGCTCCTCGCTCGTCCGGTTGTTGCGGAGCACGAGATCCATCTCGTATTCCCCGTCATCCAGAAGACGCGCGATCGGCGTGATCGTGTTGTGAGGCGTGCCTTCCGTATAAGCGGCGATATCCGCCGACGGATCGGAGTAGCCGCGCCACTGCGCGAGTACGTTTCCGCAAACGCGGAGCAAGGCTTCGCGATCCGAGGAACGCACGCGAAGGACGGACAGCGGCCAACGGACGATCCCCGCCTTCACCGCCGGTTCGCCCCGAACCGTGAACCATTCGGCGACCGCCGCGGTTTCCATCGGAAACACGTGCCGGCCGGCTTGGAAATGGTCGTGGTTCAGGATGGACCCGCCGACGATGGGCAGATCCGCGTTGGAGCCGATGAAATAGTGCGGAAACTGTTCGACGAAATCGAGCAGCCGGGCGAACGTCTCCGGGGATATTTTCATCGGCACATGTTCGCCGCGGAATACAATGCTGTGTTCATTATAGTACACGTACGGCGAGTATTGGAAATACCACGGCTCCCCTTGCAGCGTCAGCGGCAGGATCCGCAGGTTTTGCCGCGCGGGGTGGTCGGGACGGCCGGCATAGCCGACGTTTTCCTTGCAGAGCAGGCACTTCGGGTAATGGGCTTGGGGCAGCGTCTTCAGAAGCGCGATTTCCCGCGGGTCCTTCTCCGGCTTGGACAGGTTTACCGTGATTTCCAGTTCGCCGTCTACGGTCGGGTGGCGCCAGTAGCCGTTTTTCTTGATCCGGTCCATCCGAATGTAGTTCACGTCGATGTTCAGGCGGTAGAACCAGTCCGTCGCCTCCTGCATGCCCATTCGCTCTTTCCGCTCGCGGAACAGCTTGAACGTCTCGGAAGGCCTCGGCATCAACAATCCCATGATCCGGGCGTCGAACAGGTCCTTGAACGTCAGCGTGTCGTCCGGGATCAGACCCAAGCGGACGGCTGCATCAAGCAGCGGTTCGAGCAGCGGAACAGGACTTTCCGGCAGCGAAAGCGATCCGCCCTCGGTTTCCGCGCTTTCCTTCGCCGGAGTTTCCGGTCCGTTCAACCGGAACAAATCGAGCAGCGCGTTACGGGCGGCTTCCTCGTCGAGCGGTTCGATCAGCCCGCGGTCCAGCGCGAAAGCGACCAAACGGTCGATACTCGCGCTGATGCGGAAGGGTGACGAAGCATCCGTTATTCTCTCGTTGTCAGGCATGTTGCGCGATCCTCCGATCAATTTTCGTAACCGTGCGGATGGCTGCTATGCCAGCGCCATGCGCTGGCGATGATCTCTTCGAGCCGTTCGCGGGCCGGCTTCCAGCCGAGTTCTCTGCGGGCCCTGTCCGACGAAGCGACCAGTACCGCGGGATCTCCGGCGCGCCGGGCTTCCATCGAAACCGGAATCGGATGTCCGGTCACTTCGCGCGCGACCTCGACCACCTGTTTGACGGAGTAGCCTTTGCCGCTGCCCAGGTTGTAGATCGCGCTGCCGCCGCCATCGCGGAGCCGTTTAAGAGCCAGGATGTGCGCGTCCGCCAAATCGCTGACATGGATGTAATCCCGGACGCAGGTCCCGTCGTCCGTCGGGTAGTCTTCGCCGAACACCGAGATCGTTTCCCGCTGTCCGAGCGCCACCTGAAGCACGAGCGGGATGAGGTGGCTTTCCGGCTGATGATCTTCGCCGATCCTGCCGCTGTCGTGGGCGCCGGCCGCATTGAAGTAACGCAGGGACACCGAGCGGATTCCGTGGGCGACGTCGAACCAGCGGATCATATTCTCCATGGCCAGCTTCGTTTCGCCGTACGCGTTCGTCGGCACCGTCCGGTCGTACTCGTCGATCGGTACCCGCTCCGGCTCGCCGTAAGTTGCGGCCGTCGACGAAAACACGATGCGCGAAACGCCGGATTTCTTCATCTGCTCCAGCAGGCACAGCGTACCGTAAACGTTGTTGTGATAGTATTTGCCCGGGTCCTTCATGCTCTCTCCGACGAGGGAGTTCGCGGCGAAGTGGATGACGCCGTCGATTTCGTTCTCCTCGAATACGCGGGACAGGAAAGCCTCGTCGCGCAAATCGCCCTCGTACAGCTTGCCTCCGAGCACCGCTTCCCGATGGCCTTGGTACAGGTTGTCGACGACGACGACCTGTTCGCCTTTCTCCAAAAGCGCGGCTACCGTATGGGAGCCGATGTACCCCGCCCCGCCCGTGACCAATACCGCCATGTTACGCTTCCTCCTTCAATTGCCGCACGCCGTCGCCGATGTCGCAGACGTAGAAATCAGGATGCAGGCCGGTGGCGGATTCGTATTTCTTCCCTACCTCTTCGATAAACCGGTCCACGGAATCGCCATGGACCAAGGAAATCGTGCAGCCGCCGAAGCCGGCGCCCGTCATGCGCGAACCGAGCACGCCGGGCACTTCGCGGGCCGCGGACACCATGGCGTCGAGCTCGTCGCCGGTTACTTCGTACAAGTCCCGCAGCGAGTCGTGCGAAGCGTTCATGAGCTGTCCGAACGCGGCCAAGTCCCCTTGCTTCAGCACTTCCATCGAACGGGAAACCCGGTCGATCTCCTCGACGACGTGCCGCGCGCGCCGGCGTACCGTCTCGTCCTGGATGAGCCCTTCGTTCTCGCGGTACTGGGGCAGCGTGAGCTGCCCGAGCAGTTGAAGCTCCGGGAACGCCTGGCGCAGGTCGCGGACGGCCTGCTCGCATTGGGAGCGGCGCTCGTTGTATTTGGAATCGACCAGGCCGCGGCGTTTGTTCGTGTTGCCGATGACCAGCTTGTTATCCCCCGTGCGGAACGGAACGAGCTCGTAACGAAGCGTGTCGCAATCCAGCAGGATCGCATGGTCCTTCTTGCCGTTGGCGACCGCGAATTGGTCCATGATGCCGCATTTCACGCCGACGAATTCGTTTTCGGCATGCTGCGACCATAAGGAAATTTCGACGGTATCCGTCTCTCTTCCTTCCAAAGTCAGCAGCGCGAAGGCGGTGACGACCTCGATCGAAGCGGAAGACGACAAGCCGGCTCCGTTCGGGATCTCGCCATGGTAGAGGAAATTGTAGCCCCTCGACAGCGGGATGCCGCGCTGCGCCAGTTCCCACACGATTCCTTTGGGGTAATTCGTCCAGTCGTCCGCCTCGTCGAACGCGAGCGAGCCGGTCGCAATTTCCCGGGTAATAGGGAAATTCGTCGAAGCGAACAGAAGCTTGCCGTCCTCGCGCGGGGAAACCAGGAGAGTCGTGCCGAACGTCAAAGCCGCCGGGAACACGGAGCCGCCGTTATAGTCGGTGTGCTCGCCGATCAGATTGACCCTTCCGGGCGCCTGAAAGAAGGAAATATCGGATTCCTTGCCGCCGAACTGCTCCAAGAACAATGATTTCAATTGTGCGAGTTTCGCCATCGGTAGGCCACCTTCGTTTCTCGAATAGTTACGATTCTATCTATGAGTATATAAGAAAGCCTCTGATGCCCAAAATGGCGTGAAGTGTCGTTCGCATGGAGAAATGTGACTTCATGGCGGGCGGATTCGCAGTAGAAATGTTACAATGGGAGTCATGAAGCGGAGGGAACGCCATGCCGAAAACGCCCACGTACCGAGTCGTTTCCAACCCCGTCAGCGTGGAGCCGGGGGAGCTGACGGTGTTGTTTGCCGGAGAGAGCCAGACGAAGCCGGGACATCGCGTCGGCCCGAAAGTCGTCGATTATTATTTGCTGCACCATGTGACTTCCGGCAAAGGACGATTCCGGCTGGAGGATTTCGAAGCCGAATTGGGGGCGGGAGATACGTTCCTGATCCCTCCCAATCAATTGGCCAGCTACGCTTCGGACGAAGAAGAGCCCTGGCGCTACCGGTGGGTGGCATTCGCCGGCACGCACGCGTCTGCTTTGGTGCAAACGACCGGCCTGGCCGCCGGGAACCCCGTGGCAAGGACCGGGGCGAGCCGGGTGCCGGGGGAACGCTGCCGAAGCATCTACGACGCCTTCCTGGCGAGAAGCCGAGCGGCGTCTCTGGAAGCGGCAGGCCATCTGCTGCTGCTCCTGTCCGCGCTGCAGGAACGGGCGGACGAATCCGTCCCCGCCCCGCTTCGCCCCTCTTCCCACAGCGAGGAATTGGTCGGGCAGATCATCGGGTATTTGACCGCGCAATACGCCGAGCCCGTGACGATCGAAGGCATGGCCGAAACGCTCGGCTACAACCGGGCGTACTTGTCCCGGTTGTTTAAAGCAAAGACGGGCCTGTCGCCCGCCACGTTCCTGACCCGGCACCGGATCGACCAAGGGAGAAGGCTGCTGCGCGAAAGGCCCGAATTGACGATCGAGCAGGTCGCCTCCTCCGCCGGATTCCCGGATCCCTTGTATTTCTCTAAGCAGTTCAAACGCCGGTATGGGCAGTCCCCTACCGAATACCGAGCAGCCGTGAACCGGTTCGAACCGTCTTCCCCCTCGGCATCCGCCGATTAGACGAGCGGTTTCCAGGTCCCGGCGATCGCGCCGGCATCGTTCATGAGTGCCGCGGGAAATCTCGACGTCAGGGCGGACATCGTCGCCTCTTCAACGCCTCCGTAGCGCTCCAGCAAGCTCATGACGATATAGGGCCAAGCCGCTTCGGTCCCGTCCGAAACGTGGATCGCGATTCCGAGCCTTTCGCGCCGCAGGCCGATGGCGAACAGCCCTTGCGCGCCGCTTTTGGCGACGACGTTCGGATCCCGGAGCAGCAGGCTGGCCAGCCGTCCCGGTCCTTCGACCAAGTCCGGATAACGGTTCATCGCGGCCGCCACCCTCGAAGCCGCTTGCGCCGCGTCCGGATCGGGCGCCGCGTCCGGGCAGGCCAGCCGCGCGTAGCCCAGCGCGATTCGGCTCATCGGAATGGCCGCTACCGGCAAACCGCAGCCGTCACGGCCGATCGCGCTGTCCGATTCGTCCGTTCCCGTCCAAGCCAGCACGCGGCGCGTAATTTCCTGCTGGGAAGGGTGGTCCGGCTCCGTGTAGCCGGCAAGCGGCCAACCGTTCAAACGGCACCACGCCAGCATGCCCAGATGCTTGCCCGCGCACGTATGATACAGCTTTCTCGGCTTGCCGCCTTCTTTCGCCCATTCATCGCGCGGCCCGGAAGCCGTCGGCTTGTAAGGATGGAATGCCAGCGCCTCTTCCGGCACGCCGGAGGACGACAGCATTTCCCCCAGCGCTTCCATTTGCTCCGGATAGCCCCGCTGCGATGCCGCCATCATCGCGAGATGGCGATCCTCCCAACCGCATGCCCGGTCCACGCCGCCCAGCAGCGATGCGATCGCTTGCAAGGGCTTCGCGGTCGACCGGACGTACGTCTTGGCCTCTACGTCGCCGTGCGCCTCGATCACCTTGCCGCCGTCGGCGGAAACGACGCAAATTCTTCCCCGGTGTACGTTCTCCACCAGCCCCGCCCTCGTAACGCCGACTAACGGGACATCCCCGATTTTCCCTATCATTTGATCCATTTGAACCGTCTCCGCATCTGCTGAAATATCGTGCTCTCCTGAATATGCACCAAATCGGCGGCTTCCGCAATTCCGGCGGCTTGGACGCCAAACGAAAAGCTGCCCCCTCGCCTGCGCAGCCGGGGACGGCCTTCGATTAACGGCGAACGATCGCCGGTTCTGCTTGTCTGCTTTCTTGTGCGGCGCCTTCGAAGTTGACGGCCTCCGACACGACATAAAGCGGCCTTCCTTTGGATTCTTCATAAATCCGGCCGATGTATTCGCCCATCACGCCGAGCAGCGACAGCGTGATGCCGTGGAAGAAGAGGCTGATGACGATTAGCGAACTCCACCCCGGCTGGGTTGAATGCGTGAACAGCCGTTGATACAGCACGACGAGCAAGTACACGAAGCCGGCAGCCGACAGCAGGAAGCCGAGAACGCCGGCCAGTTTGAGCGGCTTCGTCGAGAAGGAAGTGATGGCGTCGGCCGACAGGCGGAGCATTTTCCTCAGCGGGTATTTCGTTTCGCCGGCGAACCGTTCTTCCCTCACGTAATCGACGGAGGTTTGGCGGAAGCCCGCCCAGCTCACCATTCCGCGGATATAACGGCTTCGCTCGCGCATCGAGGACAGCGTATCGCTGACCTTGCGGTCCATCAGCCGGAAATCGCCCGTGTCGACGGGGATGCTGACCGAAGTCATCGAACGGAGCAGCCGGTAAAACATCGTCGCCGTCAGCTTTTTGAACCAAGTTTCTCCGCGCCTCGCGATGCGTCTCCCATAGACGACGTCGTACCCTTCGCGCCAGCGGTTCACCATTTCCGGGATGATTTCCGGCGGGTCCTGCAAGTCGGCGTCGATCAGCACGACCGTGCGTCCCGACGCGTAATCCATGCCGGCGGTTACCGCGATCTGGTGCCCGAAGTTGCGCGAGAAATCGACCATTTTTACATGCGGGTCGACTTCGCATATTCCCCTCATGATTTCCGCGGTCCGGTCCCGGCTGCCGTCGTTGACGAATACGAGCTCGTAGGTCTCTCCTATCGTTCCCAAGACCGAGGTCAACCGACGGTACGTCGTTTCGATGACCTCTTCTTCGTTATACATTGGTATGACTACGGACAGGAAGCATGCTCCACCCATGTCCGTCACCCCTTTCATGCCCGAATCCGAATTCTTCATGTCTCTAAGATGCCGTTAAAATCCCCAGCTGGGCAGCCAACGGATGAACAGGTTCATCCATTCCCGGCTGATCATCACGCCGGCCAGCACCGGATAAAACCAAACGAACAGTCCTGCGGCCGCGACGACCGCGGCAGTCGTCAGCCTGCGGCCGTCCCGATAGCGCTCTTCCCACCAACGCATCATCCATACGAGGGACAGGATGAGCAGCGGCACCATCGGGAAGTAGTGATACAGAAACGTGATGCTCCGAGGCGCCACCATCCAGGGGACGTAGAAGGACAGATACATGACCGCGATCGTCAGCACGATTCGATCCCGCCTCCGCCATCCGATCCACCACGAAGCCAGCATCGCCAGCAAACCGCCCCACCAAATGAGCGGATTCCCGATCGCCGCGATGCTTTGCGCCTCTCCCGGCGCCAGGTCCTGGCCGCCGTAATACCAGACGGGCCGCAGCATCAAAGGCCACGTATACCACTTGGACGCATAGGGGTGCGCTTCCTTGACGCCTTTGTGATAGTTGTACATGTTCTTCTGGTACTGCCAAAGGTCCTTTATACCGTCATTCGCTTGCGTAGCACGCTCGTAAGGGATGTAGGAGGCCACGTAAATGGAAGCCGGAACGGCAACGAAGAAGACGGCGGCCGCGAGCAGCGTAAGCAGTGTCCGCCGGACGACGCGCCGCTGTCCTTCCGACCTGGACTGGCGGATTTTCCGGAATAAGGCCAGGAAGAACAGGATCGCCAGTCCCGCGCCTCCGTACATATAATTCCACTTTACCGACGATGCGCATCCGAAGAAAACGCCGCTGAGCGCGAGCCAACCGAGCCCGCGTTTGAAGCCGTCCCGCCAGACGGTTTCCCCGTACCGGTGCATCGCGTAGTACATGACGACCGTAAAGGTGACGCCGAAAATGTCGACGTTGGTGATGCGGGAGTGCACGAAATGGAAACCCTCGAGGACGAGCAGCAGCGCGGCCAGGAACGCGTATCTCGTGCGGCCGAACATCCCTTTGGCAGCCGCGTACATCACCGGTACCATCAAGGTTCCCCCCACGGCAACCATAAACCGCCAACCGTAGGGCGTCATGCCGAACAAACGGATCCCCAGCTCCAGAATGACCTTGCCGAGCGGAGGATGGGTGTTCTCGTACGGCTCCATTTTCTCGATGAATTCATAAGCCGTCCTGCCGTGGTAAATCTCGTCGAAATACATGCTGTTGCGGTAATCGGGGCGATACGGCGCGTATTCCTGCTCGTCGAAGACGTTCAGGCCGCTTCCGACCGTGGCGGAACCCGCTTTGCCGTTGTCCGTCACTTGCGCGATCGGAATGGCCACCGTCGTGACCGTTTTGGTGAAAAACGCCGCCTCGTACAGCGTATAACCGGTGCTGACGGCGGTGAAGCGCATGTAGCGCGCCGTAATGGATTTATTTTCCGACTTCCAGGTGAACACGCGATTGTGCTTGTGTTCGATTTCCGCGTAGAGCTCCCAATTCTGCCCGTCGGCGGACCATTCGATTTTCGTTCTGCCGTGAGCCCCGGGCCCTTCGTACAAGTTCAGCCTGTCCACCGCCCGCTCCTTGCCGAAGTCGACGGTGAAGCCTTCCCCGCTGACGCTGGGCTTCCAATAGGTCTGGGCGCCCGTTCGGTTGCCAAGATCCCAGAGGGACATGACGGCCGAAACCAACATCAACAACAAGACCAAAACCAAATCCAGCCTTGTCCATTTCCGGCTCTCCCTGCCGGACCCCGATCCCCCGCCGAAAGACACCGGCGAAGATCTCAAGCTGTTCGACAAATCCATTTCCGTCCGTCTCCCTCTCCTGCCGGAAGGCCGATCGCAAGACGCGGGGCGTCCCTTGGCCGGCCTTCCGGGCATAGCGGGCGCAGCCCGCATTTTATCTTTTCCTATTGTAGACGAAAGCGCTCCCTCGGGAAAGGGCGGGTTTCATTTCATGAGGGACGGGTAAAGGAAAGTACGTACCTCACTGCAGTCTTCGCTTACTTGAAAACCATGAAGGAGGAATTCCCATGAATGAAAACGCCGGAAGCAAAGGCGGTCTGACGAAAGGCGTCCTGATCGGAGGTCTCATCGGAGCGGCAGCCGGGCTGCTGTTCGCACCCAAGCCGGGACGCGAGCTTCGTTCCGACCTGAAAAACCGCTATATGGACGTACAGGACAAAACGAAACAAGTGGCTGCCAGCGCCGCGGGGAAAGCCCAGAGCATGGCCAAACAGGTAGGCCAGCAAGCGACGGACCTGATGGACAAAACCAAAACCGCCGTCGGCGCCGCCAAAGAAGAAGTGCAAACCTGGAAAAGCCAAAACGCCGACCAGCAGAAAAACGTGAACTGACCGTTCGCCGTAATCTCTCACAGATGGGCCACCCCGACCTGCAAAGGCCGGCGGCTGGCCCCTCTTGCTGGAAACGAAGAAGGGAGAATGACAGATGCAAATGATGCCGAATACGAACCTGACCTTGAGCGCCCCCGCCGCCGCCTTCAAGGAGGCCCTGTCCCAAGCGGGATTCGTGCGGGATTCCGCGGTGCATTACTCCACGTACCGCACCGAGCTGGAATTCGGCGGCGGAACGACGTACGTTTTCCAGGTTCCTTTCGAGGAACAGGACGGCACCTTGCGGCTGGACGGCGAAACTTCCTTCTTCGACGGAGTATCGGACTCGGAAGTTCCCGAACACGTCCGCGAATCCGCGAAGCGGCGGCTGATCGCCCTCCGGTCGCGAATCGAAGCGATCCACGCCCGTTCCTACTCTCCGGACCGAGACTCCGACCGCAAACCGATTCCCCAGACGACGCGTTCGGTCGCAAGTGCCGCTAACGGCTCCATGGTGCAGGATTTCGAGGACGCGAAACGGCTCGGCCAAGACATGCAGCGCGTGAAAACCGGACAAGAGCTCCGGCAGGAAGGCCTCGTCTCGGACCCGATCCAGCACTGAAAGCGGCACGCGCGTTGACAAACGAAACCTCCGATCCGAGGATCGGAGGTTTTTTGTAGGGTTTAATTTCGTTTTTTTAACCATGCGCGCCGAACAGCAGCTCGTCTTGTTCCAGGTACGTCTTGATCTCATCTTGCGACAGCTTGAGGCCGAGCAGCTTCGGCACGGGGATCGGATTTTTCCCTTCCTTGCGGAGATCCGAGTTTTGCAAATGATAGCCGTACTCTTTGGAAAGCGCATACAGCTTGCAAAAGTGCTCGGCCGCGTCCACGGCTTGTCCGAGAGATTCGAATTCGGCAAGCTTGTTTCCGAAGCTGAGCGGATTCACCCGGGCGCCGATGGTGAGGTGAAACCCGCTTTCCTTCTCGAGGACAAAAATATCGCTCTCTGCGCAACGGATTCGATATTTCACCGTCATCGTGTCCAACTCCTTTGGCTAGGGTGTATTGCCGTACAGACTATTACACCTTGGAGCGGACGATGAAACGAAAGCGGGATCCGGCGCGGATGAGAGTTTCCTTAATCTCGCCGGAAAATTCAGAAAAAACCTCCGCGCGAAAGCGGAGGTTACGGATGATGGCAGGTTATAAGGCGTCGTATTCCCCGTCTTTCTCGGTGAGCAGCTGTTTCAGCTTGTCGATCGCCCGTTTCTGGATCCGGGAGACGCTCATCTGGGAAACGCCGAGCCGTTCGGCGATCGTTCGCTGCGACAATCCGCCTTCGAAGACGAGCAGAAGCACTTCCCTCTCTTCCGCTTTCAGCTCCGACATGGCTTCCTGCAGGTCCAGCTTCCTTTCGAGCGCTGCGTAATCGTCCGTAGGGGAGCCGATCAGCTCGCCGAGCACCGCCGTGTTCTCCTCGTCCGAGATCGGAGTATCAAGGGAGACGTAATGGTACAAGTCGCGCCCGGCCAGAATTTCGAGGGTTTCCTCCAGCTCCAGCCCCAGGTGCGCGGCGATTTCTTCCACGTTCGGGGATCGTTCGAGGGAAACGGTCAATTCGTCGATCGCTTGTTGTACGACCAAGCCTTTTTCCTTGATTCTGCGGGGCACCTGCACGTACCAGGACTTGTCCCGCAAGTAGTTCTTCATGTGTCCGATGATGCTTTTCATCGCATAAGGTTCGAACGGCATTCCCATTTCGGGATCGAACTGCTTCAGCAGACGGAACAACGACATTTGGCCTACTTGATAAAGATCGTCGAACAGATCGGGCCGGTTGCGCGACATCTTGTTCGCGGCCATCCGGACCATCGGTTCATAGTGCCTGATCAGCTCTTCCGCCAATTCGTTGGACATCGTCCTTTGATATTCGATCAGCATGGAAATCGCGTCGTCGGGCAAACGCGCGGGTGGTAAGGACATCGTCACGCCGTCTCTTCCGAGCGCGCGCGTTTCTTGACCAGAGTCACCGATGTCCCGCCGACTTGCTTCACTTCGACGTGGTCCATCAATGCTTGCATTAAATACAGTCCCAATCCGCCCGACTGGATTTCGTCAATCGACTTGCCATGAAGGGACGCCGATTCTTGGTTATCCGCGGGAGTGAAGCTCACACCGTGGTCTCGCACGTTGATCGCCAGCTCCTCCTAGGTGACGGCAAAGGTCACGTCGATGACCCCGTCTTCTCCGCCGTAGGCATGCAAAACGGCGTTGTTGACGGCCTCGGACACGGCGACCTTCATATCTTCAATCTCTTCGAAAGAGAATTTCATTTTGCTTGCGATTCCGTACAGCGTCAAACGGATCAAATCGACGAATTCCGCTTGGGCGGGAACCGACAACGTCACTTGTCTGTCTTTGGCCATGTGGGGTTCCTCACATTCCTTTCCGATTTTGGTTTATTCGGCGGCAGCCAGGAACGGAGTGATCCCGGTCATATCGAACAGCTTGCGGATATGTCCTGGAACATGCTCCACGTCAAACGGCGCGTTACGGGAATGCCGGGCCTTCAGGACGGAAATCAAAATCCCGATGCCGGTGCTGTCAATATATTTGAGGTCGCGCAAATTCAAGGTGAGCCGGCGGTCGGAAAGCTCCATCAGAGGTTCCATCGCCGCCCTCATTTGGGAGGCTACCTCAAGATCGAGTTCACCCCCGACATAAACGATCGTGCGTCCTTCCCGATTTTCGGTCCGGAGCGTAAATTTGTTCGGCAGCATCTCAAAGCTCCTTTCGGGTCGTCAAAACGGTATTGGAGAAATAAAGGCTCTAATGAAGTTATAACCCGAAACTTCCGGGAACGAAACAGGCTTCCCGGGTTTATTTTCTCCGGCGTTTCATGCAATCGGCCGTTCGGGTAAAACGTGGTAAGTAGGCACTAGGCACCGCGCCTTGGCCGACATCCTTGAAGGGAGGCTTTCCCATGAGCTACCGTGACGTGGACCATGACGTCGATATCGAAGAACGCCGCGTGGAGGAAAAATCGGATTCCAGCCTCGTATTGTCGACTTTCATCAAATACGCGGCCTACCTCGTGATCTTCTTCGGTATCCTGTATTTCATCGTAAGATACGTATTCCCTTGGTTCAAATGATTCGCCGTAATCGGAACGAACCGTGTCGTTAAAACGGATAGAGGCTTCGGCAACCAGCCCGAGCCTCTATCCGTTTTTGTTTTCGCGCTTGTCACGCGGCGGCCAAAACTGCAATTGTGCAGGTATTTAGCCACTCTTCTCGCCCATAAACGGAAAAGCCTGCAATCGTGCAGGCATTTAAATCCAATCTAACCTGATATCGATATCCGTTGTTAAAAACATGTACTTTTGCATCTTTGATCCCCGACGGACGACGCCCGAATGAAAAACCTGCATGATCGCAGGAATTTTACAGCAGCCGCATTATGGTTCGTTGAAGTTCATAACGCACGATATGTTTCCCTTCCGCGCCGGTAACGGGAGCAAACCAGCCTTTGGAGCAAAGCGATTGCAGCGTTCGAACGGCGGTACGATGGTTGACTTTAAGATGGTTCTCAATGTCGATGGGACGCAAAGGTCGAGCGAGTGTGTACGCCAAACGAATGCTTTCTCTCTCGGACAAGGTCTGCAGAGTGACCGGGGAGGATTCCGTATGATAACGGCTGATTATCATACGCAGCAAGGCGATGCACAGCTCCGGTCGATGAGCGACGTCGTCATACGCAAACGAAATCACCTGATAACCCATGGCGGCTAAAAAGGTTTCCCGATTCAGTTCGTTGCAATACTTCTGCCTGTCCATGTCCCTTACGTGCGGACCGAAACCTTTGATTTCGATGATCAACTTTACCCACTCCGTCAGCCAAGCGAAATCGCAGAAATAGGACATCCCCCGCCAGTCGAGCACTTCAAATTCCCTATGCAGGTTGTCAAAATTCCCTCGAAGAGACCACCAAACGTTACCGCAAAACAACTTCTCCGCCTCTCGATGCCCCCGTTCTAAACGGCCCCTGCGCTCCCCGGTCCTTCTCTGCAGATGATGCGTGATAAAAGCTTCATGCGCCTGCTCGAAATTCATTCCCGCCATCCCTCCCGAAAAAATAAAAGAACGTCCTGGCTCCTATCCCGAAGGGAAAGAACCGGACGTTCTTCGTCTTTTCCATTTTATTGAAATTTGAACTCCGTTGCAAACTACTCGTCAATGCAGCACGTCGGAAGCGCCTGCGTGACGGAGAATCGTCGGCGCGTTCGTGTCCTCTTCGGTGTCGGCCAGCACCAAGTAGCGGCCTGCACCGACTTCGTCTTCGCAGCGTTCCGCCGCGTGATCCGGCACGCCTACGTCGCGCAGCACTCTCTCCCTGTCGCCGTTGTCCTCATTCCAATCGAAAGCCCCGATGACGAAGCCCCCCGGATACCCGGCAAACGGCGCGCCGGATCCCAGGTTGCCGGCGGTGACTCCGACCACTCCGATGGGCAGCCCGTCCGTCACTCCGGTATCCCGGTCGCGCGCGTCTTCAATGTCCGTCAGATCCTCTACCGCGATGTCGGTACTGGATGCGATCAGCGGCGCGTTTTCCGCGTTTTTGACGATGACCCGAATGCCGTCATGGTCGACGCCTGCTTCGCGAAGCATGCGGATCGCTTCCACCACTTCTTCTTCCTTGTTGAAAATCCCGATATGGACGCTCATCTCGCTCACTCCTTTTATCACAGCTATACCCGGCGGGAGCGGCTTTGAACCCTGTTCTCCATGAGCGTTTCTCCGAAAAAGGACTTCAGGCCGGACAGGGACACGGGGCCTTCGACGATTTCGCATCCGGGCATCGGTTCGGGCAAAGGACCGGAGACGCCGGACGCGCGGATACACAGCGTCCGGACGCCTTCCTCCCCCCAATGGCGGATGATCTCGCGTTCGTCGTCGGCGTATTCGTCCACGATCGCGAGCAACGCTTTATTGCGGCTCGGCCACGACAAAGCAGCCGCCGGGCACGTCGCGCCAAGCGGAGCCAAGCCCAGCTTCCGCGAGAGCGCGGAAAGCAGCCTTCTGCGGAACGCGTCGCGCGCGACGATCAAAACGGGTTGACTGCGAAGCGCCCCGGCGGCGGCCGACAAGCGGGGAAACTCGGCCGGCCACTCGAACGGCGCGACGTTGATCCGGCAGACGAACCGGTTGCCCGAGCGGTCCCGCGAGGCGAGGCGCACGCCCCCGCCCATCGCCTTGGCCAGCGTCTGGCAGACGGCGAGCCCCAGCCCCGTTCCGCCGTGCTTGCGCGTCATGGAAGAATCCATCTGCGAGAAGGGCATGAACAGCCGGTGTCTCTTTTCCTCCGGAATGGCCTCTCCCGTATCCTGCACGGTCGTCTCCAGGCGGATTTTCGGCGGATCCCCGGGTGCCGACGGCGCCTCTTCCCTCGTTCTCACCAGCACGTACACCCCGCCGGACCCGGTGAATTTCACGGCGTTGTTGATCAAATGGTGCAAAATCTGCCGGTATCGGTGCGGATCCCCCACCACGTATTCCGGCACGTCTTCCTCAAGCTCCCACACCAGCTCCAAATCTTTGCGTTCCGCTTCCTCGCGGAATTTTCCGATGACGTCGGCCAAGCACTCCCGCAGCGAAAACGGCTGCTCGTCGAGCTCGATTTTGCCGGATTCCATGCTGGTGAAATCGAGGATATCGTTCATGATCGAGAGCAAACGGTTCGCATTATCACGAATCGCGTGGGCGTAGGCTTCCTGCTCCCTCGACATGGCCGTCTCGTACATCAGGTCGCTCATCCCGATCAGCCCGTTCATCGGGGTCCGGATCTCGTGGCTCATGACCGCCAAAAATTCGCTTTTCGCCCGCGAAGCGATTTCGGCCGCGTTTTTGGCTTCCGTCAGCAGCCGCATCGTCCCTTTGCGGTCCGTGATGTCCCGCACCGTGCAGGCGTATAACCGCTGTTCGTCGATGACCGACTCCCCCAGCTGAATTTCGGCCTCGAACAAGGCGTTGCCTTTCTTGCAAGCGGTCATTTCGCACACCACGCCGGTCACGAAGGGCGGGACTTCGAAAGCTTCTCCGCGCCCCTCGAAGCGTCGGCCCCGCATTTCCTCGATCGCGGGGAGGATTTTCTCGGCCGGGTAACCGACCAGCTCGCCCGCTTTGTAGCCGAACAGCCGCTCCATCGCCGGATTCACGGACAAAATGTTCCCCGTCGCGTCGAAAATGAACATGCCGTCAATGGACGTATCGAAAATCATCCGGGACTTCGCTTCCGCGGTCGTCAGGCCATAGGTCACCCGGAGAAGCTCGCGGTTGACGGACTCCAGCTCCGCCTTCTGCTGTTCGAGCTGCTTCTGCCTTTCCTCCAGCTCCCGGTTATTCAGGTACATCCGCACGAACGCGGCGATTTTGGCTTTGAAAATCGGGGGAACGATCGGTTTGACCAGGTAATCCACAGCCCCGGCCGAATAACCCTGGAATTGGTCCACGGCTTCCCGGTTGGTCGCGGAAATGAACAGAATGGGCACGTCCTTCGTTTTCTCCCTGGACTTGAGCAGCCTCGCCGTTTCGAAGCCGTCCATCCCCGGCATCTGCACGTCCATCACGATAACGGCGAATTCTTCGCGCAACACGTGGCGCAAGGCCTCCTCGCCGGATTCAGCGCGGACGAGCCGATAATTTTCCGCGGACAATACGGCTTCCAGCGCCAACAGATTCTCGACGTGGTCGTCGACCAAAAGCAGCGGCACCGGTTGAACGTCGGACAACTAGGCTCCTCCTCTCCTCACATGTCACACGACTTTGCGATAAATCCTGTTTGCGTCGTCAAACACTTCGTAGCGTTCGGCCATCGGCGTGAACGAAATGGATTCTTTGTTGCCCAGCACGAGAAATCCGCCGACGGCCAGACTCTCATAGAACAGTCGATGCACGTGCTCGCGCAGGACCGTATCGAAGTAGATCATGACGTTCCGGCAGAAGATGACTTGGAATTCGTTAAACGAACGGTCGGTCACCAGATTATGCCGGGCGAACACGATATTTTTGCGCAGAAAAGGCTTCATCAGGACCAAGCCGTGGTCCGAAACGTAATATTCGGAGAACGCCCGCTTGCCGCCCGAAGCTTGGTAATTCTGCGTATACAGCTGCATTCTCTCGAGGGGCATGACACCGTCCTTGGCCTGCTCCAGCGCGCCCTCGCTGATATCCGTTCCGTAAATCCGGGTTTTGTCGAGCAAGCCCTCTTCTTCGAGCAGGATCGCCATCGAATAGGGCTCCTCCCCGGTCGAGCAGCCGGCATGCCAAATCCTCGCATACGGCAGCTTGCGAAGCTCCGGCACGATGCCGTCTCGGAACGCTTGGAACGTTTCGGGATCGCGGAACATTTCCGTCACGGGGATGACCAGATCGCCGAGCAGGCGGTGGAACATCTCCGGATCGTGAAGGACGCCGTCCAGCAGCCTCGTCGCCGTGTCGAAGCCTTCCAGCTGCAACCGGTGCGTGACCCTCCGTTTCACGGAGGTATAGGCGTAATTTCGGAAATCATATCCATATTGGCGGAAGATACCTTCCAGGAGCAGGCTGATTTCCAGCTTTTCGAGCTCCGGGTCAACGGGGTTATGAAGATTCATCGATAAAGCCACACTCGCATCAGAGAAAGCAGCTGCTCGGTATGAACCGGCTTCGTGATGTAATCCGAAGCTCCGGCTTCAATGCACTTGCTTCTGTCGTCCCTCATGGCTTTCGCCGTAAGGGCGATAATGGGGATGGATTTCCAGGCGGCGTTTTCCCGAATCCGGGTCATGGCCTCGTAACCGTCCATTTCCGGCATCATGATATCCATCAGGATGATGTCGACGTCCGGATGTTCCTCCAATTTCTCCAGCGCGTCCTTGCCGTTCTCGGCATACACGACTTCCATCTTGCGGTGCTCCAGCACGCTGGAGAGCGCGAATACGTTGCGAACGTCGTCATCGACGAGCAGCACCTTTTTGTTCTCGAAAGGCGCTTCCCGGCGGTGAAGCTTGCGGAGCATTCTGCGCTTCTCCTCCGGCAGCTCCGCTTCCACCCGGTGCAGGAACAACGCCGTCTCTTCCAGCAGGCGCTCGGGAGATTTGACGTCTTTCATGACGATCTTGTCCGCGAACTTCCGGAATTCCCAAAGCGCCTCTTCTTGGCTTTCTTCTCCGCCGTGAAGGATGACCGGCATGCGATGTAGGTTCGGCGACCGCTGGATTTTTTCCATCAATGCGATACCGCTGCCGTCATCCAGGCCGGAGCTTAGCACGAGACAGTCATAAGCGTGGTTCTGCAGCTGTTCCCAGGCGCCTTCCGCGGAAGAGACCGCCTCGACCAGCACGTCGTCGTGTCCGATCAGCTCGGTCAGGTTCTGTACGTCTTCCTGATTCGGTTCGACGAGCAGGAGACGTTTCGGCTTCCGGTCGAGCACCGTCGAAATGTTGGTGAACACTTCCTCCAGCTGCTGCGCGGTCGCCGGCTTCTTCAAATGGTCCAGAGCGCCCATGCGAAGGCCGTGGGAGCTCTGCTCCGTGACGGAAATGACCTGTACCGGGATATGCCGCGTCTCCTTGTCCAATTTCAATTGATGCAGAATCGACCATCCGTCCGTTACCGGAAGCTGGATGTCGAGCAGGATGGCGTCGGGCTTCAGCGTACGCGCTCTTTCCAGTCCCTCGTCGCCGCGCAGGGCGATAACGCCCTTGAAGCCCCGCGTTCTCGCCATTTCGAGCAGCACTTTGGCGAAATGGATGTCATCTTCCACGATAAGAAGGACGCGGTCGCCCTCGGCCAGCGAATCGCGGTCGTCATCCGGAACGGGCTCATTCCCGTGCTCGGCAACGGGCGACAGGGATGCGTCCGATTCTCCGGGCAGGACGCCGGCCGCCGCGACTTCCGGATAGACGTCGGTATGCGGCGCTTCGGCATTCGCCGCCTCGGACGCCGGCGCGCGTTCCGGCAAAATCAACGTGAACGTGCTGCCCCGTCCCGCTTCCGTCTCCAAGCGGATCCAGCCGCCCAGCAGCTTCGCCAGTTCGCGGCTGATCGTGAGCCCCAGGCCGGTTCCCCCGTACTTGCGGCTCGTCGTTCCGTCCGCTTGGCGGAATGCTTCGAAAATCACTTCGCTCTTTTCCGGGGAGATGCCGATGCCCGTGTCGGAGATCCGGAAGGCGACGTAATCGCCGTCCGTCCGCTTGGGAAGGGAAGCCAGATCCTCTTCCGTCGGCTTCACGATCGCCAGGCTGACCGATCCGGCATGCGTGAATTTGATCGCGTTGGAGAACAGGTTTCGGAGAATCTGTTTGAGCCGATGGCCGTCCGTCCAAATCGCCTGCGGGATTCCCTCTTCCGAGTCGACCGAAAGGGTCAGCCCTTTTTGCAGGGCCATGGGGGTATATTGGTGTTCGAAATAGGTCGCGATGTCGCCGATCACGGTCCATTCGGGGTGAATCTCCATTTTGCCGGCGTCCACCTTGGACAGATCCAGAATTTCGTCGATCATCTTGAGCAGATCCGTGCCGGACAAATGGATCGTCTTCATGTACTCCTTCTGTTTCTCGTTCAGGTTGCCTTCCTTGTTTTCCGCCAAAAATTCGGAGAGGATAAGCAGGCTGTTCAGCGGAGTCCGCAGCTCATGCGACATGTTGGCGAGGAATTCGGAACGGTACTTGCCGGTCATGGCGAGCTGCAGCGCCTGACGCTCCAGGTCCGCGTTCGCTTTCGCGATTTGGCGGTTCTGCGTTTCCGTGCGATCGATATGCTCCTCCAGCGCCTGCGTCTTGACGGTCAGCTCCTGGTTCGCGTGCTCGAGCTCTTCCTGCTGCTGCTGGAGGCGGGCTTCCGAACGCTTGAGCTCGTTGCGCTGCGCCTCCAGCTCGTCGTTCGTTTGGCGCAGCGTCTCCGACTGGGAAATGAGCTCTTCGGATTGCGCCTGCAGCTCTTCGGATTGCGCTTGAGATTCCCTCAGCAGCTCTTCGACCCGCTGGCGGGACCGGATATTCTGGACGAGCGTGCCGAACTGGACGGCCAAATCCGCCAGCAGTTCCAAATCGTCTTGCCGGAATGCCTCCGTGCCCGCCAATTCGATAACCCCGATGATCTCCTCGTCGAACTTAACGGGCTGAAGCGCCAGCTGCCGCGGTTCCGACGAACCGAGTCCGGAGGAGATGCGGACGTATCCCTGAGGCACCTCGTCCAGCACGATGGCGTTGCCCGTTGCCGCGCATTGCCCGACCAAGCCTTCGCCGCGTCGAACGGTCGCCGTCGTTCCGACGGCGTCGCCGGATCCGGCGTAGGATCCCGCCAGTTGCAGCATTTTGCCCCTGGAAGCCGGGTCGACCAGATAGACGGCGCCGTAAGCCGCCCCGACGACCGGAGCGAATTCGTCGATGAACGATTGGGCCACCGCATCCGTGTCGGAGGTTTGGCGCAAGAGCTCGGTCACGCGCGCCATCTGCGCATCCTTGCGCGCCTGCCGCTGCAGGATCGCGTTATATTCGTTCTCCTTCTCGTTTTTGGCCAGCAAATCCATGGCGATATGGCGGAAAACGCGGGCCAGGTCGCCTAGCTCGTCCTTCGCGCGGATATTCATGCGGGCGAAGCCTTTCAGCCTGCCTTTCGAGAACCGGTCGGCCATCCGCCCCAGTTGATTAAGGCCTTTCGTGATTTGGGGCAGCACCCACAGCAGGACGGCGAGTCCAAGCAGGATGCCGAGCACGGTCAGCGCGGCCACCATGCGCACCGTGTCCTTGTACATCGCTTTCGTGTTCGCCATCTCTTCCTCGAGCGTCTGCTGTTCGTAGACAATCAATCCGTTTAAAGAATTAATGACTAGCACGGTCGAGGGGATTCCTTTGGACACATAGAGCTGCTTGCCCTCTTCGACTTTGCCTTCCTGCGCAAGCCGCATGAAGGAATTTAGAAATTCGCCGTAGCCTTTGGCGTTGTTCTTGATTTGCTCGATGATTTGCTTTTCGACCGCCGTCGCATGCGAATCGCTCAGCAGCGCAAATTGCTTGGCCGCGGCGGTGAGCCGGTTGGTGATCTCGCTCACGCCGCTCTTCGGTTCCGTGGTCCCCATGATAATGCCCGTAATGACGGCATTGGCCGCGTTCACTTCCCCGCGCGCGTTCACGACGATTTGGACTTTCTGGAACCGGTTATCGTAAAACGAGCTCATGCTGTCGTCCATTCGGGTCAACCGGACATAACCGAAAGCCGTGACGCTGGCCAAAATCAACAGAATCACGGCGAACCCGACAATCAGCTTCGTCTTGATTTTCATTCCCCGATCTCTCCCGTTCCGATATCGACCCTGACCAGGCAGCGGTCATCCGACCGTCCGTCCAGCGGGGTGCTCTCGATCATGGCCTCCAGCTTGGCCGCGTCGCTCCCTTGCTCATGCAAGAAACCCGTAAACCGCTCGAGTTGGTCCTCTCCTTCTCCTTCGAAAGGGCCTAAAATTCCGTCGGTATACAGGAAAAGCCGATCTCCCGGCGATATCGTCAAACTCCGGGAAACGACTTCCAGCGTTTCGAACATCCCGAGAGGAGCGGAGGTGGAATTCAAGCGTTCCGGGACGGACTGGCCGTCTGCGTAGAGAAAACCCGGAGGATGGCCCGCGTTCGCGTATTCGAGTTTGCCGTTCTCCAAATCCAACGTGACGTAAATGCCGGTGCAATAATATTGGACCAGCTCGTTTTCGGGACGAAGGCCCATCAGGCGGCGGTTCACCTCCCGGAAAACCCGTTCGGGAGTCCAGAGGCTTTGCATGGCTTCCTTCAAGACGGATGCCACGAACATGCTGACCAGCGAAGAAGAGATGCCATGGCCCATCGCGTCGATGACCGCGAGCGCCCAGCGGTGTTCCCCTCTGCGATGCCAAGCATACAAGTCTCCCGCCAATTCTTCTGACGCGCGGAAATAAGCTTGGACGCGAACGCCGTTCTCCGACGTCGCCACCGGCAAGACGGCTTCCTGAACCTGGCGGGCCAAATTGAGCTCCTCGCGCAGGCGGCGGTCCCGCTCTTTGTGCCAGTCCAATTCGCTCTTGAGCCGAAGCGCGGAGCGGATGCGGGCGAGCAGCTCGGTTTTGTTGATCGGCTTCGTCACGAAATCGATGGCGCCGGCGTCCAGCGCCTCTGCCAGCTTGCGGGAGTCGCCGATGGCCGTCACCATGATGACCGGAATGTCGCGGAATCGGCTGTCCGCCTGCAGCAGCCGGCAGGCTTCGATCCCATCCATCGCGGGCATCATCATGTCCAGAAGGATCAAATCGATTTTCGTGCCGAGCAAGGAATCCGAACCGCCCGACGCCCGAAGCGTCTCGAACATTTCCTCCGCCGAATAGGCGGCGCTGATTTGGGCGTACCCCGCCCGTTTGAGCATTTCCTGTATCACCATGACGTTCATGGCATTGTCATCCACGATTAGAACGCGCATAAGGTTTCGATCGTCTCCTTGGAATGTGCCGTAGGTAACCTGATGTTGGTGTTCACGCTGCGTTGCCCGGCAGTCGTTCATGGGGCAGCAACAAACGCGAATAAGGAATGAGCGGCAGCGAAGCTGCCCTCATTCCTTATTCCCGATTGTTCCGGCGCCTCAGTGTCGGGCCATGACAAGCACTTTGCCCCGGTCGAGCTCCGCTTCGTACATGCCCGCTTCGTTCGAGTCGAACCCCATCGATTCGATCTTGTGGCGAAGTTCGTCGCCGCGGTCACGGAACAGGTTCGCCATCGCATCGAACATTCCTTCTTCGGATATGCCGACGGTGTTCGCGTTCGTGGCGTCCGCGAGCCTGTCCGTTCTATCTTTACTGTGCGCCAGCACGTAAATCTCCTTGTCGGAGTACCCTTGCCGGTGCAGATCTTTCACGACGTCGACGGCTTCCAGGCCATTGTTCACCAGTTTCGCATAGGCTTTCATGGTCTCTCTCCTCCTTCGGCGGTCTCTAACTGCTCTATACCCTTACCCATTCTCCCTCGACTTGAAACAAGCCTTCCGAATAGAAAACAAAAATTTAAGAAGAATAGTATGCCGTCTGCTGGCCGATATGAGATTCGTTTCTTTCTCCGCGCCAGGTATCGCCGGCCGAGGAAGGACTCGCGTCCTCTCGGAAGGCGGCGTTTCGCCCGGATTCGCGGCTTCTTAGGCCGCCTTCGAAACGAAACGCCGTCCTCCGGGAGGAAAAGGCCGAATCTTTCGGCATGTTTCCTTCTTCCTCGCGCACCGGCGCCTGCCGGGCCGGCCATGCAGCCGTTTCGCCTGACCATGCCGCCTCTTGGGCGGGGCAGCCGGAATCGGGCGCTCCGCCTCGGTGTCCTGACGCAAGCAATAATAACCATGATTTGAGCATATCCGTTGGCCTCCTCTTAGCGGAGAGGAATTAAAGGTTCATAGGGTCGTAGGATTCCCGATCGGTCTGTTGACGGACGTTCAGGAGCGGTTGCACGGAATCGTCGGATTCCATATAAACCTGGCCATTATCCGCTTGATCGACGCCTTGCGTTTGCGGTTTGCGGGACGCCTGCTGCCAGCCGTTCTTCAAGCCGGACACGACGCGCATTCCCAGCGCGGCGTACCGCAGCCAGCTCAGCTTGGCCGCTCCCGAATCGATTTCGGAAGCTTTGCGCCGCATGGCCCTCGAGAAACTGTGCGCGGTCTCGCGGGCGGTGCCCGTCACGTCGCGGAGCATGACGCCCACGTCGCGAACGGCGTCGAACAGAGGATCCGTCGCCTGCAGCTTTCCTTGTACGTCCGAAGTAATTCCATTGACCGTATGGGTCAGGCGCTGGATTTCTCCTTGAAGGCTTCCGATCGTTTGGTTGACTTCATCTACCGTCGATTTGGCGGAGACGAGCGATCGCCGGACATCCTTCAAAACGGTGACCAGATAGACGCACAAGGCGGCAAATGCGACGGCTGCGACGGCTACGCTCCATGCGATGATTGCGTTGGTGTTCAATTGCATCCCTCCATGTTGATCCGATCACCTGCATTCAGACTTCGAAGACTTGTCGAATGCCGGTGCCGAAATTCGTCTGTTTCCTAGGAGTTACCCGGTCTTGCCGAGCTCCGAAACAGCCGAAAGCAAAAGGATTTCCGCCGTTTCAAGGTCCCGGTGCGCCGGGTAAGCAACGACTAGCAACGGACCGGCCCTCCCCGAATCCCGGAAGCCGATCCGACGCGACACCTACAAATTTGGAGGAGGAGTTCACGATGCTGTACTGGGCAATGGTATTTCTCGTCGTGGCCATCGTCGCCGCGATTTTCGGATTCGGCGGAATCGTCAGCGCCGCTGCCGGAATCGCCAAAATCCTGTTCTTCATTTTCTTGATCCTGTTCATCGTCTCGCTGTTCACCGGCCGCCGCAGCAGAAACCTATAACGAAGCGGTCGGAGAGCGGACCGGCTATCTGGATAATCCTTGCAATCCCTTCCTCTTTCCGGTAAAGTAAGCCTTAGCCTAACAGGCGGCCGACGCGCTCTTACCGGTCATGCCAGGGGAGAGAGACGCAAGGATTCCACTCCGGAATGAAGCTTGAACGAACTATCGAAGACACCATTAAAAACGACATTTCCCACGCGAGCAGCGGCACGGGAAATGTCGTTTTTTTTCTCTCAATCTGATTCGGCACGGCGGAAACTGCGTTAATAGAAGGACAGTCGACCCCTCGGGGCTGAGAATTTGAAAACGGAGGCTGATCCATACATGAAAGCACTCTTCCTCGCCGGAGGACTGGGAACGAGACTGCGTCCGCTGACGGAGAATCTTCCGAAGCCGATGGCATTGGTAGGAAACAGACCTTGGCTGGAGCATTTGCTCCTGCATTATAAAGAGCAAGGCGTAAGCGAGTTCGTCATTGCCGTGAAGTATTACCGCGAAATGATCGAAAGCCATCTCGGCGACGGTTCCAAATACGGAGTCCGGATCGATTACGCGGTCGAGAAAGAGCTGCTCGGCACGGCAGGCGCGATCAAAAACGCCGAGCCGCTGCTCAGCGACAGGTTCATCGTGGTGAACGCGGACATCATCCACCAGGTGGACTTGGCGTCCGCGCTTAAATTTCATGAGAACCACGGCGGTGCCGTGACGATCTGCTTAACCGAAGTGGAAGACCCTTCCCATTACGGGGTCGTAGAGCAAGATGGAGACGGCCGGATCTTCCGCTTCGTCGAAAAACCGAAAAAAGAAGAGGCGCCGTCAAATCGGATCAACGCCGGCATATACATTATGGAACGCCGGGCGCTGGATCACGTACCGGCCGGGCAGCCCGTTTCCATCGAGAAGGAAACGTTCCCGCTTCTGATCGAGAACGGCAGCGGCGTATACGGCCATCCCATCGGAGGCTATTGGATGGATATGGGCACGAAAGCCCGGTACCGCCAGCTCCATTGGGACTTGCTCGACCGCAGGTTTCCGCTTCCGATCGACGGCCAGGACGGCGAAGAGAAAGGCATTTGGCTCGGCGAGAATGTCCGCGTCGGCCAAGGCGTCCTCTTCGTTCCCCCGGTCATGATCGGCAACGACGTGACGATCGGAGACCGGTCGGTCATCGGGCCGTACTCGGTGATCGGTAACGGAAGCCGCATCGGCAGCGGGGTCCGGATGACCCAGTCGATCCTGTGGGATCGTTGCAAAATCCGCAGCGGCGCCCAGCTGAACGAATGCATTTTCGGTTCGGGCATGCAGGTCGGACCCCACATTCTTCACGAAGCGGTATGCAATCGAATTCTGGAGGTGCAGCGCCAGTGACCTTGAACGGACGTATGCCACAAATCGCTTATGTCAGCACGTACGTACCCAAAAAATGCGGATTGGCCACTTATACCCACCACTTGCGGGAAGCGGTGAACCTGGCCAAAGGAAACCGTTCGCAGGATCCGGTCATCGCGATCTGCAACGACGAGGAACGTTTGGATTATCGCGAGCCATGGATGTGGCCGCTGATCAAACCCGATATCGAGGAATACCGCAGGCAGGCGGAAACGGTCAATCAAAGCTCGGTAGATATCGTTTCCCTGCAGCATGAGTTCGGCATTTTCGGCGGAGACGCGGGCAATTACGCCCTGGAATTCCTGAAAAGGGTAAACAAACCCGTCGTTACGACCTTCCATACCGTTTTCGAGCAGCCGATGGAGCCTTACGCTTCGGTACAAAAAGAAATCGCCGAGTGGAGCGACCACCTGCTCGTCATGAACCGCAAGGCCATCGGCTATTTGCACGAAAGCTTCGGGATCCCGCTGGAGAAAATCTCTTTCATCCCGCACGGGACGCCGCTCCCGAGCAACGGACGCCAAGCCACCCGGCGCGCGCACGGTTGGGAAAACCGTAAGGTCCTGTTCACGTTCGGCCTCCTCGGCCGCAGCAAAGGCATCGAGTTCGCGCTCCGCGCGATGGCCGGAGCCGTGCAAGCCGTACCGGATTTGCTGTACGTCATCGCCGGCGCTACGCATCCGGAGGTGCGCAAAAACGAAGGCGAAGCTTATCGGGATGAGCTGACGGCTTTGATCGAAGAGATCGGCTTGACGCATCACGTGCAGATGATCAACCGGTACATCCCCGAAGATGAACTGGCCGCCTTGATCTCCGCGGCGGACTTGTACATCACTCCTTATCCCGGCATGCAGCAAATTACGAGCGGCACCCTCGCGTATGCGGCGGGCTTGGGACGGCCGATCCTTTCAACTCCCTACTGCTACGCTAGAGATCTGGTTCAAGGGCATGAAGACATGCTGCTTCCTTACGGCGACGTGGAAGCTTGGAGCGCCAAAATCATCGAGCTGTTCTCCTATCCGGGGATGCTCGGCCGGTGGGAACGCATCATCACGGACATCGGCCGCTCGATGCATTGGCCGCAGGTGGGCGCGCAGCACCTGCGGTTGTTCGGCCAAATCGTATCCGACCAGAGGGCCACGATTGCCGATGTCGGCTGACAGAGCCCGGCAGCGCCGTTATGCGCCGCCCTCGTTCGCCCATCTGCGCCGATTGACGGACGATACGGGGCTTCTCGAGCATGCGCTCGGGCGCATACCGCGCCGCGTCGAAGGCTACACGACGGACGACAACGCCCGCGCCCTCTGGGTCGTGACCGAATGGTTATCGCTCGGGGATGAGGCGCTCGCGCCGCAAGACAGGACTACGCTGACGGGTCTTGCCGAGATCTACATGGCTTTTCTGCTTTGGACGCAGTACGAGGACGGCTGGTGGCACAATAACATCGCTTACGACCGATCTCCGGAACCGGAAGAAATGTCCGCCAACCATGATTGCCAGGGCCGTTCCATCTGGGCGGTCGCGGATGCTTGGGTCCGGCTGGACGGCCCTCTCCGCCATACGGCGAGAACGCTGTTCATGAACGCGCTGCAGACGATGAACGAGATCGACTCGCTTCGCGGCCAAGCGTTCGCGATGGCGGCGAGCGCCCATGTCATTGAAGCGGGCGCCAAAGGCCTCATCGACCTCCCGGACTCCTGGAGGGAACAGTTGACGACCTACATGAAGCGGGTCGAGCGGATCATGAACGAGGAATTCCGCAGCATCTCCGATGAGGGGTGGCGCTGGTTCGAACCGGCGATGACCTACAGCAACGGCACGCTGCCGTGGGCCATGCTGCGGACGTACCGCGTCACGGGCCAGCGGGAAACGCTGAATAACGGGCTGGAAAGCCTCTCCTTCCTCTGCGAGATGATGACCGCGGAAGAAGGCTGGCTTCGCCCGATCGGCAATGACGGATGGGGCAAACCCGATTCCGTCAGCCGCTGGGACCAGCAGCCGCTGGAAATGTTCAAGCTGGCGCTCGCGCTGGAGGAAGCCGCGCTGGCGGTCGAGCACGCAGGTCAGTTGGACTCCGACGACGCCGAGGATCTCGTCCTCGCCAGCCTCGGATCCCGCTCCGTTACGGAATGGAATTCGCAAACCAAGGCCGGATCCCGCGGAACGTCTAACCGTCGTCCGGCTTTCGGAAGCCGTTCGCCGTTCGGCCAGAACGCCCATCTCAGGGCCATGCGGGACATGGCGCTGGGCTGGTTCTACGGTGAAAACGACAAGCAGGCGGCGATGATCGATCCTCGGGACGGCAGTTGCTGCGACGGGCTGATGGAATCGGGACCGAACATCAACTGCGGAGCGGAATCGACGATTTCCTATCTCATGACGGAAGCCTTGTGCAGAAAAGGCTGAAGCAAGTAAAAACCGACCGGATGGCCTTGGCGGCCGTCGGGTCGGTTTTTTAACGTTCGGATTAGCGGCGCTCGCGGCGAAGCTCCTCAAGCGCGCGTTGGAAGTCGTCGGGCAGCGGGGCGCGAACTAGCTGCTTCTCGCCGGTCCAAGGGTGCTGCCAAATCAGCCTCTCCCCATGAAGCGCTTGGCGCGCCATGACTTTCCGCGTACCGCCGTACATGCCGTCCCCGGCCAAAGGATGGCCGATGGCCGCCATGTGGACGCGGATTTGGTGCGTGCGCCCGGTCTCGAGCCGCAGCCGGACGAGCGTATGGTCGGCGAAGCGTTCGACCACCTCGTAGTGCGTCACGGCTGCATCCCCGGTTTCGCTGACGCGGCGGCGCGTCGAGTGATGGCGGTCCTGTCCGATCGGCTTGTTGATCGTTCCTTTATCTTGTTTAACGACGCCTTCCGCGAGCGCCAGGTAGACGCGTTCGATCTGCTTCTCCCGCATCGCTTTATCGAATTGGTAGTGGGCGAACTCGTTTTTGGCGTATAGGACCGGGCCGGTCGTCTCCTTGTCGATCCGATGGATATGGCGGATCCGGACCTCCTGTCCGCTCATCTCGTAGTACGCCGAAACCCCGTGGGCCAACGTCCGCCGCTGGCCGTGCTCGCTCGGATGCACTTCGATGCCGGCCGGCTTGTTGACCACCAGCGAGAATTCGTCTTCGTACAGGATGTTCAGTTCCATCCAGTCCGGCGGAAAATCGCGTTTCTCCCGCGGGAACAGGTGCAGACGCAGTTGGGGTCCTTGCAGTAACAAGCCCTTGCCGTGCATCAGCTTGGAGAGGAGCTTCGGCGGAAGCGGCAAATGCTTGACGACCGCCTGCATGGGAGCACCCGCCAGCCCTTCCGGAAGGCGGATCTCCATCCATTCTCCTTTAATGCGGCCCATCTTGAGCGGGGCCGACCCGCCGGGCGCCTTACGTTCCTTCCTGCCGCCCGGCGCGGCGCCTGCCCGGCGATCCGGACGGGCGCCGAACGCCCCTTGGCCAGGGCGTTCCGTCCGAGATCCGGGACGCGAATCCCGTCCGCCCCTCTCCTGGCGCTCCCTGCGTTCGGTTCCCCGTGCACGGTCATTCGGCCGGTCGCCCCGGCCGCCGCTTTCTCTCCGCTCCGGCCCGCGGGGTCCGTTCCGTCCGGATCCTCTCATGCTGCCAACCTCCGTTCATGCCCCGCGTCTTCCGCAGGGCCGTCGCCGACCAATATACGGGAACGCCCCGGGATTGTCAAATCCGGCGGAACGCTCCCAAGAAACAACCGCATCAGGAGTCGAAACGCATCATCATCTCTTCGAGAAGCCGGATCCGCGCGAGCGAAGCGCGAAGCAGCCCGATGCCGATCTCCGGGTACAACCGGACCAGCCTCGTGACGTCCTCCCTTTCCAGCGACAGAACCCTCACCGAACCGAAGAACGCCTGCGCGGTCACCGCGGACGGCGATTCGTCGAGCGCCGAATTGGCGCCGCACACGTCCCCGGGGCCGAGCACGCCAAGCGTGCCTTCCCAACCGGCCGCGGACACGCTCGTCAGCTCGAGGTTGCCCTCCACGATGACGAAGAGCGCCGAATTTTTCTCGCCTCTGCGTACGAGCACTTCCTCGTCCCCATAAGATCTCTCCTCCGCGAATCCCGCGATCAGCCCCAGCTCTTCCAGCGACAAGTCGGCGAAGAACGGAACCTTCTTCAGAAACACGACCTTGTTCAACCGACCAAGCGTACCCCGCTCTTCCGGCATCCCGTTCCGCTCCTCTCCCCGCTTCCACTCTTCCGCCATTTCCCGCCACCAATCGTCCGATGACGCCGCCACCTCCTCGAAAGCCCGTCGGGCAGCGTCGGCCGCCAGCGCGACGGCTTCGTCGCCGTCCGCTTGCAGCGCGGCAGCCAATCGCTGAGATAGTCGCCGCTCTCCGACGCCTTCCGCGAGCACTTCCAGACCTCCGCTGCGCGCCTCTTCATCCTCGTCCGCAAGCGTGCGCCGAATGGCGGCCGTCACTTGCTCGTCCGTCAGCCGTTGCAGCACGGCCCATGCGCCTTCCCGAACGGCTTCGCGCAGCTCCTGCAGGCGCATGTCCGCGAGCGTCGCCAACTCTTCTCTTCCGACGGAGCGGAAGGCGGCCGGCAATGGGCTGCGGCTTTCGTTGTCGGCCAGCTTCAGCGCGGCCTGCTCGGCAAGCCAACCCTTCACTTCCTCGTCCGGCAGCAATTGCGACAATACCCTTATCGAGACTTCCCATTCCTTCGGGGACGCCTCAGGCAGCCTCGCCTTAAGCGGCGAGACAGCTGCTCCCCCCATGTCGACGGCCGCCTGGACCGTCGCGCGCCGCAGTTCCAGATCCGCCGCGGACAGCCTGCCCAAGAGCAGGGGCAACGCCGGCACATGTCTGAGCAAGCCTAAACATGACGTCGCCGCGACGCGGACGGAAGGGTGCGGATCGTCCAGCATGCGGGCCACGTCCTCCGCGAACCGAACGAGGCGAAGTTCGCCGACCGCCCGGCAAATCGGGACGGCCGGTTCGCCTCCGGCTTCGAGCACTTGCGAGATGACCTCGAAACAAGCTTCATAGCTTTGCGCGCTTTCGAGCGCGTACATCGCTTTTACCGCTTCCGCCGCCACGGCGGGATGCGGGTCGAGCAGCTTCGTCCTTAAGAAGAAAAAGGCCTGCGCCTGCAAATGCTTCATCAGGGCCAGCTGCCGTACCGCTTGGACCCGCACTTCCGAATCCGGATCCTCCACCAGGGAAGCAACGCGAATCATCGCCTGCAAATCCGCGGATCCCAAATTCATCGCTTTCAGCGAGCCTGCGCGGATGCGCTCGTCCTCATCCTCCAACAACGCCAACAGCTCCGGCAAATACCGCGCGTCCTGCGTCCGGCCGATGATTTCCAGCGCCACGAGCCGAGCTTCCGCTTCTTCTCCGCGCAGCATGCCGAGAACGGCGCCCATCGTCTTGGCGTTGCGGTGGAACTCCTGGAACGATCCGGCCAGTTCCCGTTCCGCCAAGCCGAACGTTTGGATGCTTCGGACCAGTTCTTTCATGTATTGCCGCCGGACGCCCCAGGAAAGAACGAACAGCGCGCCCGCACCTGCCGTTCCGATCGCCGCTAATAACGGAAAGCCCCAACCGAAAACGGTATGAAGTGCCTGCATCCCCGCGCCGAGCAAAATGCCCGCGAAGGAAGCCAAGCCTTGGGCCACGTAGCGAAAGCCGTCCCGCTGCTGCAAAGGAAGCGTTTTGTAAAACAATTGATACGAAGGCTCCGCAGAGTAATAGATCAGCAGATAGGTCAGCATATAGCCTCCGGATACTACGGCCAGAGCAGCAGAGGAATCCAGGAAAGCGAACGCGCAGGCGAAGGAAACGACGTAAACGCCGGCAATCGCCGTCAGCATGCCGCTCGCGCCGAGCCAGCCCATCAAGCGGCCGGACACGGCCTGCAGCAGGAAAGCCAGCGTGAACAACGCCGTCGTCACCATGCCGAACATCCGGCCGAAATCCGCTTCGCCGGGATAGGCGGAATGGGCCGTGTTCAGGAATACGAATTCCATTAAGAAGTAAAGCGCCGGCATGACCGTCATCAGCCCGAGCACGCCGAGCAAGAACGGGGACCGCAGCGTCCGGCGAAAATATTCCGAAGAGGACAAGGCGGATGCCGCCGCAGGTCCCGAGCCGGCTTCGGAATCGGAGACGCCTTTCAGCGTTAACGGGACCAAGTAGCGTTGGATCGCCTTCCGGTAGTTAAACGAGGCAGCCAGCAAGAAAATAGGCCCCAGCGCGTAGACTGCGTCCGGACCGAACAAGGGATTGACGGCCTGCGTCAGCAAGCCCGCCGCGATGCCGCCGAGCGTCGCCGCCGCCACGAAGATCGGCATCAGCCGTTTGGCCTGCTGCGTGGGACACAGATCTACAGCTAAACTCCACAGAAGGATCGTCTGCTGCCGGACGACGAAATTGGAGCTCAAGAAGAGGATCGGATAATAAAACCGCCAGTCGAGACCGGTAATTCGCAGCCCCAGCAAAACGGCGGCATTGGCGGCCGTCACGCCGAACATGATGGCGTACATCGCCCGCATCAAAGCGGGTTTGGACAGCCTCCCGGCGAGCCAGCTCATCCCCCACGCCTCCAAGGGAAGGATGACGGCTTCCGCCGCATACACGTAAGGCAGATAGACGCTGCCCAAACGCTGGTTGAACAAGGTCATGAATCCGTTATAGTTTAAGCTCTCGGCGATCCCGCAAACGAGAAAAACCGGCGCCATCAGCCACAGCTTGCGCCGGTCCTCCGGCTTGATCCCGATTCGCCTCAGCGTCCGAAGGACGATTTCCATCAACTCTCCCGCTTCCTTGCAGCCTAGGCTAACTTGCGGTAATAAATCAACCGGTCTTCCCCATCGAAATAGTAGTCCGGCAGCCTGCCGATTTCGCTGAAACCGTGCCGCGCGAACAACCTGCGGATCGGATCGTAGGCCGGGAGGGAACACGTATAGGTGACCACGTAACGGGCCGAAACCCGTGCCAGATGCTCCTTCATCTCTTCGATCAGCGCGGAAGCGATTCCGCTTTTCCGGAAGGACCGATGCACGACGAGATAGTCCCAGCCGTATCCGCCGCTTTGCTGCTCGTTTTGGGCGATGCTGCACACCCCGATGACCTCGCCGTTTTCGTCGGTCACGTACCAGAAGACAGAATCCCCTTCTAACGCACGATAAGGGAGGGTGCTGAGATGCTCCACCTCGCCCGGCGTATGCCTGGCATCGTCAAACGATACGGGAGAAAAAAAGAACTCCACGATCCGTCCGGCTTCTTCCGGCGTGCTGACCTTTCTCACGCAAATCGATTCGGCGATCATCGGTCTCTCTCCTTGATTAAGAGAATGTCGCGGCAATCCTGTTATTTCCATCCTACTATAACTTTTCGATTTTATCAGCTAGAAACGGACAGGTTTCGATTCGCGCCTTCGGAAGGCCTTTCATCGGAAGTTTTGACGAGTTTTCCGGAATCGGCGCGGACCGTCCCGCTTTCGATTTAACCCGCCATTATCCTTCAAAATAACACCGTTGCCACTTTTTGGAGGACCGTATAATTTGGGAGATAGGGGTTTGTCCCCAACAACTCGCGGGAGGGAATTCGGAATGGACATCAACGAAGAAGAAGTACTGGCCGTCGAAAACTTGGAAGCGGATACAGCGTCCGCTGAAGCAACGGAAGAGGAAGTAGAGGCCGTTGCAGAAGAAACGGAAGCCGAAGCGGTAGCCGAAGCTGCCGAAGAAGCAACCGAGGAAGCCGCTGAAGAAGCGGTTGCCGAAGCCGGCGACGAAGCCGTTGCCGAAGTTCAAGAAGAAGAAGCTGCAGTCGAAGAAGAAGCCGTGGCGGAAGACGTTGCTGAAGAAGCCGTCGCCGAAGCCGACGAGCCGGGCCTGGCCGAAGTGGCCGCCGACGAGACGGAAACGGCAGAAGCCGAATCGGTCGGAGACTGAGATCTCATCTTTCTTCCTGCGCTGCGAAAGGGGAGCCGCATTTGATGCAGGCTCCCCTTGACGTTATATTATCGATTTCCCCGAAGTGCGCTCTTCAGCGCCCATTTGCGCTCTTTGCGTTTCAGATAACGGGGAAGCGCCCCGTGCAGCTCCCGGCATTCCCGGAAAGCCGCCGCGGCCTCTTCCCGCTTTCCAAGCCCCGCGTAAAGAACGCCCAGCCGATAGTAGGCCTCGCACGAAGACGAATTGACCTCCTTGAAGGCTTCCAAATAACGCAGCGCTTTTTCCGGTTCGGATGAAGACCAGGCTTCTCCCAGCCGCAAGTAAGGCTGCCCGTATTTGACCCTCGGACTGATCTCAAGCGCCCTGAGCATCGCCCGTTCGCCCTCCTCCAGCCTGCCCAGCGCCAGCTCGCAGATGCCCAAGTCGCTCCAGAACTCGGCGGAATGCTCGGATTGGTCCTGGATGCCGAGCAACACGCTTCTGGCTTCCTCGTATTTGCGGCTTTCGATCAGCAAACGGGCCAGCTCCGATTTCGCGGACACGTCGTGCGGGCTCATCTGAAGCTGCCTTTTCCATTTGGCGATCCCGCTTCTTCTGCGGAACGGCCGGACCAAGCTCGGGCTCAGCCCGATGAACCGGCGTTCGAGCAAATAAAGCACCACGAGCAACACGAGAATGGCCAGGAACGGATTGCCGAGCAGCCACCACAGCAAGCCGAATAGAAAGAACAATTTCAAGCGATCGCCCTCCTTTCCGAATAGCCTTCATCCGCGGTGAACGTTACGAGCGTCTTAGAAGGCTCAACACCGCAATGTCGTCCGACTGTGGCGCCCCGTCCGCGAACAGATACACGTGCATGATCATCGCGTCGATCAGCTCGGCGCTGGACATCGGCGCGGTCATCCGCAGAAACTCTTGGAGTCGTTCGCCCGAATATTGCTCGAGCGCCGCGTTCTCGGCCTCCGTGATCCCGTCCGTGTAGACGACGATCCGGTCGCCCGGATCCAAAACGACGCGCCCGTCGTGGTATTCAACGTCTGCCATTGCGCCGAGCGGCAGACTTTTGCGCAGCTTGACCGGCTCGACGGCACCGTCCGCCCTGACGACGTAAGGCGTGCAATGGCCTCCTTCGCTGAGCGCGATTTCCCCGGTTTTCGTATGGAAAACGCCGCAGACGATCGTCGCGAAAAGCACCGGATTGTCGCGGCACAGTTCGTCGTTCACCATACGCAGCAGCTGGCCCGGGGTAAGGTCAGCCGTCATCTTCCCCTTGATCAGCGTCAGCGTTACCGCCATGAACAGCGCGGCCGGAATTCCTTTGTCGGAGACGTCTCCCAGCGTGAAAAACAGATGGTCGTCATCGAGCTTGAAAAAGTTGTAGAAGTCTCCGCCGACCTCTTTGGCCGACTTCAGCAAGGCGCAAATATCGTAAGGCTCCTGAGCCGAAGGCATCGTGCGCGGCAGGAAGCTCATCTGGATGCCGCCCGCGATCTGAAGCTCGCTTTCCAGCCTTTCCTTGATCGCCGTCGTCCTTTGCAAGGCTTCCATCGATTGCTCAAGCTGCTGGTATAGACGGGCGTTCTCGAGGGCGACGGCCATCGGTTTCGCCACGCGTTCGAGCAGCATCCGGTCCCGGAAATTGAATTTGCGGTTGCCCATCTTATTGATGACCTGCAGGACCCCTTCTATTCTTCCTTGATTTACGATGGGAACCGTCAGGAGGTTCCGGGTCACGAACCCGGTCCGCTGCGCCACGCGGTTCGACCAGCGCGGGTCGGAAGCCGCGTCGTTCACGATGACGCCGGCGCCGGTCTCCGCCACGTGGCCCGCGATGCCTTCGCCGGGCGCCAGCCGGATCTCCCGGACCGCGTCCCATTTCTCTCCCTGCGCCATTTCGAAAAACAGCTCGCCGGTATCGGGATCGGCCAGCAGCACGGATGCCGCTTCGACCGGAAGCACTTTTTTCGCGCTGTTCATGATGATCTCCAATTGCTCGCGGCGCTTCAGCGTCGAATTCAGCGACATGCTGATCTCGAACAACGTTTTGGCGCTGCGCATTCGTCCTCGCAAATAAGCGTAGGCGCAAGCCCCGCCGATCGCGAAAGCGCCTATCCCGCTTGCGGCCGCCGCGATTCCGCTCCATACCACCGTTTCCCGACCTCCTTTCGGCTGCGACTGGGATGAGGGAGCCTCCGAGGCTCCGTTAGGCTTGCAGGAGGGAGACGGCCTCTTCCGCCGTGGCCGCCGTTTCGAGAATGCTCAGGAAGCCGGACATTTCGAAAACGTCCCGGACCTGGTCGTTCATGCCCGCGCAAATCAACCTGCCTTGCAGGGAACGCACTTTCTTGGCGGCGACGAGCACGATCCGAAGGCCGGCGCTGCTGATATAAGTCATGTTGGCGAAGTTCAGCACGAAGAGGGTTCGTCCCTCACCGGCCAGTTCCAGGAACGCCTGCTCCGCGGACTGGGCGTGCTGTCCGTCCAAACGGCCCTCGATCGCCATCACGGTAATATGGTTATGCTCGGTCGTCGTAATGTTCACGGGTTTTCCTCCAGGTTCTGCAAGAGAAATTTGCGTAAAATCAACCGGTTGCCCGGAGGTTCGGTTCGTTCATAGAAGATCTCGTCCATCATTTGCTTGACGAAATAGACGCCCAGGCCGCCGATCGGCCGGTTTTCAACGTCCAGCGTCAAATCCGGCTCGCCCGTCTCGAAAGGATTGAATGGAGTCGCTTGGTCGGTAATCTCCATGGTAACGACATGCGGCAGGCCGTAAACGGCAATCTTGATCCCCTTGGCGGCATGAGATTCGGCGTAGCCGTAAGAGATCGTATTGGTGACCAGTTCCTCGCAGCAGAGTTTGAATTCGTTGGCGAGCCGGCCGGTCCAGCCCGCTTCCCCCGCGAGGTTGTCGAAAAAATCGTGCAGCGTCGAAAGCTCCTCGAGACTCTCTCCAGCCAGGTGAAGCACCTTCGGTTCCGATTCCGCCGTGTTGCCGTGCACCGCCATTCCGGTCCCCCGCATTCTTCCTTTTTCGAGGTTTTTCCACGTTTTCATCATAACACAAGTCCGGAGTCGGAAATGGGGGAATTTACCGGTTGTTGGGAGGGAACGAGGGGTTCATGTAACTTTTAAATCTGCCTACACGCGTTATCCCCTTCGCTCAGTTTTGTCTCGCGACGGAGTTGTGCAAGAAAGTTACGTAACTCCTCGGATGCGGCGAGAAATCGGGGGAGTTGTGCAAGATAGTTACATAAATGCGGGGCAGCGACGGGAAATCGGGGGAGTTGTGCAAGAAAGTTACATAATTCCTCGGATGCGGCGGGAAATCGGGGAGTTGTGCAAGAAAGTTACATAAATGCGGGGCAGCGACGGGAAATCGGGGGAGTTGTGCAAGAAAGTTACATAATTCCTCGGATGCGGCGGGAAATCGGGGAGTTGTGCAAGAAAGTTACATAAATCGGGTGTTTCTTTGTTGGGAGCAGCTTGGAGCAGCGCAAAGGTCTTTCTGAGTAAAGGGGATACCGCGTGTCGCGGCCGAAACGCGAATCACCCCTGCGCCGATCGGCGTCAGGGGTGAGCGCGAGTCAAGTCCGCGGCTTGGCGCGGCGGGTCGCTTCGGCCTCGAGGGGGTTGTCGGGCCAGTAATGCTTCGGGTAGCGGCCTTTGAGGTCCTTGCGGACCTCGAAGTAGGTGTCGCGCCAGAAGTTGGCTAAGTCCCGCGTCACCTGCACGGGGCGCTGGGCCGGCGATAGCAGGTGCAGCGTGAGCGGCACGCGCCCGCCGGCGATGCGCGGCGTTTCAGCCAGCCCGAACATTTCCTGCAGCCGCACGGCGAGCACGGGCGAGTCGGGATCGGAGTAATCGATCGGAATCCGCGAGCCGCTCGGCACTTCCCAATGCGTCGGCGCGCGTTCGTCCAACTCCCGGCGCAGGTTCCACGGAAGCCGGGATTCCAGCGCCTCCTTGAGGTTGACGCGTTGCAGGTCGCCGAGGCTTTTCATGCCGCCGCAGAAAGGAAGCAGCCAATCCTCCAGCGTGTCCAACAACGCTTCGTCGGACAAGTCCGGCCATGCCGGATCGCTTCTCCGCACGAACACGGCGCGCTCTTGGTATTGCCGGGCAGCCCGGTTCCAGGGCAGCGCTTCAAGGCCCGACTCGCGGACGCCTAGCATCAACGCCCGCTCGATTTGGTCCGCCGGAGGGGAAGCCATCGGCTTCTCCTCCAGCAGCAACGCGCCGAGCTTGCGGCGGACGCGGGCGCGCACCGCCTTGGCGGCCCGGTCCCACGTCACCGTACGCTCTTCGATCACCGCTTCCGGGAAATGCTCCAGCAATTCCTCCAACGCTACGGGCGCCGCTTGCCGAATCCGGCTTTCGGTGCCGGAGTCCTCGACGTCCGCCGCGACGATCCATTCTGCCCGAACGAGCGGCGGATCGCCCGCGAATGCGGCGCCTCGTCCGCCGCTGAGCAAATATTTGCCGCCTTCCCGGCGGCGACCGATCCGGTCCGGATAAGCCAAAGCCAGCAGCAGGCCGCACGGATCCGTCCCGCCTCTCAACGCGCCTTGACCGGCTGCTGCTCCCGCCGAGCCGATTTCGCGTTTCAAGCGCGCCGCCGCCTCCACCAACCGGCGGCGCGCGCCTTCTTCCGCGGAGGAAGTCCCGCTGCCGCGGAGCGCTTCCAGCCGGCGGCGGAAATCCGCGTCGGCCGGCCGGGCGAAATCCCGATCGCCGAGCAGCACGGCGATCTCGCAGGCCGGCTCGCCCCAGCCGAGAAGCAGCGCGCGAAGCAGCATGTGCGCCAGCCTCGGATGCAGGCCGAGCTCGGCCATTCTCCGGCCGTGAGCGGTAACGGTCCCGCTCGGCAACAACGCTCCCAGCGAGACGAGCAGCTCACGCGCTTGCTGAATCGCCGGCAATGGAGGCGGGTCCAGCCACTGCAGCTCGCCCGGATCCGGCGTTCCCCACGCCGCGAGCTCGAGCACGAGCGGCGCGAGATCCGCTTCGCGGATTTCCGGCTCGTCCGCCGCTCGCAGCCTGCGATGCTCTTCCTCGCTCCACATCCGGTAACACGTGCCGGGCGCCAGACGTCCCGCGCGCCCCCTTCTCTGGTCGGCGGACGCGACCGAGACGGCCGTCGTTTCCAGCCGGCTCATGCCGGTCCGGGGCGAAAACCGCGACACTCGGGACAGCCCGCCATCAATGACGACCGTAATCCCTTCCACGGTCAAGCTCGTCTCCGCCACTGAAGTCGCGAGTACGATCTTACGCTCGCCCGCGATCGACGGAGCCAAAGCGCGGTCCTGCGCCTCGGCGGGGAGACTTCCGTGCAGCGGATGGATCCGTACCGAGTCCAGCAAAGACTCTCCCAGCCGTTCCCGCAGCAGCCGCTCCGCCGCTCGGATTTCCGCCATCCCGGGCAAGAATACGAGCAGGTCGCCCTGTCGATCCCGCAGCGCTTCCGCCGCCACAGGCACAAGCGCTTCCGCGACGGGCAACCCTGTCCGGGCCGGCGGCCGATACAGCGTATCGACCGGATACTGCCGGCCCTCGCTCACGATGACCGGCGCTCCGCCGAGCAGACGGGCGACGGGCTCCGCTTCCATCGTCGCGCTCATGACGAGCAGCCGCAAATCGTCACGAAGCAGCTCCCTCGTCTGAAGGCACAGCGCCAAGCCCAAGTCCGCCTGCAGGCTTCTCTCATGAAACTCGTCGAAGATGAGAAGCCCCACTTCCTCCAAGCCCGGATCGCTCTGCAGCATGCGGGTCAACACGCCCTCGGTGACGACTTCGATACGCGTCCGCGGACCGACCTTCGTGTCCATGCGCACCCGGTAGCCGACCGTCCCGCCGACGGATTCGCCAAGCTGGGCCGCCATATACCGGGCTGCGCTGCGGGCGGCAAGCCGGCGTGGCTCCAGCATGACGATCTTCCTGCCCGCCAGCCACGGCTCACCGAGCAGCGCGAGCGGAACGCGCGTCGTTTTGCCCGCGCCGGGCGCCGCCACGAGAACGGCCCCGTTCCCTGCGGACAACGCCGCCGACAATTCCGGCAAGGAGCGTTCCACCGGCAACCCCGTTTGCGTCATGCCCCACAGCCTCCTTTCCTTCAGCCGATGAACCTGGAAATCCGAAATAGAGAAAGATCGAATCCCGGCTCTTCCTTCAACGCCATACGAGCTAACACTTCCCCGACCGCGCTGGCGAACTTGAACCCATGCCCGGAAAAACCAGCCCCGATCGCGACGTGGGCATACTCCGGATGCCGGTCCAAAATAAAATGCTCGTCAGGCGTCATCGTGTACGTGCAGGCGGATCCCCTGGATGCGACGGGGGCTATACCCGGCATGTAGAGGCCCATAAAACCTTCCAAATCCCCTCTATCTTCCGGGTAAGCCCCGAACGCGGGCATCGGCCCGTCCAGCGGGGAAGGCCGCTCCGGTCCCTCATGCCGCCCGACCTTCACGCCGCTTCCACCGATTCCGGGAAACCCGTAAAACATCCCTTCCGGCACTTCGAACAGAAAAGCCGGAAAACGCGCCTGATCGTAATCCGCCCGATCCGTCGGGAACCATGCCACCGTACGGCGCAGCGGCCGAAGCGGCGCCTCGACGCCAAGGCCCTGCAGCACCCGGCCGGCGTATTTGCCGGCGGTCACGACGAGCGCGTCCGCGCGGTAAACCTCACCGCCCGCGAGCACCGTCGCACCGTCCGCGTCCGGCCGGATCTCCGTGACGGGAGCGTTCGCCTTCACCACGGCACCCATCTTCTCGGCCGCTTCACGATAGCTCCGGATGCAATCCTCGCACAGCAGCACGCCACCCTCGGGCTCAAAGCAAGCCTCGTTCGACTCCGGCAGCGCCAAATCCGGCCAACGGCGGCGAATTTCGGCGCGGTCCAGCCTCTCTACCGGCACGCCATGCTCCCGGGCGCTGGCCGCCATTTCCTCGAGCATCGAAGACCCCGGCTCTCCGGCCTGCAGAAACCCGGTCGGCAGAAACAGCTTCCGACCGGTCAGTTCCTCCAACTGCTCCCACAATTCCTGTGCCCGGAGAGCAAGCGGCGTATATTCCCTTCCTTCGCCGTAAGCGTGCCGGATGATCCGCGTTTCGCCGTGGTGGGTGCCCTTGTCGTGCGGAGGATCGTTCGCGTCGATCAGCAATACCCTTCGTCCTGCCGCCGCCAAATGATACCCGGCCGACATGCCCATCGCACCCGCGCCGACAACGATCGCGTCGTATTTTTGCATGTTTCCCGACTCCCGTCCGTTCCTCTCGATTTCAACGCCCAATATACCACGCCTTAAGGGCAAAATAAAAGAACGGCATCCCAGGATGCCGTTCTTCGCCGATCAATCACGAGAATCGAAAGATTAGCCTCTCTTCTTGCGGGTCAGGACGTCGAAGATAACCGCGATCGCGAGGACGCCGCCCCGGATCATGTATTGATAGGAGATGCCGACGCCGAGCAGGTTCATGCCGCTGGACAGGGAAGCCATGACGACGGCGCCGATGATGGAGCCGGTGACTTTGCCCACGCCGCCTGCCGCGGATACGCCGCCGACGTAAGCGGCCGCGATCGCGTCGAGCTCGAACAGCGTACCGGCCGTCGTCGTCGCCGATTGCAGGCGGGACGTGAACAGGATGCCCGAAAGCGCGGACAGCATGCCCATCGAACCGAATACGATATACGTGATTTTCTTAACGTTTATGCCGCTCAGGTGAGCCGCTTCCGGGTTGCTGCCGACGGCATAAATGTGCCGGCCGAGCACGGTTTTGGTCGTCAGGAAATGGTAAGCGAACACGACGATGAGCGTGATGATGACCGTCCAGGAAAACCCGTGGTATCCCGCGAGGATCCAGGTCAAGTAAGCGATGATGGCCGAAACGAATACGAGCTTGATCGTGAAAATGCCGCCCGACACGACTTCGAAGTTGTATTTCAGCTTGTTCCTGCGGTTGGAAAGTTCAGAGTAAATATAAAACAGGATGGCGACCACGCCCAGAATCAACGACAGCAAGCTCAGTCCGCCTACGCTCGAGATCGCCGGGATGTAACCGTTGCCGATCGCGTTGAAGTGATCGTCTTTGACGATAATCGTTCCGGTCTTCTCCGTCACGCGCAGCAGAGCGCCCCGGAAGATCAGCATGGCGGCGAGAGACGAGACGAACGAAGGAATGCCGACCGAAGCGACGAGCACGCCGTTGAACATGCCGATCACGATGCCCAGCACGAGGATGATCGGGATCGTGATATAGAACGGAACGCCGGCTTGCGTAAGCAGAATGGCGGCGATCGCGCCCATGAATCCGGCGGCGAAGCCGACGGACAAGTCGATGTGCCGGATGACGATGACGAGCGTCATGCCGACGGCCAGTACCGCGATATAACCGGTGGCGTCCAGCAGGTTGCTGAGGTTCCGGGAGGAGATGAACAGGCCGTCCGTCATGACCGAGAAAACGACCATGATGACGAACAGGGCGATGTACATGCCGTACTCGCGGATGTTCACTTTCACGAGAGACTTGGCCTCTTGAAATAAGGATCCGGGGGCAGCGGAATTGTTGACTGCCGGATTCGTTCCATGATTTGCACTCATCGATGGTACCTCCTATTGCGTAGCGAATTGCATGATTTTTTCCTGATTGGCCTCTTCAGCCGACAATTCGCCCTTGATCTTGCCTTCGGCCATGACGTACACCCGGTCGCTCATGCCGAGCACTTCGCCGAGCTCGGACGAGATCATGATGATGCTGAGGCCTTCGCTGATCAGCTTGTTCATGATCGAGTAGATTTCGAATTTGGCCCCCACGTCGATCCCGCGGGTCGGCTCATCCAAAATCAGCAGTTTGGGACCGACGAACATCCATTTGGCCAGCGACACCTTCTGCTGGTTGCCGCCGCTCAGGTTGCCGACGATCTGCTCGACGGAAGGCGCCTTGACGTACAGGGACTGCTTGTAATCGTTGGCGACCTTGATTTCTTCGTTGTCGTTGATCCAGCCGCCGGAGGCGATGCCTTGCAGATTCGCGGCGGTAATGTTGCTCTTGATGTCCTGGATCAGGAACAGTCCGTCGCCCTTGCGGTCTTCGGTCACGTAAGCGATACCTTCGCGGATCGCGTCGCTCGTGTGCGTGAAGGTCATCGGCGAGCCGTTCACCCTCAATTCGCCCTGCAGTTTATAGGACCTTGGATTGCCGAAGATGCTGAGCGCAAGCTCCGTCCGTCCCGAGCCCATCAAGCCGGCTACCCCGACGATTTCTCCTTTTCTGACGTGCATGTTGACGTCTTTCACAACGTTTCTGCCCGACTGGGGATCGTAGGCGGTCCAGTTCTTGACTTCGAGGATTTTGTCGCCAAACGATTTGTTCGGCCTCTTCGGATAAATATCTTCGATTTCGCGGCCGACCATGTTTTTGATAATGACGCTTTCGGAGATTTCTCCTTTGGCGGCGTCGAGCGTGCAGATGGTCCGGCCGTCTCGCAGCACGGTCGCTTTATCCGCGATGGAGATGACTTCTTTCAGCTTGTGCGAAATCATGATGCACGTAATGCCCTGTCTCTTCAGTTCCCGCAGCAGATTGAGCAGGTTTTCACTGTCATTCTCGTTCAGCGCCGCGGTCGGTTCGTCCAAAATCAGCAGCTTGACGTCTTTGCTGAGCGCCTTCGCGATTTCCACGAGCTGCTGCTTGCCGACGCCCAGGTCTTTAATGAGCGTTTCGGGATTGACGTTCAACCCGACTTTCTGCAGCATTTGCTTGGCTTGCATGATCGTTTGGTTCCAATCGACGATCGCGCCCCGCCTTACTTCGTTGCCTGCGAATATGTTCTCGTACACGGAAAGGTCCGGGAACAACGCCAGCTCTTGGTAGATGATCGCGATTCCCGTTTTCACGCTGTCGCTGATTTTCCCGAACTGCTGTACCTTGCCGTCGAATACGATATCGCCCGAATAGGTACCGAAAGGATATACGCCGCTGAGCACTTTCATCAGCGTCGACTTCCCTGCGCCGTTCTCGCCGATCAGACAGTGGATTTCGCCTCTGGCGACTTTGAAGTTGACGTCGGTCAGCGCCTTGACGCCGGTGAATTCTTTGGAGATGTTGTTCATCTCTAAAATGTAGCCGCTCATCGTTTCCACTCCTTACCAGAAAAAGCTCTAACAATAGCGGAATAGTGATAGACGAATCTATCACTATTCCGCACTGGCTTATTTACGCTCGCGATTACAGGCCTTTGAATTCGTCTGCTTTGTAGTAGCCGGAATCCACGATTTCTTTCTTCACGTTGTCTTTGTCGACGGTGATAACTTTCGTTTGCTTCGCTTTCACGTCGACTTTGCCGTTGTTGTAGGAACCGGTCGTCGCAGGGGATTTGCCGTCGAGGATTTCGACTGCCATGCCCATTGCGTCTTTAACGAGCGTACGCACGTCTTTGAACACCGTCATCGATTGTTTGCCGTCGATCACGTATTGGATCGAAGCTTTCTCGGCGTCTTGGCCGGTGATCACGAAGCTTTTCACGGCCGAGTCGGTCGAGAATACGTCGGCGATGGAACGTGCGGTGCCGTCGTTCGGAGCGAGGATGGCCACGTCGCCTTTCATGTCGGCGGCAGCAGCGGTCAAGTGCGTTTGAGCTTTGTTTTTGGCTTCGTTCGGATCCCAGTTCGTCGTGACTTGGCCGATGATTTTGCTCAGCTCGTCGCGGGACAGGTCTTTTTTGTCTTTCAGAGCGACGGCTTCGCTGGAGTTGGCGATTTTGAACGTGCCGTCGGCGATTTTCGGCTGCAGAACTTGCCATGCGCCTTGGAAGAACAGGAACGCGTTGTTGTCGGATGCAGCGCCGGCGTACAGGTACAGCGGTTCGCCGGAGCCTTTGGCATGGTCGACCAGGTATTGCGCTTGAGCCGCGCCTACCGCAACGCTGTCGAACGTGACGTAGTAGTCAACCGCGTCGGTGTTCGTGATCAGGCGGTCATAGGAGATGACCTTGATGCCTTCTTTTTTGGCGGCTTCTACGGCAGCTGCCGCTGCGTCGCCGTCTTGAGGACAGATGATGAGGACTTTGATGCCTTTGTTGATCAAGGTTTCTACGTTTTCTTTTTCCTTAGCGGAAGAACCTTGGCTGAACAGGATTTCGGTCGTGTATTTCGAGCCGGACAGCGCGTCTTTGAAGCGCTGTTCGTCTTGTACCCATCTCGGCTCGTCTTTCGTCGGCAATACGATACCGACGCTTACTTTGCTGCCGCTTCCTCCGCTTTTGCCGCAAGCTGCGACGATGGCCGCGAATACGGCGATAACCAATACAAGCGCGATTGTCTTGAAACTTCTTTTCATGGAATGGACCCCTTTCGGAAATGGTCTGACTCGAACAAGTCAAATATAACATCGTCCCGAAAGGATGTAAGCGCTATACAATAGCACTCTTTTAAAACCGTCTATACTTTTTTAAGCTGAGATTATTTCTTCGCGTTTTTATACACGTCTTCCCTTGAGTGGAAGCCGTCGGCGATGATCGTCTCGTCGATGTTGTTTTTGTCGACGGCGATCGGAGGGAGCAGCACGGAAGGCACCTCGATTTTGCCGTTGTTCACTTTCCGGTCCGCGCCGGGGCTTTCGCCTTTCGCCAATTTCACGGCCAGTTCGGCCGCTTTATCGGCCAGCAGCTTGATCGGCTTATAAACCGTCATCGTCTGAGTGCCTTCGACGATGCGCTGGGCCGCCGCAAGCTCGGCGTCTTGTCCGGCGACCGGAATGCGGCCCGCAAGGCCTTGCTCCGTCAGCGCCTCGACGACGCCTCCCGCCGTCGCGTCGTTCGCGGCGATCACCGCGTCGATCTTGTTGCCGTTCGCGCTGAGCGCGGATCGCATGTTGGCCAGCGCGTTCACCGGCGTCCAGTCTTTCGTCCACTGGTCGTAGACGACGGAGACGTCGCCTTTGTCGATCAGCGGCTGCAGGACGTTGAACACGCCTTTTTTGAACAGGTGCGCGTTGTTGTCCGTATCGGCGCCCCCGATATAGACGAATTTCCCTCTGGGGACGATACTCGTGATGGCGTTCGCCTGCAGCTCGCCCACCTTCTCGTTGTCGAAAGAGACGTACAGGTCGATGTCCGCGTTTTTCACCAGCCGGTCGTAAGCCATCACTTTAATGCCGGCGGAATGGGCTTTTTTGACGATCGCCGCCGTCGCACCCGCGTCATGAGGCACGATAACGAGAATGTCGACGCCCTGGCTGATCATCATCTCGGCCTGAAGGATTTGCTTCGCGTCGTCTCCGTTCGCCGCCATGATGACCACTTCCGCGCCGAGTGCTTCCCCCGCGGCCTTGAACAGATCCCGGTCCTTCTGCCACCGTTCCTCCAGCAGCGTGTCCATGGAAAATCCGATTTTGATTTTGCCGCCGTGTTTGGAGCCGCTTCCCCCGACGCCTCCATGCTGCTCCGCCTTCGTTGCCGAAGCGGGGGGCGAGCTTTCCGTACCGCCGCCGCTGCAGGCCGCCGAGAAACACGCCGTCAGCAGCGCCAGCGCCAACAAGGCCGGCCTGAACCGCCCGAAGCCCGTTTTCATCCGTATCGCTTCCTTTTTATCGCGTAATGCCTGCCGCCGCCGCTCATCCTTTTTTCCCGAGCAGCGTCCTTCTGTATTCCGTCGGCGACACGTCGGACATTTTTTTGAACACTTTGCTGAAATAGTTCGGATCGTTATACCCGACCTCGAACGTGATTTCCTTCATACTCCGCTCGGGGTCGGCCATCAGTTTCTTCGCTTTCTCGATCCGGCATTCGGTCAGGAAATCGATGTAGTTGACGCCGAGCTGATCCTTGAACATTTTGCTGATATAAAAAGGATTCAGTTCGAACTTCTTCCCGATCGCTTCGAGCGAAATATCCTCATGGGAATGCTCGGCGACATACTGCTTGATCTGTTGGATCGTATCCGGCTCGATGCGCTCGAGGCGCTCCGAGTACGACTGGCGCATGCGGTCCAGCAGCAGCCCCGCTTCGGCCCTCAGCTGGCGGTAATCCGCGGACTGGCGGGAGAACAGCGGCGTGTCGATCTCGATGCCCATCTCCTGCAGCACGCGAGATACGACCCACAACAGCTCGAGCACGCGCTGCTGCGCTTGCAGCAGATCCGCCCGCTCGTTGTCGCATTGCCGGATGAACTCCATGACGTCGGAGTGGACCTGCTCCCATTGGCCGAGCCGGATGCGTTCGAAAAACTGCTTCTCCAGCTGCTTTGCCAATTGGCCCGTGGTCGTGGTGCCCAAGACGGGCGTATCCGCGTAAAACCGGTACTTCACCGGCAAGGTCGGATCCATGGACGCAATGAGAGCCTCTTGGTAGGACTGCCGGATTTGGTTCAGCGATGCGCTCACGTTACCGATGCCGACGAACCAACCGGATGTGTCGGACTTCGCGACGGAGAGCAGCTCCCGCGCCATCGTTACCGCCTGGGAGCGGAACGTCTTCTCGGGATCCCGGAACGTGATGATCGGGATTTGCCGCCCGTTCAGGGCGCCGACCCAGCCGCTGCCGATTTGCCGGACCTTGTCCTTGACCGCGGAGTAGGCGCTCTCCGAGCCGGGCGGCACCAGGACCGTCATCGCGAACGTCTCGTTCTCCGTACTGACGTCCAGCAGCTTGACCAACTCGTCCAAGTGCACCTCGTGCACGTGATCGAACAGCAGCTGCGTGACGATGTCGGTCTCGACGACCGGCAGCACTTTCTGCAGCGCGTCCAGTTGAAGTTTGCTCGACTCGAGGGATTTGCGCTCCTCCTCGATCTGCTTCAGCACTTTCCCGACCGTGGCCACGATCTCGCTCGCTTTGCTCGGCTTGAGAATATAGTCTTTCACGCCGAGTTTGATCGCTTGCCGCGCGTATTCGAACGAGTCGAACGCCGTCACCATGACGAACTTGATGTCCGGATGCGCCGAGCCGATCTTTTCGACCGCTTCCAGCCCGTTCATTCCCGGCATTTTGATGTCCATCAGGATGACGTCCGGCGCGAACTCATCCGCCATTTCGACGGCGATTTTGCCGTTTTTCGCTTGCTCGATGACGAGATCGGGAAAGCCTTTGCTCAGGATCGCCAGCAATCCTTCCCGCTCGATCTGCTCGTCATCCACGATCAGGAGCTTGATCATCCTTCTCGGTTCCCCTTGTTTTCGGTATTTTCAACAGGATCTTCGTGCCTTGTCCCTCGGCGCTTTCGATTTCGATGACATCGTCGCGGCCGTAAAACAGGCGAAGCCGCTGCATGACGTTGCTGAACCCGATTCCGGTCGAATGGCCCCCCGTTTCGACGGCGCGCGCTTCTAGGATTTGGTTGATTTTGTCTTCTTCCATACCCGGCCCGTCATCGGAAATCTCGACGAATACCCGCTCCCCGGCATCCGTAATGCGGAAGCGGATCGTTCCGCCGTCCTCCTGGGGCTCGACGGCATGGATGACCGCGTTTTCCACGATCGGCTGAAGCGTCAAACCGGGAATCTGAACGTACAGCACGGACTCGTCGATATCGGATTCGAATTGCAGGCGGTCCGTGAATCTCGCTTTCTGGATCTCCATGTACTGCCGAAGCACTTTGACTTCATCATAGAGCGTGACGGAACGGTCGAGCCGCTTCAGGTTGTAGCGCAGCAAGCCGGCGACGCTCGCCAGCAAATCGCTCGTTTCCTCGGAGCCTTCCAGGTAAGCCTTCTTCGACAGCGTGTCCAGCGTATTGAACAGGAAATGCGGATTGATCTGGCTTTGCAGGCTGCGGAGCTGGCTTTCCTGGAGCAGCAGCTTGCTGTCCTGAAGCTCTTTCTCCAGTTGCGCTTTCTGCTGGATTTCGGTGAAAAGGTTGTTGATGTTGATGCGCATGCGGTCGAACATTTTGGCGAGGAAGGCGATTTCGTCGTTGGACGCCACCTCCACCTGCAGATCGAACCGGCCGCGCGACAGCTCTTTGGCCGCCTGCGTCAGCTTCAGCACCGGCCTCGTGATGCTGAGCGAGAACGCGTACGTGAACAGCAGCAGCAAAAACGTTATCGAGAGCAGCAGCCAAATGCCGAGTTTCTTGAGCTCCGACGACTGCTCGATGATCCCGCGGTAAAACTGATCGTACGTCTTGAGCTCCGTGTCGATCAGCGTCAGCGTCATTTCCGAAATGTACTTGGAAATGCGCGTCGCTTCCGTGAACGCTTTTTCCGATTCTTCGGATTCCTTCTCCGACTTGAACATAAGCGATCGGTCCGTCGTTTCGATCAGGCTGTCGATTAGGTTCACGTAGTTGGTGATCGCCGAATCGTTGTCCGCATTCCTCAAGTCGAAGATTTCGTATTTCGCTTGGATGAGCTGCTCTTTGTTCCGCTGCAGCTGATTCAGCTTGTCCTGCGTCGGCGCGAGCGAATAATCGTTTAGCGTAGTGACGGTTTGCTGGCTCGCGTTGCTCACTTCGTTCATGCGCAAGTAACGCTGCAAAATGTCGTTATATTGATTTTGGGTTTTCTGATTGTAGTAGGTGAGAGCGATCCAGATGACGACCATGATAAAAAGGACGACGGCGGCGAGCGACCATATTTTCTTCTGAATGCTGTTCATGGCGCATCCTTCTCTTTCAGCATGCGGATATCCGTGAAGTAGCCGTCGGTGTTCAGCGGAACCGTCTCGCCCTTCAGCCACTTGATCAGAAGATTCACGCTCAATTTGCCCATCTCTTGCGGGGACTGCTCGATCATGCCGTCCAGCTTGCCTTGCTTCAGCAGCGACAGCGTGTCCGGACTGTCGTCGAACGAATAGATATGGAAGGGTTCGACGCGGGAGCGCCGGCCGATTTCCTGGATCATCGCCTCCGCGATGTTGGCATTCACGGCGACGAACGCCTGCACGTCGGGCGAGCGGTTCATGATATCCTGCGTGGTCGCGATGATATGTTCCCGCGAATCCAACGTTTCCGCGTATTTCGTCTTGATGCCGGGGTACGCCTTCAGGACGTCGTAAATGCCGTCCAACCGTCGTTGTTGATAATATTCATGGCGGCTGTCTCCCATGAGGATGACCGTACCGGACTTGCCCATATCCGAAAGCAGCTGCTTCGCGATCATTTGACCCGCCACGAATTGGTCCGAACCGACATAGGTCCGGCGCAGGCTTTCCGCCATCGGCACGTCGTTCGCGACGGTGACGATCGGAATGCCGTAAAAGGCCGCCTTGTATTTCGTCAGATCCTTGAATTCGTCGGTGTCGAGGCCCTGTACGATGATGCCGTCCACCTTGGAATCGATCGCGATTTCGATTTTCTTCAGGAACTCTTCCTGGTTTTTGCCGTAGCTGCCCCACACCTCGATGCTGGCTCCGTCCCGACCCGCCTCTTCCTTCGCGCCGCGGCCCACTTGGTCCCAGAAGGGCGTCTCGAGCTCCTGCGTGATCAGCACGAGGCGGTATTGCGGCTGCTGCTGAATGGGCGTCCTCGGCAGCTGCCAATCGGAGCGAAACACTTTGCCGGCCGAAACCGACGTGAAATACAACAACACGGCGCATATTAAACCGAGAACGGTAAAGACCAGTTTCTGCAAAAGGAAAATCTCCGTTTCGTCCGCAAAATGGGGTTGGCTGATTCCATCATATCATTCGCCGGCGACGGTTGAGAATCGGGAATTGAATCCGTTTACAGTTTTTGTCGTTTTATCTGCGTCATTCAGAAATGCGCAGGCATGCAACTTGTAAATGCTGAATGACAAAAAATAGCGGACCGAGGTCCGCTATTTCGATGAGGATACTTCCTCCGGGGGAGCCAGCACGATTTTCCCGTCGACGAGCTCGAGTTTGACTTTGTTGGAGTCCTTGAGGCCGATTGACTCCAGATAGGCGGCCGGCACCTGCAGGCGTCCCGCCTTGTCGAGCACCGCGTACTCGATGTGGGAATCCTCCTCCGCGGCCGCGATTCCTTGCTCCAGCTCGGCCAGTTCCTCGGCGTACGACTTTCTCCTCAGCATCTCCGAGGAGATTTTGCCGTCGCGGATGGCGACGACCCGGTCGACTTTCTTGGCCAGCAGCGGGTCGTGCGTGACGATGACGATCGTGATGCCGATCGTCCGGTTCAGCTCGCGGAACAGGTCGAGAATCTGGTCCGACATCTTGGAGTCGAGCGATCCCGTCGGCTCGTCGGCCAGCAGCAGCTTCGGCTGGTTCGCGAGCGCGATGGCGATGGCCACGCGCTGCTGCTCGCCGCCGGACAGCTGGTGAAGCTTGTTGTTTTTGCGGTGTGTGAGGCCCACTGCCTCGAGCAGCTCCAGGGCGCGCATCCGTTTGCGGCGTCCCTGCAGCAGAATCGGCAGCTCGACGTTCTCCAGCGCCGTCAGATAGGGAATCAGGTTGCGCGCGTTATTCTGCCATACGAAACCGACGCTTTCGCGTTTGTAGCGTACGAGGTCCGACTCCGTCATTTTCAGCATGTTGCGTCCGTCCACCGTCAGCGAGCCGGCGGAAGGACGGTCGAGTCCGCCCAGCATGTTGAGCAGCGTCGACTTCCCGCTTCCGCTGTTGCCGATGATCGCCATCAGCTCTCCGGCTTCCACGTGCAAATCGAGCCCTTGAAGGGCGAAAACTTCGAGATCCGCGGCTTTGTAAATTTTGACCAAACCTTCGCAATGGATCACGGCGTCAGTCCTCCCCGAGCTTCAGCGCTTGATGGATGCGGATGCGGGACAGCATATAGGCGAGAATGCCGATGCCCAGCAGCAGCATGAACCCGACCGTCGAATACAGCCGGAAGAAATCGATCGAATCGAACATGACCTTGAACGGAGGCACCAGGCTGCTCGGGTTGAACGCGATCTGGAAATTCGGCACGTACAGGCGGCTCGCGACGTTGCCGACGACCACCCCGATGAGAATGGCCATGCCCGAAGTCAGCAGCTGCTCCAGCGCGAGCATGGAAATAAGCTGCCGGAGCGACAGGCCGACCGCGCGCAGGATGCCGTTTTGCAGCGTTCTTCCTTTTAAGGAAAGAACCCAGTAGAGCAGGAACCCGACGAAGCTGACGAGGATCGAGATGATGAAGCCGAGCGTGAGCACGCCGTTCAGCGCCATCAGGAACGGATCGTTTTTCGCGGTTACCAGATCGGTCCGCGTATTCACGATGTCCGTCAAGTTGAGATCGGCCTTCTCGATTCCTTTGTAGAAGGCTTCGGTGGACGCGTCCGGCTTCAGCTTCAGCCATACCTCATACGGCTCGAGACCGAGCTGCAGCTGGATCCGGGACAGGTGGCCGACGATCAGCATCGGGGCGTTCGCCTTCGTCTCTTCGTTCGATGCGTCGACGGAGCCGAGCGGCGGATTCGGATTGAAAGTCGGGAAATAGTCGATAATCCCGTAGACGATGAACGGCTGCTTGTCGGTGTCTCCCCAGCCGGCGAAAATCGTGTCTCCCGTCTTCACCTTCTTCTGGTCCGCCAGCGTTCTGGAGATGAGCACGGCTTTCGAATCGGAAGCGATCAGATTCAAATAGTCATAGAACGGATAGGCGTTCAGCCCGTCGGGCAGCCAGGCGGCGCGTCCGAAATCGTCGGTGTCGATGCCGATCAACGTGGCGGAGCCCGTCGCTTCCCCGGCAGAGAACGACGCTTGCGGCTTCACGAACACTTTCGCCGCGGCTTCCACGCCCGGCAGCTTCGGATACGGATCGAACGGCGGCTCGAGATAGTGGATCGGATCATTCGTCGGAGCCGCGGGCGGCCCCCCCATCGTCGGCATCTGCGGCGGCTTATCGTTCGGCCAAGCGGCTTTCAGCACGATTTCGGCGCCGTTGCCGTAACGGATCCGGTCCTCCGTGTTGTTGTTCAGCGTGCGGGCCGCGCCCGCGCTGAACACGCCGATGGCGATCGTCATGATCAGGAACACCATGAGGAATTGGTACTGGCTGTTGGAACGGCCGACCTGGATGAGCGTCGCGTACAGCGACGGCGGCCACCATTTGCGGCCCAGCCAGTACACGAGCCTAAGGACGTACGGATACAGCCTGAGCAGCAGCAATCCCGCTCCCAGCACGAACAACGCCGGCACGACGAATTGGAGCGGATCGATCCGCATGTCTTCGGAATTGAGACCCAGGCTCTGAAGGTCCTTCAGCTTGGCGCGGAACGTGTACAGCCCATACAGCGAGACGCCGAGGGCCAGCACGTCCAGGAAAGCTTTGTGCCAGAACGGGATTTTCTGATAGCGGGCGAGCTGCTGCTTATGTCCGACGATCGACACCCTCGTGGCCAGCAGGACCGGAATCATCGTCATGAGGAAGGACACCGCCGCTGCGATTCCCCCGTACAAATACGCTTCTCCGTTCAAATGCACCGGCATTTTCGAACGCTGCACGAATTCCAGGAAGCCGTTGGACGCTCCCAGCATCCCGGTCAGCTTCATGCCGATGAGCGGTCCGATCAGCCAGGCGATCGCGCACAGCAGCAGGCTTTCGGCCGCGAACGACGCGACCACTTGCCATCTTGCGGCTCCACGGCTGCGCAGGACGGCGATCTCGTTTTTCTGGCGGTCGACGATGAGATTGGACACCATGAACACGTAAAAGCCGAGCATGATCAGGACGGGGACGTTCAGCGACCACATGAGGGTACGCAGCCTCTCCGCCCGGTCGAAATACGTCTCGATCGTCTTGAGCGCCGGCACGGTGAAGTCGACTTGATACTGGCCGACGGCCGCGGAAAGCGTTTTGCGCAGCTGCTTGTCGGTGTCCAGGAACCCCTGCACGCCCCGCAGCTCGAGCTTCGTGTAATCCAATACGAAAAACCAGCCCGCGGAAGCGATCGGGATTTTGTCTTGGTCGATAATTTCCGATTGGAACAGCTTCTCGTTCATGACGAAGGCGCTGCCGACGTCGCCGAGACTCGTGTCCCGGAAATAGGGATCGTCATCTTCCTTCTTGGCGAATACGCCGACCGGCTTGATTTTTACCGTCCCGTGGATTTTGGGATCCTCCAGCACGAGCACCGTATTCAGCACCAGCTTGAAATTGCCGAGCGCTCGGTCCGTCACGAGCACCTCGTACACGCCGTCCACCGGCTTGTCGGACGGCATGCGGCCGTCGACCAGGCGAATGTGCTTCTCGAGGCCGCTGAACATCCGGAGCGTCGTGCTCGGTTTGGTCTTGCCCGTATTGCGGGCCTGCTCCTCGAACGTGAACAGAACGGACTTCGTCCGGCGTTCCCGGACGAGCTCTTGGATCGGGATGCCGAAGCCTGCGGCCGCCTTCGTATCCATGTAGTTGTCGAGACGGGCGACGGTTTGGCGGCGCTTGTCGTCCGACTGATTGAAGAAGTTGACCAGCGACCAATGCGTGCCCGGGTAGACGCCGGATTTGGTTTGGGATGCTTCGAGGTCTTTCACCAGCATCCGCGACAAAATCCCTTCGGAATAAATGGGCATGGTGCTCACGAGCGCGGAGGTCATCAGCATGCCGAAGAACATGCTGGCGACGAGCCACTTGTTTTGCGCCATTTTGCGGATAATCATTACGAATAAGGCCACTGACAAGCCTCCCTGCCATTCCCTGGCTTTATGAAAAAATTACTGCAGGATCACGTCCTGGCCTTCTTCCAAACCGCTGACGATCTCGACGGCCGTCGGCGTCGAAATTCCTTGTTCGACGTCGATTTCGCGGATGCGTTTCCCTTCCTCCAGCACCCGGACGAAGGTTCGGCCGAGATAAGCCCTCAGGCCGCTTTTCGGAATTTGCAGCACGTTGTCCTTCTTCTGCGTCACGATCTTCACGTCGACGGAAGTGCCGATTTCGGCGTTGTCCGGCAGCTTCGGAAGCTCGATGTACAGCGTTTTGCCGTACTTCTCCGCGAGATCCTTATTCAGCGTCTGGGGAGCCGAGCTCGGCGTTTGGACGACCTTGCCCTGGAGCGTCGTTTCCCCCAGCGTGATCTCCGCCGCCATGCCCACCTCGGCGTCCTTGATGTCCGCGGAATTCTCGACGCGCATGGACACCCGCAGCTTGGTCGGATCCGCCACGGTCACGAGCGTCTGGTAAGGCTCCACGAAGTCGCCTTCCTTGAGGCTTTCCACGAATACGACCTGCCCGTCGATGTTCGAAACGAGCTGCTTGCTGTTTAATTGCTGCTTCAGCCGGTCGTACTTGATTTGCTCGATCTCCTTCTGAAGGGAGGCGATGCGCAGCTGGTCCGAGTTGCCCGCGGCTTGTTTATAGGCGAGTTTGGCCCGCTCGAGGGCCAGCTCCTGCTCCTTCAATTGAAGATCGAGACCGTCCATGACCAACTGAACGAGAACGTCGCCCTTCTTCACCATGTCGCCGGATTTGACGGGGATGTTTTGGATCCGTCCGCCTTGGCCGGTAAACTGCGCGACGTCGGTCGAGACCGATTCCAGCGACCCGACTCCGCTGATCTGTTTGACGATCGTCCCCTTCTCCACCTTCACGGTGCGGTAATTTTCCTGGGCCGGCTTCACCAGCGGAGGCTTGAGGGCGCTCTCTTCCTTGGGAAGCAGCGAGCACCCGGAAAGGGCGGCCGCGAGGGCGGCGGCGGCCAGCGTGGCCGCAAGCTTAGTGCTGCGCGACAATTTGTCCATCCTCCAGTTCGTATACTTGATCGACGATTTCCATAATGGCCGGATCGTGCGTCGTCAGAATGACGGTCATCCCGTGCTGCTGAACCAAATCGCGGAACACCTTGATGATATGCAGGCCGGTCCGGCTGTCCAGCTCCGCCGTCGGTTCGTCCGCCAGCAGCAGCTTGGGACGGTGGGCGATCGCCCGCGCGATGGCGGTTCTCTGCTGCTCGCCGCCCGACATTTCGAACGGCCGATGGTGCATCCTCGACTTGAGACCGACCTGGTCCAACGCGTGAATGGCGGCCTCCTTCCGGTCCTTCGCCGGAAAATCCGAAATGCGCAGGATGAATTCCACGTTTTCGTAGGCGGACATCAAGGGGATCAAGGCGAAGGATTGGAAAATGAGTCCCATTTCCGTCCTCCTGATTTCGTCCCTCTGGCGGTCCGTCAGGACCGACACCTCGCGGCCCGCGAATTTGACCGAGCCTTCCGTCGGACGGTCGAGCGCGCCGAGCAGGTTGATCAGCGTCGTCTTGCCGGAGCCGGAACGGCCCTTGAAGGCGATCAGACGCCCCGGCGGAATGGCGATGTCCACTCCTTTGAGCACCGTGACCGCGCCTTGGCCCCGTCCGAAGGTCCGCTTGACCCCGGAAGCTTCTATGATATTCGGTGTTGCGGCGTTCATCCTTAACGTCACCTTCGCTTTCCCGTCTTGATCGTTGCTTTTAATCCGCGTGTCGACGCCCGATCGATTGCCGTTCGAGCATCGTCGGTGGCACCTTCTCCGTTCTCCCCTGGCGCCCCGCGAGCAGCTCCTGCAGCAGCACGACGGCTTTCTCCGCGTACAAGTCCCTGGAGTGGCGGATCGTCGTGAGAGGAGGAACCGTGTAAGCGGAGTAGGTATCCCCGTCGTATCCGCAGACCGATACGCGGTCCGGCACGGCAATCCCCATCTGCGAAAGCGCCTGGATCGCGCCGGCCGCCATCAAATCGTTGGCGCAGAACAGCGCCGTCATGTCGGGGCGCCTGTCAATCAAGGCAGCCGCGGCTCGCGCGCCGCTCGTGCCGGAGAAATCGCCGCCTTCCAGCAACTCCTCCGAATGCTCGATCCCGTACTCCCTTAAAGCGTCGCGGAATCCCTCGTACCTCTCCGCGCATATGCGCAGCCCCGAAGGACCTCGGATATGCCCGATGTGGCGGTGTCCCTCTTCGAGCAGCCGCTTGGCCGCCAGGTAACCGCCTTGATAATCGTCGGCGACGACGGAGGAGCACCGAGGGCCCGTGACGCCTTCGAAGTTGACGCATGGAATCCCGAGCTCCAGCGCTTCCTCCATCAGCGGGTGCCCGCCATGGAAAGCGGGCAGCGCCACGCAGGCGTCGAGCCCGCGGGAACCGATAAAGTAGGACAGCCGTTTAGGCGGATAACGCGAGAACGGAACGGAGAAGAAAATCGCGTCCTTGCCGATGCGCTGCAGTTCCCGCTGAATCGCCGGAAGCAGGAACACGAAACCGCTGCTCGCCTCGAATTCAAACTCGGGCATGATGACTCCGACGAGCTGGCTGCTCTTCCCGACCAGCTGCTTGGCGCCGTAGTGCGGGATATACCCGAGCTCCTCGGCTTTGTCCCGCACCAGGCGGCGCGTCTCCTCGTTGACTCCGTAAACTCCGTTCAGCGCCCGGGAGACGGTGCTCGCCGAGAGCCCAAGGGCGCCCGCGATGTCCCGGATAGCGGTCCGTTGGTCCGCCGAGCCCGCCGTCATGTAAGGTCCAATCCGATCCCGCCGAATACGCGCGGTAGGTGCTCCATGGCAAAACCCCTTTCCGGAAGGAGTGTCCGATTTTTGCAAACGTTTGCAATAACCTTTCCTACCAATATTAGGTTGAGGGTCCGGTGAAGTCAATGACTTTTATTACGCGAATGTTGGAATAAAACACACATTCTGCAAAGCTTGCGATTACCGCTTGCGAATTCGAGCGGCGTGCAGTATCTTAGGAGTAGTTAGGAAAATTATTTTCTTGTATTGATATATAATAATGAAATTAATTTTCTTGTGGAGGCGGCCGAAGTGAGTATTTTATCCGCCATAAGGGACCAGATGGACAGCCTGCATCCCAAGGAGAGGGAACTGGCCTCCTTCTTGCTCGAGCGGCCCCAAGAAGCCGCGCAGCTCAACATCACGGAGCTCGCCCGCCGGGCAGGCAGCAGCACCTCCACGGTGTCGCGGTTTTGCCGAACGTTCCATTTTCAAAATTTCCCGGAGTTTAAACGAAAGCTCGCGGCCGAACTCGCCGGGCAAGAGGCGCCGACGAAGTACCAGGACATCGTGGCTGGAAATCCGTTGGCCGACATCGTGTCCGCCATTACCGCGAACCACCTGCGGTCGCTTTCGGATACGACCCAGCTGCTCGATCTGGCGCAGCTTCGGCAAGCGATCGATGCGCTGCACCGCGCCGGCCGAATCGATTTGTACGGCTCGGGGACTTCCGGCCTCGTCGCGCAGGATTTTTGGAGCAAGCTGATCCGCGTGGGCAAGGCGGCGGCCGTGTTCTCGGACCCGCACATGCAGTTGACCTCCGCGGCATCGCTGTCCTCCAAGGACGTGGCGATCGGCATTTCGTATTCGGGGGAAACGCCGGAGACGATCCACTCGCTGCGCTGCGCCTCGGAGCAAGGGGCGCTGACCGTTTCGGTCACCCGGTTCGGCACGAACCCGCTGGCCGCCATGGCCGACATCCGGCTATTCACCTCCTCGTCGGAGGCCGGCATGCGGCGGGGAGACATGGCGTCGCGGATGGCGGCGCTTCACGTCGTCGACATCCTGTTCACCGGGCTGGTCAGCGAGCATTTCGACGAATATGTCCCGCGGCTGGAACGTTCGTTCCAAACCGTCCGCAAATATACGGGGAAAGAGGAGAGGAATCCGCGATGAACGTACTGGTATTCGACACGGACGACAAGTTGAACGAGGCGGGGGCCAACATCATTTCGGGCGTCGTTCAGACGAATCCGAAGGCCGTGCTGGGGCTCGCCACCGGCGGAACGCCGGTCGGGATTTACCGGCAGCTGGTGAGCGACTACGAGCGGGGAATGTTCAGCTTCAAAAACGTCACCACGTTCAATCTCGACGAATACGTCGGCCTTCCGGAGGACCATCCCGAAAGCTACCATTCCTATATGCGGGACCATCTGTTCCGTCATATCGACCTGCCGGCCGCCCAAGCGCATCTGCCCAACGGCAACGCGCCGGATCCGGTCGCGGAATGCAGCCATTATGACGAGCAGATCGAGCAATCGGGCCAAATCGACCTGCAGCTGCTCGGACTTGGCCATAACGGCCACATCGGCTTCAATGAACCGGCCCACGCCTTGATCAAAGGGACGCACGTGGTGGATTTGGCCGAAGCTACGTTAAAAGCGAATGCCCGTTATTTCAGTTCCATGGACGAAGTGCCGCGCCAGGCGCTGACGATGGGCGTCGGAACGATCCTGAAAGCGAAAATGATCCTGCTCGTCGTCAAGGGAGCGGATAAAGCGGACATCGTCGCCCGCGCGCTCAAAGGACCGATCACGACGGATTGCCCGGCGTCGCTGCTGCAGACCCACCCCCATCTGGTCGTGCTGCTCGACCGTTCGGCGGCGGAGAAGCTGTCATGAGCGGGCCGCGGGAATGTCTCATCGTCGGCGCTCGGGTCGCGACCCCGGACGGGGTGCTCGAAAACGGCTGGATTTGGCTGCGCGACGGCAAAATTGCGGGGCTAGGCGGGTATGAGGGTTCCGATTCCATTCCGGCTGAAGCCGCGAACGCGGTCCGGGTGGAAGGCGCCGGCGGCTGGGTGCTGCCCGGCTTCATCGACATGCACGTGCACGGCGGGGCCGGGCACGACTTCATGGACGCGGACGCCGAGGAGCTTCGGACGATCACCCGCTTCCACGGCCGTCACGGCACGACCGGCATGCTGGCCACCTCGATGACTTCGCCTCGGGAAGACCTGACGCGCGTGCTGGAACGGGTGAGCCGTTTTATCGCCGGCGGGATGCCTTATGCCCGGCTGCTCGGCGTTCACATCGAAGGGCCGTTCGTCAGCCTCAAATGGAAAGGCGCCCAAAATCCCGCCTACATCCTGCCTCCCCAGCCCGAATGGCTGGAGGGTTGGGTCCGCGATTACCCCGGGCTCATCCGGCAGCAGACGCTGGCGCCGGAAACGGAAGGCGCGCTCGCCTATATCGAACAGCTGAATGCGGCCGGCGCCGTAGCGGCCTGCGGCCACACGGACGCCACTTACGAAGAGATCCTGAAGGCGGCTGACCACGGGCTTCGCCATGCGGTCCACACCTTCAACGCGATGCGGCCTTATCACCATCGGGAGCCGGGAACCGTCGGCGCCGTGCTGACCGATCCCCGCATCATGGCGGAAGTGATCGCGGACGGCCACCACGTGCATCCTGCCGGGATCAAAATGCTCGTCGCGGCCAAAGGAAGCGACGGCGTCATCCTGATCACGGACGCGATGGCCGCAGCCGGCATGCCGGACGGCGAATACGAGATCGGCGGCCTGCCGGTCGTCATGGCGGCGGGCGTCGCGCGGCTGAAGGACGGCGGCAGCCTCGCCGGCAGCACGCTGACGATGATCGACGCGTTCCGCTTCATGGTCCGCGAGGTCGGCGTGCCGATCCCGGCCGCGAGCAAGATGGCCAGCGCCAATCCGGCGCGCCAGCTCGGCCTGGACGGGGAAATCGGCACGCTGGCGGCCGACAAGCGTGCCGACGTCCTATTGCTGGATGAGGGGCTGGAGCTGCGCGGCGTTTGGGTCGGCGGCGAACGGATATTGGAAGGTTGAAGCGTAATGTGAAGAAGCCCGTGGGTCGTCCGCGGGCTTTTTTGTTTTTTGGGGTTTATATATGTTATCGTCGCATTTTGCGACCATTTTGCTTGATCGGCGGGACTCCGGCTCGTTATCGTCGCATTTTGCGACTATTCCACCAAAGAGTTATGTTACTTTCTTGCACAACTCCACTGCTCTCCCACCATTCCATCGAAGTTATGTAACTTTCTCACTCAACTCCGCCGCTCTCCCACCATTCTACCGAAGTTATGTAACTTTCTCACACAACTCCGCCGCTCTCCCACCATTCCACCGAAGTTATGTAACTTTCTTGCACAACTCCGCCGTTTTCCCACCATTCCACCGAAGTTATGTAACTTTCTTGCACAACTCCGCCGCTTACCCACCATTCCGCCGAAGTTATGTAACTTTCTCGCACAACTCCGCCGCTCTCCCGTCGCCCCCCCTCCCCAAGCTCGTTCCACATTTTTCAGCAATATGAGACATTTTCGCTTATAATGGAAAAAGAATGTAAGAACGGAAATCAAAGAAATGAGGAGACCGATGATCCGAATCGTGATCGCTGACGACCAACGGCTGCTGCGGGACGGCCTCCAGACGATGATCAACCTGTCCGACGGCATGGAAGTCGTCGGCCTGGCCGAGAACGGGCGCAAAGCGCTCGAGCTGACGGGGACGCTGCAACCCGACCTCGTGCTGATGGACATCCAGATGCCCGAAATGGACGGAATCGAGAGCACCCGCAAAATCCGCGCGCTCTACCCCGCAACGAAGGTCCTTATCCTGACGACCTATCCAGAAGATGATTACATCATCGACGCGCTGGTCGGCGGAGCGAGCGGCTTCCTGCTGAAAGACTTGCCGGGCGATAAGATCATCGCCGCCATCCGAGACACGATGGCCGGCACCTTACTGATGCCGACCGCCATCTCCGCCAAGCTCGCCGCTCGGCTGTCCGCCGGTCCCGCCTCCAACTACGCCGCCGCTCACACCGCCGCCCGCACGGCAAATCCGATTCCTGCGGACCAAGACCCCGGGTTCACGGACCGGGAATGGAAAATCATCGAGCTGATGGCCGAGGGCCGGAGCAATCGGGAAATCGCGAACCTTCTCTTCATCAGCGAAGGGACCATCCGCAACTACATCAGCATCATTTACAGCAAAATCGGGGTCAACGACCGCCTGAAAGCCGTTAACCTGCTGCGCGGCTGGCTGCCCCCCAAATCCTAACCGTCCTTGTGGAGGTCTATGCCGTTGCTGCCCGCCAAACTCAAAAAAATGCTGCTCAGAACGGGACTCGTCCTGCTGTTCGTGTCGGGATGGCTCGTTCCGATCCTTTTCCTTTCCGAAAACTCCAACGTGCGGACCACCGATTTGAGCGCCAGCTCGGAATGGATGTTCCACGAGGGCGATTTGCCGCTCGACATCATCCAGAACCCGCTGTCCATCACCAAGGACAAGGTCTGGACACCGCTTCGCAACGCGGAAAAACGGCTGCCGAAGCCCGGCTACTATTGGCTCAAGATCGATATCAAGTCCGAGCCATACCGCGATCCGAACCTCTTTATCAACAACCTGCGCCACTTCGAAGCGTTCTATAACGAGAAACTGCTCCTCGAATCCAACTTCGAGAACCGCAACCCCCGAGTGCTTGAATATTACGACTGGCATTTGCTGTCCTTCTCTTTCGGTTATCCGGCCGAACCGTTGCTGCTGCGCGTCTACTCCGACGACGGCATCGTCAAAACCGGCACGATCCAGGTCGGTAACGCTGCGGATTTCATCGTGCGGATCCTGCACAAAGACGGGGACAAGCTGCTGTTCGGGACGATTTTCACGCTGCTCGCCATCGTGGCCGCCCTGTTCTACTTCAACACGCGCAAAAAAATGTTTTCCTATTTCAGTCTGCTTGCTTTCTGCGCCGCCTACGCGGCGATCTGCCGGACGTTTGCGCTCGGGCTGTTCGTGGACGCGCAGCCGCTCATCTATTTCCACGAATCCATGCTTCCGCTCGGCTCGTTCGCGTTTCACGGCTTCTTCGACCATCTGTTCGGGGGCGCGACAAGATTCCGCCGAACGGCCCGATACAGCATGCTGGCGCTGACCGTCGTCTGCATCGGCATCGGCTATTGGAGCAACGAGGCTTACCATGCTCTGCTCTTCTACGTTTTCCCGCTGCTTTTCCTGCTGCTCATCGGCACTTCGTTCAAAATCCACTCCCGCATTTACCGAAGCCAGCCGAGTACCGAGTCCGTCATCATGATTTTCGGCTATGCCGTTTCCAACGCTACCACGTTCCTGACATCCCTGCTGCTGCTCTTCCCCGCGCTGAGAACGTATTTATCGCATCATGTTCCGTGGCTTGAGCCCTATGTCCGCGACGACCAGCTGCCGGTGTTCACCGGGATGTTCGTTTTCCTATGCTGCATGGGCTCCATCGTGCTGCTGCGCGAGAATCAAGTGCATCGGCAGGTCCACAATTATTCGCGCCAATTGGAAGAGAAGAACCGAAAGCTGGAGGAAATCGACAAGCTGAAGGACGAATTCCTCGCCAACACTTCGCACGAGCTCCGGACGCCGCTGAACGGGATCATCGGCATTACCGAGTCCCTGCTTGAAGGCGTCGCCGGACCGCTGAACGAGCTGGCCCGCAGCAACCTGTCGATGGTCGTTTCAAGCGGCAAGCGGCTTTCCGGACTCATTAACGACATTCTGGATTTCTCCAAACTGAAGCATTCCGGCGTGACGCTGTTCATCCAAGGGGTAGACCTCAAGCGCTCGGCGGACAGCGTCGCGGGCGTCCTGCAGCCTTTGGCCCACTTGAAGGACATCCGGCTGATCAATCACGTGGACGACCGGCTGCCGCTCGCGGCCGCGGACGAGAACCGCGTGCAACAGATTCTTTATAACCTGGTCGGCAACGCGCTGAAATTCACGGAGCAAGGACAAGTGGAAATTACCGCCCACCAGGACGACCAATGGATTTATATTTCCGTTACCGATACGGGCATCGGCATTTCGGAAGACAAGCTGGAGAAAATTTTCGAGCCGTTCGAGCAAGGCGAAGGTTCCGCTGCGAGGGAATACGAGGGCGCCGGCCTTGGCCTTGCGATCACCAGAAAGCTGGTCGACCTCCACGGCGGCGCGCTCGGAGTCGTCTCCATGCCGGGCCAAGGTTCGACTTTCACGTTCACGCTGCCTATCGCGGAGGAAACGATGCAAAGCGCGGCAACTCTAGCCGTGGAAGAAGCCAAAGCCCCCGTTCCGCTCGTGGCCGCGGCCGTCGAGTGGATCGAACCGACATCGCAGGAAGAGAAAGTCTGGTTGAACCGGGAAACGTGCTTGCTCCTCGTCGACGACGATCCCGTCAACCTCCAGGTGCTGACCAATTTCCTGTCGACGCAGCCGTATTCGATTCTCAAAGCGTCCAACGGGGCCGAAGCGCTCCGGTTGTTCGAGCAAGGCGTCCGGCCGGATTTGGTGCTGACGGACCTGATGATGCCCCGCATGACGGGATACGAGCTGTGCCGCAAAATCCGGGAGAAATTCAAACCGAGCGAAATTCCCATCATCGTGCTGACGGCCAAAAACCAGATTAACGACCTGGTGGAAGGCTTCGACGCGGGAGCGAACGACTACTTGATCAAGCCCGTCGCCAAACGAGAGCTGCTGGCCCGCATTGAGCTTCATCTCCAGTTGAGTCAGCTGACCGGCTCTCTCGAGCGGAAGGTGCTCGAACGGACCCGCGAACTTCAGGATAAGAACTTGCAGCTGCAGGCGGCGATGCGGGAAACCGCCCAAGCGATGGCGGAAGCGTCGGTCCTTGAGGAGCGCAACCGCATCTCGTTCGATATCCACAACACGGTCGGCCACACGCTGACGGCCTGCATCGCGCAGATGGAAGCGGCCAAAATGCTCATCTCCCACGGGAAAACCGAGCTGGCCCTGCCGAAGCTGGATACGTCCCGCGAGCTCGTAAGCAAAGGGCTGAACGAGATCCGCGAATCGATCCGCATGCTGAAGCAGGAAAGCACGGACGAAAACTTGTCCGTTCGGCTCATGAGACTCGTCCGGGAGACCGAAGAGTCGGCGGACGTTCGGATCGAGGCCGACATCGCGGCGCTTCCGGCTCTGGGATCCGCTCAGAAAAGAGCCATCTACCATGCGCTGCTGGAAGGACTGACGAACGGGATCCGCCACGGCAAAAGCCGGTTTTTCACCTTCACGCTGACGCACGGCAACGGCCGGATTTTTTTCCGGCTTTCGAACGACGGGGAGCCGCTGAAAGCGGGCGCGACATTCGGCTTCGGACTGTCGGCCATGGAGGAGAACATCCGCAGCCTGGGCGGGGAACTGACAGTGGAGCCTGCGGGCGATCGGGGAACGCTGCTGTCCATCGACATCCCGCAGGATTGGCGGACGCAAAACCGGTATTTGGAGCACGGCGGTGACGGAAACGAGTATCTGATCTGACAATCCCACAAAGAAAACCAAAAGGGCTTCTCCGCGAGGAGAAGCCCTTCTTATTTGCCCGGAGCCGGCGTTACCGTTATACCGCTTCCGATTGGCTCGTTTTGTTGCGTGCCAGCTTGAGGTAGCCGTACACGTTCTGAAGCTCGCTGTCCTCGACGAACCGAAGCCGCATGTTTTCCGCCGCTTCCAGAATATACGGCCGGAGTGCGGATGCCCCTCCGCCCAGCACGTAGAAGCACTGGATGTCGGGATACTTCTTCCAGCGTTTGCGGATGAGGTCCACGATCTTCTGAGCCGCGCGGCCGAAATAGTTGTCGACGATCGGGCGGATGTCCGCTTGCCCTTCCCCGACGCGCTGGATAATGAACTCTCCCCGGCGGATCCTTTGGATCAGTTTCGTGCGGCTGGGGAAACGGTAGCCGAACTGGTCCTCCACGTCGCGGATGATCGAGTCCAAATAAGAGGCCAAACCCAGCTGCTCGCCGGTGCTGAATTGGTTGTCGATGCTCATCCGTTTGACGACCGGGAAATCGGTCGTGAGCGCACCCATCTCGCAAATGCCGATGCAGCCGTAATAGAGCTCTTCGTCGCGCACTTGCAGGTTCTCGTGCGTCGCCATATGGAACAGCGCCGCCGCGCCTTCGATCGACACGACCGCCCGGCGGATATTCACCCGCACGGTGCGGCCCCGCAGCTTCGGCGTGGAAAGGAACGTCACTTCATGCTCCCCGACCAGCCGCTCTTCGAAAATTTGGTGGTAACGCGCATACGTGCGGACCGGAAGGCCGGTTCCGAGCACGTATTCCACCTGGTCGACGGTCTCTCCCGGCTGCAGCGTGTTGGCGACGTTCGTCACGCTGGCGTAGGCGAGCGCGGTAAGCGCCACGATCAGCGCCTGGTCGCTGGTCGCTTTATTGTCCGTCTCCTCGAGCTCCGCGTTGTCTTGATCTTCGGAAGCGAGCAGACCGACGAAATAGCGCTGGCTTTTCTTTTTCAGTTTGGGGCTGTATACCATGACGTCCAGCGCTTTCAGCGGGGAGTCTTCTTCTTGAAGCACGTGCCTTTCATACCCCGGGGATACGATGCTGGGAATGATGATCGGTTCGTTCGACCCGCTGACGACGAGCTTCACGCTGTCGTTGCCGATGTCGATGCCTGCCAATTTGATCATAAGTAGCCTCCTGACTTCCGCGAATTCCTCAATCTGCTAAACATGCTACCTTACAGTTTTCGCCCCGCTCTGACAAAATCCTGCTTTTTTAATAAGAAGATTCACGACTTTTTTACCGAAATAAAGGAAATTGCGAGATAAAGGTCGAATGAAAGTAAACGATGTCGTGGAGAACGCAGGAGGACAGTCATGAGATGGAGACGTCAGAAGTTTACCTTCATGGTCATTCCGGACGCCAATAACCAGGTGGTCCGGTTTCAATTGTCAGGGGTCGTGATCTTGAGCGCGCTCATATTGCTGGTCGCTTTGACGGCCGCTGCCGTTACCGCCGTCATCCTGTACGGCAACCGGGCGAGCGAGGTCGGCCGCCTGAAGCACGAGCTCGCGTCCTCATCGGGGCAGTTCGAGAAAATCATTTCCGACAAGGACCGCCACATCGGGGACCTGCAGACGGAAGTGGCCGGACTCTCGGAGCAGGCGAAATCGATCCAAGGCAAAATGGCGGACCTGGGCAAGCTGGAAACCCAGCTGAAGCAAATCGCCGGACTCGAAACCAAAGACGCTCCGGCGGCTAAAGTTTCCGCAGACGAGACCGCGGACGAATACGCCATGGACGGCGAAGGAACCGGCGGAGAGGAAATCCCGGTTACGGACGAGGAGATCGACGGGCTGCTGCAGGAAACGTTCAGCGATTTCACCGACTTGGGCGGCATGATCGACGCCATGAAGCCCAGATTGGAAGAGACGAAAGACGCCGTTCTGAAGCGGCAGGCGCAGCTGCGGGTTACTCCAACGATTTGGCCGACGGATTCCCGCAAAATCACGTCGCCCTACGGAGTGCGCAAGGATCCCTTCACCCACCGTGCCAGGTTCCATGCCGGCATGGACATCAGCGGCGACATCGGCGACCCGGTGTACGCGACGGCGGACGGGACGGTGTCGCATGCGGGCGTTGACGGTTCGCACGGCAATAACGTCATGGTGTCGCATGGGAACGGCATCACGACGCACTATTCCCACCTGAGCAAAATCTTGGTCCAGCCCGGGGACAAAGTCCACAAGGGCGACGTGATCGGCAAAATGGGCTCGACGGGTCGAAGCACCGGTCCCCATGTCCACTATGAGGTTTACGTCGGCGGCCAAACCGTTGACCCCAAACCGTACCTTCACACCAGCAGAGAGGACAAGTGACCATGTTCAAAAACAAAAAATCGAAAATCGATCCGAATATGACCGACACGCTGATCGGCGAAGGCACCCATTTCGAAGGCAAAATCCGCTCTGAGGCCGGTATCCGCATCGAAGGCCATCTCACCGGCGATATCGAGTGCACCGGCGACGTCACGATCGGCGAGAACGGCTCCGCCCGCTCCAACGTCCGTGCCCGCCATGTCATTCTCGCCGGCCAGGTCACGGGCAACGTGATTGCCTCCGGCAAGCTCACGATCAAGGCGACGGGAAAGCTGCTGGGCAACTTGACCGCGCAAGAACTGTCCATCGAATCGGGCGGAATCTTTCAGGGCTCCAGCAAAATGGAAACCGGTAAAGAGATCGCTGCCACGGATGAAACGGACTCCGCAAACTCCGTCTCTCCTGCGGCCGATGCCGCTTCCACTGCAGTTTTGAAAACCTGGTAATCTACCATTTTCCGAATGTCCAGGTCCCGGTTTTCCTGAATAAGGAGAACCGGGACTATTTGCGCGTTCTTCGCGGCTTCGTGTATGATCATAGAGGGAACTCCCATCCCGGTACAGCCGACAATGGAGTGAAAACGATGGATGAGTTGAAACAAGCCTATGAAACTCTTGGACTTTCAGAAACCGCTTCCCGGGAAGAGGTCGAACAGCGATATTTCCTGCTCCTGAAGAAGGCGCGGTCGAAGCAGACGAATCTTGACGAGATCAACCGGGCTTACAACAAAATCGTGGGCTTCGAATCGGAGAAAGCATCGCCCCTTGAGAAGCAGAGCAAAACGTCCTATTTCTTCTACTACTATAAATTTCATTTGCTGGCGGTCATTATCGTCATCCTAGTCGCTATCTTCTCGATTAAAGGATACGTGGATCGGAAAAACGAGGAAGCGAACAAGCCGCCCCTCGATCTGGAGGTCACCGTGTTCGGAAGCTTCTACAGCACGGACGACAGCGCGAATCTTCTCTCTCAAAACCTGCTTCGGCTGGAGCCCGAGTGGAAACGGATCGACGTCGGCGTTTCGTATATCCCGAAAGAAATGCAATCCCAGCAGGATATGGCGATGCAGCAGAAAGGCATGCTGACGATCATGACGGAGAAAATGGACCTCTTGATCCTCGACGAGAAAAACTTCGAGCAGCTGGCGAAGCAGAAGGCGTTCGTCCCTCTGGACAGCCTGCCGCTGTGGAAAGACTTGAAGTCGAACACGGACAGAATCCGAAGCGCGCTCGCGGAACAAGATACGACCGCGCACCCGTACGGCATCGACATTACCGATTCCGCCGTCTTCAGCGGCTCGCAAATTGACGCCCCGGGGGAAAGAAAGATTTTGGCAATGCGCGCGGAGCTGCCGCATAAGGACAAAGCGTTGGATTTAATGCGTAAGATCATCGAGCCCTTGAAATAACGAAAACCTCGGTTCCGTGCCCGGACAAGGGCAGCGGAACCGAGGTTTTTTCGTTACGGCCGTCAACGGCTCAGCCAGTAGACAAGCAGGCCGGCATGAACGACGAACATCAGCGGAATGCCCGCGTAGAACGCGGCGTTCTTCGTTTTGTGCCTGCGTGTCCTCATGGCGATCCACGCGCCCAGCGAACCGCCGACGGCCGCCGTGAGCAGCAGCGTGCGTTCGCGGATTCTGCGGCTTCCCCGCCGGGCTTTCGATTTGTCGATCGCCATCAGCAGGAAAGCCGCAATGTTGATGATACCCAAGTAGATCCATAGTACGTTCAATGCCGCAGCCTCCGGAAGCTCAACCTTTACTTCGGATTATACACCCCGGAACGAAACCGCGAAATCATCGGAGCCGTTTTTCGTCTGGATGCCGTTCCAGCCTGCCGCGTCTTTCACCGTGCCGGAGCGGAACGTCATGACGTACAGATGGCCGGACTCCAGGTTCCCGTCGAACTTCAGCACGACCTCCGTGACCACCGCGTTCGTGTTGTTCAGCGCGTCGTCGTCGATTTTCACGTAGTCCCCCTCCTTCTCCCGAACGATGAACGCGGCTTCGCTCACGTTGCGGACCGGCTCGCTGAACAGGATTTTAACGGCGTTTTTGCTGATCGGAACGACATCTTTAACGAATGGATCAGGGTTGCGGGCTTGCGTGCCCGCGAAGCTGTCCCGATCCGCGTTGTTCGCGGTCACCAGGTTATCGATGCCCGTCACGCGCGACAAGTAGACGTGGCCCGGGCGGAACAAAGCCGGATTGCTGTCGTTGTTCGTGCGGAACTGGACGTAAACGGTCTTGTTGTCGTTACCGGGCTTGCGGCTTTTATATGACTGCCAGCCGGTCATCGAAACATTATTGCCGTTGTCCGTCAAAATGCCCAAGCCCATCTTCGCGATGTCGTTGTCGCTCGGTGCCCGGTTAAACGTCACTTCGAGCGTGTTCTCGTTGGCGGCATTCACCGACTGAAGCTGAATCGACTGCGCAGGATTGGCCACCCCGCCGAATTGGAAATATTGCGTCTCCATGCTGTTGCCGGCCATGTCCGGAATGCCGGATACCGTCAGCGTATAGAGCGTGGCGTCTTTCTGAGGGGAGGTCGTCAGGCGGACGGTTTTGCCGTCTCCGTCCAGCTCCGCTTTGATGACGGACAGCCCTTTGTCGATGCTGTACCGGTTCAGGTTGACCGAGATGTCGGGGTGAACCCGTTCGTTGAAGGAAACCGTGATGCGCCCGGTCGAATCGTTAAAGCTGAAGGAAGCTTTGGGCACCGAATTGTCGGAGACGAAGTTGCTGCTCCAATCGTTCATCTCGTTGCCGCCCAAGTCCTTGACGTCGCGGACGGTCAACCGGTATGTCGTGCCTTCAGTCTGCCAGGCGGTGGTGATCGTGACTTTGCGATTGTCGTCGGAGAGCTTGATGCCCGTGATTTTCAGGCCGTTATTGATGGAGTAGTTGGAGCCGTTCGTCGCCGAAGCACGGTCGACCGGTTCCGAGAACACGAGCTCCAGCGTGCCGCCCACCTGCCTGTTGAAGGAAGTGATCGTGGGCTTGACGTTATCGTTCGACATTCCCGTAAACGTCCACGGTACGCCGTCAATGTACAGCGAGTAAGCTTTGTTGGCGGTCTGGCTCGCCGTGAACACCGTCACGGAAAGGCCGTCCCAGTTCACCAGCGTTCCCAGAACGTCGAGCTCGACGCCGAGTACGTCGCGGATCTTGAATCGCGATGCTTCCGCCGTCGTGACCGGCTGGATCAGGTTCACGCGCACCTGCTGGTTGCCGACGGCGGTGACCGACGAGACGCGAAGCTGCTGGCCTTGCATTTGCATGTAAACGGCGTAGACCGCCTCGACGAGCAGACCGCGCGTCGCCGGTCCGGTGTAGTCCTTCATTTGGGGAATCCAGCCGTTCTGCAGGGCGATTCCCACGGAATTCCGCGCCCATGCGGACACCTTGCCGACGACGTAGAGATTGCCGGAGGATTGGCCGTAAGACCGGACCAGGACGGCCGCCAGCTGCTCGACCGTGACGGGACTATCCGGACCGAATTTGCGCGCGCCGTTGCCGACCATCAGGCCGGCTTCCGTCACCGCTTCTACGGCCGTATAGGACCATCTCGTGCGGATGACGTCCGAGTAAGTCGGCGATCCGGAAGGCGGCGGAAGCTCCATCAGTTTGTAGAGCACTTGGGCAAACTGCTCGCGGGTCATCGATTGATACAGGCCGGCCGAACCGTCGCTGAACCCGGAGAAAATGCCTTTCTGCCGCAGCACATCGAATTTCTGTTGCGTGGTCAACTCCGCCGCGCCTGCCGCCGGAATCGCGATGCCTCCGAAGAGAAGCAGCGCCAGCAGGGCGAACACAATCCTTCTCATCCCCATCACTCCTTTGTGCGTTGCCGATCTTAACCGATCGGACGGTACACAATCAGACGCAGGGTAGATACATTATGTTTCGTTGTCCCCCTCATTTTTTTAAAATTTTGAGACGAAATGGAGCAGGCTTGTCCTAAAATGGGAGGGCGCCAGCGGCGAGGGTATCGAGAAAATGCACCAAAACGACGTATCCCCTCGGCTCAGGGGATCTGTGCCAAGGGGACTCGGGGTTCGGCCGGACTGAGCAGCGAAGAAATCGCATCTCCATTCACTCACTCTGAGCGAAGGGGATAGGTCGGTCATCTATGATCGGATGATTTGTTCTGAGCGGGGGAGATAAGCAGGTGGGCTATGATCGCAGTTTCACGTCCTGAGTGACGGGGATACGCTGCTCAGTTACTCTCGCAGAGCGTCTCTCAATCTGCTGGACATGGCCGAATCCGACTTGGTGACGGTCTTAGCGGCGGACTTGCGCAGCTGTTCTTTCAAACGCCCGTTGGCTTCTTGAAGATTCCGCAGCTCGTCCCGCAACGCGGACGGGTCGTCTTCTTGCTTTACGGGCCCCAATCTTTCCCCGTTGGCGTAATATTGATCTTCCCTGTACACACGGAAAGCGATCTCCATCTCGGGTATCCCTGACGAACGCAGATGGCGGTCGACGATTTCGGCAAAACGGTCCCGAACCTCGGCCCCCCGCTCGAACCAGGCGACTTCGACGAACGGATAGGAGGCAACCGTCTCCCCGCGGAAAACGGCTGCGGTTTGCAGGCATTCCAACAAAAAATGGTCCTCCGGGCATTGGCACAAAGCGGCCAACTCGGCAACCATCGCTGTACTGACGGCCCGGACTTGGTCGACCTCCACACCCCGAATCAACAAATGCGGCACGAAGAAAACTCCTTTAACGTACGGATTCTCCTAGCATACCGCAAAAATGAAAGGAGAGAAATGTGCGGCTATTAGGCGGGAGAGGCAAGCGAAGAATCAAATAGTGGATGTGGTCCACTGTTTCGGTAATTTTGCGAATGTGCAGGCCAAATAGCGGCTGTCGTCGACTATTTCGGCGGGTTTCACCGGGCTTCGAATCTCGCCCACCTTAAAACAAACGAAACCGGTCACAAGGGGCCGGTTTCGTTCGTTTTACTGCTGATCCTCTTTCTCTTCCGGCTCGTCGTATTTATTGATGTGGGCGACCATCGCTTCGACGGCTTCCCCGCCCTGCGTGCTCGAAGGCACCGCCTTCACTTCGTCTTCCGTCTCATCCAGGAAATTTTGATGATCCGCGCGGATCGCATCGATGCTGTTGCTCATGTTGCATTCATCCTCTCCGTTTAGTTGTCTTTGAGGGACAGCAGCCATTCCTCATAACAATCCGGACACACCACGTTCAGCTTTTCCTCGACGCCGGAGGCGTCATAAACGGTGATCGTATGCGCCTTTTCCGACTCATGACCGCAATCTTCGCAAGTATAGGCCACCGATTTACCCCTCCAAGACGTTGATCCTGAGGGCTAGGATACCCGGAAGGGCCTAAAATATTGACTGTTTACAATTTGTATCATATTATGAGTCATGTATACAATCTGTATCATGGAGGACTAAAAATGCTGCTCTCTTTACGCAAAAAAACGCTTTCCCTTTTAGCCGTGTTCCTCATCATCGGAACGCTGCTCCTGCCGCAGTTCGCTGCGGCGCAAGACACCCCCCACCCCGGCGTCCTGCAGCTCAGCCAATCGGAGTACAGCGTGATTGAAAACGCCGGCACGCTCACCGTAACGGTCAATAGAACCGGAGGCAGCGACGGCAACATCGGCGTCGAGTATTGCGACTGCGCCATCACCGCGACGCGAAACGTGGATTACCAGTACGTTCACGGCTGGCTGCAGTTCGCGGACGGGGAAACGAGCAAAACGTTCCAAGTGCACATCATCGACGACACCGCCGTTGAAGGACCGGAGACGTTCCGGCTGCTGTTGAAAGGCACGACCGGCGGAGCGACGCTGGCGAATCCCCCCTATTCGATCGTGACCATCGTCGATGACGATCAGCCGGCCCCTGCCGAACAAGGCACCGTCAAAGGCAAGGTCGCCGACGCCATCACGCTGGCCTCCCTGACCGGCGCCACGGTTGACGTTTACGACTCAAGCAATGTCAAGGTAACGACCGTGACGACGGACGATTCCGGCCAGTACTCGCTCACGCTGCCGGCAGGGTCCTATAAAATCGTCGCTTCCAAAACCGGTTATTCCAGCGAAAACAATTTGGTCACGGTTACCGCCAATACGGACACTTTCAACTCTCCCTTGTACCTGGTGCCCGTGGCGAACCAAGGAAACGGCACCGTTTCCGGAACGATTACGAACGCTCTCACCGGCCTTCCCGTACCCGGGCTGACGTTAACGTTCCGCAAGGGGCAGAACGTGTTCGACGGGCCGAGCTCCGGAACCGCGACGACGGACCAGAGCGGCCAATATACAATTGATCTGCCCTCCGGGAACTATACCGCCGAAATCACCGGCACCGGTTATCTGCCTTCTTCCATTCTCGTCGTCGCCGTAGGCGGCACCGTGAAGGACCATCAAGACGGCACGGTTACGCCGACGCTGGCCGAAGACGAGATCCGCATCGTCCTGAACTGGGGAGCCTCTCCTTCGGACCTGGATTCTCATTTGACGGGCCCTAACGGCGCCAGCCGGTTCCACGTCTACTACAGCAACAGTACTTACGATACCGACACGACCGATGCTTCTCTGGACATAGACGACACGACCAGCTTCGGACCGGAGACCATCACGCTGAAGCACCCGGGAGACGGCGTTTATCGCTACTCCGTCCACGATTATACGAATAGATTCTCCAACTCCAGCCAAGCTTTATCCAATTCGGGCGCGGTCGTGAACGTTTACCAGGGTTCGAACCTGCTGGCCACGTTCTACGCTCCCACGGATACCGCCGGCACCCTGTGGACCGTTTTCGAAATCAACAACGGCGTTTTCGTGCCGGTTAACCAATTGAAGTTCAACTCGGACAGCTCCAACGTTTCGGCATTCTAAGATTCCGCCGAATACCGATTGCACTGCCTCCTCCTGATGGGATATAGTGGGTTTTGGAGGTGGCTGATGTGTCCAAAACCAAAGCCCACAAATCCCGTCTCAAAACGGAACGGGAAAGCGGACGGAATCCGGAACTGCTCCGGAAAGCCTGGATCCGCAAACCGCTGACGCAAGTCAAACCGAACAAGAAAGCCGAACAGCGCCGATCGCAATGCCGTCAACTTGGCAGCCGCGACGGCGCTGTTTATTTTTCCATACCCGCCCTGTTCAAAACCGGCTTCGGATCTTCTCTTTCAACCAATACAACCACGGGCGGTGGACGGGCGGGGAGTCGATCACGCGCCCGTCGTGCAGGCGCACCCAAGTATCGAACCCCGGTTTTCCCAGCTTCAAGCGAATGATCCGCGCCCCGCGGGCATATCCCCATCGCCCGTATGCTTGGTAACCGCTTGCCCTTCCGTAGTACAATTCCGTTTCCAGCAGCTTTCCTCCGTAATCGTTGATATGGTCGTGTCCGCAGAACGCGCCCAAAGCGCCGCCTCCCGCCTCCATCGCCGCGAAAAAGCCGGAGTTCACCTTCGGGCATGCCGCCCGCTCGTGCCGGTGGCCATAACAGACCTGCGTGTGCCAGACCTCCTCGTATTCCGGAAGAGGGATATGAAAGAAGGCCAGCGACGGCACGACCGTTCCCCCGTTCTCTCCCGTCAGCTTCGCTTTCTCTTCCAAATACCAATCGATCTGACTCGTTCGGATCCAATCATAGCCGGGAATCGCGGGGATGCTCGACTTCGCGCCCGTATCGAGGAAAAACAGCGCCGCGCCGATTTTCCCGCTCCCGTACCGCACCCGGATGACGTAATTCCCCACCCCGTCGACATCCGCCGGCCCCGGTTCCGCCAGACATCCCGGCAGCTCGCGCATCGTCCGCATCAAGTCCTGGCGAGTCACGGCCTTTTCCGAATCGTGGTTGCCGAAGACGGCCGCCCAAGGAATGCCGCTCCCCGCCGCGACGGACAACGCCTCCCGCAGCGACCGGCGGGGTTCCGCGCTGTTCAGGCTGTAAATCATGTCCCCGGTAAACGCGATAAGATCCGGCTTCTCCGAACTCAGAACCTTCTCCATCAGATCTCTCGTGCGCAAATCCTTCGGTTCCCCATTTTGCCAATGCAGGTCCGTAAATTGCACGATCGTAAACGTGCCGTCCCGGCGAAAGCTGAGCGAACGGCTCATCGGACCCCTCCCCTCAAGGCAGCAAATAAAGCAGAATCGCGAAAAAGTGGCAGATCGACCCCGCGAGCACGAACAGGTGCCATACCGCATGATGATGAGGAAACCCGCGCCACACATAGAACACGGCGCCGAAAGTATACAACAGCCCGCCGGCGATCAACAGCCACAAGCCGCCCGGCTCGAGAAGCGTCAGCAGCGGCTTCCAAGCGAATACGATCAACCAGCCCATCGCGACGTAAAACAGCGTGGACAGGACCAGAAATTTTTTCGTGAAAAATGCTTTGAAAACGACCCCGCCAATCGCAAGCCCCCACACCACTCCGAACAAGGACCAGCCCAACGGGCTTCTGAGCGCGGTCAGCAAGATCGGCGTATACGTGCCTGCGATGAACAAGTAGATGCAAGAATGGTCGAACGTCTCGAACAGGTCTTTCACTTTGCCTTCGGGAAATGAATGCACGAGCGTTGACGCGGTATACAGCAAGACCATCGTGACTCCGTAAATCGTAAAGCTGACGACGTGCCAAGCCGTGCCCTTCAGCGCCGCGAACACGATCAGGATGACGAGTCCCGCGATGCTGAGCGCCGTCCCGATGCCGTGCGTGACCGCATTGGCGACTTCTTCCCTCTTCGTATATACGTGCGTATCCGCCATGTCTGGTTGAACCTCGTTTCTCCTTGCGTAATCTCAGCGGGCCGGGAGTACGAGCTTCACGCTCGTGCCCTGCCCGGGCTGACTGCTCACCGAGAGCGTCCCTTCGTGGGCTTGAATGATTTTATAGCAAACCATGAGGCCAAGACCGGTCCCCTTCTCCTTCGTGGTGAGGAACGGCTCTCCCAATCTTTCCAGCAATTCCGCCGGCATGCCGACGCCCTCGTCTTCGATGTACAGGGTCAACTGCCGCTTCGGCGCGTCGGTTTCGTAGCGTACGGTTACCGTTCCGCCTCCCGGCATCGCCTCGATCGCGTTTTTCATCAGGTTGATCAGCACCTGCTTGATCTGATTTTCATCGCACTTGACCTTAGGCAGATCCTGGGACGTTTCCACCCGGAGGATGACGTTATGCAAGATGGCCTGCGATTCCAAAATCGGAATGATGCTCGTCAAAATGCGGTGGATGTCGTGCTCCTTGAACTGCTGCCGGTTGTGCGGCTTGGAGAGCACCATGAATTCGCCGACGATATAATTGATTCTCTCCAGTTCCGTCAGCATGATTTCATAATACTTGCGGTTTTCGTCCGAGTTTTGGTGGAGCAGCTGCGTGAAGCCTTTAAGCGCGGTCAAAGGGTTGCGGATTTCGTGCGCCACGCCCGCCGCCAGTTGGCCGACGACCGACAGCTTCTCGGACCGGATCAGGTATTGTTCGGACATTTTGCGTTCCGTGATGTCGATCAACGTACCGGATAAGGCTTCTTTGCCGTGAAAATACGATTTGGCCAGATGCATTTCCAAGTAGAGAACGTTTTGGTCCCTTCGAAGACCCGTAACGCCGAAGCGCCCGGTCGGAATGTTTTCGTGAAGCTTGTCGGCTTCCGACAGGAAACGGGGAATCTCGGTGAACGAGATATGGCTCAGGATCGAGCTTCCTTCCATCTCTCCAGGTTCATAACCGAAAATCTCTTCGCAATAACGGTTGACGTAGACCAATTTGCCTTCCTGCTCGATGAAGACGCCGACAAGGGCGTTTTCCGCCCAGTTCTGGTAGATCGCGTCGGTTTCTTTAAGCGACCGGTTCACGGACTCCGATTCGCGGATGCCGAAGAACAGCCGAACGAGCATCAGGATCACGCCGAGCAAGCAGCCGAACGCCACGGGCGTCGCCGGCGAGGACCCCGCCAGCAGCAGCACGAGCAGCAGGCCGCCGAATACGAGCGGCACGTGCCGTCTCAGGTGCGTCGCACGAGGTTGCTTCCGCAAGGCATCTTCCTCATGGGGGCGGCTCCCGTAAGCCCCCGCGAACCCCATGAACAGAAGACCTGCGAACCAGCAGAAATCCGGAATCACCACGCCGGCGCTGAGCCAATGGTCGCTTCCCTCCAACAGCCAGGACGAGGAACTTCCGACGGTTTTGAGCAGGAACGCCGCCGCCAGAAAATTCCGCGATCCTGACGGCATCCGCGACCGATCGAAGATGAACAGGAACATGAGGATCACGAGATTGACCGAGGAGCAGAACAAATTATAAATCGTCTCGGCATCGGTCAAATCATATTCGCCGAGCGACGGCCTGATGAATTGCTGCCAGTAGAGCGTGACGGAAACCGTCGTGAACAGCAGGATATCGAACAGAAAAGGAAACGCGGGATTTCTCCGATAACGGTTCTGTTCGTACAAGCCCATCAAAATGAAAAAATACTGCAAAATCCAAATGATTTCCGCCGGCCCGAACGCATTCGGAACTCCCCGAGTCAGGATCAGTTCCGCCGTCCAGTAAGTTTGGGCCGTGAAATAACCCAGAGCCCCGATGCCGTAATACAGCCAGAACTTCGATTTGCCCGACTGCCGGTAGGCCAGTAGCAGCACGATTCCGGCATAGAGGGCGCTCATTGCCTGCAAGACGTTGCTGACGACTATGCCTACGAACATGTCGCTGCGGTAGAAGAGCTCCCAGCCGACGTAAAGGACAAGCAGCAAAATCCCGATCCAACCTGCGATTCGGCTACATTTGGACACTGCGCTCCCGCTCCTTGAAGGACTCCGAAAGTCCCATTCGACAATGTTTACTTATTCCATAAGGAGGAAAAAAATCCTCTTTGGCTAAGCTTGTCGACCACGGGGAAACAGAAACATCCGAAACAGCAGGCAGCCTGCGGCCGCAATGCCCGCCATCGTGTAATACAAGGCGGCGCCTCCGTATTCGTCCATCAGCCATCCCCCGAGCGCGGAGCCGACGATCCCCGATACGCCGAAGAACACGGAGGTAAACGCCGTCTGCCCCGTCGACCTCCATTGTGCGGGAGCGATCGCGTGGATATATTGGATTCCGCCTACGTAGAACAGCACGAACGTCACGCCTTGCATCGCCTGCAGTGCCGCCAGCGCATATGGACTCGAAACGAAGCCGCAGAGCAGGAACCTCACGGCGTACATGGCGGCGGCCAGCGTCATGACGGCTCCCTCCCTGCCCAGCTTGACCCAGCGGGAGCTCAAGGCGAAGAACAAGGTTTCGGCTATCGTCATCACGAACCAGGCCGTGCCCGTCAGCCGCATGCTGCCGCCGAGCCTTTCGATGCGCAGGCCGAGGAACAGGTCGTTCATTTTATGGGCGACCGCGACGACCAAGACCAGCAGCAAGAACGTCCAGGCGCGCGATTGGCCGAAGAAGGCGAAAAGCTGCCGGAACGCCGGCGCCTTCGCAGACGTCCGGACGTCGGGAACCGTCAACCCGAGCAGCACGGCCGCGATGCCGCATCCCGCGAACACCCAGGAAAGGCTGTGCATGCCCCACAGATCGGACGCGTACCCGGCCGCGAGCGAAGCGATGGCATAGCCGAGCGCGCCGAACATGCGGATCGAGCCGAAGGGGACGCCCAGCCGCTGCGAGGTCTGGTAATTCAGGCTCTCCATCAGCGGATCGGTCGGCAGGAAAAACACGTACATCAACCCCACGCCGAGCGCGTAGCTCCAGGCTTGTTCGCTTTGGTACAGCAGGGCGCCGGCTGCGGTTCCCGCCGCCATCAGCGGCAGCAGCACCTTGAGAATCGTGCGGAACCGGTCGCTGACGACGCCCCAGGAAGGCTGCGACACGAGACTGATCAAGCTGCCCGCGCTGAGGAGCAAGCCCAGCTGCGTATCGGAAATGCCGATGCCCGACCCGTAAACGGGCAGGAAGGACAGGAACAGCGCGAATAGCGAAAAATAGCAAACGTTTAAAACCCTTAAACGGAAAACGGTAGACAAGGTTTATCTCCTTCGATCCGCGGTTAAGGCCGGCCCTGCGCCTTCATAGCCGCTCGATGATGTCGCCCGCGATCAGCGAGGCGGGAAATTCGCGCGAAGCCGCGGCACGGTCTCCGGCGGCGCCGTGCCAGTAGACGCCGCCGGCCGCTGCCTGCATGGCGTCCCAGCCTTGCGCCAGCAAAGCGCCGATGACGCCGGCCAGCACGTCGCCGGAGCCTCCCGTCGCCATGCCGGGATTGCCGGTCGTGTTGACGTACGCGCTCCCGTCCGGTCCCGCGACTACGGTACGGGCGCCCTTGAGCACGAGCGCGGCGCCAAGCCGTTCGGCGTACCGGCGGGCGAGGCCGATGCGGTCCGCCTGGACTTCGCGCGCGGAGAGACCGCTCAGCCGGGCCATTTCGCCGGGATGCGGCGTCAGCACCGCCCCGCGCTCCCTGCGCGGCCAAGACGCCGGGAAGTCTCCGGCGTCGGCCAGCATGTTGAGCGCGTCGGCGTCGAGGACGAGCGGCGCGTCCACCGATTCCCACAGCTCGCGGAGCCACGCGGCATCGCCGGGCCAGCGGCCGAGGCCGGGGCCCACGACGACGGCTTGCTTTCCGGCGGCCAAGGCAGCCACTTGCGCGGCGGGCACGCCGCTCCATTCGCCGCTGCCGCCGTCCGGCAGGCCGCGGATCATCGCTTCGGGCAGCCGTCCGGCGAGCGGCAGCGCCAGCAGCTCCGGCACCGCCCAGGTGACGAGGCCGCTGCCCGCCCGAAGCGCCGCCCTCGCGCAGAGCAGCCCGGCGCCGCTCATCGGGCGGGAGCCGGCGACGATAAGCGCATGGCCGTACGTTCCCTTGTGCGTGTCGGCGTCCCTGCGCAAGGGGAAAGGCATGCCCAGCTTGTCCTTCAACGTCTCTTCGTTCAGGACGAACGTGTTGACCTGCTGCCGCTTGACCGCTTCCGCGGGAATGCCGATCGGCCGCACGACCACTTCTCCGGCGGCTTCCGCTCCCGGATACAGGAGCAGTCCCCGCTTCATGGCGGCGAGAGCCACCGTGACGCGGGCGCGGATGCACGGGTCTGCGACTTCGCCGGTATCGGCGTTCAAGCCGCTCGGCAAATCCGCCGACACGATCGGCAAGCCGCTGGCGTTGGCTTCGCGGATCAACGAAGCGCAGGGCTCACGGGGCGGGCCCGACGTTCCCGTACCGAGAAGCGCGTCGACAATGCCGTCCCAGCGCGGCCAATCCGGCGTGCCGGGCTGCCCGTAAACGGCTTCCGTCAGCCCCATGCGGCGGGCGATGTCCCGCTGCGCCGCGGCTTCCCCGGACCAGCCGTCTGGGGAAGCCGCATACAGCAGCAGGACGTCATACCCCCGTTCGACCAAGTGTCTGGCGCACACGATGCCGTCGCCGCCGTTGTTGCCCTTGCCGACCAGTACGATCCACCGGGGAGCGCGTCCGTCCGCGTTGCCGCTGCGAGGGGCTTCCGTTTCCTGGATCCGGACGACCTCGTCGGCGACGGCCCTGCCGGCATTCTCCATCAACACCATCGCCGGAATGCCGATCCCTTCGATGGCGAATCGGTCGATCGCCCTCATTTCGGCGGACGTGACGAGGATCATGGCCTTTCCCTCCCTATGTTCGCTATGTCGCCTATGTCGCGTCGAACAAATCGAGCTGCTCCGGCTGCTTCCCGGGATCCTTCAGCTCCGGCGCGGCTTGTCCCAGCAGCTCCAACAGGTCCGCCGCGTTGCCCGCCGCATGGCCGCCGGAGTTGTTGTTGAAGATGACGGAGACTTCCTGCGACTGTTCCTCCAACATGGCCAACCGGTCCACCCACTCCGCCAGTTCCTCCCGGCTGTAGTGATAGAGGTAGCGGACGTCCCGCCAGTTCGGCGCTCCGCCCGAATTCCATCCGGAGACGTTGCGTCCATGCATCCGCACGATCGTCAGCCCGGGATCCGTGGCGCTCAGCACCGTCGGAACCGACGTCTCGCCGGCCTGGGGCTCGTCGCATACGCTGTGAATCCAACCTTCCCGTGCCATGAAGTCAAGCGTTTTCTGCCGGAACTCCGGCCGGAACCAGCTTTGATGCCGGAATTCCAGCGCGCACGGAAAGCCGGCCATTCTCTCCTTCGCCTCCCGAAGGACCCGAACGTTCTCCCGGATGCAGTCGAACCACGGCGGATATTGAAACAGAACCGCCTGCAGCTTGCCGGCAGCCCGCACAGGCTCCAACGAAGCACGGAAAGCTTCGAACGCGGCATCCAGCCCGTCGCCCGCCGGATTTCCCCTCCGGTGCCCCGTGAGCACCTGATAAGCCTTGACGACGAACCGAAATTCGGCCGGCGTATCTTCGGCCCACGCCTGGAAACGCTCCGGCGTCTGGATGGCGTAAAACGTGCTGTCCACCTCGACGACCGGCAGCTGCCGGGCGTATTCCTTCAGCTTGTTTTGCGGTTTGGTTCCCGGAGCGTACAACCGATCGTGGTCGCCCCAGCCCGCGAGCCCTACCCGGATCATGCCCCGAGCCTCCTCCCGCCTCTGGTTTCCGCATTTTGCATTCTCTCTCATTATAGACCCGGTTTTCTGGTTTGCCCAATCTCAGGGGGGTAATCCAATATTAATTCCGACTTGAGAGGTGAATGCACGATGGAACGAAGACAACTGGGAAAAACGGACATGAACGTAGCGGTCGTCGGGTTCGGCGGATACGAAATCGCGATGAAAAGCGTCGATACGACGACGGAAAACGCGGGTAAGCTGCTGAATGCCGCGCTTGACGAAGGGATGAACGTCATCGATACGGCCTCCATCTATCTCGACAGCGAGAAAATGATCGGGGACACGGTCTCTCACCGCAGGCAGGACTACTACTTGTTCAGCAAGCTGGGAGAAGGACAGAAAGCCGGGCTTCCCTATCCGGAATGGGACGTCCGCAACGCGAGGCCGAGCATCGAGCGTTCGCTGAGGGACCTGAAAACGGACTATCTGGACATGCTCTACATCCATAGCTGCTCCGAGGCCGTGCTGCGCCAAGGGGATCTGATCGAAGCGCTGCAGAAGTTCAAGCAGGAGGGATTGACGCGCTATATCGGCTACAGCGGGGACAGCACCGACGCCCTGTACGCCATCGGAACGGGCGTGTTCGATTCGCTGCAGACGTCGCTGAACATCGCCGACCAGGAAGCCGTTACGCTTACGCTGGACAAGGCGGCCGAGCGCGGCATGGGCATCGTCATCAAGCGGCCTCTCGCCAACGTCGTCTGGTCCCGGCAAGGTGCCGAAAACGCGCCGGAAGATTATATCAAGCGCTTGGAGAAGCTGGACTTCCCGTTCAAAAACGAGGATTCGGATAAAATCACGGAAATTTCGCTGCGTTTCGTCCTCAGCTTCCCGCAAGTGCATTTGGCCTTGGTCGGCACGAAAAATCTCGACCATATGATGAAGGCGTTCGAATTCGCGCGGAAGGGCAAGCTGGAGCCCGAGCAGTTCGACCTGATCCGCAGGCGCTGGGAAGAAGTGCATGAGCCTGCATGGGCCGGACTCAAGTAATTCTCTGTATGCGCAAGAAAGGCCGGGGAGTTGCTCCCCGGCCTTCTTTTACGGTAATTTCCGTCATTTTACGATTTAAGGGTGGCTCGGTCTGTCTTCAATCACCTTGACCGCCTGGGTCAACACGGTCAGAATGTCGGACTGCAACTGGTTGTTTAAATAAAGCGCCTTGACGTAGGCTTCGCCCGCCTGGCTGGACGTATAGCGGGGAGGCAGCTTATTCAAGGTCAGCAGCAGGATGTCGAGCTGGCATTTATCGCAATCGCAGACGAGTGTCCGCTGCTTCAAATAATTGTCCTCGAACAGCCGAATGACGATGGGCTCCATCGCGTTCAACACGGCGTATTCCTTCGTATCTTTCATCTCTTTCACTCCTCGCGGTAATGGAACCGACCCTCTTGCTCAAACTTTACCATCTTGTCCTTCCGGTTGAAAGAGCTCCGAACGAAACATTTTCGACAATTGCCTCGAATATTCCACAAATGGCGACCGAAACGGGAGGAAATCTCGAACCCTCCGTAGAATTTGTCCGTATCTGTGATTATAGTAAATTTTTCATAGAACATGAGGTGTTACGATGAAATTCAGGGGCATTTACCTTGCCGTCATTTGTTGTTTTATGCTAGCGGCATGCGGAAACAAAGCACAGACGGCGAGCGGAAACCAAGTCCATAAGCCGTCGCTGGACGTGAAATGGAAGGTCGAAGGAACCACGTTCGCCATAGACGTGGAGACGGACATGCACATCTCGCCCGAGCATTACGGCCAAGGGCGCAAGACAGGCGAAGGACATATCCATATGTACCTGGACGACAACGACAAAATCGGAGTCACGGAATCCCATTACGAGTTTCCGAACGTCCCCTCGGGCGACCACATTTTGAAGGTTTCGTTGCACAACAACGACCATACGCCGTATGACGTCACCAAAACGATCAAATTCAAAATTCCCTAACCCATCGCCCAGAGGAGAACCGCCGTGTCCAGCAAACTCAGCCTGCAAAAAAGGATATTGATCCTCGTCAGCTCGGTGACCGTGATCATGATGTCCGTCATCGTCTGGTTCGACTCTTACAGCCTGCAGAAATCCGTCCAGGAGACGTACATCAGCCAACTGGACGGCATGACGACGGCGATCAACGGCCGATACGAAGAATCGCATAACATGCAAGACGTTCAGCAAATTTTCGATTACATCCAATACAAGAACGCCAACGTCATCGAATTAACGCTCTACGGAGACAAGGAGATTCTCGCCTCCACGAACCGCGACCGGATCGGGCAGCCCTCGCCTTCCGGCATGATCCAAATGCTCGAAACCCGGCGCACGCTGGTCGAGCAGTTCCACGGAGACGACGGGACGCCGCAGGATCGGTTGACCGCGCCGCTGAAGGAAGACGGGGTCACGGTCGGCGCGATCGAGCTGCTGCTGAACACCTCGGAGAGCGATGCCTTGATTCACCAGCGCACGCTTCTTATCATCGTGGTCGGCTCCACCATCACCGTCCTGCTGCTCGTCTCGCTGTATTTCATCATCCGGAGGCTGCTGATCCGCCCTCTGCTGAAAATCCGCGAGGCTGCGGTATCCGTCAAGGAAGGGGAAGCCTACCGGCCGATTCCGGTCATGGCCAGCCGGGAGATCAACGAAGTCGCTTCCGCCTTCAACGAAATGGTGCATAAGCAGGAAAACCGCTACAGCGAGCTGCAGCAAGCGATGAGCACGATCAAGCAGACGCAGAAGCAGCTGGTGGAATCGGAGAAGATGGTGGCGTTGGGAAGCCTCGTCGCGGGCGTGTCCCACGAAATCAACACCCCGCTCGGCATCGGCGTCACCGCCTCTTCTTTCATGGCGGAGAAGTCCAAGGAGTTTCAGAAGCTGTACCAATCGAACGCCATGAAACGCTCCGACCTGGAGGAATTTCTGAAAACGGTGCTCGATACGACGGGCATGATCCAAGCCAACCTGTCCCGCGCTTCCGAGCTGGTCAAGAGCTTCAAGCAGGTGGCCGTCGACCGTTCGGTGGAAATCAAGCGGAAGTTCCATGTGAAAGAGTACGTCCGCGAAGTGCTCGTCAGCCTGCAGCCGCAGCTCAAGAAAACGAAGCACCGCGTTGAGCTGACCGGAACGGACGGCGTGGAGATTCTGAGCGATCCCGGGGCCGTATCGCAAATCGTCACCAATTTGATCATGAATTCCCTCATCCACGCATTCGAGCCGGATTCCGAGGGCACGATGACCATCGATATCCGGACCGATGAAAGCGAAGGCCTCACCCTCCTGTACTCCGATAACGGCAAAGGCATGCCGCCGGAAATCGTGGAGCAGATCTTCAACCCCTTCTTCACCACCAACCGCGGAGGAGGCGGCACCGGACTCGGCATGAATATCGTTTACAATCTGGTGACGCAGTCTCTGGGAGGCACGATCCGATGCGAGAGCCAGGTAGGAGCCGGGACCGCGTTTATTATCCAAATTCCGATGAATGAGGGATGACATAATGGCAAGCGATCAGCAAGAGGATTTCCTTATCTTCGCCGACGAGGATCTGGCGGAGACGGCCGACGCAGGCCGCGAGAAAGAGTATTGGAAAGTCATCATCGTCGACGACGAACAGGAAGTGCACCACCTCACCCGGATGGTGCTGAGCGATTTCGAGTTCGACGGCAAGCAGCTCGAATTTCTGAGCGCCTATTCGGAAACGGAAGCTTATCGCGTCATCCGTGAACATCCCGACGCGGCGATCATTCTGCTCGACGTCGTCATGGACCAGGACGACTCTGGCTTGCGCCTCGTCAAATATATCCGGGAAGAACTGAAGTACTCCTCGGTCCGGATCATCCTGCGCACGGGGCAGCCCGGACAGGCGCCGGAGAAGGTCGTCATCACGAACTACGACATTAACGACTACAAGGAAAAAACCGAGCTGACCACGCAGAAGCTTTTCACGACCATCATGGCCGCCCTGCGCTCGTACCGCGATATCATGGTCATCGAAAACAACAAGGTCGGCCTCGAGAAGATTATCAAATCGTCCGCCGACCTTTTCGAGCTGAAGTCGATGAAGAAATTCGCGTCCGGCGTGCTGACGCAGTTGACCTCGATCCTCAACCTGCATAAGAACGCGCTGCATTGCAACAGCTTCGCCGTCGCGAAAGGGCAAGAGGAAATCTATATCCTGGCGGCATCCGGCGACTACGAGCTCAGCGAAAACGCCAAAATCGAGGAAGTCGTGCCGGCGCACGTGCTGAGCAGCATCGAGCGAACGTTCCGGGAGAAGAAAAGCACGTTTCACGAGGACCATTTCACCTGCTATTTCGAAAGCAAAACCGGGCGCGAAAACGTCATCTATTTCGAAGGCTCGAAGTCCCTGAACGAATGGAACCGGTACTTGATCGAGATTTACTGCTCCAACGTCTCCGTCGCGTTCGAAAACCTGTACTTGAACGAAGAAGTCGAGACGGCCCAGAAGGAGATCATCTTCACGCTCGGCGAAATCGCGGAAACCCGCTCGAAGGAAACGGGCAACCACGTCAAACGGGTGGCCGAATACTCCAAGCTGCTGGCCTTGAAATACGGCCTGCCCGAGGAAGAGGCCGAGCTCGTGCGCCTCGCCTCCTCCATGCATGACGTCGGCAAAGTCGCGATCCCGGACGCCGTGCTGAACAAGCCGGGCAAGCTGACGCCGGATGAGTTCGAGCTGATCAAGGAGCACGCGAATTACGGCTACGCCATGCTGAACCACTCCAACCGCGACATCATCAAAACGGCGGCGATCATCGCGTACCAGCACCACGAGAAGTACGACGGCTCGGGATATCCGAACGGGTTGGCCGGCGAGGACATCCACATCTACGGCCGGATCACGGCGGTGGCGGACGTGTTCGACGCCCTCGGCAGCGACCGCGTCTACAAGAGCGCTTGGAGCCTCGAGGACATCCTCGCGCACTTCCGCGAGCAGCGCGGGAAGCATTTCGACCCGAAGCTGGTCGACATCTTCTTCGAGAACCTGCCGGCCATCCTGAAAATCCGCGACCAGTACTTGGATCCGAACCTCGCCGCGGGCTGAGGGGGGCGTCTCCCCCGGTTGCCGCTGATTCCGCGCATTCGCTGCGAATTTAGTGGGAAATCCTCCCGCTATTCCGCCGCAAACTCGCAAAATCGCAAAATTAATGGGAAAACCTCCAACTAATTCGCCGGGTCATGCCACTTATGCCCCTCTGGGCGAAGATTAGTGGGAGGTTTTCCCGTTATTCCGCCGCAGTCCCGATGAACACGAAAATTAGTAGGAAGTTTTCCCGCTAATCCAAATAATCCACGGCTCCTCTAACTAACTCATAGCGAACGACCCGCTTCCCACGCTCTCCCGTTACGGGAGTCAACCAGCCTTTGTCCGACAACTTCCGCATCATCGCGATGGCCGTTTTAAGATCTATCCCGTAATACTCAGCAACATCCTTCGGCCGCAGGGGCGAAACCGACCTTACAGCCAGACGAATCAGCTCCTTCTCAGCCGGCAAAGCTCTGGAAACCGGTGACGCGCCGGACCGAAAGCGGCTCATCACCATGCGGAGCAACGCTATGCATGCGTCGGGACGCTGTTCTACGTCGTCGTAAGCGAATGAGATGACCGTATACCCCATCGCGGTAAGAAACGTTTCCCGGTTCAGCTCGTGGCAGTATTTAAGCCGGTCCATATCGCGCACGTGCGCCGCATACCCTTTGATCTCGATGATGAGGCGGATGAAGGGAGTGATCCAGGCAAAATCCGCGAAGTAAGAGCGTCCTCTCCAATCCGGCACTTCATACTCCGGGTGCAGATGATCGAAATGGCCGCACAACTCCCACCAAACGTTCCGCGCAAACGAGGTCTCCGCGTGCCGATGCCCCCTCTCCAGCCTTCCCCGGCGCTCTCCCGATCTCTTCTCCAAATGCCCGGCTATCCACTTTTCATGTGCTTCCTCGAAATCCATGCTGCCGACACCTCCTCCGCAAAATAGAAAAACGCCCCTCACCGCTCATCGAGCGAAAAAGGACGTTCTTCGTCACATCTAAATACGATTTTATAGCGCAAATGTCCGTTTGGCTAGCGGCGGCTCGTCTCCCCCTGCACTGCCGCTTTCACGCGGCCGATCTGGGTGGCGAGGTAGAGGATGAACAGCAGCAGCACGAGGCCGATGCCGATCACCGACAGGTTGATCGACACGTCCGCCTCGCTCATCGCGAGATAGATCGACAAGCCGAGGACGGTGAGCGCCTGCTCGATGAAGTTCTGGACGGCGATCGTTTTGCCGGAACCGATGGTGTCTTTGCCCTCCTCCTGCAGCATCGTGTTGAGCGGGATGAGGAAAATGCCGCCCAGGATGCCGATGACGAACAGCAGCGCGATCGTGAACCAGAGGCTCGGGATCAGGCTCGCCACCATGACGCACAGCACCATGAACAAGCCGTAATAGAAGCTTCGGTACAACTTGCCGGCCGGTACCAGAAGAGGCGTCAGTACGGCGCTGATGACGACGCCGATCGCCGTCACGCCGATGATCAGGGACTGGTCCTCCGTGTCCGTGATTCCGAGATTCACCGGCAGCCAAGCGACGAGCGCGATGCGCAGCACCGACGCGGTCAGCCAGAAAGACGACGTGCCGATCAGCGAAAACCGTGCCCGGCGCAGACGGAACAACGCCGCGGTATCGCGGAGGAACTGCTTGGCCGACTCGCCGTAACGAATGGACGCGTCGCCTCCTTGCACCGGAACGGCGAACGTTAGCAGCAGCGACAGCAAGTAGACGCCCAAGCAGGCCAAAATCGCCGGCAAATCGGAGTTTTGCGCGAGGATCCCCCCGGCTACCGTGCCGAGCAGGATCGCGAGAATCGTGGTCCCCTCGATTTTGGCGTTCGCCTTGAGCAGCTCGCTTTCGCTATTCGTCAATTCGCTCAAGATCCCGTACTTGGCCGGCGAATACACGACCGCACCCACGCCGACGAACAGGTAACACAAGGCCGGCGGCAGCCCGAACAGCAGCAATGCGATGCCGATTCCTTTCAGCAAGTTGCCGACGAGCAATACGCGCGATTTCGATTTCTTGTCGGCGAACGCCCCGACGACCGGAGCGAGCACCACGTAAGCGAGCAAAAACGCGATTTGGATGTACGCGACGGTGCCGTCCGGATTGTCATCGCCGCTGCGGTTCACCATCCCGACGATCAGAAAAAAGTTCAAATTGTCCGCGAACGCGCTTAAAAACTGGGTCCATACGACTGCGTTAATCGGCGAGAGCCGCTTCTTCTTACCCGACATTCCTGCGATTCCTCCCAAACTGACAAGCCCAATCCAACCTTATCCTATTCTCTTTTGAACCGCCCGAATCCTTGCAGCTCGGGATAAAAAAAATAGCTTGTCCCCTTGCCCCCGACGAGGAGCGCCGAAGCGCCGGGTATCCCCCGCGGAACGACGACCTCACGACCTCTCGACGTGGTAAAACTTCGCCGCATAATAACCGATCCCATTCACGATCCCGTATAAAACGATGGACAGTAACGCCAGCATGGCGATGCTCACCATGACCATGTGCATTTGGAACACTTGCCCTCCATAAATGATCAGGTAGCCGAGGCCCGCTTTGGAAGACAGGAACTCGCCCATGATGACGCCGACGAGCGTAAGCCCTGCATTCACCTTCAGCGTAGCGATGACATTCGGGATGCTCGCCGGCAGCAGCACCATGCGGAGCATCTGCATTTTGGTCGCTCCCAGCGATTCCATCAGCTTCAGCTTCGTCCGGCTGATCTCCCGGAACCCGCTTTCGATCATGATAATCGTCACGACGAGCGATATCGCGATCGCCATACCGTAAATCGAATAACGGTCGCCCAGCCAAATGTAGAAAATCGGGCCCAAAGCGACTTTGGGCAGCGCGTTCAGCACGACCATGTACGGATCCAGCGCCTTGGACGCGAAAGGGGACAGCCAGAGCAGGACGGCGATGACGAGTCCCAGTACCATGGAGACCGCCATGCTGATTACCGTTTCCCATGCGGTAATTCGGAAATGCATGAACAGGCTTCCTCCGCCGAAGGCGAGCTCCCGGAAGGAACGCAGCAATTGGGAAGGCTGGCTTGTCAGCATCGGATCGACCCATTGCCGCCTCGCCGCCAGCTCCCACAGAAGCAGAAACGCGGCCAGCAGAGCGAACCGCGAGAGCCAAATCATCAGCAGCCTGCGTTTTTGGCCGCGCAAGTACCGCTCATAGGGCGACGCTTCCTTACCCGGACGCCTGAACATGGCCCCCCAGCTCCTTCCAAATGGCGTTGAAGCACGCATGGTAGCCGTCCGCCTCCCGCTTCTGCCACGGAGACAGCGCCGTCCCTTCGCCGAAACGGATCGGATACGCGGCGGAAATCGTGCTCGGCCTCCGGGACATGACCAGCACGCGGTCCGCCATGCTGATCGCCTCGGAAATGTCGTGCGTGACGAGGATGGCCGTCTTGCCCTGCTCCTTGATGATCCGGAAAACTTCGTCCTGCAGCGTCAAACGCGTCTGGTAGTCCAATGCGGAGAACGGCTCGTCGAGCAGCAGGATATCCGGATCGGTCACGAGGGTACGGATGAGCGCCACCCTTTGCCTCATGCCGCCGGAAAGCTGCATCGGATTATGGTCCGCGAAACCGCTCAGCCCATAGCGTTCCATCAGTTCGAGCGCCCGACCGCGGGCTTTGCGGAGGTCCATCCGGCGGACCTCCGCGCCGACCAGCAGATTGCTGAACACGTCCCGCCACTCGAACAGATGGTCATGCTGGAGCATGTAGCCGACTTTGGGCGACGTCCCGTTCACTTCCGCCCCCTCGATCAGCACCTTCCCCCGCGTCGGCTTGAGCATGCCCGAGATGAGGGAGAGCAGCGTGCTCTTCCCGCAGCCGCTCGGGCCGACGAGGCTGATGAACTCTCCCGCTTCGACGGACATTCCGACATTCCGCAGGGCCTCGGTCTCCTGCCTCAGCGTGAAATAGCTCAGCCCCACGCCATCGAGTTCGATCTGTGCCATCGGCTTACTTCCCTTCTTGGCCGATTTTGCGCACGAAGCTCATGTCCGCCACTTCCTCCAGGTTCGCCAGCTTCTCTTCCGGCTTCAGCACGCCGTTATCGATCAGCACGTTTTGCAGCGTATCGAACGCTTCCGGCGTCAGTTCCGGTACGGCCGGCCAGGTGTCCTGGCTCTTATAGCGTTCAATGGAAGACAGAATCAGTTCCTTGGACGTCCCCTCGAAGAAAGGCATCAACGCATCCGCGATTTCGTCGGAAGAAGCGGTATTGAGCCACTGCCGGCCTTTGGCGACCGCGTTTACGAAGCTTTGAATGATGTCGGGATGGCTCCGGATGTAGTCCGAGGTGGCGACGAACGAGGTTTCCGGATAGGCGCCGAAGTCTTCCCCAAGTGAAGCGGCGTAATAGGCCTTTCCTTCCTTCACGAGCGAGGAAGCGACCGGTTCGTAAACCTGAATATAATCCCCTTGGCCGCTCGTGAAGGCGCCGACCATGGCCGTGCTGGCGATATTGGTGATCACTTTGGCGTCCTTCACGCCTTCCTTGGCGAGCAGCGAGTTCAGCACCATCTGGGGCGCGCTCCCCGGCCTCCAGCCGATCACCGTTTTGCCGGACAGATCGCTCCATTTGAAGGAATCCGTCTTGTTGCGGGACAGCAGGAAGGAGCCGTCCTTGAGCGTCAGCTGGTGAAAAATTTTCAGCGTTTTGGCGCCCTTCTGGTTATGGATGTAGATCGCGGTTTCCGGGCCGACCATCGAGATATCGGCGTTTCCGGCAATTAAAGCCGCGGCCCCTTTGTCGGAGCCTTGCGCGGTGTTCATGTCGACCTTAAGGCCTTCTTCCTCGTAAAAACCTTTCGAAATCGCGATGTAATGGGGCGCATAGAAAATGGAACGGATGACCTCCGAAAATTTGACCGTGACGAGCTCCTTCGGAGTCGATTCGGCGGATGGAGAAGCGTTCGCGGAACCGGACGGCATGACGGACGGAGAGTCCGTGCCGGTTGAAGCGCCGGGCGAATTCGAACGGCTTCCGCATGAGGCCGCGAGAGCCAGCACGATTACGGAAATCAGCAGCAAGGCGATCGATCTCGCTTTGATCATCGTTGTTCTACCTCCTTGGTGGGCAGCTTGTATAACTCGGGATTCTCTGCTTTTAACTTATGACATCCGCGGAGAAAGGTGAGTCGGGGAAGTTTTGCCCGGACGGTTCGGCAGAACGAAAAAACGCATGCCCCGTCGGCATGCGCTTGCACTCGATCCTTCTTATTCCGCGTCCATCTGCTCCGCCGCTTCGAAAACATTGTTTTGGGGCACTTGCGTGAGGGCTTCCTGCCACTCCGTCCGTTCCTGGATATTTTCGGCCGCCCAATCGTCGAAGGAGCGGTCCAGAAGCATTTCCCGGCCTCGGTCCTCATTAACGTCCGAATCCCATTCTACCCCGCCGCTGCGCGCTTTCGGGCTTTTCATCGTAATGTACCGGGGAGACATCCCGCTTCGCACCTCTTTTCCGCTCAATTTACCGTTATCTTTCCTCCAAGGTTTGGCAAACATACGGATAGCCCTTTTACCCGCCCGCGAAAACGGGTATCGATTGATGAAGAAGCGCACGCCGCACCGAATCGAACTACAGAATGCAGAGGGATGCCGAATGCGAACGAGAAGCGACCAAGAGCGAACATGGCGCGACTTTTACGGGCCCAATCTGGGCTACGTGGAAGAAAGATACGAGCGCTACCTGGAAAATCCGGAAAACGTCAGTCCGCAAGAACGCCAGCTCTTTGCGGATTGGGGAGCCCCACCGGCCGTTCAGAACCGCGAAGATCCGGGTGCCGGCGCAGTACCGACGCCGTCCGACGCCGCAGCCGACCCGCGTGTCCTTCAAAAAGCCGTCGCGGCGGGCAAGCTGGTCTGGAACATCCGCGCGTACGGCCATCTGGCGGCCGACATCGATCCGCTGGGCATCGGCCCGAAAACCGACGCCCGGATGCTGGAGCCCGAGACTTACGGTATCACGCAGGCCGACCTGACCGAGCTGCCCGCCCAATGGGTGTGGGGAGACGCGCCCTATCCGCTGCAGAACGGGTGGGATGCGGTCCGGAAGCTGAAAGCGGCTTATTCGGGTACGATCGCCTATGAGTTCAATCACGTTCACGCCAACGAGGAAAGAGAATGGCTGAACCGGCAGGCCGAAGCGGAGATCCCCGCGGCCTCCCTGAACGCGGAAGAAAAGAAAAATTTGCTTAGCCGCATCATCGCCGCCGAACAGTTCGAGGATTTCCTCCAGCGGACCTTCGTGGGACAAAAGCGGTTCTCCGTGGAAGGAGTCGACGTGCTCGTGGCGATGACCGAGGAAATCGTGCACGAGCTGATTAACGACGGCGCCCGCCACGTCCTCATGGGAATGGCGCACCGCGGCCGGTTGAACGTGCTGGCCCACGTGCTCGGGAAGCCGTACGGCAACATTTTCTCGGAGTTCCACCATTCCCCGAACAAAAACCTGATTCCGTCGGAGGGCTCGATCGGCATTAACTACGGCTGGACGGGCGACGTGAAATACCATCTCGGCGCCAACCGCTCCATCCCGACCGGGGAAACCGCGGAAACCCGGCTGACGCTGGCGAACAATCCGAGCCATCTGGAGTTCGTCGCTCCCGTCGTTATGGGATTCACGCGCGCTGCTCAAGAGGACAGGAGTGCCCCAGGCGCTCCGCGCAGGCAAACGGACACGGCGGCGGCGATCGTCTTGCACGGTGACGCCGCGTTCCCGGGCGAAGGCATCGTGGCCGAGTCGCTCAACTTCACCAACCTGCCGGGCTATTCCAACGGCGGCACGATCCATGTGATCGTGAACAACCGCATCGGCTTCACGACGGGCAGCAAGGACGCCCGTTCCACCCGCTATGCCAGCGACCCGGCCAAAGGTTTCGAAATCCCGATCGTCCACGTCAACGCGGACGACCCGGAAGCGTGCATCGCCGCCGCCCGCCTGGCCGCGGGTTACCGGAACCGTTTCAACAAGGACTTCCTGATCGACTTGGTCGGGTACCGCCGTTATGGGCATAACGAAACGGACGACCCGGAAACGACGCAGCCGCTGATCTACCGGAAGGTTAAGGCGCATCCGACCGTCGCCGCGCTTTATGCGGACAAGCTGATGCGCGAAGGCGTGTTGACCGCGGACGAGGTGGAGCGTTTGAAGCAGGAAGCCGTCGGCCGCCTGAGAGAGGCGTACGAGCAGGTCAAACGCCAAGAGTTCCGCGACCCGGTCCATCAAGCCCAGCCCACGGCCGAAATCGGCCCGGAGAATCCGCTGGAAACCGCGGTAGATCTCGGCCTTCTGCGCCGGATCAACGAGGGGCTCCTGAAACGTCCCGACGGTTTCCACGTCTATCCGAAGCTGCAACGGATTCTGGAAAGACGGGCGGACGCGCTGAACGAAGGCGAGAAGCTGGACTGGGGTCACGCCGAGACGCTCGCTTTCGCGACGATTCTGGCGGACGGCCGGCCGATCCGGCTCAGCGGCCAAGACGCGGAACGCGCGACGTTCGCGCACCGCAACCTCGTGCTGCATGATTACGAGACGGGAGAAAGCTTCTGCCCGCTTCACGCGCTGCCGGAAGCGAAAGCATCGTTCGCGATCCACAACAGCCCGCTCTCCGAGGCCGGCGTGCTCGGCTTCGAGTATGGCTACAACGTGTACGCCCCGGAGACGATGGTCATCTGGGAAGCGCAATACGGGGATTTCGCCAACGTGGCGCAGCCGCTGATCGACCAATTCATTTCGGCGGGCTACTCCAAATGGACGCAGCGCTCCAGCATTACGCTGCTGCTGCCGCACGGATACGAGGGACAAGGGCCGGAGCACTCCAGCGCCAGGCTGGAACGGTTCCTGCAGCTGTCGGCCGAGCACAACTGGACGGTCGCTTATCTGAGCTGCGCGGCCCAATACTTCCACCTGCTGCGCCGGCAGGCGGCCATTTGCGGCACGCAAGCGGCCAGACCGCTCGTGTTGATGGCGCCCAAAAGCTTGATTCGCAACCCACGCGTGGCGTCACCCGCAACGGACTTGAGCTCAGGCTCCTTCCGCAAGGTGCTGGAACAGCACGGTCTTGGCGAGTCGCCCGAACGGGTGGAACGCCTTGTCCTCTGCACGGGCAAGATGGCGATCGACCTGGAGGAAACCCTGCAGAAAACCGCCGCGGAACCCGATGACGGGCGGGAATGGCTGCACATCGTGCGAATCGAGCAGCTTTATCCGTTTCCGGAGCGGGAAATCCGGGCGATTCTGGAGAAGCTGCCGAACTTGAAGGAAATCTGCTGGGTGCAGGAAGAGCCCCAGAACATGGGAGCCTGGTTCTTCATGGAGCCCCGCATCCGGCAGGCATTGGCGAAGCCGGTCACGGTCCGTTACATCGGACGGCCGGAGCGCGCGAGTCCGGCCAGCGGTTTTCAGCAAGTCCACGGCTTAGAGCAGCAATGGATCGTGTCTCAGGCGCTCACGCCGAAACCGCGCGCAACGCAAACAACGGGAGGGAACGGGGATGTTTGAAGTCAAAGTACCGGCCATGGGTGAATCGATCACGGAGGGAACGATCTCCAAATGGGCCGTTCGCGTCGGGGACCCGATCAAGGAAGGCGACCTGCTGCTGGAGTTGGAAACCGACAAGGTAAATCTGGAAATCAGCGCGGAGCAAAGCGGGGTGCTGTCGGAAATTGTCCGCCAGGAAGGCGACACGGTGCAGATCGGCGAAGTCGTCGGCCTCATCGGCGAAGCCCAAGGCGCCGCAGCGGCAGGGACGCCGCCGGCGGCTGCGGAGGCCCCGAGCCAGCCGGCCGCTGCCGCCGCGCCCGCGCCATCATCCGCTCCAGCAGCGCAGCCTGCGCCGGGCGCTCCGTCGGCCCGCGGCGCAGAGCCTGCTCCCGCGGCGCCTGGCGACGCCTTGGCGCCGGCTTCGCCGGCCGCGCGGAAGCTGGCCCGCGAGAAAGGGCTCGACCTGAACCGCGTCGAGCCCCGCGACCCGCTCGGCCGCGTGTATCCCGCCGACGTCCGCTCGGCCGGGACCGCTCCGGCGCCGTCGGCGGCCGCGATTCCAGCGGCAGCGCCTGCCCCTGCCGCGCCGGGTAAACCGGAGCAGCGCAAACGGATGTCGCGGCGCCGGGCCACGATCGCGAAGCGCCTGGTCGAAGCGCAGCGCACCGCGGCGATGCTGACGACCTTCAATGAGGTCGACATGACGGCCATCCTCGACCTCCGCAAACGGAGAAAGCAGTCGTTCCAGGACAAATACGAGGTGAACCTCGGCTTCATGTCTTTCTTCACCAAGGCGGTCGTCGGGGCGCTGAAAGCTTTCCCGCTGCTGAACGCGGAAATCGACGGCGAGGACATCATCACCAAGCAGTACTACGACATCGGCATTGCCGTCGCGGCCAAGGAAGGGTTGGTCGTCCCCGTCGTCCGCGATGCGGACCGCCTCGGCTTCGCCGAAATCGAACGAACGATCGGACAGCTGGCGGCCAAAGCCCGGAGCAACACGCTAGAGTTGTCCGACCTGCAGGGCGGCACGTTTACGATCACCAACGGCGGCGTGTTCGGCTCCCTGCTGTCTACGCCGATTTTGAACGCTCCCCAGGTCGGCATTCTGGGCATGCACAAAATCCAGATCCGACCCGTGGCGATCGACCAGGACCGCATGGCCAACCGCCCGATGATGTACATCGCTCTGTCCTATGACCACCGGATCGTGGACGGCGCCGAAGCGGTGCAATTCCTCGTCAAGGTAAAGGAAATGCTCGAAGATCCGGAAACGCTGCTGCTGGAAGGCTGAAAGCCTCCGACGAGCATGAAAAAAGGCTTCCCCGAACGGACGCGGTCACGCGTTCCTCGTTACGGGGAAGCCTTTTTTCGTTACGGATTCGAGACTGTGACCTGCGAGGTCGCCGTAAACGAACCGTCAGTTGTCGTTGCCGTTATCGTGGCCGTTCCTGAACCTGCTGCCGTCACGAGGCCCTTCGCGTTCACCGTCGCGATCGACGTGTCGCTGCTTGTCCAGACGACGGTTTTCACCGTTGCGTTCGTCGGGGAAATGACGGCGGCCAGCTGAGCCGTCTTGCCTGTTTTCAGCGTCAGTTCGGTCTTATTCATTGTCACGCCGTTCACCGATACCGGTACCGTGATCGTCATCACCGCCGTTTTCCCGTTATGAGCCTTCACGGTTATGACCGCTTTGCCGGGTGCAACCGCAGTCACCGATCCGTCTGCGTCCACGGTCACGACCGAACTCTTGCTGCTCGTATACGTAAGGCTCGTCACCGTCGCATTCTCAGGGCCGATCGTGACTTCAAGCTTGAACGTTTCGCTGACTTTCAAGGTTTTCGTTTTGTCCATCGTGAGTCCGGTGACCGGCTGAATGACTTTGATTTTGATGGAAGCCGTCTTGGCGCCGTCCGTGGTCGTCACCGTAATGTTCGCTTCCCCGACGGCAAGGGCCGATACGACGCCGGCTTTGCTGACCGTCGCGACGGCTTCATTGTCGCTCGACCAGGACGCGGTTTTGTCCGTTGCGTTCTTCGGAGTCACTACGGCGGCAAGTTTAGCCGTCTTGTTGATATCGATCGTCAAATCGGTCTTGCCCAGCGCCACGCTCTCGACGGGCACCGGAACGATAATCGTTGCAGCGGCTTTCTTCCCGTTCGCGGATTTGGCCGTAATGACCGTTTTGCCGGGCGCCACGGCCGTCACTTTGCCGCTGTCGTCCACGGTTGCCACGGAAGGATTGCTGCTCGTCCATGTCACGCTAAGATCGGATGCGTTGACCGGAGCGACCGTCGCGGTAAGCGCGAACGCAGACTCGCCGATTTTCAGCGTCTTGCTTTTCACATCCAGCTTGACGCCGGTAACCGGTTGGATCACGGTAATATCGGCTGTCGCCTTGAAGGAACCGTCGACCGTCGTCGCCGTGATGGTGACGCTGCCGGCGGTTTTGGCAGTCACGACGCCGGTCGCGTTAACCGTGGCTACGTTGGTGTCGGATGACGTCCAGGTCACTTTCTTGTTCGTCGCGTTCGAAGGTCCGACGACGACCGCCAGTTTCACGGTTCCGCGAACGTTCACGCTCGGAGCGTACGTCGACATCGTCACGCTCGTTACCGCCACCGGGTCCCAATAGTCGAGATTCAGGGTCACGAGCAAGTCCGTGTTGTCCGGGGTTCGAACGAAATCGGTCATCCCGTAGCCGTATCTCGTAATGTTGTTGAATCCTTTAATCGCCGTTTTGATGTCCGTAAGCGCGGTGCTTTTCGGCGTATATCGGAACTTGAGGGAATGATTGTGCGCATCGATCGCGTTCTGGATTTGGTAAGTCAGGCCGGTAACGCTTTGCACCGTATTTTCGTCCTTCAAGTAGGGAAGTCCGATCGAAGTCTCAAGATCTCCGTAAAAGGTCGCGTTAGCGGCGTCGGACGTTTTCTTGGCGGCCAGCGTATCCGCGAACTCGGTGACGGCAGCCGGGTATGTTTTGGTCCAGGTGTGGTTGGCCTTGATTTCCGTGTCGGTCAGATTGAAGTAATCGTAGACGATTCTTCCCGCCACGTCGGGAACCGGGTCGTCCCACGTCGTGTCGAGATGGTACCAGCTGCCGTCCAGCTTGACCAGGTTCCAGGTATGAAGCTGCTTGTTCGCGACGCCTTCGATGATTTTATTTTCGATTCCCGCTTTGGAGAGCATTTTGTAAGCGAGCAGCGCATACCCCTGGCACACCGTCTTCTTGTTGCCGAAAAGCCCGGCATAAGCGGAGTGCTGCACCAACGAAGTGTCGTAAGCGAGATTCGTTTCGATCCAATCGTGAATCGCTTTTTCCTTCTGAAAATCGTTCATGCCGGCGGTGATGATAGTCCCCAGGACCTCGTTCACTTTGGCTTCGACCGCGTCCGCTTGCGTCTTGCTCTCCCAATAGGTGAAGGAGAACGTGTAAGTGGAAGAGTTCGCGGTATTCGTCCAAGAGTATTTATACGATTTCGAGCTGTAATAAAGATAATTGTCCGAATCGAAAATGGCGCCCAAAATCGTGCCTACATCCGCCGAGGGCAACTGTCCGCCGGTATAGGTAATGGTATAAGTGGCCGGTCTTTGAAGCAATCCGGCGTACAGCTTGTTTTGGAATTCCGTTTTATCCGCCGCGGTATCCGTTGCCGCATAGGCGGTCGTCGTTCCGAAAACCTCCGTGAGAAGGCCGATGCCGAACAGCAAGGAGAAACCCAGCAGCAGTTTGAGGACAGGTATTTTCATGACAAGCAGCTCCTTCGTGAAGGTTCGAGGCAGGTTCGATGGAATAGGAAGACTTTACCTACTTATATCGGCGTGCCGGGCCCCAAAATGAAGGAAACAAAAAGGCTTCCCCGGGCGGACGCATCACGCGTACCACATTATGGGGAAGCCTTCTTCTTGCGAGTTAAACCGTCTTCCTCTTCCATCCCACGATCAGGACGGCGCCGGCGAGGATCAGCACCATCGCCATAAACGGCTGATGGGTGAACCGGCTGAGCAGCGTTCCGACCGAGAACACCGTGAAGAACAACGCGGACAGCACGGTGAGGATGTTGATCGGAATGAGCAGCCATTTGTTCCGGCTGCCGAAGAAATAAAATTCGAACAGGCCGACCGCGACCGAGAAAATGAAACCCGGCCACATGAAGCTCCATCCGTCCGTCAGCATCGCGATCTGGCACACGACGCCCGCCGTTGCGAGAATGCCGCCCGGAATGAGCAGACCCGTTCCCCTTCTTCCCGTCATCGAAAAATACATCCAGTGGAAAAACAGTCCCAGCGGGATCACGAACAGGCTCGGCCACATGTATCCGATGAGGTGTCCCGTTCCGATCGCTTCGCCGCGGCCGAAAAACAGCATGAGCGCACCGATCGCCAGCAGCACGACTCCCATAAGCGCGCGATTGTTCATTTCGCTTCCTCCTTCGATTCACTCATCCGTCATTTTCCATGCTCCAAGTATAGAGCGCGGAAATTCCCGGCGCTTCCAGCGGAAGCCAAGGGCGGACCTGGACCAAAGTCGGATTTTCGCGCGCTTACGCGCTTCTCTTGAGCTTGAAGTTGGCGACGGCGCTGTTGAGAGTTTCCGCCAGCCGGGCGAGCGATTGGGACGTCGCCGCCGTTTCCTCGGCCGCCGCGGCGGATTCTTCGCTCGTCGATGCGATGCTATCCACGGACCGCAGCACCTCGGATGCCTGCGCCGCCTGTTCCTCGCTGGCCGCGGCGATTTCCGTCACCTTGGCCGCGGACTCGCCGACCATCGCGACGATCCTGTCGAAGGCTTCGCTCGTCCGAATGGAAGAGGTCACTCCCTCCTGCACAGCCGCGACGCTTTGCCTGGTGTTTTCCTGGATGCCTCGGATGATGCGGGTGATCTGCTTGGTCGCCTCACCGCTTCGTTCCGCGAGCTTGCGCACTTCGTCGGCAACGACGGCGAAGCCCTTGCCCTGGTCTCCCGCGCGCGCCGCTTCAATCGCGGCGTTCAGCGCCAGCAGATTCGTCTGCTCGGCGATATCGTCGATCACCTCGATGATTTCGCCGATTTGGTTCGAGTCCTGCTGCAGCTTGCTCATTTGGGCGCTGACGCCGTTCATTTCCTGGATGGACCCGCTCAACAGCTTGCCGCCGTCTATGGCGACCTGAACGGTCCGACCGGAGAGCTCCGCGGCCTGTTCCGCGTGTTCGGCGACGGAATGGACGGCGGACGAAAGCTCCCGGAACAATTCGTTCATCGTCTGGGCAGCTGCCGCCTGCGCCGTGCTCCCGCCCGCGATTTCTTCCGTCGTGGCGGAAATTTGCAGCGAAGCCGCGGAAACGTTTTGCGCGGACGCCGTGATCTGACCGATGACGCCCCGTAGATCGATCGCCATTTTATTGGCCGATTCGATGACGAGGCCGATCTCATCCCTGTTGTTCACCTCGATCAGGTCACCAGACAAATCTCCATGAGCGATTTCGCGGATCCGCTTTTCCAACACGCCGAGCGGCCGCGTGATCGAACGGAAAACGGCGATTCCCGCACCGACGCTGAGCGCGACGGAAACAGCGAGGATCGAGAAAATGAGAATCGCGTCCCGCTTCGTCCGGTCGGCGACGTGCTGCTTTGTCTGAGCGTCCAGCTTCGCCAGCATGTCGGTGATGATCGGATCCAGCTCCTTGCGGGCGTCCCTCTCCTCTCCGAAATGGATTTTGACCGCATCGTCGCGTTTCCCGCCGTCATACGCTTTGAGCACTTTATCTCCCGCGGCGGAGAATACGCCGTAATTCGCTTCGATTTTCGAGATCGTTTGCAGCGTTTGGTCGTCCATCCCTTGCGCGTCTTTGATCTGCGCCAGAAGATCCTGGACTTCCGCTTTCTTCTTTTTCATTTCGTCTATGTAACTTGGAGTTCCCTGCAGCAGATAACCCCGCTCGTCATTGGAGATGCCGGTCAGTTTGAACTGGATTGATTTGACTTGGAAACGCAGTTCCTGTACGCCGAGCAGGCTTCCATAAGCGTGATGGGTGCTCAGGTTATTGAAATAGGAATAGAGGCCGGTAAATAAAATGATGCAGGTAAGAACGGTCATGGTAAGGATGAGTTTCATTCTGATTTTCATGGTGTATGCTCCTCCGCGGGCTGTCTTGGCGTGCAATTCCGTTCCTTGCGCCTGGCCATTTCCGTTGGCCTCCGCTCCCCCTTCCGTTCATGCGGGCAAAACAAAAAACACCCTTTGGCAGCCCGGCCGTCATCGCTTTCGCCTTAGACCCGAGGCTTTGCGTCCCTGACTTTCGACAGGTTTGCCCTTATCAGTCGTGTTTTCGTCTCCGTCAAATTTATAGTAATAGGGTCGGAGATACTTTGTAAATATGAATTCGACCGAAAGCCCTAAACCGCATTTAGTTCCCGCAAGGATTGAAGCGCATGCCGGATCAGATCCGGAAGGTCCTCCATTTGGTCCTCGTCGATTTTGCGGTTGAACCGAAGCTCGGCAGTGTTCAGGAATATGTCCGGCTCCCCGTAAACGAAACGCAGCGTCTGCACCGGCGGCTCCGCGGACTGCCACAGGCTTCGGAGGATCAGATCCGCTTTCGCGCATTGGCCGTCAACGTCGCTCACCGGCAGCTCGAAAATCAAGCTCAGCACGCAGCCCGGTTTTTCGCCCGGGATTTCCAGAATTTCCGACGCCAATTCCTTCAGGGAGGCGTAAAGCCGGATTTCGGCGGCGGCTTGCCCCTCCTCCGCCAATTCGAACCGCAACGAAAACTCGCGGGACATGAGGGCCATGTCCAGCTTGTCCGTTCGGCCGACGACCCGGATTTCGCCCGTCAGGTTGTCGAGATCGTACAGTTGGTTTTCCAGGGCGACCTTCAAATTTTCGAATACCGTAGGATCGAACATGGATAAATCGTACAACTCCTCATTCGCATATTCTTCCATCATGATATAATGATGTACTTACTTTCAGGGAGCATGCAAATCCATGATCACGATCCAGCAAATGAAATCTTTCATCGAAACGGCGGAAACCGGCAGCCTCACCAAAGCCGCCCGCAACCTGTTTGTCTCGCAGCCGGCGCTGACCAAGCAGATCGCGGCCATGGAGAAAGCCTTGGGCTGCACGCTGCTGCTCCGCAGGACATCCGGCGTCGAGCTGACGGAAGCCGGCCGCTACCTGTTCGACCGAGCGCAAGCGATCGTCGGGCTGTACGAACAAACGCTGCAAGGGTTGGATGGGCTGCTTCGCCGTTCACCGCTGCGGATCGGGGCCTTGCCGAGCTTGGCGAGCCATTATTTGCCCGAGCTGGCGGCTGCGCTGCAGGAAGCGCTTGGCCGGGAGACGGCCGTCACCGTCGGCGATACCTCCCGCGAGCTCGCAGACAAGGTGCTCCGGGGGACCTGGATGCCGCCATCGTCCAAGATTGGCCCGACGGCGAGCCCGATGAAACCTTAAGGACAGTGCCGCTGTTCATCGAGCCTTACTGGGCGCTGCTTCCGGCCGGTCACGCCGATACGGGACGCGAATCAATCGCGGTCTCCGATCTGATGAACGACCGAATGGTGCTTCACCGCGATCCGTGCGATATCCGAACCTCCCTTCGGCGCTTCTGCATCCGAAACGGACTGGAACCGAAGGTCGGCCTGGAGCTCGGTTTTAACGAACAGATCGTGCCTTTCGTCGCGAACGGACACGGCGTGTCGGTCGTCCCTGAGATGGTGGCCGAGCAACTGAACGACCCGCGGGTGAAAGCCGTGAAGCTGAGCGACGCCGGATTCGGCCGGACCGTCTGTCTAGTCGGAAGAGCCGACTCCGATGCTTCCCTGCTCGTTTTTTTCGCGGAGAAACATGCCCAGAATATCGCGGTTGACCAGGAAAATGCCGGCTAGCGTCAGCACGGTGCCCGCCGCTCCGATCCACGTGAAAGTTTCGCCTAGAAGCACGGCACCCGCGATCGTCGCGACGACCGGGGAAACGATCGTCCAGGTCGTCGGAAACATCGGGTTCGTCATCTTGACAAGCCAGTAATAAACGCCCGAAGCCGCGATCGAAGCGACGACGCTTAAATACAGGACGCTTGCCGCCGATGGGACGGATAACGCGCCTGCAGCCGGCATCCCTTCCGTGAAGAGCGAGATCGCGAATAACAGCGCGCTGGCGAACAGCATTTGGAGCCCGTTGAACATTTGCGGAGAAACGTCGCCGGCGAGCATCTTTTTCGACCGGACGACCCCGTAAGCGAACGCCCCCTCGGACAACACGATCGCGGCCATCGCGGCAAAGTTCCGCCACGCCTGCTCGCCGTCCGCGAGATCGGGAGACACGACCAAGGCGATGCCAGCGAACGACACGGCCAAGCCGGCGATCTGAGACCGCTTCAGGCGGCCGAAAATGCCGATGAATGCCGGGGATGTCGCCACCAGCAGAGACGCCATGCCGGAAGCCAAATACTGCTCGGCCCAGAAAAGCGCCGCGAACGGTATGGCCGTCATCAACACGCCTAGCCATGCGATTTCCGCATATTCCCTTGCCGTTTTGGGAAACCGGATTTTACGGTACGAGAAATAAGGCAGCAGAAGCAATCCCGCCAGGCCGAAGCGGACGGCGGCCATGAACAGCGGGGGCAAGCCCGCATTCAAACCGATTTTGATGGCCAGGAAAGTCGTCCCGAATACGAGACAAATGAATGCGTAACCCGCGATAATCACGCCGATTCCTCCTCCGATGAATAGGGAGAGTATAGCAAGCGGGAAAGGCGGCGGCGTAATACCGATTTCGAATATCGTCATAACCTCCGGTTATCGTCGGAAACGCAAACAGGCGCTGTCCCGAGCAAGGGACAAGCGCCTGCGCCATTTGCGGAAGTCAACGGTTCGCTTTGAGCTTCTGCAAGTTCAGCACGAAGTTCCCCGCGTTCATCCGGATCAATTCCTTTTCTTCCAGGTCGTTCAGCACGTATTGCAGCTCGATCAGCTTCACGCCGACCATTTGGGCCAATTCGTTCAAATCGAGCGGAAGCTCCACTTCGATCGCGTTTTGAGTTCGTCTGCCATGGCGGTTGGCCATATTGATCAGACTCGTGATCACGCGCGTTCGCGCGTCGAAGACGGTCAGATCCCGGATATGCTGGTGGGTGTCGCGGATCCGAGCGATAATTTCGCGCATGATCGTATGGGTAATCTCGAAATGGTTGCCTAGCAGCGTCATGAAGTTTTCTTGCGAGATGACCAGCAGCTCGGTTTTTTTGAGCGTCTGGGCCGAAGCCGAACGGGGCTTGCCGTCCAGCAGGGAAAGCTCCCCGAAGCTGTCGCCGGGACGGCACACGGACAGCGTCTTCTCCTGGCCTTCCGGATGGTTGATGTAAATTTTGATCGCGCCCTTGAGCACGACGAAGAAGGAATCTCCCGGATCGCCTTCGCGAAACAGCACTTGCCGGCCGTCGTACTTGACGATGGTGAAGTTCGCCATCAGCAAGTCCATCTGCTCCTCGCTGAAGCTTTCGAACATCGGGATGCCCTTGAGCACGTGGTTCAAGGTTTCCTTCTGCTTGCCGGTGAACGCCGGAGCCGGAGCGGCGGGTTCGGCCGGGACTTCCGCGGCTTCCACTTCCAGAATCCGCACGTTGTATTTGACGAGCACGTGAATCTGGTTTTGCGTCAATACCATGCCCCTGACGGCGAGCTTCATGCCGGTGCCGGAGTAGATATCTTTATCAAGTTTCATGCCGACGCGGGCGAGTTCGATAGGAATGATAGGCATGGTCGACGCCACCTTGGACGGGAATATCTACTTATTCGCCGAAAATCCCGGAAATTCCTGCATTTTCGACCCTTGCGGAGATTACGCCGATTCAATTGCACCGCGGCCTGCTTGCCGCTGAGCTGGATGCCCGTCGCCGGCCGGCCGGCATGCGAGAGCGCGGAAAGGAGCGACTGGAGAACCTCTTTCGCGAGGGGTCCTTCTTTGCCTTGGATTTTCACCACGAACAGCACGGAATCGCCGGACTTCAGGATCCGCTCCGCTTGCTGTCTTTTGGTCTCGAGGTCGTGGTCTTCGATCCGCGGGGTCAGGCGGATTTCTTTCAGCTTGGAAGGCTGCTCGCGCTTGCGTGCCTGCTGCTCTTCTTCTTTCGCCTTGCCGGCGGGGACAAGCTTCGCCGGCGGCGGGCTGCTCATGAGCGACGTGCAGACGAGATCGGCTTTCAGCTTGCGGGCTTGCTCCAGCGCCTCCCGCGTGGGGACGATGCCGAGGTCTTCGCCGTCGATGCCGGTGAGCCAAACCTCGGAGGCTTTGATTTTCTCATTGAGGATCATGGGTACCCCTTCGTTTCGTTGAATTGTTCATCTTGCTTCGCATTATAACCGAACCGGGCGGCCGACGTCGTCCGGAATGCCGAATTTTCCCATGCTTGGTGCGACTACGGAGGAATTTTGTAGAACCGTGTCAAATAATACATGACACACCTATGACGTGGAGGCCGAACCCTTTGTCCATCAAAGCGAAGCTTGCCCTGCTGATTTCGCTGATCGTGACCGTGATCCTCACGATGAATATATCCATCTACTATTTCACTTCCGAATCGGAGCTCAGAGCCAACGCCGAACAGCAGATGGTCACGATCTCGAAGCAGATCGGAACGACGCTGGAAGCGACCGAAAAATCGAGGAATTTCATCGAGGACATGATCGGCGAGACGCTGCGCAACGTGGCCATCGCCGCCAAGAGCGAGCTCGATCCGCATATCGAGAACGTAACCAACGAACAATTGGCCGCGTTAAGCCGCAAACTGGGCGTCGACCATATCACGCTCTGGGTGCGGACCTCCGATAACATCATTGCCAAACGCTCTTCCGAACCGAAGGAAATCAACCTCCAGTCCAATACGTGGGACTACTGGTACACGGCGTTCCAGCAGTTGTTTGCCCGTCAGCCCGTCACCGTCAAGCAAGGACAGAAGCTGAAGGATTATTGGTCCGGCCCGTTCCAGTACTCCACCTCCGACGCCAACCGGATCGACAAATGGGGCTATTATTACGACGGCACGACGGATTACATGATCAACCCGTACATCGACGCCAAAAGGCTGATCGCGTTCGAAAACGACAACGGAACGAACCAATTGATCCGCCGCCTCCTTGCGGACAATCCCAACATCCTCGGCGTCGCGGGATTCGACTCGGATTTTTTCGGCAAACCTCCGATCCTGAAAGAGAAGGACGGCAAACTGGTCCAAAATCTGGACGTGCGCGAAGTCGTATTCGGCGAGTACACCTATCAAGACGGGGAGCAAGACGTAGACGCGGTACGGACGTCCGCCGTATCGGGGGACGTCGTTTCGACTTTCGGCGAGATTAACGGCAAGGACATCATGAAAAGCTTCATCTCGCTTGGACGAGGATCGCCGTACGTCATCGGAGTCACATTCGATTACGGGGCGATCGAGCGCGTGCTGAACCGCCAGCTGCTTACACAGGCGCTTATTTCCCTCGGCCTCATCAGCGCGGCTTGGATGGCGAGCTACTTGATCGCCGGACTGATCATCCGTCCTTTGCGGCAGATTTTGCGCAACGTCGACGAAATCGCCCAAGGCCGTTTCGGTATTAAAATCCCCATCCGCCGCCGGGACGAACTGGGACTCCTCTCTTCCCGCGTAAATATGATGGCGGACAGTCTGCAGGTTTACACGGACCGGCTGAAAGATACGGCGGAAGAACTGCGGGGAACGAAGGAATACCTCGAGTCTTTCGTGGGCCAGACGTCCGACGCCATCCACGTGACCGACTTGGAAGGGCGGGTCACCCGGGTCAACCGGGCTTTCGAGAAAATGTTCGGCTGGAGCGAGGAAGAGCTGCTGGGTCAGCCGCTGTCGCATGTCTCGGAGGAATACGTGAAGGATTACGAAGACATTCACCGGCGCATCATGCGGGGTGAATCGGTTGCCGACCACGAGACGGTGGGCATCACCAAAACGGGAGAGCCGATCGACATGAGCATCACGGTCTCGTCGATCCGCGACGAGCACGGGGAAATTGTCGGCATTGCGGAAATCGCCCGCAACATTACCGCGAGGAAACATACGGAGGAAGTGATCCGCCGGTCCGAAAAATTGTCCGTGATCGGACAGCTGGCGGCCGGCGTCGCGCATGAAATCCGCAATCCGCTGACGACGGTCCGGGGCTTCGTACAGCTGCAGCAGCAGACGGGGAAGCTGACGGATTCGCATCTGGATGTCATGCTCTCCGAGCTGGACCGCATCAACTTCATCGTCAGCGAATTTCTCGTGCTGGCGAAGCCGCAGGCCAAACAGTTCCAATCCGTGGACCTGCGGGGACTGCTGAACGACATGATCACGCTGCTGGATCCTTTGGCCGGCATGAGCCAGGTCCGGATTGATCTCCGATCTTCCGACGGCGTTCCGGACCTGAAATGCGAGCCGAATCAGCTCAAGCAGGTATTCATCAATCTCTTGAAAAACGCCGTCGAATCGATGCCGGACGGCGGAACGGTCATGATCGATCTGGCCTATGAACCCAAGGATAAGAAAGTCGTCCTCTCCATCGCGGATCAAGGCTGCGGCATCCCTGACGCGGACATGCCTCGTCTGGGAGAACCTTTCTTTACCAGCAAGCAGGACGGCAACGGTCTCGGTTTGATGGTCTCGCAGCGGATCATCGCCAACCACAAAGGTACGATGGCGATCTTCAGCCGTCTTGGAGAAGGAACACGCGTGGAGATCAAGCTGCCTGTGGCTTGATCTCTATTTTTTCGCTTGCTGCAACGCATGAATGCCGGCCAGAAAAGTGTCCACAAGCAGTCGAAAGCTTACGTTAAGGTCAAGGGGGATGCCGAAACCTCCTTGCTGCTCGATGGAGGCGAAGCCGTGCACGAGGCTGCGGAATCCGCGCACGGTGTGGATCGCCGCGTCATCCTTCAGGCCATACGCTTGCAGCACCTGTACCACGACCTCGACGACCTCGCCTGCCGCCCGCTGCACCTCCGGATCGGTCATGTCCGGGTAGCGGCAGGTCGCTTCGTAAACGCCCGGATGGCTGCGCACGAAACCCAGATAGGCTTCGGCGAGCGCTCGCACGGCGTCGTCTTTGGCTTTGCCGATCGCCGCGCGCTGCAACGCTTCTTTCAGTAACGTAAACCCGTACAAAACCAATTGCTGCCGCAACCCCGGCAGCCCGTTCACATGGTTGTAAAGCGAAGGCGAACGGATGCCCAGCTTCTGCGCCAATACGGCGAGGCTAAGCGCCTCCACTCCCTGGGCGTCGGCGATTTCGGCCGCCGCCGCGAGAACGCTTTGGCGTTCCAATCCGATTCTGGCCATGCCCCGATTCCTCCCGATCTTATGATTTGGCTAAGCTGCGTGCCGCTTCTTCGATGGCTTGGTCCAAAGCCGCCGCCGGCTTCTCGATCATGGTCCCATGACCGACTGCGAGCAGGCTGGGGTTGAGCGCCCTTAATCTCCTAACGCTCTCCAGAGACGCTTGCTTGTTCCACGTCGCGAAAGCGGGAAACGGAAACCACGGCTTGAATTGACCGGAAACGGCCACGCCGCCGCGCGTCTGGAGGGCGTCACCGGCGATGAGCGCTCCGTTCCTCGTATCGTAAAAAGCCATGGAGCCGGGCGTATGGCCCGGCGCGGCCACCGCGAGCAGAGAACCGACGCGGTCGCCGTCCTCCAGCAAGACGTCCGGGCGGGTACGGATGTTTTTCGGCACCCCGCCGCGGATCGGCATCTCGGGCTCCCCGGGCTCGAGCCCCCGGTCTCCGGCCAGCAGCCGGGCGTCCCGGCGCGAGATTTGAACGGGCACGTTCGGAAGGGCGCCTTTCAGCGCATCCAACGCCCCTACGTGATCTCCGTGTCCGTGGGTCAATAGGATCCGCACGATCGGTTTGCCGATTTTGCGCGCCGCCTCCAAGATCGCGACGGCGCTGTTGGGAAGAGCTGCGTCAATCAGCGTGAGACCGTCGTCTTCCTCCACGAAGTAGCAATTGACCGGAAACACCCTCGGCAGAAACGCCAGTTGATAGACCGTACCCATTCGAGTCATTTTCATCTCGGGTTCTCTCCTCTGTTTTATGATTATATACCAAGAAAGTCGGTGACGAACGAGAGGCACAGCAGAAGGCCCATCGCCAGACCTGCCGTCCACGCCCGGCCTTTGCGCATCGAATGTGCGCTTCTTCTTCTGAGCGACATCGCGTACATGAGGCATCCGACCGCAACCAGCGCTATCTCTGCCGCCGCGCTCCATCCGGGATATTTCCACAAACCGAAACCGAGCAGCGGCAAATCGCCGGCATTGCCCGGCAAAATCGGCATATCCGTCCGGTGAACGACCAAGTCGAGCACCCAATGGCTGGCGACGACCGCCCCGACGGTCACGCCCCCGCGCCTTCCCCATGCCTTGGCGGCCGCCCATCCCGCAAGGACCGAGATCAGCAGCATGCCGACCAGCGAATGCGTGTAGTCCGCATGGATGACGGCCTCGCCGTAGTGGGTTCCGCCGCTCGAATCGATCGTTTCGACATCCGTCAGCATCAGAGGCACGAACAAAATGTCGAGCAGCTGCGTAGCCGCCATCAGCGCCCAGAGAGGGACGTTGGGGCTTTTCGCGCGCACGGCGGCGGCGACTCCGAAATGTCCCGCGAACATTCAAACCCCCTCCTTCGAAGACGTAACCGAAGCGTCCAGCCAACCGCACAAACCTATGAATAAAACGAGAAACAAAATGAATGACATGTTGAATCTCCTTCATAACTAATATCGTTAGTTTTATAATAACTAATGTAATTAGTTTTTGTCAACACGGAAAGTACATATTCTTTGAGCGGCTTTGCCTCAATCTCAAAATGGATGCAAAAGTGCATCTATTTCGAGGTTCTCCCAGGGCCAGATCCCCAAACATGCAAAAATACATTTATTTCTCGGTAAAAACGACATATGAGCCCTTACGATACGAAATTCCTGCACGAGTGCACCTTTTCACTTCGGATCCATGAATTCGTCTAAAAATAGATGTACATACGCAGTTTTTGCACCATAAGCGGAGAACGAGGTGTTTTCCGCACACAAAAAAGAGCGCGAACCGATAAGGTTCGCGCTCTTGTCAGCGTCAGGATGCCGTGGCTTCATTCTTGCGTTTTTTGCGCATCCCGAGCTTGTCTAAGTAGTACGTGATGACGACGAATACGCCCATGATTCCAAAATAGGTGAGCAGTACGTTCACCGGACTCTCGCCGCCGGGACCGCCTTCTCTCCTGCCTTCGAAACCACCTCTCTTGCCCTCGAAGCCGCCCTGAGGAGGGGTTGGCCGTTCGCCGGTCCCGCTCCCTTTTTGGAAACCGGCTCCATCCCCCATGCGGAATTTGCCGCCTTCCATCCCTTGAACGGATCCTGCGTTGAACAGAGAGGAAGCCGCCGAGCTCACGCGCTGCGGGAAATTTTGCGTGTACATCTGGTACCCGCCGAACAGCAAGATTGCCGCCGCCACCAGCTTGAGGACCACGCCGACCACAGGAGGGGACGTTTTTTTGAAATCCCTCTTCACCACGCCCATGACCCAATGCCAATGCAAGCCCACGTGAATGCCGACCAGAATGAGCACGATGAACGAAACCCCGATATGCGTAGGTTTGAACCACATTTCGTTGCCGGCGTTCAGGTTCGGGAACACGACTCTCGAAATGAGAATCCCGCTGACGATAATGAACGTCATGGTCACGAGGAGCAGGAGGTTCAGCAGGTAGCCGAATCGGGTTTTGCCCGGCAGCTTGCGGTCGAACAGCTTCATCGTCACTCTCTTGACCCAATTGACGTTCAGCAATACGTGAGTGATGAACGCGATCCCGATGCCAAGACCCGCTATCTCGTGAAACGTGAGTCCTCCGAGCACCCGGTCGTTGAATAAAAGCACGAACGTAATCGCCATTGCCAAATCCAATATGAATTTGACGTACGTTATTTTCTTCATGTACAGCCATTTCTCCCATCTCTTTGTCATGGCCTCATTGTGGCAAACGAAGCTTAAATAGAAATGAGGGCAAACTGAAGGGTTTCTGAAAGTACGATCGAATTATATGATCAAATCATAACGGGAGCAGGTTAGCCTTTCCATTCCCTCCCTCCAAAGGAGCTGGATCTCGCATGGGGCCATTCGCGAAGGATTTGCTGAAGGACAAAGTGATTCTGATAACCGGCGGAGGTACCGGACTCGGCCGGGCCATGGGCGAGGCGTTTCTCGAGCTCGGGGCTAAGCTTGCGATCGCAGGCCGGCGGGAAGAAGTGTTGAAGCAGACTGCCGGGGAAATGGGCACCGACGGGAAAGAGGTTTATTTCAAAAGCTGCGACGTCCGCGATGCTGCGCAAGTCCAAGAGCTGGTGGAAGCGGTGGAGCGGCATTACGGGAAAATCGACGTGCTCGTGAACAACGCCGCAGGCAATTTCATCAGCCCGACGGAACGGTTGTCGCCGCGGGCGGTCGACGCCGTGCTGAACATCGTGCTTCACGGCACGTTTTACGCCACGCTGGAGGTCGGCAAGCGATGGATCGAAGCCGGGCACGCCGGCACGATGCTCAATATCGTGACGACATACGCCTCCTCCGGATCCGGCTTCGTCGTGCCATCGGCGGCCGCCAAAGCCGGCGTGCTCGCGTTAACCCGGTCCCTCGCGGTGGAATGGGCCCGCTACGGCATCCGGCAGGTCGCCATCGCGCCAGGCCCGTTCCCAACGGAGGGCGCGTGGTCCCGGCTGTCTCCGACTCCGGAGCTGGAGCAAAAAATGGTGGATCGCGTTCCGCTCGGACGGGTGGGCAGCCCGGAAGAGCTCGCCCATCTGGCGGCGTTCCTCGTGTCCGATTACGCCTCCTACATGAACGGGGAAGTCGTCACGATCGACGGCGGCGAATGGCTGCGCGGAGCCGGCCAGTTCAACGACCTGCTCGAGGTGACCGGCGAGCAATGGGACCGACTCGCCGAGTTGACCCGCAAAGGGAAATGAGCCGGCGCGCCCCGCGGTGCCAACGCCTTCCAAACACGGAAAAAATCTAAATTGCGAATCGGGACGAAGAGGCGTAGGATTATTCCTTGCGAATGTTCATCTATCCATCATAGATAAGGAGATCCTGCCTCATGAATCCACTCTCGCGAAAAGCAACCGTCTTGCTGATCGCGTTTCTCGTCGTCGTGTGGGGTGTATCCTGGCCGATTTACAAAATCGCTGGACTACACCCCTCCGCTGTTGTTCGCCGCCCTGCGCACGCTGCTCGGAGGTTTGCTGCTGGCGGTTCTATACGTATCTAATAGGAAAGAGATCCAGTGGAAACGGAATTGGCCGATCTATGTGATCTCTTCCGTCTTTAACGTTTCTCTCTTCTACGGCCTTCAAACGGTCGGACTGATGTACGTGCCGTCCGGCCTCTTCTCGGTCATCGTCTATCTGCAGCCCGTGCTCGTCGGCATCATGGCGTGGATGTGGCTCGGGGAATCGATGAACGGGCTGAAAATATTCGGTCTCATCCTCGGCGTCGGCGGAGTGTTGGCGGTCAGTGCGGGCGGCTTGTCCGGCCACGTCGCGCTTCCGGGCATCGTGATCGGCATCCTCACGGCGATCAGTTGGGCGATCGGAACGGTATACGTCAAGAAGATCAGCGGCAGAGTCGACGCGATCTGGCTCGTCGCCTTTCAATGCATCATCGGCGGCATTTGCCTGACCGCCGCGGGATCCGTCTCGGAATCCTGGTCGGCCATCGTTTGGAACGCCCATTTGTGGACAGGCTTGTCGTTCGGCATCGTGCTCGGCATTTCGGCTTCCTGGGTCGTTTACTTTACGCTCGTCAACGCGGGCGACGCCAGCAAAATCGCGTCGTATACGTTTCTGGTCCCTCTCATCTCCGTATTTTCGGGAACGCTGTTTTTGCACGAAGCCTTCTCTGCGTTTCTCGTACTCGGCCTCGTACTGATCGCCGTCAGCATCTATCTGGTCAACCGCAAACCGAAGCCGTCCGTTCGTCCGGCAAGCGGGGTACCACTGTCTCGCAAAGCCGGATAATCCTGCAATTGAAACGGAAGCGCCCTCGTCCGAAAAGACAAGGGCGCTTTTTTCATATAATTTTAAGAACCTTCGGGTAAGATCATCGTACCGAATCCCGAAAGGACGAACCTACGATGAAATCCAACCGCACCGCCTACATTCCCGCCATTCTCGTGGCCTTAGCCAGCCTGGGCCTGCTCATCTACTCGCTGATAGGCGTCGCCGACCACGGCAGACCGCCCATGAACGGCGGGGTCCCGCCGATGCAACGGGGCGAAGACCACGGAGCCGAAGAAACCTTCAAGCTGCTGGGCACGCTGGCCGTCTATGGAGCCGCCGCCAGCTATGCCTGGCTGCGCCTGAAGCGTAGCAGAAGATCGCCCTCCCCTTTCGTCCGCTTCCTGGTCCGCTGGTTCGATAAACTGCATCAGTGGCTCGGTTACGCCGCTCTCATTTTGATCGCCGTACACGGCTTTTACTTCTTAACCCAAGCTGCGATCAAGCGGGAAACGTACACGGGCATCGCCGGGCTCGCGCTGCTGCTGTCGCTTGGCGTATACGGATTTCTCATCCGCCGGGTGAGAAACAAGCATCTGCGAAAAATCCATTTCCTGCTCGCTACGGCTTTCGCGGTGATCGCCATCATCCATGCCGGGGGAACGGCGATTATCGCCACGCTCGGCGTCGTCGCGTTCTGGGGCGTCGTCTGGCTCATCGAGCGGAAGGCCGCGCCCTCGGAGGAAACCGCAGCGTCGAACTGACCTTTTTTACGCCATCTCCGTTTCCTCGAAAGCCGCGATTTTCCGCTTCACGTCGTCCGGCAGCGGTTCGCTTTTGCCGCTTTGCTTGTCGATATACACCATCGCGCCCCGGCCGGTCGCCTTCAAGCGCCCGGTCTCGGCGTCAACCAGCGCGTACTCCAAATCGAACGACGAACGCCCCAGCTTCGCCACGCGAACTTTCAGGCTGAGCTTGTCTTTTTTGAATACCTGCGCGAGATACTGGCATTCCAAATCGGCGACGACGGAAGCGTTCCGATCGTTGAACAGCCGCTCCCCCAAACCAAGCGACTCCAAATATTCCACGCGCCCTTGCTCGAAATAAATGAAATAACTGATATTATTCACGTGTCCGAACATGTCCGTCTCGAAATAACGGGGTTTGATCGGGATCGAAAAACGGAATTTCCCCAGCCAAGCTTCGGGATCCGGCTGCACATACGAAATCGGCCTCAACGGCGCGCCCCTCTCTTACGTGATGTTTTTCCCGTAGAAAATCTCGTCCATCTCCTTCTTCAAGCTTTCCGTGATCTCCTTCTCTTCGCCCGGTTCCAGCTTATCCTTCGTGTAGCCGAACAGGTAGTTGTTCAGATCGAAATTCCGGAGCTTGCACTTGGTGTGGAAGATATTTTCCTGGTACACGTTCACGTCGATCATATCATACATCTCGATCACTTCGTCGGGGATGTAATTCTGGATCGAGCTGATCTCGTGGTCGATGTACAGCTTGTGGCCGTCCGCCGCCCGCGTGAAGCCGCGCACCCGGTAGTCGATCGTCATGATGTCGGTGTCGAACGAGTGGATTAAATAGTTGAGCGCCTTGAGCGGCGAGATTTCTCCGCAGGTTGAGACGTCGATGTCCGCGCGGAAGGTACTGATGCCGCCGTTCGGGTGGTATTCCGGGTAGGTATGGACGGTGACGTGGCTTTTGTCCAGTTGAATGACGACCGACTCCGGCAGCGGGCCCGGCGATTCGTCGTAATGCTCGGTCGGAACCTCGACGATCGGCCCCTCGGACACGAGCATCGTGACGCTGGCCCCTTGGGGGACGTAGTCCTGCTGGGCGATGTTCAGCGTATGGGCTCCGATGATGTCGGCGACGTCCTTCAGGATGTTTTTGAGCCTGTCGGAATTGTACTGCTCGTCGATGTACTCGAGATAGGCGTCCCGCTCTTCCTCGGTTTTCGTATAGCAAATATCGTACATGTTAAAACTCAAGGTCTTCGTCAGGTTGTTGAATCCGTGCAGCGTGATGACTTGCTCGGGCGTCAGCTTCATGGTCACGGCTCCTTTCGATTAGGCAATAGGTATTATTCCCCCTTTTGTTGGAAAGTTAAAAGGCGCCCGGATCGGACACCGCCAACCGCAACTGCGATCGCTCCACCGTCGCCGCGCCCCGTTTTATTGCTTTTGGGCACTAACTTCGGATTCGATCGCGAAAGCAAGGTCGTTTTATTGCTTTTCGACGCTAAATCGCCTGTTTCACCGTGGATGCGCAGGTAAAAGCAAGCTTTTAGTGTCCAAAAGCAATAACTCTGCGGTCCAGCCGATCCAGAGATCCATTTTAGTGCCGAAAAGCAATAACTTCGCGAGTGCTTTTACCTAAAAAAAAGGCGCCGCTATCGCGACGCCTTTACTGTTGCTATTGTTGGTCCGCCGGGAATACGAGCCCGATCTGCCTTCTCGCTTCGTCCATGATTTCCAGTGTCAGAAGCGATCTTTCATGGGTGTTTGTCGGCGATTCCGAAAGCCCCGCTTCGATCAAACCGACAAACTCACGGATTTCGTAAGCCATCGTATGCTCGCTCTGAGGCTTCGTCAGGTCTTCCGTACTTCCGTCCCGGTAGCGGATCTCCACCTTGTGCGGCTGGCTGATCCCGTGGATCGCCATGCAGCCGTTCTCTCCTTGAATCTCCGAGGGAAGCGAGGAGTCGGTGATTTTGGAATACATAATGACGGCGTCCATGTCCGGGTACTGCAGCAGGATGCTGCCTTCGCCGTCGGCGCCGGATTCCAGCAACACTCCACTCGCTTTGATCGCGTCCGGCTTTCCGAACAGGACGACGAGCGGGTAGATCCCGTACACGCCCAAATCCATCAAGGACCCGTTCGACAGCGAGGGATTGAACGCATTCGGCAGCTCTCCCCGCTTGTACGCGTCGTAGCGCGACGAGTATTGGCAGTAGCTGGCCAAATACCGGCGCACCTTCCCCAGTTTCGGCAGGTTTTCTTGTATCGCTTGGAAGTTCGGAAGCAGCGTCGACTTCATGGCTTCCATGAACACGACTCCGTTCCGTTTCGCCGCTTTCGCCATCGACCGGAATTCCCGGGCGTTCGACGCGGCCGGCTTTTCGCAGAGCACGTGGATTCCGTGATCCATGCAGAGAATGGACTGCTCTGCGTGTAGGAAGTTCGGGCTGGCGATATACACCGCGTCGATGAGGCCGCTGTCCGCCATCTGCCCGATATCCGTAAACGTATGAGCCGCGCCATACTTGGCCGCGAACTCCTTGGCCTTCTCCTCGGTCCGAGAATAAACCGCCGTCAGCTCGAAGCCTTGGACTTCCCGAGCCGCCGCCAGAAAACGATCCGCGATCCAATTGGTTCCGATAATGCCGAATCTCATTCCGAAAGCTCCTTCTCCGAAACTCCCTTATTTCGCCCGCATGCGGTTGTTTCTAGGGTTGTGCTCGACCTCCGCAAGGCCCAGCTCTTCGAGCAGCGGCGGTACGTACATGCCGAAACGGCCGCGGAAACCTTTCTTGAGTCCGTACCAGCCGCCGACCGGATTGTCGGCCGAACGGCCCCAGGCTTCCACCGTTCTTTCTTTGGCCGGCTTCTGCTCATCGGCGCTGCCTAGCTCCATCCAATCGCCGTGTTCCTTCAGCATGGCATGAAGATCGGCAATACAGCGGTAATCGTAATGAAGGACGGTTTTCCCGACGGTGCAAACCAGGATTTCCTTGCCGTCTTTCTCGTCTTTGTACATCTCGTACTCTGAGGTGAGCGGAGGGGTCTTCAATTTCCACGGGTTTTCTTTCGTTCCTTGTGCCGTCATGTCGTGACGTGTCTCCTTCGCTTTATACGCCCGTTCTTTTCTTCTGGTTGTTCGGTTTCTTTTTGATTTGGCTGCGCATCTTCTTCGTCTCGGTGCTGAAATGGTCTTGCTGCGCTTTGGAAGAGGAAGCCGCTTGCTTCTTCTGCTCCAACTTCTTCTTCATCGCCTCGGCGAGGCTGATTTTACGCGGTTCTTGGCCGGATTCCGACATCGGGGTCATCACCTCGGTGCTGATGGTTTTGTGTCCATTATGGACTAAATTCCGGCCGCAATCCAGACAGGATCGACGAAAAAGGCCGTTTGTTGACAGCCGGAACCGCCCCCGTGAATAATGGAGGGATACGAACTCCCGAACGGAAAGGGGCGCGTCCCCATGAGTCTGCAGCTCACGACCCGAACCATTCAATCTCTGTGCGGCCAGCTTTCTTATAACAAAGGCGAAGCGTTCCATCGCGCGCGGAAGGTGGAGTTGACCCGGTACAATTCAATTGGCGGAATCTGCGAAGCGACGGTTAGAGGTCAAAATGAGAGTTTCCACGTTACGGTCCGAGCGGACGCCCACGGCGGCATCCGCGCCGAATGCACGTGTCCGACGCTCGGCTCCTACGACCGTTACTGCCAGCATGTCGCGGCCGTCCTGCTGAGCCTCCGCGACATCGGGCGGGAAACGGGCACTGCACCCGTGCCGGATTCGGGCGGGCAAGCACCGGCCAACGAATACGGCTTGACCGAAAGCCTGCTCGGCCTGTTCGGCAGCAACCCGAAGCCGGTCGCCAGCACCCGTCTAGTCCAAGATTCCCGGCCGCTGCTGGACGTGGAGTTCACGCTGCGCGTCGTGCCTTACGGCTACCGCAAGCAAATGTTCGGCGTGGAATTGAAGACCGGCCCCCAGCGGCTCTACGTCGTGCAGAAAATCCGGGAGTTTCTCGGCCACGTCGACCGCGGGGAAACGTACGCCTTCACCCCCCGTTTCGTATACGAGCCGTCGCGGCACGGCTTTCGTCCCGAGGATGACGCGATCCTCCGGCAGCTGATCCGAATCACCCGCCAAGAGAAGATGTACGCCGACGCCGCTTCCGACCCGCTGGCCGCCCTTGCGCATCGGACGAACGAAGACCGTTTGCTGCCCGTGCCCCCGGTGTTCTGGGAAGCTTTGCTTCCGTTGCTGATCCAAGCCCCGACCGTCCGTCTGGAGCTCGGGGGAACCGTGTCCGAGGAATTCCGGCTTTCCGGCGATCCATTGCCGTTGGAATTCGCGATCGGACCGGCCGGACGCGGCGGTTATCGATTGGACGTCAATGGGCTCGAAGGGCTGACCGTGATGGAGGAATACGGCATCGTCGTACACAGCGGAAAGCTGCTGAAGCTGAAGCCGGATGCGTGCGGCCGATTGTCGGAGCTTCAGCGCATGCTGGACACTTCCGGTACGCGAAGCGTGCCCGTTTCTTCCGGTCAAATCGGGCCGTTCATGGAGAAGGTCGTTCCCGGACTGATGACGCTGGGCAACGTACGGATCGAGCAAGCCGTCGCGGACCGTCTGACGCGGATTCCCCTGAAAGCCAAAATCTATCTTGACCGAGTGAAGGACCGGCTGCTCGCCGGACTGGAATTCCAATACGGGGATATTCTCATCAATCCGCTGGAAACGAATACCCGCAAGCCCGGCGGCGGCAGAATCCTGCTGCGGGACGGAGAGCGGGAGCGGAAGATTCTCGAGCTGTTGGACGGCTGCCCGTTCACGAAAACCGAAAGCGGCTATGTCATGACCGACGAAGACGCGGAATATGACTTCCTGCATCACGTCATTCCCGAGCTGGAGAAGCTGGCGGACATCTATGCGACCTCTGCCGTCAAAACCCGGCTCTTCGTCCCGAACGCGCCTCCCCGCTTGGTACTGGAAGCCGGCGAAAAAACGGACTGGCTGGACTGCAAATTCGAGCTGGAGGGCTTCGCTCCCGCAGAGATCCGCGGGTTGATTTCCGCCCTGGAGGAGAAGCGGAGATTTTACCGTTTGGCGAACGGAGCCCTCATGCCGCTGGAAAGCGGAGCGTTCCGGGAAATGGTCCGCTTCCTCAACGAGACGGGGATCCGCAGCGAGAACGTCATGGGAGCGGAAGCGAGGGTTCCTCTCGTCCGCGCCCTTCATTTGCTGGACTCTTCCGGGAAGCGCGAAGGAATCAAGCTCGGAAAAAACTTCCGCAGGCTTCTGGAAGACATGCGGAATCCGGACAATCTCGAGTTCCCGGTGCCGGACAGCCTGGATGCCGTTCTGAGGGATTACCAGAAGACGGGCTACCAATGGCTGAAAACGCTGGCCCATTACCGGTTCGGCGGCATTTTGGCGGACGACATGGGCCTCGGCAAAACGCTGCAAAGCATCGCCTTCCTCGTCTCCGAATTGCCCGCGATCCGGGACGGGGGCCGGCCGGCGCTGATCGTGTCGCCCGCTTCCCTGCTGTACAATTGGCAGAACGAGCTGCGGAAGTTCGCCCCCGACATTCGGGCGGTCGTCGCGGACGGAAGCAAAACGGAGAGAACCGGCCTGCTCAAAGGGACGATCGAGGCCGATGCGATCATCACGTCCTACCCGTTGCTCCTGAAAGACGCCGAACTGTATGCCGCGCGGGAATTCCACGTCCTCTTTTTGGACGAGGCCCAAGCTTTCAAAAATCCCGACACCTTAACGGCGAAAGCCGTCAAGACCATACGGGCCCAGCATAAGTTCGCGCTGACCGGCACGCCCGTGGAAAACCGGCTGGAGGAGCTTTGGTCGATCTACGACGCCGTGTTCCCGGGGCTTTTCCCGGAACGCAAGGATTTCGCCGAGCTGCCCCGCGAGACGGTGGCGAAGCGGATTCGACCGTTCCTGCTGCGCCGGCTCAAGACCGACGTTCTGACGGAGCTCCCGGAGAAAATCGAAACGCTGCAGCCGTCCGAGCTGCTGCCCGAGCAGAAGAAGCTTTACCTCTCCTATTTGGCAAAGCTCCGGAAGGAAAGCTTGAAGCACTTGGCCAAGGACGACTTCCGGAAAAACCGGATCAAAATATTGGCCGGCCTGACGCGGCTTCGCCAGCTGTGCTGCCACCCGGCTTTGTTCGTGGAAGGGTATGCCGGGTCCTCGTCCAAGTTCGAGCAGCTGCTGGAAATCGTGGAGGAATGCCGCGGCTCCGGCAGGCGGATGCTCGTGTTCTCCCAGTTTACCGAGATGCTGGGCCTCATCCGCCGTGAATTGAGCCGGCAAGGCGTCCCTTACTTCTATTTGGACGGCCAAACCCCGCCCGCCGAACGGATCGAGCTGTGCAACAGCTTTAACGACGGGGAAAAGGACGTGTTCCTCATTTCGCTTAAAGCCGGGGGGACCGGGTTGAACTTGACCGGGGCGGACACGGTCGTCCTGTACGACCTCTGGTGGAATCCCGCCGTGGAGCAGCAGGCGGAAGACCGCGCCCATCGCTTCGGGCAGAAAAGCGTCGTGCAGGTGATCCGTCTCGTTGCGCAGGGCACCGTCGAAGAGAAAATGTACGCGCTGCAGCAGCGGAAAAAGAACCTGATCGAGGAAGTGATCCAGCCCGGGCAAGAGGCCCTGTCTTCCTTGACGGAGCAGGATATCCGCGAGATTCTCATGCTGGAATGAACCAAAACAGCCCCACCCTTCGCCGCATGGGCGATGGATGGGGCTGCTCTTATGTATGCGCAGATTCCGACGCGAGGAAGCGTTCCGCCAGCCCGGCGGCGATCGGCCGGCTGAACCGGTAGCCTTGTCCGATTTTGCACCCGTTCCAGATCAGAAATTTCACTTGGCTTTCGCTTTCGATGCCTTCGGCGATAATGGTGAACCTCATGTGGTTGCCCATGTCGATGATCGTTTTGACCATCGCGCCCTGTTCCGATTGGGAATCGATGTCGTCGATGAAGGCTTTATCGATTTTGAGCGTATCGATCGGCAGATGCTTCAGGTTGCTGAGCGAGGAATATCCCATGCCGAAATCGTCGATGGCGATCCGAAGGCCCAGCTTCTTCAAGCGGTTCAGGATATGCGTCGATCTCTCGATGTTCTGCATGATGCTCTCGGTGATTTCCAGCTCCAGGTGCCGGGGATCGAGTCCCGTTCGCTCCAGGATCTCCGTGACGGTGTCGACGAAGCGGTCGTCCTCCATCTGCCTCACCGAGATGTTCACGGACATCGGAATCGGCTTGAATCCGGCGGCCTGCCATTCCCGGCTTTGCAGGCAGGCTTGTTCCAGCACCCATTTGCCCAGCGGAACGATAAGGCCCGTCTCCTCCGCAAGCGGAATGAATTCGCCGGGCGAGAGCAGGCCGTTTTCCGGATGTTCCCAGCGGACAAGGGCTTCCATGCCGACGGTCCTGCCGGTAGCAAGCTCCACCTGCGGTTGATACACTACCGTAAGTTCCTGCCGCTCCAAAGCTCTTCGCAAGCCGTTCTCGAGCTCCATTTTACGCGAGGAGACGCCCAGCAGTTCCGGCGTGTAAAACTGGAAGTTGTTTTTTCCCCGTGCTTTGGCGTGGTACATGGCGGTATCCGCGGTTTTGATCAGCGTATCTTCGTCGGTACCGTCGAACGGGTATAAGCTGATCCCGATGCTTGGCGTCACGTAATACCGCTGTCCGCCGTATTCCAAGGGTTCGAGGAACTCATCCAGCAGCCTCTGGGAAAGGCGGACCGCCTCTTCTTTGCCGACATTCTCGAGGAAAACGATGAACTCGTCCCCTCCCTGGCGGGAAACGATTCCCGCATCGCGCACGGCGTTTTCCAACCTCTTCGCGACCATCAGCAGGATAACGTCGCCCACCGTGTGTCCCTGCGTATCGTTGATGATTTTGAACCGGTCCAAGTCGATGAAAAGCACCGCGGCCGTCTGGTCGGTTTTGCGGCTCAATGCTTTGTTCATATGCCGCTTGATCATATAGCGGTTGGGGAGTTCCGTTAACGAATCGTAGAAAGCCATGTGCTGGATCGTCTGTTCCGCCTGTTTCCGCTCCGTGATGTCCCTGCCCACGATCTGCCTGGCCAGCCGGCCTTCGAACAGAATGGGCATCGAGGTGATCTCCACGTCGGACGCTCTGCCTTCAGGAGTCTCGAACCGGAACTCCAACCGCTTCAGTTCCCCTTCTTCGCCTGTCGCAATCTCTGCCGCGGCCCTCAGGGCCGACCATACATGCCCGGGCAGCACGGCTTCCACCGGAAGGCCGGAGATCGACTCCGGAGATAAGGCTCCGATAAACCTGCAGCCGGCCGGATTGATGTATTCAAGCCTGCCCTTGCTGACCACCGCGACCAGATCGGGTGACGTTTCCACCAAGCTGCGGTAACGGGCTTCGCTTTCCTTCCGGTCCGTAATGTCGAACAGGACGCTCGTGAAATTCGTCATGCGGCCGTGCTCGTCCAGCACGGGAATGCCCCGATCCTGAATCCACCGTACTTCTCCATCGGGACGCACGATTCTGTACAGTGTGGTGACGGCTTCCCCCAATGCGGTTCTCCGTACCCGGTCTTCGATAAGCGGCAAATCCTCGGGAACGATGACCTTGCGCCAAAGCGTCAGATCCCGGTAAAACGCCTCCGAGGAGTAACCGTACAATTTCTCGATCCCCGGGGTAATGAGCAGCGCATCCGTCGTGAGCTCATGCGACCAGATGGCCACGTCCAGCGTATCGAAAATGTTCTGCAGCTTCTGGCGGTTTTGCGTCAGTTCCTCTTTCGCCTCGTCCATTCTCCTCTGAAGGTAGGCGAGGAAGGCGATCGCCGCCGCAAAAACCGTTGTTTGGAAAGTGAAATCGACGATCCTGCTGAACGACCATAAACTGTATCCGATTTCAATCGCCGCTTCCGCCGCTATGAAAACCAGATAGATCAACAGCCATTTCCGTTTGCTCAATCCGATAAACGATCCCATGGGTGCGCTCTCCTGCTGTTCGATATCGTTCGTTTATTCTAAATAATCCCTATTCTAACACGCCTCCCTGTTCACGCCTACGGATTGATACGTTTCGCATTTTATGGTATAAGAAAAGAGTAAATTAGCACTCTCGAGAACAGAGTGCTAACATCTGAATCCGCAACGTTCGAAAGGAGAATCGCCGCGTGGCTATGAAAGCGTTCAAAGCCGAATCCAAACGACTGCTCGACCTGATGATCCACTCGATCTACACGCAGAAGGAAATTTTCCTGAGAGAGCTCATCTCCAACGCCAGCGACGCCATCGATAAAATCTACTACAGGGCGCTTACCGACGATAAGCTTGTCTTTGATAAGGACAGCTATCACATCAAAATTTCCGCCGACAAAGAGAACCGCCTGCTGACGTTGACCGACACCGGCATCGGCATGACGCAGGAAGATCTCGAGAACAATCTCGGCGTCATCGCCAAAAGCGGTTCTTTCGCGTTCAAACAAGAGAACGAATTGAAAGAGGACCACTCGATCATCGGCCAATTCGGCGTCGGCTTCTACTCCGCGTTCATGGTCGCCGACGTCGTGACGGTGATCAGCCGCGCGCTCGGCAGCGATCAAGCGTACAAGTGGGAATCCCGCGGCGCCGACGGCTACACGATCGAACCGTGCGACAAGGACACCGTCGGTACGCAGATCATTTTGAAAATCAAGGAAAACACGGAAGACGAGCAATACGACGAATTTTTGGAACCGTACCGGCTGAAGGCGATCATCAAGAAATATTCGGACTTCATCCGTTATCCGATCAAGATGGAGCAAGACGGCGAGGAACAGACGGTCAACAGCATGGTGCCGATCTGGCGCAAAAACAAAAACGAGCTGACGCAGGAAGACTACGACAACTTCTACGCGGAGAAGCGTTACGGCTTCGACAAGCCGATCAAGCACATCCACATCCAGGCGGACGGCGCCGCGGTCTACCGCGCGATCCTGTTCATTCCCGAGAAGCCGCCCTTCGATTACTACACCAAGGAATACGAAAAAGGGCTGGAGCTGTACTCGAACGGCGTGCTGATTATGAACAAGTGCGCGGACCTGCTGCCCGACTATTTCGGCTTCGTCAAAGGCATGGTCGACTCCGAAGATCTGTCTCTGAACATCTCCCGGGAGATGCTCCAGCACGACCGGCAGCTCAAGCTCATCGCCAAAAACATCGCCGGCAAAATCAAAAGCCAGCTGCTCAGCTTGCTCAAGGATGAGCGCGAAAAATACGAGCAGTTTTACGAATCGTTCGGCCGCCAGCTCAAATTCGGTGTGTACAGCGATTTCGGCATGAACAAGGAAACGCTGCAGGATCTGCTCCTGTTTTACTCCTCCAAGGAGAAGAAGCGCGTCACCCTCGACGAATACGTCGCGAGAATGCAGGAAGACCAGAAATACATCTACTACGCTTCCGGGGAATCGATCGACCGGATCGAGAAATCGCCGAAAACCGAACTCGTGCTGGATAAAGGCTACGAAGTCCTGTACCTCACGGACGACATCGACGAATTCGCGCTTAAAGTCCTCATGTCTTACAAAGACAAATCGTTCAAGTCGGTGTCCGACAGCGATTTGGGGATCGAAACGGACGCGAAGAACGACGAGGAGACTCCTGAGGAAAGCGGCCAGAAGGAACTGTTCGACGAGATGAAATCGCTGCTCGCGGACAAGGTCAAAGCGGTCAAGGCATCCAAACGCTTGAAGTCCCATCCGGTTTGCCTGTCCACGGAGGGCGAGGTCTCGATCGAGATGGAGAAAATCCTGCAGGCGATGCCGAACAGCCAGGACGTCAAAGCCGACAAGGTGCTCGAGATCAACGTCAACCATGCGGTGTTCCAGTCGCTGAAGGACGCGTACGCGGGCGACAAAGAGAAGCTGGCGCTGTACACGAACCTGCTGTACCATCAGGCGTTGCTCATCGAAGGCCTGCCGATCCAGGACCCCGTGGCGTTCACGAACGATATTTGCAAAGTGATGGTGTAAGAGCGACTCGCCTGTATTTTCGGCCTTCCCAATTGAAATTGATGTAAAAGTACATCTATTTCGAAGCCGGTTAAGGCTTGGAAGTAAAATAGGTGCAAATCTACACCTATTTCTCGGCAAAATGCTCGGTACGAGCCATCACACGACGAAATACCTGCACGATTGCACCTTTGCTCTTCGGATGGGCAGGCTCGGCTAAAATACCTGCACGATTGCAGCAATTTCGGATAACGAGCCGCTAAAACCGTAAGAAAACCCGGCGAGACTGAACTGCACCCCAATTGTTAGACACCATCTAACAATAGGGGTGCAGTTCATTAAGGTCTGCCGGGTTTTGTTTATCTATGGTCAACGGTTGAGGAGCTTATCCTTAACTTTCTGGACTTCCATTTCGTTCTGGAAAATGCGCGCAGCCATGTAATGCTGATCATTATTAATCTCGTCGAGCTTTGAAGAAAGGTCGTCGAAACGTTTGTCCATCTGCTCAAACTTCTTGTCCATCTGTGCGAATCGCTCGTCGATTTGCGCAAAGCGCCGCCCGTTCTCTTCCCGCTCTTCTTCGAAATAAGCCTTCAAGCTGCCGACGGAATGAATCAACTCGGTCAACATATGCTCGATCTGGGTGAGTTTCTGATCGGACATCGCCCACACATCCCATACGAATATTTGTTCCTATTATACGACAAGGCCAAGGCTTGCACAAGATGACAAGATTTTAATTAGAGACGTGCTTCCGAGGAAACTGAATTTCGACGCGCGTTCCCTCTCCGACCTTGGACGATATCCGAATCGTTCCCCCGTGCGCCTCGACGATCCAACGGGCGATCGACAATCCCAGCCCCGTTCCGCCATGCGTACGCGACCTTGCTTTGTCTCCCCGATAGAACCGTTCGAACACGTAAGGGAGGTCCTCCTCCGATATCCCGCTGCCGGTATCCGTTACCCAAATCACAACGGAGTGATGATGGGATAACGCGGCGATCTCGATTCGCCCGGCCGGCGGCGTGTATTTTAACGCATTGTCCAGCAAGATGACGAACAGTTGGCGTAATCGGCTTTCATCCCCCCACAGGACGAGGTGTTTCTCGGCATTCAGGGCGACTTCGATCCCCCGGGTGTCCGCCAGAAAACCGAATTGTTCCGCCACGTCGGACAGCAGCGCATCCAACTCTATGGCTGAGGTTTGGATCTCCAATTGGTTCGAATCGGAACGGGCCAACGTCAGCAGGTCGTCGATCAATTTTCCCATTCGTTTGCTCTCTTTCAGCACGACCGCGATATGGGGGCTCTCCTGCTCGATCGAATGATCAGGATGACCCAGGAGCAATTCCGTTTGCGCCTGAATCACCGCGGTCGGCGTACGCAGCTCGTGCGAGGCGTCGGCCACGAAACGCTGCTGCTTGTCCCATGCCCGCCGAATCGGGACCAAGGCGCGTTCCGCCAAGAACAACCCGGCCAAAACGGATATGACGACCCCCGCCAACAAGACAATGAAGATATCCAGCAATAGCAATCGCAGGGTTGCATCCGCGTCACCCAAGCTTTTGGCGACCGTTACCGCAGCGACACCGGACTCGACTGCGGGGTTGGGATTGGAGACGCTCAGCACGCGATAATGGAATTTGTCGGCCGTCAACGTCCGAATCGTCTTATCGCCTTCGCCGCTCTTCAATTGTTCGGCCGCCCGTTCGTCAAACGACTGCTTCGGGGATTGGCCGACCAGCTTTCCTTGCGCATCCCAGAACAGATAGACCGTTTTTTCGCCTTGCTCCGGCTCCGGATGATCGGATCTCAGCAGCTCGGAAAAGGCGTGCCCCGATTGCAGCCTGTTTTGCGCTTGTTTCAAGGCCTCATCGGTTTCGTGGTACAGCCTTTGCCGCATGTGAAGGTATAGCAAGGAGCCCAGTATGGCGAGCACGAGCAGGAAGACGGCCGCATTCAGCAACGCCAATCGTCGGCGCGTCCTATTGAACATCCGGGTCACCTCTAAACATATAACCGACTCCCCTTACGGTTCGGAGACACGTTTCCGCGCCATGCGATGCAAGTTTCTTCCGCAGCAGATGCACGTAGGCGTCGACCGCGTTGCTGACGGCCTCCGACTCGAACCCCCACACCCGGTCGAAAATCTGTTCGCGCGTCAAGATCCTGTCTTTATGGCAAAGGAAAAATTCCAGCAGTTCGAATTCTTTCGCGGTTAAGTGAAGTTCCGCTTCCCCGCAGTAGGCTGCTCTCGCGGAAGGGGAGAGGCGAATCGGACCGCCGGTCAAATCTCCTTCTTGTCCGATCGTGCCTTGCCGTCTCAGCACCGCCCTGGACCTCGCGAGCAATTCCGATACGGCGAACGGCTTCGTGACGTAATCGTCGGCGCCCGCATCCAATCCGGCCACGCGGTCCGCCAATGCGTCTTTCGCCGTGAGCAGGATAATCGGCGTCATCACGGAACGCGCGCGCAGCCGCTTCACGATCTCGATGCCCGTCATCCCGGGCAGCATCACATCGAGTACGATGAGATCGTGGATCCCCTGCTCCGCCAAATAATAGCCATCGTCGCCGGTCTCCGCGACATCGGTGACGAAAGACTCCCCCTGGAAAATATCCCGGATGATCCGAAGCAAGCTTTCGTCGTCTTCCACCACCAGCACGCGCACCGATTCCCGCCTCCCGCCGATTTTTATCCCCATCTTACCAGAAAGTCCGTTTTTAAAAAATTTTAAGGTTCACCCATTATACTGGGATTCAGATAGAAACGGAGGGATTTCCCGTGGCAAAAATGAGCAAAAAGTGGGTCGTGGCCTGTACGGCGGCACTCGGCGCGATCTATTCGGCGGAATATTTTCTTTCGGAATCCCGGGCGGCCGAGCAAACCTCCGTCACCTTGCCGGCGATCGCATCGCCCCAGTTGGACACTCCCGCGCCAACGCTGGAGCCCGCGGCGTCTCCCGATCCTTCGCCATCGCAGATAGAGGTTCCGTCCTCGGATTCCGGGTCATCTACGGAACCCTCACCTTCTCAGGAGCCGTCGCCTTCCGAGAAACCTGTGCCTTCCCAGAAACCGGCGGCGTCTCCCAAACCATCTCCGTCGACTAAGCCCGTAGAGTCCGCGCAACCTTCGCCATCGAATAAACCTGCGGAGTCACCTAAGCCCTCCCCGTCACCGGAAAGCAGTCCTGCCGGTAAAGTGTACGCGGACGGCAAATTCACCGGCATGGGCAGCAACCGGCGCGGTTCCATTCAAGTGACCGTGACGATCAAAAGCGATAAAATCACCGACGTCGAAATCAGCAATTTCGCGATGCACTATTCGATATCGGACGTGGTCGGCTTGCCGGACGAGGTGTTGCAGTACCAAAGTTCGCAAGTGGATAACGTATCCGGAGCCACCTATAGCGTGCGGGCGTTTGAAGATGCCGTACAGGACGCCTTGGATCAGGCGAAGCTGTCCGCATGAAACAACGAATTCAGAAATCCAAGCTGTTCATGGATACCGTCGTCCACATCGACGTTTTTACGGAAATGGCGGAGGGCGAAGCGGAAGCCCGGATCGACCGGGCGTTTAACGCTTTCCGCATGGTCGAGCAGACCTGCAGCCGGTTCACCCCCGATAGCGAGCTCATGCGGGCATGCAAAGTCGTAGGAGTTCCCGTTCCGGTGAGCCCGTATGTCTATGAACCCCTCAAGTTCGCGCTGGCATTCGCCGAGCAGACCGGCGGCTTATTTGATCCGGCGATCGGCGGAACCATGGAAAAGCTCGGATTTAACCGGCACTATTTATCCGGGAAGCTTATCGATAGCCCCTCGGCGGACTCCGTATCCTATCGGGACGTCGTGTTGGACGACCAAGAACGGACGTTGCGCTTGCGCAAGCCGCTCGTCATCGACCTCGGCGCGGTGGCCAAAGGCTTCGCGATCGACCTGGCCGCGGGGGAGCTGAAGCCCTTCGAACGGTTTGCGGTCAACGCGGGCGGCGATCTCTTCGCGGGAGGATCGGACGATCTCCGGAATGTTTGGAAAATCGGGATCCGGCATCCTCATCACGAAGACCGGATCGTCGAAACGGTGGAAGTATCGAACGAAGCGGTCTGCACGTCGGGAAGTTACGAACGGGTGAGCCCCGTGCGAAAGGGCGTCCATCATATCGTCGATCCCCGTACCGGAACCTCGGCGGGCGACTGGACCAGTTGCAGCGTGATAGCGCCGTACGCCATGATGGCGGATGCCTTCTCGACCGCGGCGTTCCTGCTGGGTACGGGCGAAGGGGAAGCTTTTCTCGAACGAGCGGGATTAAAGGGAGTATTGGTGACGCCTGAGCTGACTGTCATGAAAATCGGAGGAATCTGAATGAAATTTCGACAATGGGTGAAAACGCCGAAGGCCCTCGTCCTCGTCGTCTTGACTGTTTATCTTGCCATCGCTGCCTTGGGGTCGCATGCATTTGCGGCAGGCATGAAGCATGGCGCGATTGCGGTGGGATCGGCGTTAGCCGTTGACATTATCTGCTGCCTCTTCGAGCGAAGAAAAAGAATCCTGCCGGACGGCGCGTTCATCACGGGATTAATCGTTGCGCTGGTGCTCGGCTTTACTTCTGCCTGGTATATCGTTGCGGCAACCTCTACCCTGGCGATCTTGCCCAAACATTTGCTGGTCCGCAAGAAAAAGCCCATCTTCAATCCGGCTGCCGCCGGTTTGCTGCTATCCGTCCTGCTCTTTCAATCCCAGCAAAGCTGGTGGGGAGCGTTCGGGGACCTTTCTCCATGGTATCTGGCGCTCATCTTCATCGGAGGTTACTTCGTCACGCATCGGATCAACAAATTTCCGCTCGTATTTTCGTTTCTCGGAACGTACCTGATTCTGCTTTACGTGCTTGGCATGGGCGTCATTCCGGCCGGTACGGGCTTTCTGGATGCGGCAGGCGTTTCCGACGCGCTTCAACCGCCGTTTATCAACGCAGCCTTGTTTTTCGCGCTGATCATGCTGACGGATCCGCCGACTTCGCCGAATAAAAATGTCGACCAAATCGTGTTCGGCTTCCTCACGGCGGCGGTGTCCGCAGGCGTTTACGCTTATTTCGGCGGATTGATGTACCTGTTTATCGGCCTGCTCGCCGGGAACGTCTATCATCTTCTGCGGAGCATGTCCACGCAAAACGCCAGGCAGGCTAAGCCAGCTGCTGGATCGCGGACAGCGCCAAACCGACGATAAAGCCGCAGATCGCGCCGTTGACGCGAATCCACTGCAGGTCCTTGCCGATTTTGTCTTCCAGCATGCGGACGAGGGAGGCGTCGTCCATCTGATCGACGTTCTCCTTAACCAGCTGGCCGATGCGGTAATGATTGGCCTCCACGAAATCGATGGCGTAGGTCCGTACCCGGTGTTCGATCGTTTCCATCGTTTCCGGATCCCGGCTCAGGCTCCGAGCGATCGTCCGATACGCCGAGAACACCATTGGCCCCCCGCTTGCCCGGTTGCCCTCAAGCTTGTCCACCAAGGCATCGCGCAATTCCTCCAGCCGCGCTTGCAAGAAGCTCGCGCCTTCCGGCCCTTCCGCCAAATCGGCGGCCCATAGCTTCAAGCGCTCCAGCCTTTCCTCGTCTTCCGCAAGGCCGAACAGCCGGACGCGGATTTCCTGCACGATCTGCCCGCGATTGGCATCCTCCGGGTCCAACAGATCCCGACCGGCGGACAACAGCATGTCCTGCAGCATTTGCCCCAGCTTGTCCTCGCTCATGAATCCCGCGAACGCCTGGATCGCGAAGCCGGTGAACCCCGAAGCTTTCACCTCGGAAATTTTGCCGATCGCAAGCTTGCCCAGCATCAGCCTCGTTTCCGGACGTCCGACCCAATCCAGCGCTCCCCGGATCGCGTAATCGAATGCCTTCTCCTCGTATCCCGACTGGATCAGCTTCGTGACGGCGGATTCCGCGGCAGCCTTTGCGTCCATTCGCCGGATGAACGCGGCCAGAGCGACTTGGACATGAGGCACCGCACGCTCAACTTGCAGCTTCCGCAGCAGTCCGATCGCGAACTCCAGCACATCGATCCGTACGGACCGTTTTCTCAGCATGCCCGTCAGGAAAGAACCGGCTCCCCGAAGAATCGGAAGCTTCCGGAGCTTGTTTTCGATGCTTTGTTTGTTCAGCAGCTCGTTTTCGAGCGCGGATACGAGCGACTGGACGATCCGGTCCTTGTTCCGGAGAAGAAGCGAAGTATGGGGAATCGGGATACCGAACGGATGGCGGAACAACGCAGTGACCGCGAACCAATCGGCCACGCCGCCCACGAGTCCCGCTTCGAATCCTCCCCTCAGCAGCTGCACCCAAGCGCTCTCGGGAAGAAACAACGTCACGATAAAGCCGCAAGCCATCAGAGCCAACGACGCCCCGGCCAAATATCTGGATTTCATGCACAGCCCCCTAACCGGAAGGAACCGCATCGGACGGCCCCGGTCACTTTATCCTTCCATGATAAGGAATGGCGGCGGCAACGGCAACTTTCCGGCCGAGTATGCTTCCGTCAAACGCGAAAACCCCCTCCCCGGAATGAAGTGCACCCCTTATAGTGGACATTGGAAAAACACCCTGGTGTTAAACCGATGAAAACTATAGGGGGTGCTTTTCGTCATGGCGAAGAAGGGGCAAAAATTTGTTACGTATAGCTTCGAAACGAAGAAGAAAGCAATTGAAATGCGACTTCAAGGAATGACAAAACAGAAAGTGGCAGAGGTACTCGGAATCGAGGATATTACTCGACTAAAAGTATGGATGAGACGCTACAAGCAGATGGGCGAGTACGGGCTTATGGATCACCGTGGGAAACGGAAAGAGTATGTCGATGAAGATCGCTATGTACGGCGTTTGGAGATGGAGAATGCCGTCCTAAAAAAGTGGTTGGCCATTACGAAGGCGGAGGTGTACCAGAGAAGTATAGGCTCGTCTACGAGCTCCGTGAAAGCTTTAGCGTCGCAGAGCTCTGTAAAGAAGTCGGCGTTTCCCGAAGCGGATACTACGCATATGTAAAGCGGATGGATGTGGATAAGGATAAAGCAGCAAAGCAGTTAGTTCGTGCCACCTTTGAGCGATACAAAGGGATTTACGGCTACCGGCAAGTTCAGCTTTTCCTGCACCAGGATCACGGTATCTGGATCAATCACAAGAAAGTACTGCGGTTAATGCAAGGGATGGGACTTCGCTCCAAAATTCGCCGCAAGTACCGTCCGTACAGCCGGACTTGGAACATAGGCGACCGAGTAGCAAGAAACATCTTAGATCGCCAATTCCGGGCAGATGCACCGAACCAAAAATGGGTCACCGATATTACGCAGTATGGAGTTGGAGATTCCTGGCTGTACCTCTCCGCCATAAAAGACTTATGCCAGAACGAAATCGTCGCTCACCATATAAGTGAGAGTAATGACACGGAACTTGTATTGCAGACATTCGCAAAGGCATTCGAAACGGAGAAGGACGTGACCGGTCTGATCGTTCACAGCGATCAGGGAACCCAGTACACGTCCTACAAGTACCACGACATGCTGCCAAAGGTTGGCGCCCAAATCAGCATGTCTCGCCGAGGCAATTGTTATGACAATGCCTCCATGGAGAGCTTCTTCTCGCATTTGAAAGCGGAAGGGCTCTACCCCTATGATATTCGAACCTTTGAAGAAGCACAAAGGCGAATTGATGAGTACATCCACTTTTACAATCATTGTCGACCGCAAAGAAAATTGAACAAGCTGACTCCGGTTCAATACCGGCGCCAGCTTGTCGGGTAGGCTTTTTCTTTAGTGTCCGCTAAAAGGGGTCTTGACCAGAAGGGAGGAGGTTCGCGCTTTCCTTTATCTGTCTTGCCCGGAGGGATTCGCGACTCTAACCTCTACCGACGCGTCCGCGGAATGGCCGGCTTTGTCGGTAACCGTGTAAGTGATCGTATATACCCGTTCCTGCCCGCGCTTGTTCTTGGAAGCCAACAAGCTGAAGATGAAATCCGGAGTGCCGAACTCAGCCCCGTCGACGTCCGGTTCCTTTTTCGTGATGCCGTCTTGCTCGGACTCATTCGTCGTGATGGATTTCAGCACGACGCGATCGACGCCCGACCCCGAATCCGCGGGTTCTGCCGTCACGTGAACGGGAACCGGCTTGTTGTTCGGCGGCCACAGGACCGGTTGATCGACGGCCAGCTTCAACACCGGCGCCGTCTTGTCGATCGAGACGGTCAGAGCCTTCGTTTCCTCCAAGTTGCCTTGGCGGTCGCGGCTTCTGTACTCGAAGGTCGTAACGCCTTCGGAAGTCAGCGTGACCGGTGCGGAGTACGTTTGCCAATCCCCGCCGTTCGTCCGGTATTCCGTCGACTGAACGCCCGACTCCTCATCGGATGCGGTAAGCGTCAGCGTTACGTCCGACGAATACCAGCCGGACGGGCTCTGCGGCAGTTCCGACTGAACCGTTGCCGTCGTGACCGGCGCCGTAACGTCGGGAGGCGTAACCGGCGCAACCGCGAAGTAGTCGAAGTCCGCCGTTATGGAGCTGCCGTCCAAGGCCGAGAAGGCGTACAAGCCGATCTTCAAGTCCTTCAGATCCGCCGTAACCGGATCAGCCGCTTGTTTCCAAGCCGCGCCGTCCCAGAAATACGTCGTGTAGACGTTGCCTTCCTTCTTCACTTGGAGATAAACCGTGTCGAGTCCGGGATGGGGAGCCGCATGTCCCGGCTTCATGTACCGTCCGTTCAACTCGTAGGCGGTCTCCAGCGTTTTGCCGGTTCCTCCCACCGTATCCCACACGTGAGCGAACCGGACATAATTGTCCTCGTTTTGCCAAAGGAACAAGCCTGCCTGTTGAAAGTTCTTTCCGACCGGCGCGGATATTTTGGCCGTAACGATGAAGTCGCCGTCAGGAGTGTTCTTCAGGAAGACGTTGCGGATATTGTTGCTGCCCTCGTGGCTGTCCCCTTGCAAGGTTTGAATCGTCAAATGTCCCGGGTTCGCGGATAAACTCCACTTCGAGTTATCCGGCCGATATACCGTCCAATCCGGATTCAAAACCGGGGAATCGAAAGCATCCACTTGGGCGCTCCTCGGAATCGGATCGTGGACTTGGCCGAGGAAGGCGATTCGGGCATTCGTCAAAGCCAGGATGGCCGACTTGATTCCCGCCGGCGTCGTCTGCGCGTCGCCGCGGACGGCGATGGCGGCATCGATCGCGGACCGGAAGGCGTTCACCGCGGCTTGCGGATATTGCCCTCCCTGATCGCCGGTTTGCGCCCGTCCGATCAGATCCTCCGCGATCCACATTTCGCGGTCCAAGTCCCCGATATTCAGCGTACCGATGAGCTCCCGGTGAGCCTTGGCGATCGCGTCGAAATCCATTTTCTCCACCTTACGGTCGTAAGAGAGGAGGCCGTTGATTTCGTATTCCACGTCGGTAATCTGCGTATATATGGCGGCGCTTAAGCCGGAGTTGTTTTTCAACTGCTTCAAGCTGTCGATGAATTGAATGTACCGGTTCGTCAACTCCTCCTTGCTGTTCATGAGCTGGTAGGAGAAGACGAGCGGGCTCCATTCGTGTCCCGGCACGTGCAGGCCCAGACCGCCATATTCGCCGAGCACGGCGGCGCGCTGCGCCGTCGGCTTCGGGGACCCCGGCGCCGGATAGGAGTGCATGTCGATGAGATCGCCGGTACCGGCATCCCACCAGCCGCTCGCCTGGTTGATCAGACGGGTCGGATCCAGACTCTTCACGTATGCGGTCGCGTCTCTCGTCTGCGGGCCGCCTTGATCCCATTGTCCCCATCCTTCATTGAAAACCGTCCATTCGACGATGGAAGGCACGCTGCGCAGCTGGTCGACCATTTCTTTGTATTCCTTCAGCCACTGATCCTTAGCCGCTTGGGAAATATCGGTGCCGTGGTTGCCCTGGCGGTCCTCCAGGCTGGGCATATCCTGCCAGACAAGGATGCCGAGCTTATCGGCCCAATAATACCAGCGCGCGGGCTCCACTTTGATATGCTTGCGGACCGTGTTCATGCCGACCCGCTTCACCGTTTGCAGGTCGAACTTGAGCGCGTCGTCCGTCGGAGCCGTATAAATGCCGTCCGGATAGAACCCTTGATCCAGCGGTCCCATCATGAACACGAACTCGCCGTTCAGCAGCGGTCTTGTCACGCCGTCCACGACGCCGAGCTTGATTTCCCTCATGCCGAAATAGCTCGTGACGTTATCGACGGCAACCGCTCCGCTCTGCAGCGTAACCTCCAGATCGTAGAGGAACGGATCGTCCGGCGTCCACAACCTCGCATTCGGAACGGGAAGCCGCAGCTCCGTATTGGCCGGGCCCGACACTTCGCCCACCACTTGGCCGCCCGCCTTCGCGACGGCATGAACGGTCAGCCCTTCCGCCCCGGCGGCCACCGCGTTCAGCTTCAACTGCCCACCCGCAATGTCCGGCGTCATGTCCAGCTTCTCGATATGGGCCTGCGAGACCGGCTCGAGCCATACCGTCTGCCAGATCCCCGATACGGACGTGTACCAGATGCCTCCGAGCTTTTTAACGGTCTGTTTGCCGACGGCTTGATCTTCGCCGACGTCGGTTTTATCCGTGACGCGGACGATCAGCTCGTTCGAACCGCTCACCAAGTAATCGGTAATATCGAAGCTGAAGGAAGTGTAGCCTCCCTTGTGACTGCCGGCCAGATGGCCGTTCACGTACACGGTCGCCAGGTAATCGACGGCGCCGAAGTTCAGCTTCACCCGCTGCCCGCTCCAATCCGCGGGAACGGTGAACGAGCGTTTGTACCACATTTCGTCTTCGACTCTCTGGATGCCGGACAGCTTGGATTCCGCGGCGAACGGAACGAGGATTTTCTCATTCAAGGTTCTGCCGGCCGGAAGAGCCTCTCCCGCTTCCGCATGCTCGAATTCCCACTCGCCGTTCAGGTTTTCCCATCGGCTCCGGACCAACTGGGGACGCGGATACTCCGGCAGGACGTTGTCCTTCGTCACCTGTTCGGCCCAAGGCGTCGTGATCTGGTAAGTTGATTTGTTTACCAAGGATTTGCTGAACGCCCCGACCGCGCTGCCGTCCGCGTATTGAAGCCCGCCGTTCCCGTCATAATCCGCGAACACGAGCCACACGTCCTTGGAGTAAACGGGATAGTCGAACGTCAGCACCAGTTTGCTGTCGTCTCCCTGCTTCAGAGCGGCCGAAGCGATCGGCCAATTCTGTCCCATCACCTTGACGTTCACGTGCTGCAGCAGCCCGACCGGGAGCGGATTCACGCTGCCGCCGAGATCGACTTCCGCTTGCGTTCCGTCCACGGAAACCGTCCCGCCGTGCTTGAATCCCTCCGGTGGATAGAAAGCTTCCGTGGGGATCGGGGACTTGGGCACGCTCGGGCTGGACCAGCTCAGGTGCAGGTTCGAGCCGCCCCAGTTTTCAAAGTACTCGACTTTAAAATCGTACTTGTGCCCCGCGATCAGCGAAATGGGCTTGCTCACTTGCTCCTTGTCCCAATCGTCCACCCAGTGGTCGATGACCAATTGATTGTCGATCCAGAGACGGAAGCCGTTATCGCCGATCATCGAGAAGGTATAATTCTCGGTAAAATCCGGCTGAATCGAACCCGTCCATCTGACGTTGACGAGATCGACGTGACCCGTCAGCATCTGAAAGACGCTTTCCAAGCTGCCGAAATCCAAGTTCGGGTCGAGCGTGGTCGCTTTTAACGTTCCGAAGTTAAAATTGGGCGGACCGGAGTTCGTGTAATATTCGCCTTTGAGTCCATGCGTGACTTCCGGCTCCGCCGCGCTTGCCGTAGCGGGTTCGCGGACGGCGAAGGATGCCGCGAACAGGCTGAGTATCCATGCGGTAATGATGGCCATGCTGATCGCTTTCCGGAATTTCATCGTTCGATCGACCTCCAATGATGGGTACGAAAGGATAAGATTCTTGACAGCGTTTTCCGAACACGACAGGATCCGATTACCGTTTCACGATTCGCTTCCTCAATACCCTCCTTCCACCGTGGTTTCTAGCGTCAACAACCTCCATTGTAAAGACGGCATTTTCGAAAGTATTTAGAAAATCGCGACTTTTTGTGCGTTTTTCGGTTCAATCGGGGCGTCCGATGCGCTCTCCCGCGGATTACTAATCTTTTCTCTCGCTGCGCGGCTTGGTTCTCGGGAGCTAACGGAACTGAAAAGCGTTATTCGCGGGAAAAAGGGCATTTTTAGAATCTAACGGAACTCAGCGACGCTATTGTCCGTATTTGGCGAAGATTAAGTATCGAAATTGCGGAATAACGGCGTAGTGTTCCGTTAGTCTCTCGAATGGACTCGTATGAAAGGAATAAGGTCGCTGGGTTCCGTTACGATGGAATGCACACAACGAAAAACCCCCGCGTTCCAAACCGGTTAAGAACTGCCGGTTGATCCACAGGGGCTGGGGTCAAGCTCCCATTATTGCTGCGTGAGAATGAGCGGGCCTTCCGGAAGGATGGCGATCGTGTGCTCATACTGCGCGGACAGTCCGCCGTCCGCCGTACGTGCCGTCCAGCCGTCGGCGTCCAGCTTGCTCTGCCATACGCCGGTGTTCAGCATCGGCTCGATCGTGATGACCATGCCTTCCTTCAGCCGCGGGCCTTTGCCGGCCGGTCCGTAGTGCGGTACTTGCGGCTCTTCGTGCATTTTCTGGCCGATCGCGTGGCCGACGAATTCGCGCACGACGGAATAGCCTTGTTCTTCCGCGAACTTCTGGACCGCATGCGAAATGTCCCCGATCCGGTTGTCGACGACGGCTTTCTCGATCCCGATATACAAAGCTTCCTTCGCGACGCGAAGAAGCTTATCCGCTTCCGGCGAAATCTCGCCGACGGCGTAGGACCAAGCCGAATCCGCCAGCCACCCGTCCAAGTTCACCACCATGTCGATCGTGACGATATCCCCGTTCTTCAGCGGACGTTCGTCCGGGAACCCGTGGCAGATGACGTCGTTGACGGAAGCGCAAGTCGCGAACGGGTAGCCGTGGTACCCTTTTTGCTCCGGCGTGGCGCCGTGCTCCGCAAGGAAGCGCTCGACGAACTTGTCGATTTCGAGCGGCGTCAGTCCCGGTCGGATCATACCGGCGATTTCGCGATGGCACGCAGCCAGGATTTCGCCGGCCTTTCTCATTTTTTCGATTTGTTCACGCGTTTTGATGACGATCATTCGTTTTCACCCGAGTTTCCTATAATCTCTGCCGTACAAGCATAACCCTTTTCGTTCGCTTGATTCAACCGCCGCCCAGGGCGATCGGTCACCACATTATACGGCGCTAAGCCGCTCAACGTCCCTCGGTACCGATCATCGTCCGCTGATCCAGCCAACGGCCGAATTCCTCGGGAGGCATCGGTTTGCCGTAATAGTAACCTTGAATAAGACGGCAGCCTCTCGCCTGAAGGAACTCCATTTGCTCTTTCGTTTCGACGCCTTCGGCCACGACCTCGAGTTCCAGGTTGCGGGCGATGGCGATGATGTTGCTGATGATGGCCCTTTTCGTTTGGATATTGCTTTTGCGGATAAACACTTGATCGATCTTCAAAATGTCCACCGGCATTTCGTCCAAGGATCCCAGCGAAGAATAGCCCGTTCCGAAATCGTCCATGGATACCCGTACGCCGAGTGCGCGTATCCGCTGCAGCTGCCCGACGACGTCCACCGAGTTATTCATGGCCACGGATTCGGTGATTTCGATTTCGAGCGTCGAACCCTGCAGCCGATAACGCTCCAAGGATGCCGCGATCACCTCGAATAAATCCTCGCTTTCGAACATTCGCCGCGACATGTTCACCGATACGGGGACGGAAGCGACCCCCGTCTCGCGCCACTTCCGGTTCTGGCCGCACACTTCGTCAATGACCCATTCCGTGATCGGAATGATCAATCCCGACTCTTCCGCGATCGGAATGAACTCCATCGGCGAGATGATGCCGAGCTGCGGATGTCTCCACCTCAGAAGGGCTTCCATGCCGGACAAGCAGTCGGAAACGGAATCCCATTTGGGCTGGTAAACGACGAAAAACTGCCTTTCGGCGTAGGCTTTGCGCAAATCCCGCTCCAACTCGAGGCGCCTGAATTGCTCCCGCTCCATGTTCTCGTCGTAAATACAGTAACGGTTTTTACCGGCTGCCTTAGACCGGTACAGCGCCGTATCCGCCGCCTTCATCAAAGCGGAGCGTTCCGTTCCGTGGGCGGGAGCGAGACTGATGCCGATGCTCGCCGTCATGTACAGGACATTCTCGTTGACGACAAAAGGCTGCTTTAACGTTCGCAAGATACGGACCGCCAATGCCTCGACCTTCTCTACGGAGGGTTCCCCCCATGCGAGAAGGAACTCATCGCCCCCCAGACGGAACAGCTCGGCCTTCTCTTCGCCCGCGATCGTCTCCCGCAGACGCTCCGCAAGCTGTTGAAGCAGCAGATCGCCGACGTCGTGCCCCAGCGTATCGTTGACCGTTTTGAAGCGATCCAGGTCGATGAAGAGCACGGCTCCCCCATTCGCGGCGGAAAACCGGCCTTCGAAATAACGGTGGAGGCCGTGACGATTCGGCAAGGAGGTCAGGGAGTCCAGATAGGCCATGCGCTCGAGCACGTTACGGTCAAAGAACAAAGCGCCGATCAGCGTTCCGACGATCACCAAGGCGATCACGGAAACGGCGGCGAGCAGATAAGGATCGAAATCGGACCCTCCGCCCGGTACGGCCGAGTCCGACTGAAACCGAGCCGCAGCCATTCCGGTATAGTGCATGCCGCAGACCGCCACTCCCATGACGAGCGAACTGGCCATTTTCCAGACGTTGAAATCGGGAGCGAAGCGAAAAAGCCGGAATAAATACAAGGCGGCGTAAGACGCAGCCAAAGCGACGGCGACGGAACATGCTAAGATCCAAGGCTCGTACGAGATGACGGCGTCCGTTTGCATGGCGGCCATCCCGGTATAGTGCATGATCACGATCCCCATGCCCATGAAGAAACCGCCGCCCCCGAGTTTTAGAAGGTTAACTTCTTCACGCAAAGTCGCTCGGAAAGCGATATAGGAGGCGGCAATGCTGGCGAATCCGGAGAGCAGCGTCAGCCCGAGATTGTAATGGACGTGCACGCCGACGTGCATCGCCAGCATGCCGACGAAATGCATGGACCAGACTCCGCAGCCCATAACGAAAGAACCGGCCGCGAGCCAAGCGGACCGGATTCTACCTTCGGCGCGATAGATTTTGCTGGCGGCCACCAAGGCCGAGTAGGATGCGAGAACGGCGATGACGTACGATAAAAAGACGACCCAGCCGTTATAATGGACGTGAAGTTGAACCATGCTGTCAGCCCTTCGAGGTAAAGTAACCCCATTTTACATCAAACGAGCTGATGCCGATACCATTTTTCCCCACGAAACCGCCACAGGAAGATCGCGCCGCGCACGCCCCACTCGCAGTTCATCGCCAGCCACACCCCGATGACGCCTAAGCCGAAAACGATCCCCAGCACGTAGCCGAGAACCACGCGGAACAGCCACATGGAGAGCATCGACGTGACGGAGGTGAACCTTGCGTCCCCCGCCGCCCGCAGGCCTGCAGGCAGAATGAAGCTGACCGCCCACAGCGGGATTTGAGCCACGGCGTTCATGAGCGTCAACCAGAAAATATCGTCGACGATTTCGGCCGGCGGGTGAAAAATACCGGCCAACGGGTGGAACAAGGGCATCAGGATCGCGGTCATCAGAACGAACGAGAACGACGCGATCCAGAGAAACGACCGGATGAACTTCCGGGCGTCCTCGATATTACGGCCGCCGATGCACTGGCCGACGACGGTCACGATGGCCAGGGACATCGCGCCGGCCGGAATCTGATACACCAAAGCGATCGTGCCGCCGATGGCATTGGTCGCGATCGCGTTCGTACCCAGGCCGACGATGAACACCTGCGTCAGCATTTTGCCGCCGTTGAAAAACATCTGCTCGGCCGCGAACGGCAGCCCGATCGTCATGATCTTCTTGAACATCGACAGCGGGACGTAAAAAAGCTCCTTTAACCGGAGATGAAGCGCGACGTCCATCCTGAGGACGTAATAAATCGCGCACAACGCTCCGGCATACCGGGCGATGTTGATCGCGATCGCCATGCCGAACACGCCCATGTGCAGCATTTGAACGAAAACGACGTTGAGCAGAACGTAGAGCAGGTTCATGATCAAGGACAGCGCCAGGGACACCCTCGACTTTCCGATTCCCCGCATCGCCCCGCTGACCGCCTGGACGATTCCGATCCCCAGGTAGGACGTGCTGCTGCCGATGAGGTATACTTTCGCATTCGAGATGACGTCCGGTGAAGCCGAGCCGAACAAGACACTCAGTACCGGCGCGTGGAACATCGCGAGAAGAAGGCCGATCCCCAAGGCCAGCGCCGAGACGGACGCTACGGCGCCCGCCGCCGCCCGGGAAACCATGGCGTCGTTGCCGCTGCCTTTGTACTGCGCGACGACGACCGTCCCTCCGGTCGCCACGGCTACGAAAACGTTGATCAGGAACACGTTGATCGAATCGATCATACTGACCGCGCTGATCGCCGCCACTCCCGAGGAGCTGATCATCGAGGTGTTCACCAGGTTCAATCCGACGATGAAAGCCTGGTCGATCAGGATGGGAAAGAACAAGGCAATCACTTTGCGGTAATCCATCGATGCGCCCGATAGATGCTTGTCCAGTAAGCCTAGCGTTCGCGCCTTCGCCAGTTGCGGGTTCAAACTCATCACATTCTTTTCTTGGATTGATAGAGGAGACTAATCGTTATTAACCGGCATATGCTCCTCCCATTCTGAACCCAAAAGAGAAAAACCACAACCTTTTAAGAGGGTTGTGGTTGCAATTGGCAGTCTCTTAAACGTCCTTATGCCGAATCGTTTCAAGCGGAGCGGCGTTGCCGTACCACGGAGCGGCTCCCCTCGCGTCCGACGCCCAACCGATCGAGTTGGCGATAACGCGAAGAACAGGTTCGCGGTAATAGGTCGGGTAGGTTTCGTGCCCGGGGCGGAAGTAGAAGATTTTGCCGTGTCCTCTGTGATAGGCACAGCCGCTTCGGAACACCTCGCCGCCCTCGAACCAGCTGACCAAAACCAGCTCGTCCGGGTCGGGCACGTCGAAGAATTCGCCGTACATCTCTTCCTTCTCCAGTTCGAAATATTCCGGCAGCCCCGCCGCTATCGGATGCGTCGGTTTGACGACCCAGAGCCGTTCCTTCTCGTCCGCCTCCCGCCACTTCAGCGCGCAAGACGTGCCCATAAGCTTTTTGAAAATTTTCGAATAATGGCCGGAGTGCAGCACGATCAGTCCCATGCCTTGCAGCACCCGCTCCTGTACCCGTTCGACGATCCGGTCGTCCACTTCGTCGTGCGCCCGGTGTCCCCACCAGATCAGCACGTCCGTGCGGTCGAGCACTGCTTCCGCTAACCCGTGCTCCGGTTCGTCCAGCGTGGCCGTCTCCAAATCGAAGCCATAAGGGGCCAACCCTTGACGCAGCGCTTCGTGAATGCCGTCCGGATACACTTTGGCGACGTCCGGATTGTCTTTCTCGTGGCGGTATTCGTTCCATATCGTCACTCTTGTCGAGGCGCGCCCCATCATTGGTCCGCCCCCTCCGCGGCTTCGATTTCGCCGATCGCGACCGCCCGGCGCTCCCGGGAAGCCCGCACGACCGCTTCCAGCACCCGCTGATTCCGGTAACCGTCCCGCAACAGGGCCGTTTCCTCGCGCACCGTTCCCCGCACCAGATCGACGAAATCCTGCATTTGCTTCAGCTTATAGCGATCCGGCACGGCGATTCGCTCGCGGACCTCGCTGCGTTCTTCGTTCCGATGCACCCAAGTAAGGAAGTCGCCATCGTCCCAATTCATATGCAGCGTACCCGTGTCCCCGAAAACGGAAATCTCGAAGCCGTTCTGGCAGCCGAACGCGTTCCGGGACGTCTGGAAGACGGCCGGAATGCCCGGCTCCAGCACCGCGACGAACGCGGCGAAATCGTCGATGTCCACGGGAACCGGCCGGCCCGTGGCCGGATCTTCGCGCTCGGTAATGAGCGAGCTCATCAGCGAGGAGAGCTCGACCGGCTCGCCGACGAGAAACCGGGCCGCGTCGACCATATGCGAGCCGAGATCGCCGAGCACTCCCGTTCCGGTGACAGCCGGGTCCATCCGCCAGTTCATCGGCGTCTCGAACAACGGCCCGCCCCATTGCTGTAAATATTGTATGGAGACATGGCGCACCGCGCCGATGCTTCCGTTCCGGATCAAGTCACGAGCCATGCGGAACGAAGGAACGTACCGGTAAGAGAAGCCGACCATGCAAGGAGTATCATGCTGAGCGGCCAGCTCCATCAGCGCCTTCGCTTCCTCGTACGTCCGGGTGAACGGCTTCTCCGTCATGATCGGCTTGCCGTGGATCAGGCAGAGCCGGATGATGTCGTAATGGACATGGTTCGGCGTGATGGACAGCACCGCATCGACGTCCGAATCCGCGATCAGCCTTTCAGGGTCGGTGTACCGCATGGATTCATCAATCCCAAGGCGCTCGCCCCATTGCGAGACCTTGGAGGCATCGTTGTCGCAAATCGCCGCAAGGCTGACCTCTTCCAGTTTCAGAATCTGCTCGGTGTGGACGGAAGCCATACCGCCCAATCCGATCAGACCGAGCCGTACCTTTTTCAACATGTCGGTTGCCCCCTCTTGTTCGTATGCTTATTTGATACCGGTCATCGTCATACCCTTCACGAAATAACGTTGGGCGAACAAGTAGACGACGAAGATCGGAACGAAGCTGACCACGTTGCCGGCCATCAGAACGTCCCATTCCGTCGACCAGCGGCCCTGCAGCTTGCTAAGGCCGAGCGGCAGCGTCATGAGCTCCTTGCTGTTCACCGCGATAAGCGGCCACAGGAAGTTGTTCCACGAGCTCATGAAGGCGAAAACGGTCAGCGCGGCCAGCGTCGGTTTCACGAGCGGCAGCATGACGCTGCGGAATACCCGGTAATACGACGCCCCGTCGATGAATGCCGCTTCGAGCAGTTCATTGGGGACGGTGAGCATGTGCTGGCGGATCAGAAACGTGCCGTAGGCGCTGAAAATGCCCGGCAGGATCAGGCCTGCATAGGTGTCGATCAAATTCGTTTTGGCGAAAAGAATGAACAACGGCACGAGCGTCACTTGCGCCGGGATCATCATGGTCGTGAGAAACAGCAGGAATACGCCTTGGCGGCCTTTGAACGGGATTTTGGCAAATACATATGCGGCCATTGCGCAAACGATAATTTGCAGGAGGGTCGTCGCGACGGCGACCACCGTGCTGTTGAGCAAAAAACGGTATAAAGGAAAGAACTGCTCGATTCGGACGAAGTTATCGAAATTCCAATGAGACGGAAGAAACCGCGGCGGCATCTTCACCACTTCCAAACCGTTTTTGAAAGCCCCCGTCAGCATCCAAACGAAGGGAAAGACGAGTACAACGGATACCGCGGCCAATACCAAGTGGGTCAACCCGTTTTTCAGCGCTAATCCGTTACCTCTCATAGACGACCCACCTCCGCTGCAGCCGCTGCAGGAGCATCGATACCGCGAAAATGATGACGAACAGCACCCAGGACTGCGCGGCGGCGAACCCCATTTTGTTGAATTGGAAGGCGTTCTTGTACACTTGCTCGACGAGGGTGCTCGTGGCGCCCGCCGGGCCGCCGTTCGTCATGATCAACACCTGGTCGAACAGCTGGAACGAGTTGATAAGCGAAATCGTAACCACGAAATAAAGCGTTGGCGACAGCATCGGGAGCGTGATGCGCCGGAATTTCAGCCAAGCCGACGCGCCGTCGAGCTCCGCCGCCTCATAGTAGTCCTCGGAAATGTCCTGCAAACCCGCGAGCAGAATGACGGAGACGAATCCGATGTCTTTCCAGACCGTCACCGCGATGATCGAGACCATGGCCCAAGTGTCGTCCTGCAGCCATATCGGGCCGTGGATGCCGATCTTGGACAACAGGAAATTGATCAGCCCGCTCTGTCCGTTGAGCAGCCAGCGCCATACGATGGAGACGGCGACCCAGGACGTAATGACGGGAACGAACACCGCGGCCCGGTACAGCTTGATCGCCCGGATTTTCCGGTTCAACAGGACCGCCAGGAAGGTGCCGAGCGCCGTCACGAGCGGCATGTAGCCGATGAGGAACACGAAAACGTTCTTCAGGGACGTGTAGGATTTCTCTTCGCGGAACACCGCGGCATAATTGTCCCACCCGATGAATCGCATGTCCGTCCACTTCGCGATCATGTCCCAATCCGTAAAGCTGATGACGACCGAAGAAACCATCGGCAGCAATTGGAAGGCCAGCAAACCTGCCAGCGCGGGCAGAAGAAATACGAGGGCGGCGAGCCTGCGGCTCCACTTGCGCTGTCCTGCCATTCCGCATGTTCCTTTCTCTCGGGAGTGCCGTTATAATAGAGGCGGGATCCGGACCGGTACGCCTCTCAAGCCCCGGTCCGGAAGCAGCCCGCGTGAAGGCTGGATAAACCGGAATTCCGTTCGTTCGATTCCGTATTACTTGGCGAGCAATTCTTCGACCTTCTTCTGGGCGGCGTCGAGAGCCTGCTGAGCGGTTGAACGTCCGAGCTTCGCTTTATCCAGCTCTTCTCCAACCGCAGCCGTAAACTCGTTCCACAATTCCGGTTTCGGTCCGACCGGCGGAAGGACGAGCGAATCCAGCGCCTCCGTGACGATCTTCTTCGACGCGGGAGGCGTTTGTTTGTAATACGCGTCCATCACCGCATCGTCGGCGACTGCCGGTACGCTCCAGCCGGCTTCGATCCGCTTGCTTACCGCGGCAGGATCGCTGGTGTAGAATTTCATGAATCTCCAAACGGCTTCGGCGTTGGCCGTATCCTTCGAGGCGACGAGTCCGTCCGCGAAGAAATGGTGCGCCTTCTGCTTGTTGCCCGGCTCCAGCGCGATATCCCAGTTGAATTGCGCTTCCTTGGCGAATTTGGCGAAGTTCCAGATGCCGAACCGCGCCATGGCAAGCTTGCCGGCCGCGAACGCGTTCAGGTCGGCGTCGGGTTGGTTGAACGTATCGTCGTTCAGCGCCGGGGACACTTTGTATTTGCCGGCTTTGTCGATCATCCACTGAAGCGCTTCCACGTTCGCCGGGCTGTTGATCGTCGGCTTGCCGCTCGCATCCCATACGCCGCCGCCGTTTTGCGCGATCGTTTTGTAGAATTCATAGAATTGAAGCGGTGCGTACGTGCCCCATACGCCGTTGTCCGCGTCGGTCAGTTTCTGGGCGGCTTCCAACTCTTCCTTCCACGTCCACGAGGCATCCGGGTACTTCAGGCCTTTGGCGTCGAACAGGTCTTTGTTGTAGAACAGCACGACATCGGAAAAGCTTTCCGTCACGCCCATCTGTTTGCCGTCGTAGTTGAACGCGTCATACGCCAATTTCTTGTAGACGTCCGGCTTAAACGAGGTGTCGGCCGCGATCGTCGGCGTCAGGTCAAGCAGCTGGCCTTTGGCCGCGTACGCCCGGAAATTCTCGTAGCCGAGCTCGAACAAATCCGGCGCGCTTCCGCTCGCGAGCAGCGTATTCAACTTCGTCGTGTAGTCGGCGTAAGGAACGACTTCGTAATCCACCTTGACGTCCGGATTCGCCGATTGGAACGCATCGACCATCGACTTCAGCGTTTCTTCTTGCCCCGAAGCCGTATAGGTAAGCAGCTTCAGCTTAACCGGATCTTTGGTTTCCGCCGACGGCGACGCCGATGCGGATTCCGATTGGGAAGCCGATGGCGAGGACGGCGCTTGGCTGCTTGCCGTGTCGTTCCCGTTCCCCTTGCCCGAACCGCAGGCGCTCAGCGTAAGCATGCCGATCAACAGCAGAATGGCCCCGCTTTTTTTGAACATTCGAACCCTCTCCTTCTGAATGTTGAGCTTTTGCCTTCCGATTCCAATCTTGCGGGCATTAAGTCGCCCAACCACCTCCCCGCCGAGTCAAATCGATTCAGTTCAGTTTCCGCACCGTGTCCCTGGTGATGAGCTTAAGCGGCATGATGGTCGGTTCCGTGTGAGTGCTCTCTTCTTCACCCGCGATCGACTGAAGCAGCCGTTCGGCGGCCATGACCCCGCGACCCACGATATCCTGGCGAATGGTGGTCAGCGGCGGGTGGCACATCCGCGCCATCGATATGTCGTCGAAGCCGATGACCGACACTTGCTCGGGTACGGAGCATCCCGCATCCGCGAAGCCGGACAACAAGCCGAACGCCACCATGTCGCTCGTTGCGAATACGGCCGTGATCTGCGGAAATTGGTCCCGGATTTCACGAGCCGCCTCCTGCCCGTATTCGTAGGTGACCGATTGCTCGAATACAAAATCGGGATTGTAGAACAGCCCCGCCTCCTTCAGCGCCCTTTTGTAACCGAGGAACCGTTTTTCCACGACGCCGTCTTTGCGGATGGAGCCCGTGACAAGCGCGATGTTCGCGTGGCCGTTGTCGATCAGATGCTTCGTCGCCATGTACCCGCCCAGCTCGTCGTCGATCCCGACGACGTGGAAGTAGCTGTCATGGATGTAGCTGTCGATCAGCACGATGGGCAGGTTTACTTTCTTCAGTTCCTCGTAAAACGCTTCCTGGTAAATGCCCATGATGATCGCTCCGTCCAGATTGCGCTGCATCGAGATGTCGAGGTAACCTTCCCCTTTGTCGACGCCGGAGAGGATCATGTGGTAACCCGACTGGCGAAGCCGGGCTTCAATGCCGCACACGAGCTCCGAATAGAACGGATTTTGCAGCAGCAGCTGCTTCTGGTCTTCGGTTTGGGGAATGACGACGCCGATCAGCTTCGATTGGTTGCTGGCCAAGCTGCGCGCGGAGAAATCGGGGATGTAGCCCAGCTCTTCAACCGCCTGCCTGACTTTCCGTACGGTATCCTGTGACACTTTGCCCAACCGGCCGTTCAATACGTAAGATACGGCGGCTGTCGATACGCCTGCCTTTTCGGACACGTCCCGGATCGTGATACGTTTCATGGGTTCACCTACTGTGAGTTATTCGCGATTCGTGTTATGGGTTGGTGATGATTACTTAAACGCTTAACCTTATGAGGCGATTATAAGACGAAAATAAAGCGATTACAAGCATAATTTTACTGTTATTATGGGTTAATTATATTAACCGATTAACTATGAAAAACGAAAAAAGGCGGACCGCAGGGCCTCGCCTCTTTCATGGTATATGTATTTCCGTAATCTCGTTAACGTCCTAACGGGATCTGGCGAGACGAAAGCCGAGATCGTCAATCCGGAACGTCGGATGGCTGCGGCGACGGCAAGTCGCCCCGCACCCTCTCGCTTCTTCCGCCCAACTTCCTCCCCTGAAAACGCGATAGGAACCGTACACTTCGGCATCGTATTGGTCCCAGCACCATTCCCAAACGTTTCCCAACATATCGTAGAGTCCCCATGCATTCGGGAGTTTCCGGCCGACGTCGCGCACCCTGCCTTCGGAATTGTCCCGGTACCAAGCGATGTCAGTCAACTCGCCATAACGATAGCCGCCCGTTCCCGCTTTGCATGCGTACTGCCATTCCGCTTCCGTTGGAAGCCTGTATCCGTCTGCCTCCCAATCGCATATAACGCTTTCCCCGTCCCGGTGAAACGAGTAGCATTCCCTCAATCCCGAGAGCAGGGAGAGCTTGTTGCAAAATAACACGGCATCTCCCCATGAAACGTTTACCACGGGGACATCGGCTTCGATATGGGGTTCAACCACCCCGTTCATGATCTTGCGATAGAACGAATTCGTCACCGGGATCGGCGCCAGCCAAAATGATTCCACCTTGGCAGTCCAGGCCTTCTTGATCCGATCGTCTCTGAGATGGACATCGCCGGCGGGAATGTTCACCATGTCGGAATCGGCCAGAAAAAGTTCCGTTTTCGTCTTCATCCGCCTCCTATCTCGCCGCGTTTAATTTCTCAATCGCTTGCTCCTCGTTCGGCACGAAGAAAAAGTCGTTTCCGTGATTGCATTCATAAATAAAGTCCCGAAGACTTTGACTGCCATATCCGGAGAAGTCACCGACAAAAGCGGCTTTCACCCGGTAGTTGATGAACTTCTGAAGGATTTCGCCGGCCAAGCGCGTTTTCAAGTCGAAAAAACTTTCGCTTACCAGCGCTTTGTCGAGCACGATACGGTCGCAACCCGTTTCGTACTGCACCGTAGCCATCAAATCCAGCGCCGACTGAACGTCCGTCACCAACACCTCATCGCCGCTTACGACGGCAATGTCTTTCCCGCCTGCTTCTACTTTCGCGATTTTCATCCTTATCCTCCTTATCCGCCTATAATCATCATTTCATGAATCTTCGGACATACATTTCGCAAACATACCGGTTATCTTCGCCATTCCGGGCCGGAATGTTCGCCACTCTGAAAAAGCTGAGCCCGACGACCATGGCGAGCAGCCCGTAAGCGGCACTGTGCGCATCTTCAGCGGACATCTGCCCCGTGTTGCTGCCATATTCGAAGATTTTCGCGATCCCATGGAGATCCCTCGAATAGCTCATGGATACGACTTCCTGCAGTTGAGGATCCAGTGCCGCTTTAGAGAAAAACTGCACGAACAACCTGCCTTGGTCTTGGTACGAGATGTACATCCTCTCGATTCCATCCAGCAGCGAAACATTGATGCTCCTCTCGGCGTCGTCATGGTATGGAGGCAGAATATGCTTCAGCGTGACCTCGATCATCTGCGCGGCCGTCATCGTTCGCTCGAGTTCCGATTCGATTTTCGTTCCGTAATAGGCCAAAAAAGACTTAAAGGCTTCCACCGTGAGGTGATCTTTGTTCCGATAGTAATACGTGACGACCCCTTTGGAGCATCCCGCATACTCAGCCACCTTATCAAGCGTCATGCCGTCGATCCCGTATCGGCTGATACAAGTCAACGTGGCGTTGATGACATCCGCTCGGCGTTTGGGCTCCATTCCTAGCTTGGGCATGTTTTCGGATCCACCTTGTTTATTTATACTGAACAGTCGGAATAAAACAAGTGTATGCAGGTTTTTCCATATTGTCAACCCAAAAGAAAAAGAAGCACCCCCTATCGTACCTCGAGAAGGGGTGCCGTTTCGATTACTGTTTTTCGGTGCTGGTCAATTCGATTCAACGATCGAAATCGTCTCACACCCATTGAATATCGCAAACTTTTCGAGACATTCGTCCAAGGCTGTCTGCAGCTTCTTTGTTGGCTTTACACCGTTCTCATACCAGATATTTTTAACGGCAAGCTTCCTTGTTTTTCGCTCCGCGATTGCCTCGACACGCCCGATGAAATTCTCTCCGTATAATAGAGGCAGAACATAATACCCGAATTTCCGTTTGATAACCGGCGTGTAAATCTCCCACGTGTAATCAAAGCAGAATAATTCGTTAATCAGCTTCCTATCCCATATTAAATTATCAAGCGGGGCGATCAATTCGCAGCGAGGCTTCAGTTCTGGATTTTTGAGGACAGCTTCAATAAGCAGCAAGTCCTCCATGCAGCAATACAGCGTATCCTTCATTTGTTCAACGGCAACAGCAAATATTTTAGCTTCGTTCAATAACTGACGGAAAACCTCGTTACGCTCGTCCGATTTCAGTCCCCATATGTTCAGCCAAGCATCGGATGCGCGGTTCCATAAAAGGCCAATAGCACCAATCCGACGCAATACCCGCCATTTTAGATGCTCAAGCTCGCTAGGCAATGGCTCTGGAGTATTCAGCAAACTAGCCTGTATATACTTTCCTGCGATGTCATAGTATTTTCGCGTGCCTTTTTTGTAGTGGATAATCAACTCGCCTGTCGAATACATCTGTTCCAGTACCGAACGGGATGTATTGTTTCCGCCGCTCCAGTGGATCGCCGACCGCCAAGAGAAATTCGCATCCAATTTGATATCATCCGAACTTATCGGACCCTGTTTGTGGATATGAGCCCGTACTTGCTCTGTCAAAGCCTGCATTTCCGGATAGTGTTCGGCATGCTGCCGGGCGGCTCGCCTGTACCTCTCGAAATACGGCCAGTCCTCGATAGGAATAATGGCTAGGTTCTTATCGGGATAATCGACCAAACTTCTATCTTTGTACAACAAATCGTGGAGCATTTCTTTGGTAAATCCCTTGATTCGCGACTGCAGCACCAGTTCGGAATTTTTTCCGCAAACATCGATGGGATCATATTGGATGCAGCCTGCCTGCCTAACGAAGTCCAATATGCCCTGCTTTCCTATAAATTTGTATTCATCCAGCAGTCCGTGCTTCAGCAACAAAAATTGCCGTGCTTGGCGGTTCGTTAATTTGATCATATCGTCCTCGTAATCCTAAATGTCATGCTTGTTCGGATAGAGGTCGTTTCCGCTACTTTCGTTCTTTCAAGCTTTAGCTTGTCCGTGTCTAAATTCTCAAATAGACTTAATCCTTCTCCGAGGAGAACAGGCATCATATCGATCAGCAATTCATCGCATAGCCCGGAATTCAGGCACTGTTGAATAGTGCTTGCGCCGCCGATGATCTGAACCATCTTATCGCCGGCTGCTTTCTTTGCCTGAGAAACAGCACTTTCAACGCCATCCGTTACGAAGGTGAAGCTAAGTTTTCCATTTCCCTGGGGATACCTTGCCGGAGGCGTATGCGTCAAGACAAAAACGGGAACTTGGAATTCATAATCATCATTCGCCCACAAAAAAGGATCCGCCATCTCATATACATTTCTGCCCATAATAACGGCACCGGTGTTAGCGGTCATTTCCTTGAAAGAAGGAGCCTCAAGGAGTTCTTCAAAATCCGGACTCAGTTTCCGCGCGCTTCCGTTACGGTCTTGAATAAAGCCGTCCAAAGACATCGTCATGCCTGCGATTACTTTTCCCATATAGGATCCTCCCATTTTGCTATGTATTTAGCCTCTTCCTTCACTTGAGGGAAAATTACTATAACTTAGGCTTGAAAGGTGAATCACGAAACCGGCGTTCCATTCGGAACCGTCTCATCCGGCTTCAACAATATGACGTCTCCTTCTTCCGGAACGCCGCCCATTACGAGCACCTCCGATTTAAAGCCGGCGACGCGCCTGGGCGGAAAGTTGACGACCGCGACGACTTGGCGGCCGATCATCGATTCGGGCGTATATCTCTTGGTGATTTGCGCACTAGAGTCTTTGATACCGAGCGGCCCGAAATCAATTTTCAATTTGATTGCCGGAACGCGGGCTTCCGGAAAAGCTTCCGCCTCCACGACCGTGCCGATGCGAAGGTCCAATTTCAAGAAATCATCTATCGTAGCCATCTGTTAGTCTCCTTCTAAGCGATCCATTCCTGTTTCTGTTGATGATTATACCAAATAAACCCAACATAAAAGCACCCTTATCGTTTACTCCGATAAGGGTGCCGATTCTTTTACTGCCCGCCTAGCAATTGATAAATCGCTTGCGCGCTTTCCGCGCGAGTCGTGCCGCTCTTCGGTGCAAATCGGTTCCCGCTTCCATGCAGAAGGCCGAGATCCACCGCCGTTTGAATCGACGGTTTCGCCCACTTGCTGATGGTTTGCGCATCCGCGAAAGCAAGTGTCGCCTGGCTGTCCGCCGGTTTGCCGTGTTTGACCGCGTATGCACGCATGAGCATGACCGCCATCTCTTCGCGCGTAATCGTTTGGTTTGGCGCGAACATCGTTGAAGTGCGGCCGTTGACGATGCCGGTCTCACTGGCTGCCGCTACAGAGGAAGCATACCAAGCGCCGACCTCGACATCCTCGAAAGCAGAGGATTTGGAAGCCTTGAGTCCCATTGCGTTGACGAGCAATGAGGCGAATTCGGCGCGCGTGACCTTTCGTTCCGGTTCGAATGCGGTGTCCGTTACGCCTGTCAGGATGTGCTTCGCCGCCAACTGCCGGATGACGCCCGCTGCCCAATGGTTTACCGGGACATCCGAGAAACGCTTGTCGTATTCCAGTACCGCATAGTTGGAGAAGTGCCGGATCTCCGCCGTGATCGTCCCGTCTGCGTTCAACTTGCCGCCGTCATACTCCAAGCTTCCGTCGTCGGCCACATAATACACGCCGAGCAGCTTCTTGTCGACTGAGCCATTCACCTTGAAGGTAATGGACATTGGCTCCCCGAATTGGCTGAGCGCCCGTATTTCTTTCCCGTCGGAGCCAACCAGCGCAAGATGAAAGTCATAGACATTGGAGACGGCCTTCAGCCCGACGCTGCCATTCTGACCTGCCTTATCTAGCAGATCCTGTTTCACCGGTTGAGCGAGCGGCTCCATCTTCAGCACGATCCGTGCGTTGTCCGTTGCACCGCCGCCCGCTTGCCCCGCGAGCTCGGATAGCACGCTGGAAGGCACGCTGATCGTCAGTTCGTTTTGAGCCAGCTGCAAGGATTTGCCGCCAAGCAGACTAGCCGTATCGACGGGAAGCTGCACTTGCGTTTTGCCTTCGACTTTCAAGGTGACGGAGCTGCCGGATGCTTGGGTAAGCGCATCTTTCACTTGCTGCTCGGTCACGGTGACCGTGCCCTCGTGAACAGGATTCGGATCGGGATTCGAGTTGGAATTCCCTGGCTGTGCCGGGATGCTGACCGTCACTTCGGCGGAAGCCGGTTTGCTTCCGTCCGCGGTCGTTACGGTAATCACGGCTTTGCCGGCACCGACCGGAGTCACCAGCCCGCTCCCGTTCACGGTTGCAACCGCAGCGTTGCTGGAGGTCCAGATCACCTGCTTATTGCTCGCATTTTCCGGCAGCACGGTTGCCGTTAGCTGATAAGCCGCGCTGTTCGTATTCAGATTGACGGATGCCGTATTCAGCGTCACGCCCGTCACGGCCACGACCGGACCTCCGCGCGTGATCTCCAGCTCGAGCGACTTGGTCGCCTGGCTGGCGCGCCCCTTATCGGTATACCACGGCAGATTAAGCGTTTCTGCACTCGGTTCGATATGGAGCGTAAAACGATTCAGTCCCGCCGCTAAAGGAATATTTTCGACCAGCACGTTGCCTTGGGCATCCATTTGGCCGGACGCGATCGGCTGACCGTTAATGGTGAAATTCACTCCATAAGGAACATTGGCTTTGAGCGTAAAATGGTCGTCCTGCGTCGTATAGGCAATCTTATCCCCGTAAGAGATACGCGGCATCGTGACGATCATCGGCATGTCGACCCATCGCAGCACGTAATCGTCCACGACCATTTTGTTGTCGCCTTGGTTGGCGATCGTCAGCTGCATGTTGGTATCCGTCGACGAGTACGCATAGTTGCCGTGATCCGCGGTGTCGTTCGCCGTTCGGCTGTGCGACGTGAGTGCTTCGGTCGGCCAAGTTCCGCGCGTGTATTTGTATTGGATGGACTTGCCCGCCATCATTTTGAAGGTGTACTCCACGACGTCGCGGGTCGTGGCTCCGCTCGGAACGGTCAACTTGCCGCCCGCCGAGTTCCATCCATTAAGGTCGCCCGCAATGTAGATGTCATCCTGCACAGGCGTGTAGGACGGCAGATGGACGCGAAGCTTGACGTCCACCATGACCAGCTTCGGCGTCACGGACTGCTCGCCCGAGAACCCGCGGTTATAGGAAGCATCCACGGCGGCGACTTTGTAGGTGTAATTCGTATCGTTGCTGACCGTGAAGTCGACGTAAGAAGTGGCGCTTTTGTCCACGACGGCCAGCTTCGCATATTCCGTGGCATCGGTCTTCCGGAAAATCTCAAAATGATCCATGTCTGCGTCGGCCGCCGTCCATTTCAGCTGCACCCGGTTGGATTCGACGTTGATGGCATCGAGAACCGGAGCGCTCGGCGCGGTGGTGTCGTTGGGATCCGCGTACACATCGACGTACGACGGAGCCGATTCCGTAAAATGCTCCCCGTTATCGGTCGACACCAGGGCGAAATAATAAAACGCCCCCGCTTCCGTCGGCTCGAACTGCGCCCAAAACACTTTCCCGCCGCCGGCGTCCTGCTTATATCGCAGCTTGGTGTAGGCGGCCAGCTCTTTCGGTGTGCCATCCTTGTAATAACCGAGTCGAGCGACCAATCCGGACACGTCCTTGCCGGCCAGCGACGGGTCGTCAGTCAATCCCGGAATGTTCAAGGTTACTTGAATCTCCGAAGTTTTGTGGCCAACACCCAAAGTGACCGGAGTCGACTGTTGGGTAATTTCGACGCTTTGGATCGGGTAGGATGGCGTCGCCGAAGCGTAGCCGCTGAGCGGGCTCTCCCCGTTCTGGGTCGCGGCCATTACGGCGTAGTAGTATTTGGTCCCGTTCTGTACGTTGACGTCCGTCCAAGTCGGGTCCGTTACCGTTCCGACGAAACTCAGTTGACCGCCCTCGATCGGCGCGCGGTAAACGTTGTAGCTTGCAGCTCCGGCGACGGCGTCCCACGTCAGCGTGACCGACCGGTTGCCGCCGGAGGCTTGCAGTCCCGTTACCGGGGGAACGGCTGCAAGGACGGAATCGGAGGTCATCATGAGGCCGCTCATGCCGGAAACGGTCAGCGAGATTTTACCGCTGACGACGGTCCCTTGAATCGTTCCTCCCAAGCGATCCTTCAAGGTCACGCCGTCCGGCAGGAAGCCCGCGACATTCGCCTCGATCGTCGCCTCGTTCGCGCCTCGGTTGACCACGACGAGTCCGGCCTGGGTGTCCGTCTTGCGGGCATAGGCAATCACGTCGCCTTGCGAATAAGCGGTGCGCAGGTCGCCCGTACGGAACACGGCGTTGTTGTCCCGCACATCCGCAGCTTTCTTGTAAGTATCGAACAAGGACTCATACCGGCCTACACCGGCGTATGAACCGTTGCTCCCGCTGATTCTCTCCCAAGGGAACGAGCGCCGGGAATCGGGATCCTTCGTGCCGGTCAAGCCGACTTCATCCCCGTAATAGATCGTAGGAGCCCCCGGGTAACCCATTTGGAAAATCGCGGTCAGCGCCTGCATTTTCAGGGCTTTGTCCGTCGCATCCGGCGCGATCGCGAGATGCTCTTCCTCCCAATCCGGGTGGTCGTATTTGGTGATCGAGCGGGTCGTGTCATGGGAATCCACCAGGTTGAGCATCACCTGCCAAGCCTCCGCCGGATAGTCCTCGCGGATCGACTCCAGCGCGTCATTGAACTGCTGGGCATTGCCGCTCGAAATAAAGCTTTGCAACGCGCCGCGGAAACGGTAGTTCATGACGGAGTCGAACTGGTCGCCCAGCAGAAAACGCGTCGCGACGCCCCATTCTTCGCCGAGAATGACGGGATCATCGATCGTTTGGCCATTCGCGTCAGCAAGGCCCGTCGTCGATTTCACGGCTTTGCGGAACTGCTGCCAAGTGCCGGACGATACGTCGGGCGCCACGTCGAGACGCCAGCCGTTCGCGCCCATCCACTCCCACCGCTGGGAGTTCGCATTTTGCATGAGGACAGACGCCGCGGTTTCGGACTTGCCGGTCAAGTCGTGACCAATGACGAGATCGCGGTAGCCTGGGACGTTCCATTCATGGATGCCGGGCAGCCCCTCGGCGTCCCCTGCGGCAGGCTCCTTGGCATCGATGACCGGCAGGGAATCATAACCCCACCAGCCCTCATACTTGTAATGTCCGTCCACCTTTTCGTTCGTTACCGTAAACCATGTCGTGTAATCGAAATCCTCCGGATACTTGTAATGCTGCCCGGTCAGCGGATTGACCTGCGAGGTGAACGAAGCGATGACTTCTTGCTCCGCGTCCGCCTGCGCCTTATGGTCATTGTTGACCTTGTCGTAAACCTTCGACCAGAACTCATAAGCGCCGATTTCCGGGTATTTTCCATAGCGGTCAAAATAGATCGAGTCGTCGCCCACGTGGTTGAACACGCCGTCCATGATCAGCCGAATGCCCTTCGCGCTGGCTTGCTTGGCGAATTCGGTGAACACGCGGTCGGACGCAACGCGCGTTTGCTCGTAGTTAAGCCCGGACGTCGGATCGCCCGGCACGTTGTACACCGGTTCGCCGAACATCGGGTCCAGATGCCGATAGTCGGTCGCGTCGTATTTGTGGTTGGATGCGGCCCAAGCCACCGGGTTGAAGTAAATGACGTTCACGCCCAGCGTTTTCAAATAGTCGAGCTTCTTGCCGACGCCCTGGATGTCGCCGCCATAGAACTCGTTGGTCCACAGTCCATCCGACTTCGCATTCGGAAAATACGGTTGCTGCTCCGGTTTCAACCGATCCGGATTTTCCGGTGCGTCCGACCATTGGCCGTCCACTTGGTCCGGCGTCGGGTCGTTAGCCACTCCGCCGTCGAAGTATTGAAGCTTGTGTCCGCCTTTGGACGTCAACGTCTCGCCGGGAAGCGCGTCCCCGCCGCGATAGCCGTCCAGGGTTTTCGCGCGGTTATTGGCGGTGTCGCCATCGAAGAAACGGTCGACGAAGATCTGATAGACGACCGCGTTTTTCATCCAATCCGGCGTGTGGAAGTCGGCTTTGTAAACGGTGAGATCATACGGCAAAACGCCGTCATCCGCTGTCGTGCCCGTTCCGCCGCGCGTCCCGTCATCGCCGTATTCGGCCTTGGCCGTACCGTCGATCAGGATGAATTTGTAGCCCCACACCCCGATGCCGGAAAATACCGTCTTCGGAATCGTCACTTCCCAATAGTCGCTGCCGTCGAACGACGTGGCTTTGCGCATGTCGAACGCGGACGCCAGCCCTTGCGCATTCGTCAATTCCACGCGGGCGAGCTGAAGGTCGCCGGCTTCCGTCGAGAGGCGAAGCGTCAGGTCCTCGGTCAGCTCTTTGATCGCGCCGAACGGCTTTTTGTACGTCACGGATCGGGAGTCGAACTTCACCTTGTCTCGGTGAATCACGCCGTCCGTCGATCCGTCCGCCGGTTTGTAATCCGTCGAGAGGCTGCGTTCCGCCGGCTTCGTCGTGAAGATCACGTCCGCCGGATCGATCGTCTTCAGCACGAAGTTGTTATCGCCGGATCCATAATTGTTCGCGCTCCAACTATCGCCGAAGACCACTTTCATACCGTAAGTCCCGACCGGAAGCGTACGCTGAATCTTGTACACGGAGCCATCGAAATTGTAATCGACGAACATTTGCTTCGCTTGGTCGGGTGCCCAAGTTGACTCTCCGAACACCGTTTGAATGTCGCCGACGAGTCTCGGCCACTTCGCCTGCTCCAGAGTCGGCACGTACTGGGCGATGCCGGCCACGCCGGGAAGGCTGATCCGGGCTTGGTTCAACCCCTCGTTGACGTAAATGTTGACCTTGGTCGTTTGGGTGAGTTTGAACGCGAAATTGTTGCCGTTGTTCGAATACCCGTCCCACGTGCCGCTGCGCACGATTTTGAATTCGTAGTCTCCCGCATCCAGCACGGTGGAGTATTCATAGAAATCGCCCACCAGATGCTTCAAGCGTGTTTCGGTTGATGCGTTGTTCCATCCTTGCCAGCTGCCGGCGACCACCCATTGGCTCTTGCCGCCCGGCTGATCGATCAGCGTGTCCGGTTGGACCGCCGGCGTGGCCGGGGTACCTACGGTGATCTTGCTGTTATCCCCGGATACGACCGTGTTGACCGGATCCTTGAACCAGATATCCGGGAGGCCGTCCGCGGACGAAATGAATTTATACGTATAATCGCCATCGGCAAGCGTACCAGTTGCGAACGTATAGCTGTCCGCATCGAGCGTCATGGCATTTTTCGTTTGAAACGGATTGACATCGAAGCTGCCCGCCACCGAGAAATGCGGGGTATAGCTTAAATGCAGCACGCCGTTATCGTCGGAAGTCCCATTGATATTCGGGTCGGCGAGCCATACCCCGTTGACCAAAAATTTATAGGCATAAGAACTGTTCGGCGTGAGTCCCGTAATGTCCGCGGTATAACTGCCGTCGCCGTCCGAGTCGGTCAATGTGACGGCTCCCGCGTCGGCCCAATTGTTAAATTCGCCATTCGCCGTAATCGCGATCGACGCTTTGGGCAGCACGAAATGGATGCTTCCCCCGCTCACATATGTACCGTTCACAGCGTCTGCCGAAGCCGGCGCAGGCAGCCACCCCATTCCCATCCCCTGCAGGACGAGCATGAACGCCAACATCACGGAGCCGTAACGCGCGATTCTCTTTCCGGTCTTTCTCCTCATTTTAAAAAATCCCTCCCCACATGGATGAACGTGAACAAACAGCAGGCCCTCCGACTGAAACCATACCGATTGCTAGTCGACTGTGTGCGTCTGGCGCTTGGGTGCAATCCGATCTTGTGCAAACGTTTGCACAAAACGGTAAAAATCACCCCTTTCCGGAGATAAAAAAAGCTATCTCCATGGTTGGGAGATAGCGGGGTTGTTCCGTGCCACTAGAGGTGACCGGAAAGCATTGCCCTTAGGTTGTAGCTACATCTTAGTCTGAAAGCGCTTTATAAGTCAAATGGATTCGTCCTACAAAATCCTACAAAAAAAGCCTCCGAGGTGGGAGGCTGGACGTGCGACGCTAACACCTTACATACTTCCGTTTGAATCCGAGTTGCCCACGCGCCAATGCCTTTTGGATATTTTCGGAGGCGTTAATAAACTTGCTTTTCTTCTGGTCTTTCGAGACGACTTCTACCGGGCCGACAGCCTCTGCCGTCTCGACCGCCCGTTCGTGAAGCGGTACGTAGGAAGTCGCTACGGTGTAGATGAAATTATTCATCGAGTATTTCGCACGTTCGGGAGAATCGTGGATCGTGTTTTTCACCGTTTCCAGCATATTGGCGATTTTACTTTCCGAAAACTCGCTGTCCTTGCGATTCCCCAGCAGCCAGCAATAACAACTCCAGCCCGCTGACATTTTCAGCTCTTCGCCGCTCGCGATCCATTTGTCGGCAACCTCCTGGGAGATGTCCGCTTCCGACAAAGTCACGGCAACTACAAAATCCGACAGCATGTAGAAATACGCCCCATCGATCCAACGCTCGAAATCCGCTGCCGTCATGGCTTTCGGATCCGCGATGATGCCGGCAAAGTACATAGCATCGTAGTTCCCGGTAGCGTAAAGCTGCTCAGCCAGCGGTTGATTCTTCTTGATGATTTTGGACATCGGCTTCATCTCGCCCGTAGCTACGCCAAAAACCGGCTCATGCGCGCCATTCGACATGTACATTTTCTTGAGTCGTTCCTTGCCGAGAGATTCGAGTTCTTGCATCACGGATTCAAAGTTCATGGTTCCACTTCCTTTTTTGGGGGGTTAAACTACCAGATCGCTCATTTACAAGGCTCCGGCAATGTGCGTAACCTGTCGAATATTTCTGCTCTTATGGTTTCCGCCGAATGGACTGTGACAAGGGGGACGGATACTGCCACCGAGCCTTGAATGCCCCAGTAGCTTTTCTGGGCTTTTGCAGTTGGCATGCTGTACCAGAATTCGTCTTTCTCAACTAACTTAAAAAGACTCTCATTATCTAGATACAACGGTTGATAGAATAACCAATGGTCAGCTGTTGCAGGCATCCGCTTCCAAACCGAAAAATCAAACCGATGACGGCACAACCAGATTTGGGGGTATTCCTCCTCCAGATTAATCTCCACTGCATAAATATCCCCTTGGCGAAGCTCTTCGAGTTGCTCGGATCCGCGCTCTCCTTCAACCTGGTACAACTTAATAAAGCTGCTGGTCAACCAGCCGTTGAAGTTCGCATCCGATTTCCACCGCATGAACTTGTCCGTGTGCGAGACAAATCCCATCTGTTCAGCCTCTTTATCCATATCACTAAACAGTAATTCTAAGTTCTCATAAGTCTTGTACAAGACGTTAAGTGCTTTAGTAATATTTTCTCCTTTATTGCTGATGATAGACATAACTGTCCTCCTGTTCGATTGTATCGTGCGCAGGCCAAAGATAGCCCCTTCGCTCGATGTCTTGTTTACAATATTGATAGGCTTCATCCGTCAGTTCCGTATGCAGCAATGATTCAGGTAATCCTTTGTAGTGCACGAATCCTTTCCTAACAAGCAATGCCTTCAGATCATTAATAATCATGGCTTGCCAGTATGGCATCGGTTGAAGGTCTATCTGTTCCAAAGCCGATAAAACATCCTGCCAGCCCAAGTAGCCGAAAGGAACATCTTCTAACAAGACTGAACTTGTCTGCATCGCATGCTCTACTGGGAACAATATGTTATACGGGGCTAGAAACACGAGAAACTTTGGCCGATCTTTTCCTATTTCCTTAAGCATTCTTGCATATCGCACCAATTGATTTTTGCTTTCTTCCGGTCTAATTGATTCTTCGTCTTCTTCGTCTACTGAGGACAGCGAACTAAAATATTTAACTTCTATCCCGACATAAGCATCAGAATGTCTTAACAATAAATCGATTTCCCCTTCTGAATGCGACGGCCAGAAATCCAATACGGCCTCGTATCCTGCAACCTTATCGATGACCGCATTCCATTCTAATTGGTGGTCATCATTATGAAACCGCACTTGACGCATCACATGCTGAAACGCGACCTCAAACGGCATATATCGGATTGCGCCGAAAAAATCGCCGGTCAACTTATCCTCAAGACGATCAGATAAATTGCTACCGCTTCTAGAAATCTTGCGATGAATTTCCGCGAGCATAAAATCACCTTCTTAAACTTCTTTGCGTTATTGGTCAGTAAATTCGATGAAAAGTGTCCCTTCTCCTTGTTTATAAAGACTTTAGCCAACTTTAATAAAAAAAGCCCCGGGAGAAAATTCTCCGAAGGCTTTCGCACACGTTGATCCGCCCAACCGCTCAATCGACCCGCTTCAACCGAATCAATCGGCTCTTGTAGTCTCCTTGCAGCGTCAACGGAATCCCCAGGTTCATCAACGTGGAGCCGTGGCGTTGCACCGTTGCGCCTGGGGCGCTTTCCACTTCATAAACCGCATTCGGGTCCAAACCCTGCAGCCGCAGACGCCTCTCCTCCGATCCGAAATGCTGGGAGTGAAGGAAAGCGAAGACGACGGCTTCCTGCCCGTCTTGGCCGACATATTGATAGGCGGCGGCGTTGGTATTCCGCATCGATTCCAGCCGATACAGGTCGCCCTGCATGATCGTCGGCCGGATTTCCTTATAGACCGCCACCCAGCGCGCGGCTTCCTCCATCTCTTCCTCCGACCAGCCGGTAATGTCGGCTCCAATGCCGAGCCCGCCCATCATGGCACTGTGAAAGCGGAACGACAGCGGCAGGCTTCTGCCGTTGAACCCGTGGGGCGATTCGGTCACCCAGCACATCATCACGGACGGACTGTAAACGTAACCGAATCCTTCTTGAATCGTCAAACGGTCCCGCGCATCCGTATTGTCGCTGATCCAAGCCTGATCGGCGAATCGCAGAATGCCGAGGTCAATTCGTCCGCCCCCGCCGGCGCAGGTCTCGAATTCGACGTCCGGAAACCTTCTTCTGAGCTCCGCCCAAATCTCGTACAGGTTCTCCACATGCCGGATCCAGACGGACCTGCCCTCAAGGCCTTCGGCTGACATCGTACCCGGTTCCGTCACCGTCCGGTTCATGTCCCATTTGATGAAGGAAATTTCATAGCGGCTGAGCAACTCCGTCATAAAATCAAGCACGAACGCCTTCACTTCGGGCAGCGCCAGGTTCAGCAGCAGTTGATTGCGCAGCAGCGTGCCTTCCCGGGTCGGAAAATGGTACACCCATTCCGGATGCTTGCGGAACAGCTCGCTGTCCGGATTGACCGATTCGGGCTCCACCCAAAGGCCGAACTCCATCCCCAGCCCTTTGACCTCATCGATCAACTCCTGCAAGCCGTTCGGGAACTTCTCCGGGTTCACGTACCAGTCTCCCAATCCCGCCCGGTCGCTGTTTCTGGCGCCGAACCATCCGTCGTCCACGACGAACCGCTCAACGCCCAGACGCGCCGCCCGCCGGGCCAATGCTTTCTGCCCTTCGGCGGTCACGTCGAAATACGTGGCTTCCCAGGAGTTATACAGCACTTTCCTCGGACGGGAAGAAGGAAGAACATATTCGGCCTGGTACCGGTGAAGGTTCCGGCTCATGCCTCCGAAGCCTTCCGAGGTATACCCTCCGGTAAAGACGGGCGTCGTAAACGAGCTACCCGGATCGAGCACGAAGGAACTGTCGAAATCGTTGACCCCGCCCACGACCCGTACATGCCCGAAGGTCGTTTTTTCCGCGACGATTTTCCAGTTCCCGCTCCATCCCAGCGCCCCGAACCAGACTTGGCCTGACGTTTCGTCGGCTTTCCCGTTGTCGATCGCGAACCATGGGTTAGCATGCGGACCGGTAAATCCCCTTCTCGACTCCAGCGTTTTCTTGCCTTCCGACAACGTCTCGCTTCGGAGTTGGAATTCCGCGGCCCATCTTCCCGTGACATGCGTCAGCCGATACTCCGGCAGCGCCTGAACGGACCATACGGCGGACATGATCTGCTCGATCTTCACCGGCTGCGTTTCGTCGTTATAGACTTGGACGTAACGCTCGATCAGATCGAATTCGGGTATGACCCGGTAATGCACCTCCACCCGCAGAGCGTAATGGGCGTCCTTCAGCCGAATGACCAATTCGCGGTCCCCGGGTTGGCCGAACCCGTCGTACACCATTTTAAGATCCCGCACACCGTCTGAGAATGTCGCGCGCAAAACCGGTTCCGCAAAATGAGTGCCGCCCCATCCCCCGAACTCTTCCGTTTCCTGGTCAATCGCCGCATCGAAAGAACTATGGTGCCTCGGCTTCAGCCGATCCGCGCATTCCGAGGCTTCGACCGGGCTCCCCCAGTACACGTGCTGAACCGTTCCTCTCTCGTTGATTCCGAACAAATAGGTCGAACGATGCGTACGAATTTCAAACAGGTTCTGCTCTTTCAAATAGCAAATGGACAAGGCAAGTCTCTCCTTCTTCTGCGGCAATCTATTCGTTGGAGTAGAGGGTAAAGATCAAATCGCGCCGGCCGCCGTTTTCGGTCAGCCAGGTAACGCCGCCGTCCAGCGACAGCTTTTCGTAGCCATCCGGATACGGATCGCCGTCGCTGTAAGCGAACCCGTAATTGTTGTCCGTGGTCGGCGTCATCACGGAGCTCGGAGATTTCAGGATGAGTCCGTACTTCTTCGAGGTGTCCAGGTTCGTCAGCCGCGGATAGATCGAGTAGGCGCTATCGCTTCCCGGAATGTTATAAGCGGGCAGTGACGCGCTGAAAATCTTCTCTTTCGGATTGTCCTGTTCATCCAGCGTCACGATGTCGAAATAGTAGGCGTCCGCGGGCACCGTATTGCGATAGCTTTCGTAAATGTAGACGTCCAACTTCGGCAGGTCGGCGTTTTTCAACGTGAATACCTGCATGCGCTGCACCTTCGCTCGAATGTCGGAGTACCAGGAATAGCCCGAGTTGCTGCTGTCTTGCACGATGACGGGGCCGCCGTTGCCTTCCACGTTGTAAGCTTCGATCTCTTCAATGGACGGAATGATATAATTGCTCGTCATGAACAATCGGATCTTGGAAGTCGTCACCGTCTTGAAGTTGATGATCTTGTTGTCCCCGACCGTGAAGCCTTTGGTCAGATCAACGTATCGGCTGCCGTCCCAGTATTGTAAAGCATAGTTGGCGATTTGGAGGTAGGAGCCCTTATGCTCCTTGATCACCACGCGGTTCAGCCGTTCAGGTTGGCCAAAATCGATCTCCGCCCATTCTCCGCTGGTATGTCCGTCTGCCGCGCTCCATCTCGTGTTGAGAAGGCCGTCGGTCATTTTGTTCCCATCGTAATCGGCACTCCATGAGGAGGAGACATTCACCGGTTTCCCCAGAGCCAGGTTCACAGGCTCGTTATCACCCTTGCCGCTTCCTCCATTGCTAATCTTTACGATCGCCGTCCCTTTGGGCGGCAGCGGATAGACGAACTCACCCAAAAATTTGCCGAGCGTGCGGCCAGAGTAAACTTCTGTCAAGGTGTATTGGGCATGCGGATTCAGTCCCAGATCGGCCATTTTCACCGTCAACCGCGTATCCTCGCTCGTGCTCCAGTTCGTCAATCCGACATAGACGTCGCCTTTCCCGCCTTGCAAATACAGGACCGACGGCGGCCGTTCTCCCTTGTGGTACACGTTCGGCATTTGTACCGGCTTGGCTGCCTTGCCCATCTTGACGATCGCGAGCAGATCCTTGTTTTCCAAAACGTCCATTCGTTCTTCGGACAAGAAAGGAAGGTTGTCGCCGATCAGCCAATGACCGCCGCCCATCGCGACCGTCGTGGCCAGCTGTTTTCCTTCGTTCTGGGTGTATTTGTACCAGAAACCTTGCGTGAAATTTTCCGGCATGATCATGTCCGGGTCGTTGAATTCGTACAGCGTGCCGTTGGTCCACCAAGATGCCGCGGTATTGAAAGCCTGGCGCTCGATGCCGGAATAACCGTCGACGCCGATGGACGTATCGCAGGCGCTTCTTCTGCCATGGGCGAAAGCGGCCGGCAGCAGCGGCGCGATCGATTCGTTCAGGTAGATCGGCCGGCCGGCCGCCAGCACCGTATCGCGGATAATGCCCATGCCGATGCGGTACGCCTGCATGCCGTTGACCGACGGATCGTAGTGCTGCCCTTCATACATGCCCATGTCGATGAAGTCGAGCTTTAAGTAATCGAAACCCCAGTCGACGTATTGTTGAATGGCGTTGCGCAACGCGACCTGCGCGCCGGGATGGGTGACGTCCATCGCATACGTGCCGAGGTAAGTCCGGATCAAATTGCCGTTCGCATCCTTCAGGCAAATATCCCGATGGGTATACGGCGTGCCCGGGATCGGAAGATCCAGCCAGGCGTCGTAGATGGTAAAGGGCGTCTGGTATCCGCCGACCTTCAAGCCTTTGCTATGCACGTAATCGGCGAAGGCTTTCATTCCTTCTTCGGAAGGCAGTCCCTTCTCCGGTTGGAATCCGCCGTCCAGATTGAAATACTCATAGCCCAGCGGTTTCAGGTACTTCGCCATGTAATCCACCATCGGATACATCGCTTCCGCCGTCGCGTAGTTGTAGTGGGAGTAGTACGTGTTGTAGCCCATCGGCACGCTGCCGTTCCATTTCAAATGAGGCTCGCCGGTGTCGTAAACTTTGCCGTACTCCTCCAATCCGGATTGATAGTCATCGTAGAATCCGACGAAAAACTTGTCCGACTCGACGACGGCTCCGCTCTGCGAGCCTCCCCAGTTATACAGCGCGAACGCCGATAAAGGGCCGTTCTCGCTTTGCGCTTCGCCGAGACGCTGGGCGCTCTTCCATTTTTTCGCGGTAGCCGCTCCCGCCACGATTCCCCGTTTGGAAGTTTCATCGAACAAGGCGGTGACCCAATGGCTGATGCCGTTGAACTTCTGCCACGTCAGCTGCTCACCCTCGAACCGATCCGCTCCGTTCTGGCTGTTCCCGAAATCGTGCACGGGCGCGACGCCGAAATCGAAGTTGTTCGAGTAAGGCGTGGTAAAAACTCTCTTGTCGGAACCTCCCGGCAAGTCCAAGGACGCGGCCTCGAAAGGCTCCAACATTTCGATCGGCGCAGCGGTCGGGTCGGTCACGCTCATATCCGCGAGGAAATAGGCTTTATCCGGAAGCAAATAGACATTCAACGCCATGACGGCTCCCGTGTCCGCCACGGTCTTGATCGTGAGCTTCACTTCGTCCCGTCCGTAGATGCTTGTTTCCGGCTTCGTCCATTCGGCCGTTCGCGTCGCCGGATCGGTGGATCGGACGGTCGCCTCTTGTCCGGCCAGCTTATACGCCGAATGGAAATTCTCCATCACCGTTACCCCGTTCCAAGCGATGCTCCCCCTGCCCGAGGATAAATCATACGACAAGGCGTACGTGCCGTTGCCCGCCGTCACGATGCCGTTCTTGTTTTCGACTTGCACAGTCGCGACCGTCTTTCCGTTACTGTTCCCCGGCATCACGGCAACCCCCGTCAAAATCGCCAGCATGAGCATGAATGGTTTGAAGAAACGTCCCTTATTGCGGCTCATCTCTTATTCCTCCCGCTTGTGTCGAGAGCCGACAGGGTGCTTTGGCAGCACCGCAATCGGCTCTCTCCTTCTCGTGATTATTTCCACAGCTCCATGCGCTTGGCGTAATTGTCCGTATAGATCTTCTCCAGCTTCGACAGACCCGCCGTTTCCATCTCCTGCAGCATTTTATCGTACAGCTTCACGGCATCCGCTTCGCTCGGCGCCATGACCATTCTAGGGAAATATTTGTCCCCGATTTCGGTTACCTTCTGCTGCATGATCGCTTCCGGCGTGCCGCCGCTCGGACCCAGATTGTCATATGGCGCCGTGTCGAACGACGTGTCCGCGAGGTTTTTGATCGCAAGGGAGGACACGGGATCCTGGCGGTAACGGCCGATCAGGTCGTACGGCGTACCGTCGGTACCCGGCCCGTTCTTGACGGCCCACGTCCACTTGCGAATGCCGGTTTTCGTGGAATAGCCGGCCCAATCCTTATCGAAGCCGTCGAACACTTCCTGTCTCGGAACGTGTTTCCCATCCTTCATGTCCCAATGCACGCCTTCGATGCCCCACATCATCAGGTATTGCCCTTCCTCGCTGGCGAGGAAATCGAGGAACCGAATGGCTCTCGCCGGATCTTTATTGCTCTTGCTGATCCCGATGCCGTCCCATCCCAGCGAGCTTTTGGGACCGTACGTCAATTTCGAAGCATCCGCGCCGTCCGCGACGACTTTGTAGGGATAAAACTGCGCGGCGTCCTTTTTGGCCTGATCCGCTGCCGCTTGTTTCAATGCCGTGTTCGGATTGCCGACGTTCCAGAAAGCGTCCGCCGTCGCGAAAATGGCGCCGCTCGACAGTTTCTGCTCGTACTGCTGCGTCTTGTTCGTCGCCCATTCCGGATCGATGAAGCCTTGCGTGTACAGGGAATTCATGAACTTGATCATTTCGATGAATTTCGGATCCTTCACTTCGCTCTGGAGCTGCCCGTTATTCTCGTAATACGGCATCATGCCGTACATGCCTTTGAACGTGCCTTTCACCGCGCCGATGTTTTCGCCGTTAAACGTGAAAGGATAGGCTTTCTTGCCGTTCACCGTCGGATATTTTTCCTGGTATTTCTTCAAGAGATCCACGAACTCTTGTTGGGTGAAAGGCTGGCCGTTATTGATTTTATCTCCGGCTCCGAGCTCTTCCAGCACGTTCATTCTCATCAGGAAGCCGAAAATCGGATATTGCTCAAGGCCGTACCAGTTGGCCAAGTAATAGTTTTTGCCGTCGGCCGAGCGGGTCTTGTTCAGCATATCGCCGTACATTTCCTTGATATGCGGGCCGTATTGGTCGATCAAGTCGTTAAGAGGCAGCAGCGCTCCCGCCGCGATATACTTGTCTAAAATGTCGCCTCGGCCGATGGACATCAAATCCGGCAAATCGTTGCTCGCCAGCATCAGATTCAGCTTTTCCGAAGGGTTGCCCGTCGGCTGCTGGATTTCCAGCGAAACGCCGGTCCGCTTCGTGATCTCTTGCGCGACCGGATTGTTGAACGCGTCTCCCACGTTCTTGTCAAAGAAGGTGAACGTTATCGGCTTGTCGTCCGCGGGACTCGCGGAGCCGCTCTCGCTCGGAGCCGCGCTCTGGGAAGCGGCGCCAGACTCTGAAGGGGAACTGCTTGCATCCGACCCCTTATTGCTTCCGCATGCCGCCAGCAGCGACAACACGACGATCATCACGACCGCCAAATAATAATGACCCTTTACCCTCATCGCGAACTGATCCTCCTCAAGTGTGTTGACAGCGGTTTCTTGTTTGCGCGCTATACTCGAACCCGCTAGTTTAGCTTTAATTTAAGCACCGCCGATAAGGGTTTTCTATAATCCGATTTTATTAAACGTAACGGAAAACGCCTTTCATACAAACAGGCTGGTCTTGGGAAAACGGATTTTGACCGAAGTGCCGATGCCGAGCCTGCTGTAAATTTTCACGCCGTATTTCGCCCCGAAGGCCAGCTGAATTCGCTTGTTTACGTTGAAAATGCCGAAGCCCTGCTGCTCATCGAGTCCTTGATTCAGTTCCCGGCATACCGCTTCGGGAATCCCCATACCGTCGTCGATGACGGAAAAAACGATATCGTCGCCTTCTGACTCCAGTTTCAAAACGATGTTCAGGCAACTCTCGTCGTCCCAGATCGCATGATTAATGCAGTTCTCGATGAACGGCTGCAAAATCAGCTTCAGCGTCGTATACGGGTAAAGCGACTCGTCCAAGCAGCTGTGGACCTTGAACAAGTTCCGGAACCTCGTCTGCTGGATGGATAAATAGTGTTCGGTCAGCTTAATTTCCCGCTCGATCGTGATGCTCTTCTTGCCTTTGTTCAGCGAAATCCGGTAAAACCTCGCCAAGTCGTCCGCCATCCGGTGAACCTGGGGGTTATTGTTCTTCAGCGCCAGCGCCGAGATCGAGGCGAGCGTATTGTATAAAAAATGAGGATTGATCTGGGCTTGCAGGCTCGACATTTCCGCTTCGTTCTTGGCAAGTTCCTGCCGGTAAATATCCTGGATCAGCCCTGTCATCTTCGAGGCCATCTTGTTCAGGGCAAAGGAAAGCTGCCCGATTTCATCATGGCCCATGGGCCGAAACGTGAGGTCGAAGGAACCGCGTTCGACTTTGCGGATCTGCTGGAGCAGAATTTCGATCCGCTTGGTCATGAACTTGCTCGTGGCGTAGATCAGCACGATCGCAGCGGCGATGCAGGCGAGCGCGGTATAAAGAATGTTCTGGGCGGCCCGCTGCGCCGGCCCGAGCAATTCGCTGTATGGAAGCAGCACGACCGTTTTCCAGCCGTACTTCATGGACTTTTCGAAAACCATCGTGTCCCGGCTGTCCATCTCGGAGAGTTGCGCCAAGTTGCTGATCTTGCGGTCCGGAAGGCCGGACGTAATGATATTGCCCTCCGAGTCGGCGACGATGATCGTTTTGTTGTTGTTTTCCTTCTCGATCAGCGAATGGAGTTCCCGTTCCGTGATTTCCATGGTCAGGATGCCGTACGGATAATTCAGGCTTAAATAGTTTAGAGACCTGGCGAGCGTCATGTTGTTCCCTTGGGCGCCGGCGCGGTTCGCGAAGAACAAGGTGATATTGCCCGCGGCCTTCTGCGTCTGATCCTTCAACGATTGCGGCAGGTCTTCCATATACTTGATAAAGAAACCGTCGGTGTGCAAGGAATGGTTGTCGGTATAAATCGTGATCGATTTCAGATTGGAGTTAATCGCCATCATTTTGTATAAGGTTTTGTTGATGTAATCGTAAGCGTCCAAGAATGACAAGTCGTTGGCGCCGTAATCATTCAGCAAATAGTTGCGCAGCTGCGTATCCAAATAGATCAGGGTAGAGGCTTGCTTATAGTTGTCGAGCGTGTTTTCGATGTTTTTGTTGACCTGGTCCATGGTGCTCCCGACGTTGCTTTCCGCCTGCCGGATCAATTGGTCCTTAACGGTTTGGTAAGAATAGAGCACGAGGTAGGAAACCGGCACGATCGCGGCGAGCAGAAACACGAGAAACAACTTGCTGCGCAGCTTTTGGTTTCGGATTCGTTGAACGATGCCGGACAGGAGCTCAGAGGAACTTTTTGCGATACTCATTCGGCGTGACTCCTTGGGCTTTGTAGAAGATCGAGCAAAAATAGGACGTGTTCTCGAAACCGACCCGGTGCGCCACATCATGGATTTTGAGCGTTTTGTCGCCCAGCAGCTCCACGGCTTTCGCGAGGCGGACGCGGGTCAAGTATTCGTGGATCGTGCATCCCTTTTTCTCTTTGAACAGCGCTCTTAAATAATTGGGAGACAGATAGACCTTCTCCGCCAAATATTCGATCGTCAGGGCTTCGGCGTATTCGGCGTCGACGATCTCGGTGACGCGGCGAACGAGTACCGCTTGCCGATCCTGCTGTTGCTCCTCCAGAAAGAGAACGATCCGATTCAATAAATCCGACAGAACCGCCTTGATGCCGTGAATCGAGTCCGCCCGGCCGATTTGCCGGCTCCATTCGCGATGGTCGCCCCCGCCTTTTCTCATCCATTCCTCGTATTTGGTCATTTCGGAGGAAAGCCCTCTGAGCCATTCGGAAGCCCGCGAATAGATTTCCTCTCTGGGCATTCTGAGCAACGCCACCCGATCCAGATAAGGCCCGATTTCATCCGCAAACTCTCGCAGACCGGAGACCGTCACCTTTTCGGCGTGCATGTCCGGCTCCTTCAAGCCGGAAAAGGCCGGCTTGTGAAAGCTTGTTTCCTCGAGTTTCTGCCCATAACGAATAACGCGGCCCGGACCGGCGTAAAAGCTTTCCCGACATGCCTGATCGGCTTGCGCGAACAGCTGCCCGGCGCGGTCCAAGGTCAAAGCTTGCTCGCCATGGCCGATCGTGACCGTCCATGACTCGCCTTCTGGAATGGATTCGGATAACGCCTGCCAGAACGATTCGTCCGCGGCCCAATCCGATGCCGGAACCACGAGAAAGCACCGCCCGTCCTCCATGCCGACCAAATATCCGTCTTGTTGACGTTCCTTCAGTACGGAGCGGACGATGCCGCTGATACCTCCCATTTCTTTGAGGCGTTGCTGCAAGTCCTCCGGAAGGATTTCCCGATTATCGATTTTAATGACAGCGCTTCCAAAATCCTTATAGGCAAACGCCGGGTCGATCTGCAGCAGTTCCTGCCACGCCTGTTCCCCGTCGGCACTCGAGGCCCGCCGCAAAATCTCTTCGATTTGCTTGTCCGCCAGCAGTTGTCTGGAACTGCGGAAACGCTTTTCCTTCTCCACTTCGGTCTTCGCTTTCTCCATGACGCCGGACAGTTCCTCCGGATCGACGGGCTTCAGCAAATATCCGCCGGCCCCCGCCGTAATAGCGGACTTCACGTACGCGAACTCGTCATGGCCGCTCAAGAAGACCGTCTGCATGCCTTCCAGGTTCTCCTGGATCAAGGAAGCCAGCTTCAAGCCGTCCATTATGGGCATCTTGACGTCCGTCAGGACGATATCCGGCTTTAAGGACTGGATTTGCTCCCAGGCCGCCCTGCCGTTCCGGGCGGAACCGATGACTTCGAGCCCCATGCCGGGCCAGTCGATTTGTTCCTTGAGAAAATCAAGTTCAATGCTCTCGTCTTCGACGAGATACAGAGTAAACAAAGCCGACTCCTCCCTTGCCTGCATTTTCTCCCATTATACTCCTCGCCGGAAAGGAGAAAAGACGTCCTTCACCGCTTCAGCCGATGAAAGACGTTTTCCCGTATGTTTCTGCAGATTGTTTTATTGAACGAGGTTAAAAACCGAACCTATAATTTTGACATTACGAGAGAATGAGGTGCATGCTTTGGAAACCTCCGCCGTTACGCCGATTCAGCCAAGTGAACTCCGACAAACGGCACCCGCCAAGAAAAAGTTGGCTCGCCGGCTGAATGAACAGAAGTATCTTTTGTTGATGCTTTCGCCTGCCGTGATTTGGGCGTTGTGCTTTTGTTATTTGCCCATGGTCGGCATTTATATGGCCTTCGTCAACTACCAGCCGTCGCTCGGCGACTTCTGGCATCATCTTTTCCATGCCGAATTCGTCGGCGTGGACTGGTTCGAATACTTTTTCCGCAACGGCGATTTCGTCCGCATCATGAGGAACACGATCGCCTCCACGCTGTTAACGCTCCTCTTCTCGTTTCCGGCGCCGATCATCATCGCGATTGCCGTCAACGAGGTCAAGAACGGACTCTTCCGGAGATCCGTACAAACCGTTTCCTACCTGCCACATTTCATTTCCTGGGTCATTGCCGCCAATATCGTCGTCACCGTTCTCTCTTCGGACGGCGTCGTCAACAGTCTGCTGAAGTTCTTGCACCTTACGGACGCAAGCGTTCTGTTCCTTCAGGAAGGCAAGTACTTCTGGTGGATCGTCGCGTTCGCCAACACCTGGAAGGACATGGGCTACAGCTCGATCATCTATCTGGCCGCGATCTCTTCGATCAACGGGGATCTGTACGAGGCAGCCAAAGTGGACGGCGCCGGACGGTTCAAGCAAATTCGCTACATCACGCTGCCCCATTTGAAGCCGACGATCGTCATTTTGCTGATTCTTTCTCTGGGCGGCATCCTGAATGCGGGATTCGACCAGCATTTCTTGCTCGGCAACGGCCTCGTCCAAGATTATTCGGACGTCCTGTCGACCTATTCCTTCCGGTACGGTCTCCAAAATTCCATGTTCTCGTATGCTTCGGCGGTCGGCGTGTTCAACTCCGTCGTGGCGTTCATGCTGATCGTCGTCGTGAACTTCGCATCCAAGAAGCTGAATAACCAATCGCTGTTTTAAGGAGGAAAGCCGGATGCTGCGCCGATTCACCGATTCCGACACGTGGTTCGACCTGTTCAATTATCTCTTCCTGGCCGCCGTCTTCGTCGTGACGTTCTATCCTTTCTGGAACATCCTCGTCATTTCCCTGAACGACGCGACCGATTCCGTGCGGGGCGGTCTGTACTTGTGGCCCCGGGTGTTCACGTTCGAAAGCTACGCCACAATCTTTCGCAACACCGAATTGATGGGTTCCATCAAAGTCACCGTTCTGAGGACGCTGCTCGGAACCCCTCTGTCGGTGCTGGCCATCAGCATGATGGCTTACTCGCTCAGCAAACGCGAGCTGGTGGCTTGGAGATTTTTCACCTTGTTTTTCATCTTCACCATGTACTTCGGCGGAGGGCTGATTCCCACCTACATGGTCATCAAGTCGCTGGGCCTGATCGATTCCTTCTGGGTGTTCATATTCCCCGGCCTGATCGGCGTATTCCTGATGATCTTGGTCCGGACTTATATCGAAGGGCTGCCGGGCGAGGTCGAAGAATCCGCGAAAATCGACGGCGCCAACGACCTGCAGATTTTCGTCCGAATCGTGCTTCCCCTCTGCATTCCCGTATTGGCGACCATCGCTTTGTTCATCGGAATCGGACATTGGAACGCCTGGTACGATTCCTACATCTATACGTACAAGCCGGAGCTCAAAACGCTGCAGGCCGTGCTCGTCAAAATCCTGAACCAATTTCAGACCGGCGACATGGTCTCGGAAGCGGAGAAGCTGGCCAACAGCTCAAAGCGGATTCCGGTATCCGGGGAAAGCATTCGGATGGCCGTCACGATGGTGGCCACGCTCCCGATCATCATGGTGTATCCGTTCGTGCAGCGCTATTTCGTCAAAGGTATTATGATGGGCGCGATCAAAAGCTGATAGACGGGGGAGATTAGCATGGTTAACCCAAAAATCCGGATTGAGGCGGATTCCCGCATGATGAGCGCGGATAATGGAATTTTGCGCATCGAGTGCGACTTGATCGGCGGTCTGCTGGCTTTACATTGGCAAAATGGGGAGAGTTTAAGCGGACTGTTCGGCGAAGTCGCTTTCGGAGCAGAACGTTTGCGCACCTCTTGGTTTACGGAGCATCAGGTGCCCGATGCTTCCATACAGTCCGTGGAAGACGGTTTCGGCCAAGGGATCCGCTGGACGTTCGAGCATCGGCAAGCCGGCAACCCGGTCATTCGGCAGCACTTGTGGATGTACGAAGGATTACCGTACGTATTGGTAGAGCTTGAAGCGGAGCACGTCGAAGAGTGGGAGACCAACCATCTCGCTCCCCTTGTCGCATTGAGCAATGATGAACCCGTCATGCGCTTCGGCGCCGGAGCGAGCCGGAATATCCGCGCGCTGTTCGTTCCGTATGACAACGATAAATGGGTCCGTTTCGCCTCCCATGCCATTCCTTCTACCGTGGAAAGCTATGAGGTTACCGCCGTTTACGACTCGGAAAGTCGTAACGGGTTCGTACTGGGATCAATCACCCACGACTTTTGGAAAACGGGCATCCAAGTGGAAGGCGCCATGCCCGGAGAAGTCACCCGTCTCCGCGTGGTCGGCGGCGTCACCGGCTTACATACGCGGGATACGCTGCCCCATGGTTCCGCCCATGGCAAAGTGAACGTATCGCCGCGGATTTTCGTCGGCGCGTTCGACGATTACCGGGACGGATTGGAATCCTATGGCCGCGCGAACGCGGTTATGGCGCCGAAGCTTCCCTGGGATCACGGCGTTCCCTTCGGCTGGAACAGTTGGGCTGCGGTCATGGGAAAATTGGATTTAGACGTGTACGTTCATACGTCGGACTTTATCCGTCGGGAACTGCAAGAAGAAGGATTCACCTCCGACGGCGGAGTCTATATCAACTTCGACGCCTTCTGGAACAGCCTGTCCGGCGAACAGTTGCAAGAAGCCGTGAATAGAGTGCGCGCCAACGGCCAGAAACCGGGCATTTATTTCACGCCCTTCGCCTACTGGGGCAAAGATCCCGAGCGGCCTGTGGAAGGATACGAAGGCCGATACGTCTATCGCGATTTGCTTCTCAAAGACCAATCCGGCAACCTGCTCCCGACCATCGCCGGAGCTTATGCCCTGGATCCAAGCCATCCGGTGACTCTGGAAAGGATCAAGCGCCAGCTCGAGCAGTTCGTGGAGTGGGGCTTCGAGTATGCCAAAGCGGACTTCCTCTGCCACGGAGCCCTCGAAGGCCGGCACCACGACCCGAATATCCGCAGCGGCATTCAGGCCTACAATCTCGGAATGGCCATGATTCAGGATACCGTCTCGCCTGAAAAGATCGGCAAGCCGTTCTTCCTCAATCTCTCGATTGCCCCTCTGTTCCCTCATGGATACGCGCACAGCCGGCGGGTATCCTGCGACGTGTTCGGCTTAGCCGGCGACACGGAGTATCTTCTGAACGCGATCACGTATGGCTGGTGGATCAACGATACGCTGTACCGGTTCAACGATCCCGACCATACCGTGCTGTTCCAAAGCTGCAATCAACGCGAATCGACGCCGAACGAAGGCAGAGGCCGCTTGACCGCGTCGATTCTCGCAGGGACCTCCATGCTGCTCGGGGACGACTTCCGGAAAGAAGGCGCCGCATCGCGGGCCGTCGATTGGTTGACCCGGCCGGAAATCATGGATTTGGCACGCAAAGGAATCTCGTTCCGGCCGGTGGAAGGTTCTAGCGGGGATCGGGCGGAAAGCGTCTTCGTGCTGCATGGAAACGGCGAGCATTGGATTGCGGTTTTTAATTTGGATCCGGGGGATGCCGAAGACAAACGGCTGAATTTGCAACGGCTTGGCTTCCCGGCTGCGTCGCATCTCTCCATCAGGGACATGTGGGATGGCGGGGACGTGGGCTATGACGAGTCGAGCCAAGAGATCAAGGTCCGCTTGAAGCCTGACGAAGCCAAGCTGCTTCATGTGAAGTTTTAAAGTGCCGTAACAAAAAAACAGCCTGGGGAGGCTGTTTTTTTATGCTATAACACAGTTTCAAGAACCGCTGTGAACTTCCGCTTTTTCATAATAAACGATGCAGAAAAGGAGCGAAACAACAAAGGTAACCGCAAGAATGGCCGCTCCAGGCGCTAAATAAGGGTTGGGTCCGCTTTCCGCTAAACCTTGGCCTAACTCCCGAACCGGCCAATACGGCATCAGCCACGGAAAAAGAATTCCTTTCATGCCATGCCCCATCTCTCCAATGAGGGTGACGATTGTAGCAAACACCCCTAACACCGTCGAAGGGATGACACTCTTGCCAACCATGCTAAGCGCCGCCGCTACGGGTATCGTGCCGAACGCAAGGAGGCAAGCCAGCATATTCATTCGAATTCCCGCCCAGACGACGGCCCAATCGAATTGTTGTGTCAAAGCGGCAATCAGACCGGTTACCGTAACCGAAGCACAGGAGAGAGCTGAAGTGGCGACAATCAGCGATAACACGGCTGCCAGTTTTGCAAAGAGAATCCTTACCCGTGAGATGGGGTAGGAAAACAGTTGATTGATCGTGCGCTCTTGGTATTCACGCGAGACGATATAACCAGTCATCAACGCGAACATGAACGGCGCCAGAATGGTAATCGTCATCCCCTGCCGATAGAACATATCCTGTAAATCAATCCCTGCCGGAGTGCCATCGGGCGTTACTTTCGGCAGGAAAGCAGACAAAGTGATCAGGTTTGCCGGTATGGCGCCTAGAAGTATGAGCCAATGAATCTTGGTGTTCTTCAGTTTCAAAAATTCAGCACGGAGAACGCTAAACATGCCTTTCACCCCCCGTGATCTTAAGAAAATAGTCTTCGAGGCTGTCCCCCGACAACGCCATCTCTCTTACGCCGACCCCGTTATTCGCCAGAGTAAGGCTGACCTGATCCGGCTGCTCAAGATGCTCATAGAGACGGAGGATGCCGGGACCGGCTGCGACATAATCCGTGATACCCAGCTTTTGCTCCAAAATAAAGGCGGCTTTCTGCGCGTCCGTCACCTTGATCTCCAGATAGTGCCGGGTCTTCTTTTGCAAGGTTTCCCGGTCGATTTCTTCAAGCAATTTCCCCTTGTGGATGATCCCTACTTTGGTAGCCAATTGTTCGATTTCGCTTAGCAAATGGCTGGAAATTAAAAACGTAATGCCGCGCTTTCTGGCAAGCTCCAAAAAGAGCTGCCGCATCTCTTTAATGCCACCAGGGTCCAAACCGTTAGTCGGTTCGTCCAGCAGGAGAAGTTCGGGGTGATGAAGCAAAGCGCGGGCAATGCCAAGCCGCTGCTTCATTCCAAGCGAATAACTTCTCACTTTTTGCCTTTTGGCATCAAGCAAGCCGACAGTCGCTAGAACGTCGTCTATGCATTCTTTGTTGCCCATCCCCATCAGACGGCGATGGATTTCCAGATTGTCCACCGCGTTCAGATTGAGATAGAACCCTGGGTATTCGATGATGGCGCCGATGCGCTCCATTGCCGATCTTTTGTTTTCATGCAGCGCGGAGCCGAATAATTCGATTTCACCGTCAGACGGTTGGATCAGACCCATCAACATCCGCAACGTCGTCGTTTTCCCAGCACCGTTCTGCCCCAAGAATCCGTAAATATCACCGACTCTAATCGTCATGTTCAAGTCGTGCACAACCGTTTTTGAGCCGTAACGTTTTGTCAGATGGCGGGTTCGCAGTATCTCGTTCATAGGATCACCTCCATTACGACCACTTGGCTTTCTGCAGCTTCGGATATTGGCGAAAAACGGATTCCAGCGAATCCTTGGTTCCATCCTTCAAATGCCGGTTGAAAAAGTTCAATGTGACCGCTCTTGCGATATCCAAACATTCTTCGGATGAGGTTTCCCCGTTGATTCCGATGAAGCGGCGGAAACCCAGCCCCAGAAAAAGTCCGATATCGGAGAATTTCATATGGGCGCTGCCTTTGATAACCAATAAGCTGTCTTCCGCCTTCAAAGTTTCGGCAAGTCCGCTTGCGGCCCGTTTCTGTTTTCTGTAAATGTCCATATAGGCTTCTTTGCCGCCATAGGCGGAGGCCACTGCTTCCTGATCTTCGGCGCGGATCTCTTCCAGTTTGAGCATGAAGGGCTCGCCTTTTATGATCGATTGGATTCCGTTCTCATCATTCGCCAGCATGAGAAAAGGAGCGTTAGACTTGTTGGCGTTAGGAATCGCATACACAGCGCCGTCCAAGTTGATTGCAGCCTTTATTCTGCTGTCGTTGAGGGCCAGATTGTACGCCGCCGCACCGCCCAGCGAATGACCGACGACACCGATTTTCTCAAGATCCAATTTACCTGCTAAAATCGAATCCGTCTTCCCGGCGTTTATATCCGTTAACTTATCGATCACGAAGCGAATATCGTCCGCCATAATTTGCGTT